>NZ_JBJYZK010000008.1:0-280298 GCF_048654275.1 Candidatus Pseudomonas auctus | reverse complement strand
GTCGGGGTAAGGGGATTCGAACTCCTGACATCCTGCTCCCAAAGCAGGCGCGCTACCGGACTGCGCTATACCCCGGTAAAAAAAAGGCGATCTTTCAAAGATCGCCTTCTTCGATCAGCGCTTTTGGCCTCTGATCTTAAGATTCGATCCCAGTGTTACCTGGTTTCAAAAATGGTGGGTCGTGTGGGATTCGAACCTACGACCAATTGGTTAAAAGCCAACTGCTCTACCAACTGAGCTAACGACCCAAAAATGGTCGGGGTAAGGGGATTCGAACTCCTGACATCCTGCTCCCAAAGCAGGCGCGCTACCGGACTGCGCTATACCCCGGTTTGAAATTGGCTCCGTGACCAGGACTCGAACCTGGGACCCAATGATTAACAGTCATTTGCTCTACCGACTGAGCTATCACGGAACTACACATTTCAATTTACTACGGTGAAACTTGCAGCTTCTCGACATCGTTTTCGCATCGCTGCGTTCGTGTGTCTGAGGCGCGCTATTCTACAACCTAGAACACCTCTGTCAACCCCCTAAATTGCTTTCAAGTTAATGATTTGCAACTTATTTCAGATTTCTGCCCAGTGAGCTGAAACCCTGTTGGTGACTGACTGCGGGGCGCACTTTACAAGCCTTTTCCTTTGAGTTCAACAGCCTGGCGAAAAAAAAGGCCTCGCATTGCGAGGCCTTGATGACGACACCACCGTCGGGCGTCAGTTGAACGTGATCTCGTCGTTCTCCACGACGCCGGTCGCGGTCTCGCCAGGCAGGAAACGCCCCGACAGGATCAACTGTGCCAGCGGGTTCTCGATCCAGCGCTGGATCGCCCGCTTCAGCGGCCGTGCGCCATAGACCGGGTCGTAGCCGACGGCAATCAGCTTGTCCATCGCTTCCGGGCTCAGTTCCAGCTTCAGCTCGCGCTCGGCCAGACGGCTGCGCAGACGGCCCAGCTGGATCTCGGTGATGCCCGCGATCTGATCCCGCGCCAATGGCTCGAAAATCACCACTTCGTCGACCCGGTTGATGAACTCCGGACGGAAGTGGGTGGAAATCGCATCCATCACCGCTGCCCGTTGTGCTTCACGATCACCGACCAGTTCCTGGATCTGCATCGAACCGAGATTGGAGGTCATGACGATCACGGTATTGCGGAAGTCCACCGTGCGGCCATGGCTGTCGGTCAGACGGCCATCCTCCAGCACTTGCAGCAAGATGTTGAACACATCCGGGTGCGCCTTCTCGACTTCGTCCAGCAGGATCACCGAGTAAGGCTTGCGCCGTACCGCTTCGGTCAGATAACCGCCCTCTTCATAGCCGACGTAGCCCGGTGGTGCACCGATCAGCCGCGCCACGGAATGTTTCTCCATGAACTCGGACATGTCGATCCGCACCATCGCCTCTTCAGTGTCGAAGAGGAACTCGGCCAGCGCCTTGCACAGCTCGGTTTTACCGACACCGGTCGGGCCGAGGAACATGAACGAGCCGCTTGGGCGATTCGGATCGGACAACCCGGCCCGGGAACGCCGCACCGCATTGGCTACCGCCACCACCGCTTCGTCCTGACCGATCACGCGCTGATGCAACAGGCTTTCCATCTTCATCAGCTTGTCGCGCTCGCCTTCGAGCATTTTCGACACCGGAATGCCGGTCCATTTCGAAACGACTTCGGCGATTTCCTCTTCGGTCACCTTGCTGCGCAGCAACTGGTTTTCGCTTTTGCCGTGCTGGTCGACCATTTGCAGACTGCGCTCCAGATCCGGGATCACCCCGTACTGCAACTCGGCCATGCGGTTCAGGTCGCCTTTACGGCGCGCGGCTTCCAGCTCCTGACGGGACTGTTCGATCTTCTGCTGAATCTGCGCAGAGCCCTGCACCTCGGCTTTTTCCGAGTTCCAGATTTCTTCCAGATCGGAGTACTCACGCTCGTGGCGATCGATTTCTTCCTGGAGTTTCTCCAGACGTTTCTTCGCCGCGTCGTCACTTTCTTTCTTCAGTGCCTGAGATTCCACCTTCAGTTGAATCAGGCGCCGCTCAAGACGATCCAGCACTTCCGGCTTGGAGTCGATCTCCATGCGGATGCGGCTGGCCGCTTCGTCGATCAGGTCGATCGCCTTGTCCGGCAGCTGTCGGTCAGTGATGTAACGATGGCTGAGCTTGGCTGCAGCGATGATCGCGCCGTCGGTGATCGCCACCTTGTGGTGAACCTCGTAACGCTCCTTGAGGCCACGCAGGATCGCAATGGTGTCTTCTTCACTCGGCTCGTCCACCAGCACTTTCTGGAAGCGCCGCTCGAGGGCCGCATCCTTCTCTATATATTGGCGGTACTCGTTGAGCGTGGTCGCGCCGACGCAGTGCAGCTCACCACGGGCCAGAGCCGGCTTGAGCATGTTGCCGGCGTCCATCGAGCCTTCGCCCTTGCCGGCGCCGACCATGGTGTGCAGTTCGTCGATGAACAGAATGATCTGCCCTTCCTGCTTCGACAGCTCGTTGAGCAGCGCTTTCAGGCGTTCTTCGAACTCGCCGCGGTACTTGGCACCGGCAATCAGCGCACCCATATCGAGGGACAGCAGGCGTTTGCCACGCAGGCCGTCCGGCACTTCGCCGTTGATGATGCGCTGGGCCAGCCCTTCGGCAATCGCGGTTTTACCCACGCCAGGCTCGCCGATCAGCACCGGGTTGTTCTTGGTGCGGCGTTGCAGAACCTGAATAGTCCGACGGATTTCATCGTCACGGCCGATCACCGGGTCGAGCTTGCCTTCTTCGGCGCGCTTGGTCAGGTCGACGGTGTACTTATCCAGTGCCTGACGCGACTCTTCGTGGTTGGCGTCGTTGACCGCCTCGCCACCGCGCAGGTTGTTGATCGCATTCTCCAGCGCCTTCTTGCTCACGCCCTGGCCGAGCAGCAACTTGCCGAGCTTGCTGTTCTCGTCCATCGCGGCGAGCAGCACCAGCTCGCTGGAAATGAACTGGTCGCCCTTCTGCTGGGCCAGACGGTCGGCCTGGTTGAGCAGACGCGCCAGATCCTGCGACATGTTGACGTCGCCGGTCGGGTTCTGGATTTTCGGTAATTGATCGAGCTCTTTGGTCAGCTCTTTACGCAAGCTGTTGACGTCGAAGCCCACCTGCATCAACAGGGGTTTGATCGAACCACCCTGCTGTTCAAGCATGGCTTGCATCAAATGCGCCGGCTCGATGGCTGGATGATCGTGGCCGACGGCCAAAGATTGGGCATCGGACAACGCCAACTGCAATTTGCTGGTTAAACGGTCTATACGCATGGGTCACCTTCCTTTTGAGCAGGCCGGACCTAAAAAACCATCCTGAATAAAGAAACCTGCCAGATACCGCTATAGATGCGGTCGATTCTGGAAGATTCAAGCGTCAGGGAGTTGATGCAGGTCAGACAAGCTTAGCGGGTGAGCCAGACTAGAGAAGCGAAGCGACCGGTGCGCGACGCACGGCGATAAGAGAAGAAGCGCGGATCGGTCACGGTACAGAAACCACCACCATAAACAGCGGTGACACCGCGGACCGCCAGACGCAGCCGCGCCAGCTTATAGATGTCAGCCATGAACTTGCCGGCGTTGTGGCTCGGGACAAAGGCTGTCTCGGCTTCGGGCAATTGATTGATGAAGACTTCCCGGACTTCCGGGCCGACTTCAAAGGCTTGCGGGCCGATGGCCGGGCCGAGCCAGACCAGAATGTCTTCGGCAGGCACATCCAGACTGTCGAGGGTAGCCTCCAGCACGCCGGCCGCCAATCCACGCCAACCGGCGTGAGCGGCAGCAACGCGAGTGCCGGCACGGTCGCAGAACAGCGCCGGCAGGCAATCGGCAGTCATCGCCGCACAGGCGATACCGGGCGTCGCCGTCCAGCTGGCATCCGCCGTGGCCACCACGGACGGATCAGCATGTGCCACGGCAATCCCGTGCACTTGCTGCAGCCAGGCAGGCTTTATGGAGAA
Organism: Candidatus Pseudomonas auctus; assembly: GCF_048654275.1. Taxonomy (NCBI): domain Bacteria; kingdom Pseudomonadati; phylum Pseudomonadota; class Gammaproteobacteria; order Pseudomonadales; family Pseudomonadaceae; genus Pseudomonas; species Candidatus Pseudomonas auctus. The sequence goes on along the minus strand of NZ_JBJYZK010000008.1, from coordinate 276,334 downwards.
GTGTTCGGTCAGACGCCGACGGTTTTCGGCAACAGCCTCCGGACGGTCATCGACATGATCGCCCAGATTGAGGCTGTCGAACGGCGCCTCGCTGACGCCGCCCTCGCGGGTGGTGACACAGGCTTTGACGCTGGCCGGCGCGGGCCAGTCCGGCGTCAGCCAGTTCATCCGACGAATGCCTCGCGATCCTGCTTGAGCAGGGTCAGCAGCCACACCAGATCTTCCGGCAGCGGCGATTCCCAGCTCATGCGCTCACCGGTGGTCGGATGATCCAGCTCGAGGAACCGCGCGTGCAGGGCCTGACGCGGGAAGTGCTTGAGGGATTCGACCATGGTTTGGCTCGCGGCCGGCGGAATGCGGAAACGACCGCCGTACGCCGGGTCGCCGACCAACGGGAAGTTGATGTGCGCCATGTGCACGCGGATCTGGTGAGTACGACCGGTTTCCAGCTTCACCCGTACGTGGGTGTGGGAACGGAAGCGCTCCAGCACGCGGTAGTGGCTGACGGCCGGCTTGCCGCCTTCCATCACCGCCATGCGCTGGCGCTGCTGGCCGTGACGGCCGATCGGGGCGTTGATCTTGCCGCCGGCGGTCACCACGCCGATCACGATGCACTCGTAGATCCGGCTGACGCTGCGGCTTTGCAGCTGCGCGACCAGTTTGGTCTGCGCCTGAATGGTCTTGGCCACCACCATCAGACCGGTGGTGTCCTTGTCCAGACGATGCACGATACCGGCGCGCGGGACATTGATGATGTCCGGCACGTGGTGCAGCAAGGCGTTGAGCAAGGTGCCATCAGCGTGACCGGCAGCCGGGTGCACCACCAGGCCCGCAGGCTTGTTGATCACCAGAATGTCGTCGTCTTCATAGACGATGTCGAGTTCGATGTCCTGAGCGACCCATTCACCCTGGGCCTCCTGCTCGGCAGTGAGCTCAAGGATGGCACCGCCATGAACAATGTCGCGCGGGCGGATGACCGCCCCGTCCACAGTCAGGCGACCTTCTTTGATCCAGGCGGAAAGGCGCGAGCGCGAGTGCTCGGCGAAGAGTTGGGCGGCGACTTGATCGAGGCGTTGGCCGCCCAATTCGGACGGCACCTCTGCGCGAAGTTCAATTTTATCGGACATGCTCGGACTGGGCGTCGGCTACAGCCTTTGGTTTCGGCTGCGCGCTTGTGGTTAAATACGGCGTCTTTTGCCCCGGGGCTTTTCAACGGGGCGCTCATCATAACAGGACGGCCCCGCCCAAGACAGCGGCCGTCATAGGGACGCAAGCCGCCATGCAAGTGAAACACCTGCTGCTGATCGCCATCCTCGCATTGACCGCTGCTTGCTCATCGAAGGAAGTCGTAGACGAAAACCTGAGTGAAGCCGAGCTGTACCAGCAGGCTCAACAGGACCTGGACAACAACAGCTACACCAGCGCCACAGCCAAGCTGAAGGCTCTGGAGTCGCGTTATCCGTTCGGTCGCTACGCCGATCAGGCACAGCTGGAACTGATCTACGCCAACTACAAGAACTCGGAGCCGGAAGCTGCAAAGTCCGCCGCCGAGCGCTTCATTCGTCTGCATCCGCAGCACCCGAACGTGGATTACGCCTACTACCTGAAGGGCCTGACCTCGTTCGACCAGGACGTCGGCCTGCTGGCGCGCTTCCTGCCGCTGGACATGACCAAGCGTGACCCGGGCGCCGCCCGCGACTCCTACAACGAGTTCGCCCAGCTGACCAGCCGCTACCCGAACAGCCGCTACTCGCCGGACGCCAAGCAGCGCATGATCTACCTGCGCAACCTGCTGGCTTCCTACGAAATCCACGTGGCCGACTACTACCTGACCCGTCAGGCCTATGTCGCCGCTGCCAACCGTGGCCGTTACGTAGTGGAAAACTTCCAGGAGACCCCATCGGTCGGCGACGGCCTGGCGGTAATGACCGAAGCCTACCAGCGTCTGCATCTGGACGAACTGGCGGCCACCAGCCTGGAAACCCTGAAGCTCAACTACCCGAACCACCCGAGCCTGCAGGACGGTCAGTTCGTGCCTCGCGTTGCCGAAGCCGACAACCGTTCGTTCCTGAGCAAGGCTACTCTGGGCCTGATCGAATCCCGTCCGCCGCTGCCGCCGGGAGAGACCCGCGCCAACCAGGACGTGCAGAAGCAGTTCCAGGACGCGAAAGACGCGATCCCGAACGAGCTCAAGCCAAAAGACGAAAACGGCGACGTGATCGAAGAGCCGGAACCGGAGTCGAGCGACAGCGACCGTTCCATCTTCAGCTACATGACCTTCGGTCTGTTCGACTGATCACTTCGGTGATGCCAAAAAGGGAGATCTTCGGATCTCCCTTTTTATTGCGGCGTGTGACTGGGCTGTGCGCTTGTCGGGTCCTTGGCTAAACTGCCGAATCATTAGCCGAAAAGCCGCCCATCATGCTTCGTTTACTGTTCTGGATTGCCTTGATCGCCGCTGCTGTCTGGTTGTGGCGCAAATTCAAGGCCCCCGCCTCGTCCGCCCGACCGCCTCGCGAACAGGATGCCGCACCGATGGTGCGCTGCGCCCACTGCGGCGTGCACCTGCCCCGCGACCGCGCGCTGAACCTTCAACAACAGTGGTATTGCAGCCAGGCTCACCTTGAGCAAGGCCCCGGTTCCAGTGATCGCTGAGGCCGAAAACGCCGACAGCAAACAGGTCCAGCGACTGCTGCGCCTCTATCATCTGTACCGTTTGAGTGTCGGCATCACCTTGGTGTTGCTGATATCCAGCAACATGGACAACCGCCTGCTGACCTCGGCCAACGACGAGTTGCTGCGCAATGGCAGCTGGTTGTACCTGGTGCTGAACATCCTGCTGGTGGTGTTCCTCGAGAACATCCGCCGCCCAGCCCAGTTGTTCGCTCTGGCACTGGTCGACATTCTGCTGCTGTGCGGCGTGTTCTACGCAGCGGGCGGTGTGGCCAGTGCGATCGGCAACTTGCTGATCGTTTCGGTGGCCATCAGCAACACCTTGCTGCGACGACGCATCGGCCTGCTGATCGCCGCCGTCGCCACCCTCGGCATCGTCGGGCTCAGCTTTCTGCTGAGCTTCAGCCATCCCCTGAGCGCCAACGACTATCTGCAGGCCGGCACCCTCGGCGCCTTGTGCTTTGCCGCCTCGCTGCTGGTGCAAGGGTTGATCCGTCGTCTCGAAGTCAGTGAGAACCTGGCCGAGTTGCGCGCCAGCGAGGTCGTGGGGCTCGAAGCCCTCAACGCGCTGATCCTGCAACGCATGCGCACCGGCATTCTGGTGCTCGACGAACAGCGCCGGGTGCAACTGGCCAACCACAGCGCCAAGGCCCTGCTGGGACAAACGCACCTTGAAGGCGACTTGATCGACGAGCACTCGAGCGCATTGGTCGAACGCCTGCAACTGTGGCTGAACAACCCGACCCTGCGCCCGCAAAGCCTGAAAATCGCCGGCAACGGCCTGGAGCTGCAGCCGAGCTTCATCGCCCTGGAACAGAGCCCGAATCGCCAGACCCTGGTGTTTCTCGAAGACCTCGCCCAGATCGCCCAGCAGGCCCAGCAATTGAAACTGGCCGCGCTGGGCCGGCTGACCGCCGGTATCGCCCATGAAATCCGCAATCCGCTGGGGGCCATCAGTCATGCCGCGCAGCTGTTGCAGGAATCCGAGGAACTCGACGGCGCGGATCGGCGTCTGACGCAGATCATTCAAGACCACTCCCTGCGCATGAACCGAGTCATCGAAAACGTCCTGCAACTGTCCCGCCGCCAGCAGAGCGCGCCGCAACGGCTGGATCTCAAACCGTGGCTGGAGCAGTTCGTCAGCGAGAGCCGCGAACAGGCCGGCGAGCGCCAGCACATTCATCTGCACATCGGCCCGGGGGATTTCCGCACGTTGATGGATCCCGGCCAGCTCACGCAGATTCTCGACAATCTGTTACGCAACGGCTGGCGCCACAGCGCCCTTTTGCACGATCCGGCCGAGGTCTGGCTGACGCTGTCCATCGACCCCGAGAGCACGCTGGCCGTGCTCGAAGTGCAGGACAACGGCCCCGGCGTGCCGCTGGATCAGCAGGCTCACCTGTTCGAACCGTTCTTTACCACCAGCAGCCAAGGCACCGGCCTTGGGCTTTATCTGTCCCGTGAGCTATGCGAAAGCAATCAAGCGCGCCTAGACTTCAAATCACGCCAAGGCGGCGGCTGCTTTCGCATCACCTTTGCTCACGGACGGAAACAAAGTTGAACACGAGCCCACGGCAAAAAATCCTCATCGTCGACGACGAGCCGGATATCCGCGAACTCCTGGAAATCACCCTGGGACGGATGAAACTCGACACCTTCAGCGCACGCAATCTCGCAGAAGCCCAGGCGCTGCTGCACCGCGAGACCTTCGATCTGTGCCTGACCGACATGCGCCTGCCCGACGGCACCGGCCTGGAACTGGTGCAGCACATTCAGCAACGTTATCCCCAACTGCCGGTGGCGATGATCACCGCCTACGGCAGCCTGGAAACGGCGATCAACGCCCTCAAGGCCGGGGCTTTCGACTTCCTGACCAAACCGGTGGACCTGACGCGCCTGCGCGAGCTGGTCGGCTCGGCGTTGCGTATGCCGGCGCCGGGCAATGTCTGCACTTCGATCGACCGGCGGCTGCTCGGCGATTCACCGCCGATGCGCAACCTGCGCAAACAGATCGACAAACTGGCCCGCAGCCAGGCACCGGTGTACATCAGCGGCGAATCCGGCAGTGGCAAGGAGCTGGTGGCCCGATTGATTCATGAACAAGGCCCCCGCGCCAATCAGCCGTTCGTGCCGGTGAACTGCGGGGCGATTCCTTCAGAGTTGATGGAGAGCGAGTTCTTCGGCCACCGCAAAGGCAGTTTCAGCGGTGCAGTGGAGGATAAACCAGGACTGTTTCAGGCGGCCCATGGCGGCACACTGTTTCTCGATGAAGTGGCGGATCTGCCGCTGCCGATGCAGGTCAAGCTGCTACGGGCGATCCAGGAAAAAGCCGTGCGCAGCGTCGGCGGTCAACAGGAAACCGTGGTTGATGTGCGCATCCTTTGCGCGACGCACAAGGATCTCGACGCGGAAGTGGCTGCCGAGCGCTTTCGTCAGGATCTGTATTACCGGTTGAACGTGATCGAACTGCGTGTGCCGTCCCTGCGCGAACGTCGCGAGGACATCGAAGCGTTGGCCGGCCATGTGCTCAAGCGCCTGGCCAATGGCACCGGGCAACCGGCGGCACGTCTTCACCCCCATGCACTCGAAGCGCTGAAAAACTACCGTTTTCCGGGCAACGTGCGGGAGCTGGAGAACGTGCTCGAGCGGGCACACACCCTGTGTGAAAACCGCACGATCGAGGCCGAGGATTTACGCCTGAGTGAAGGTAATGGCACCGCTGAAGGCGGCATTGCCGATCTCACGCAGATCGACAATCTGGAAGACTATCTGGAAAGCGTCGAACGCAAACTGATTCTGCAGGCGCTGGAGGAAACCCGCTGGAATCGCACGGCGGCGGCGCAGCGGTTGAGCCTGTCATTTCGGTCGATGCGCTACAGGCTGAAGAAACTGGGTCTGGATTGAGGGCCTCTTCGCGGGCAAGTCGAATCGTCGCACCGCCGCTCCCACAGTTTTGTGCCGTGCTCAACTTTTGAGTAAAGCGCCGCACCCTGTGGGAGCGGCGGTGCGACGATTCAACTTGCCCGCGAAAGCGATTTATCAGGCACCGCTAAAAAACTGACTAGATCCGTCCGGCCGGTGCATACGGCGCCGGATCAATGATCGGCGCGCGCCCCAGCATCACATCGGCAAACAACTGACAGGACGCCGGCGCCAGCACCAGCCCGTTGCGGTAATGCCCGCAGTTCAGCCACAGACCGTCAAAACCCGGAACCCGGCCAATGTAAGGGATGCCCTCGGGCGAACCCGGTCGCAGCCCGGCCCAGTGCCCCACCACTTCGGCATCGGTCAGCGCCGGCAGCAACTCGACTGCCGAGGCCTTGAGGCTTTCCAGCGCGTTGTCCGTCGGGGTCTTGTCGAAGCCTTCGTGTTCCAGCGTACTGCCGATCAGAATGTGCCCGTCACGGCGCGGAATCGCGTAGCGCCCCTTGGCCAGCACCATGCTCGGCAGGAAATCCGCCGCGCACTTGTAGAGAATCATCTGGCCCTTGACCGGTTCCACCGGCAGCGACAGGTCCAGGGTCTTGAGCAGTTCGCCGCTCCACGCACCTGCGGTGAGAACGACCTGATCACCGGTGATCACACCAGTGGAGGTCTGCACGCCCACCACCCGCTCGCCATCACGGACAAACCCGCTGACTTCACACTGCTCATGGATCGTCACGTTCGGCAGCGCCTGCAACGCCGCTTTCAAAGACTTCACCAGCCGCGGATTGCGCACGTTGGCCACATCGGCCATATAGATCGCCCGGGAAAAGCCGCCACCGAGCACTGGCACCGCATCATGCGCCGCCGAGATATCCACAGCCCGTAGCGGACGGTCCTCCCGCGCGGCCCAGGCCAGCGCTTCGGCTTCGTCATCCAGATCCAGCCAGTACAGGCCGGTGGTGTGCACTTCTGGATCGACCCCGGTATCGGCAAACAGGCGCTCGCCCAGCTGTGGATAAAAATCCTGCGACCAATGCGCCAGCGCGGTGACGGCCGGGCTGTAGCGCCACGGGTACAGCGGAGACACGATACCGCCGCCGGCCCAGGACGATTCCTGGCCGACGTTCGAACGATCCAGCAGCACCACGCTGCCGACCTCGGAGGCGAGGTTGTACGCAGTGAGCAGGCCAATCACCCCGCCACCGACAATCACCACTTGCTGTTGCCTGGTCATGTTTGATCCAACCGTAAAAAAGACAGTGGGCGCAAAAGGCGCCCGAAATAATGCGGCTCAGCGGCCCCAGCAATCCTTGGTGGTCAGCCCGGTGGTCGCGTTGTTCATGCTTCTGACACCGGTGTTGGTGAGGGTGAAATCCCCGCACTTGTCAGTGGCCATGGCCGTGCCGGTCTTGCGGGTCGCGGTCAGCAGGAAGGTCTGATCGGTGAGCGTCGGCGTGATGGTGTAGAAATCGTTGCCGGTGCTCAACCCGGTGACACCGGTGTAGACGTTGTTCTTCGAATAGAAGCGCTCGAGGATCTGTGCCTGTTCCGACAAAGTGCTGACCACGTCGGCACGACGGCCCTTCTTCACGTATTCGGTGAGGCTCGGATAGCCGATGGTGATGACGATACCGATGATCGCAATCACGATCATGATTTCGATCAGGGTGAAACCTCGGTTGGATCTGCGCATGCCTCGAACTCTCGCTTACTGAATTTGCCGCCACATGATACGACGGCTGCCGCCGCCGGATTTTTCCACCAGGGTGGTGATACCACCACTGGAATCGTTCACGACCTTGCGTGATGCACCGTTGACGATGGCGTTCAGGGTCGGGATACCGCCGGTGAACACCACGCCGCTGGAAATCGTGTCGTTGCTGTCGACCACGCCATCGGCATTGGTGTCGAGCACCGCGTAGTTGAGCATCTTACCGCTGAACGCATCGAGTTCGATCAGTTTGCCGGTACCGAAACTGGAACACGGGTCGGTGGTATCGACACTGGCCGTGGTGAACACGATGCGTCCCAGCACCAGACTGGCCTGATTGATCACCCGTTCGCCAGTCAAGGCGTTGTTGTACACCAGCGGCAGATACCAGCCCTTCTCCGCCGGATAAGTCGTGTCGTTCTGGCTGGTGGTGACGAACTGCCCGGTACTGCCGGAGAACACCCCGGTAATCGCCTGCGCCTGCAAACTGCTGACCGTGATCTGGCCCGACCCGCCATCGGCATCCCACACCGAATAGAACGCCTGCAAATCCTTGTTGGTCTTGTCGGCGGCTTCGTTGAACTTGCCGGTGCCAACGAAAATCTGTTTGCCGCCCAGAGCGTTGTCCGCCAGTAACGGCTGCGCGGTGATCGGCTGAGTCGTCCCGCCGGCCGTGGTGAACAACGGCTTGCCGGAAAAAGCTACGCCCCAGCTGTCGGAGGACGTGGCGCTCAGGTCGAACTTCCACAACCGCCCCTTCAAGTCACCGCCATACGCCGCCTGCACCACGTTCTGCGAATTGACCCGCAGCTTCACCGAGGACAAACCGTTGGCGGTTTCCGTACTGTCGATGACGATTTTCTTGATCAGCGAGCCGTCACGCACATCCAGCACATACAGCGCCGCCACCCCGGAGTTGCTGCCGTAACCGTTGGCAATGAACGCCGCCCAGCGACCATCGGCCAAGCGTGCCACTTCCGGACGGGCATAGGCGTAACCCAGATCATTGAAAGCGTTGGAAGTGCTGGCAGTGGCCGGCGCGCTGACTTCCCACAAGGCACGAATGACGTTGCCCGCCGAGGCGTCGAATAGTTGAAGCCCATAGAAAGTCTTGCCACCGGCCCCTGTCCCGCCGATGGCCAGGGTTTTCCAGGCCGTGCCGAATTGCGCATCGAATACACCGATTTGACCATCCACCAGAAATTTGTGGCTGACGCCATTGACGTAGTTCGGATCGGCAATCAGGCGCAGCGAGGGCAATACGCTGGACGGCATGTAGGCATAGCGTCGGGTACCGTTGGCCGAGTTGATGACGCTGACAAATCCGTCGTTGGCGTTCACCACCAGGCTGGCATTCATGTTCGAAGCCTTGGTGGTCAGGTAGGTGCTGTAGGTGGTGTCACCGGCCAGATCGGAAGCGGTTTTTTCCGTGGGCGAAGCCAATACGAGCGGCGAGTTGATGATGTCTCCGAGCAACACGCTGCGCACTTTGAGCCCGGTCTTGTTGGTGCCCTTGCTCCATTCGACCAGGTCGATGCCGCTGATGCCGGTGGGCAAACCCTGGCTGAGAACGGTCTGCTGGGCCGGTGAGAAATTACCGTAGGCCAGCGTCACCACCGCGTTGTTCAGGGAATTCCAGGACTGGTAGGTCGGCGCAGTGGCACCGGGCACGATGGCCGTGTCGGTGGTCCACAGCACGGTCGACGTATTGACTGCCCCGGCCGAGTTGAACCCAAAGGACTTGATCGTGCCGCGCCAGTCCTTGGGGTCATAACTGGTCTGGAAATAACTGGTGCCGCTCGCCAGCGTGGTGCCACTGGCCACGCCGCTGCCGCCGGAACCGGCCTTCGAGGTGATGTCGCTCAACGCCGAAGACAGCGCGGCATTCAGGCCGGCGCTGTCGGTCGCCTGGTAGTAGCGGCCCTGTCCGTAATCGGCGGCGTCCGAGAGCATGTCGTTGGAAGCGGTGAAACCCACGGTGTAGGTGTTCATGTTCTGCCTGGGGAAATCCACCGCGTTCCAGCTCTTGCCCGCTGCATCGGTGCCGGTGGAACGCATGTCGATGTCGAAGGCGAACTTGGCGATATCGTCCAGATACAGCGTATCGCCCTCCCCGTCCCCGTTGAGGTTGTTCCCGTCATTGTTGATGCCGTCCCAGTTCGGCAAGCGGCTGCCACCCAGCGGGTCGTTGCTGGGAAAGGTGCGGTCATAGGTCGGCAAACCGTCAGTGATCACCACCCCGTAGTTTTTCTGGCAGCGGTACTGGATCGGGCTGGTGTAGGTGCTCGGCGTGCTGTTGTAGTACGGCGCCATTCCGCGCATATATCGGGTGATCTCGTAGTAGGTTTCGGCCAATGGGGTGTTGGCCACCGCGCTCAGGCCATTGATCGAGGAAATCAGTGCGTTGTAGTTGGTGTCGGCCTGGGCCTGGGTCACGCTGCCGCTGACCGGTGACAGGTCGCTGACGGAGCGGGCAATGAAACCGCCGTTGCCGGGGTTGTTGCTGGTGGCCGGATTGAAGGTGGCCAGGCCCATGCGCAGGTTGCGGTTGCTGGTGACCAGTGCGGTGGAGACGTTGCGCGCCACGTTGATCCGGTAATCGTTGGGAATCGCCCCGGTGGTGAAGTCGCGTGTGCCGTTGTTGATCGCCAGACTCACCACGTAGGAAATGTAATCCGCCGAATAACGGGTATTGCCGCTGCCCACCGGATCCGGCAGCTTCAGGCAGAGCGGCGTCAGGCTGTTGTTGTAGAACGCATAGGCGCCGCCGGAGCAGCCGGAGGTCGGCAGGCTCGACAGAAAGATCGTATCGCCGGTAATGGCGGTCGAGCTCAGACACAGGCCGATGACCGCGTTGCACTGGCGAGCCGGCGTGCGATCCACGGTCGGATCGAACCCTGCTGCATAGATGATGCTGTTCATGCTGCCCGAGTCGTCGATCATCAACATGACGTTCGGTGGCACGGCGGCCGCGCTTAACAGTGGCGAATCGGACGGCGTGAAAGCATACGCCGGTGCCGCCAGATAGAGCCCGGTCAACACGCCGAGCAGCAGCGACAACCCTTTGAAGCGTCGCTCAGTACTTCGCATAGACACTCTCCACCACACTGCGCGAAGTGCCGGCGATGCCGATGGCCGTGACCCGGTACAACGTCGCCGAGGTGTTGCTCGGTACGTTCACCGCCGTCAGGGTCGTACCGATATTCTGCACCCCGTAGAACCCGCTGCCGGCGGCGATCCAGGTGACCCCCGACGTGGAATTGAACCCGGCCGCGCTGACCACCGAGGACTCCGCCGGCGGCGCGCATTGGGTAGGGCTGGCGCACACCGCCAGCGCGTAGCCATCCAGTTGCACCGCACTTTCGCCGATGCGCAGCGCCGCCTCGGCAGTCTGGAACGATTGATTGCGCAAACTCACGCTGCCGGCCATTTTTTCCTGCAGGTTGGCGCTCTGCATCGATGACAGGCCGATCACCGTCAGAAGCAGCAGAAATACCAGGCTGACCAGCAACACCATGCCGCCCTGGGACCTTCGCCGATGGAGAGAAACGTTCATCGTTCGCCCCTCACTGCAAGCGGTTGCGCAAGGCGGCAACCACGTTGAAGGTTTGATTGCTGACCCGGTTGTTCGGGTCAGTGAGGGTCAGGCTCAGGCGCACGCTGCGAATCCGCGCCGGATCACTGGGGTTGGCGCTGTAGGTGGACGCCGCGACATCGGTCGCGGAACTCGCCAGACCGAACGTCACGGTAAATGCACTGACGTTGTTCACCAGCACCTGTTGGGCCGGATTGCCGCTGCCAGTGCCCATCAGAATCTGGTTGTTGCTGAAGCTGTAGACCAGCCGACGGATCGGGAACGCGATCTGCCCCGTCGCTGCCGCCCGTGCGCCGGTATAAGCAATGGCGCTGTTGCGGCAATCGGAGACCACCGTCCAGGTCGGGGTCCCGCCCGCACTGCCGACATCAGCGGTGACCAGGGTCAGCTTGAGGTTGGCGTTGTCCCAACTGATCGGCGTGATCTGGGCCGCCGTGAAATCCCCCGCCGAGCTGGAATCGGTAATCGTGCCCAGGCAGCCGAACATGCCCACCATGCGCAGCTCCTGAATCATCTTGCTCAGTACAAACCGCGCGTCCTCCTGCATGGCGGCCGCACTGTTCTGACTGACGTAAGTGTTCTTCGCCGCCAGGAAGATCTGCACCACGCCGAGCACCACGATCAGCCCCAGCGCCAGAGCGACCAGCATTTCGATCAGACCGAAACCCAGGTTATGGCGCTTCATGGTGTGGTCACCGGATCGACCGCGGCGCGACTGGTCAGGACGAAGCTGCGGGTTGCACCGGCCGTATTGGCGGCGCGCGCGTCACTCCAGGTGATGGTGATGGTGTACACGCGCTGATTGAGGGTGATGCTGCCGGTGGCGGTCGGGCCGCCGAAATTGACGATGTTGGTGCTGAAATCGTAGAGATCCTGATCCCGGGCGACACTCAGATTGCCCGTGGTCGGTGGCGTCACGGTGTAGTCGGCGCCGGAGTTGGCGCGGATCCGGTCCATCATGTCGTAGGCGATGAAACTCGCCTGGCTGGTCATCCGCGAGCTGTCGGTGTACTTCAGCGCATTGAGCTGAACCGCCGCCGCGCCCAGCAACCCGACCGTCAGAATCAACAACGCGACCAGCACTTCGATCAGCGTCATGCCCTCCTGTGCGTGCTTGCTCCCTGCCCTCATCCGCAACTTCCACCCAATTGAATTCGTCCGTTCAGACACACGTTCAGCGTCCTGCTTTGCGTGCCCAGCGTGTAACTGATGACCACCGCCGTGGACGGCGCCGCCAGCCCGCCCAGATTATTGAAATCCAGCGCGGTCACCCCAGAGGGTAGCGTCAGAGTCGCACCGCTGCTCATTGCTGGAACAACCCGCAATACATTGGCCGGAGTGCCAGTACTGTCGTAGACCGACAACTCGCCGGTCCAGACACTGCCGCCGGCGCTCGGCCGCAGGCGGGTGGTGATGCCCCGGTTGATCGCCTCGAGCCTGGCGTAGTTGAGGGCCCGTTGCAGGTCGCCGACCTCGGTGTCGGCCTTGCTGCCCTGCACCGAACGGGTGAATGCCGGCACCGCCATCGTGATCAGGATCACAAACACCGCGACCGCCACCAACAGCTCGATCAGCGTGAAACCTTTTGTACGATGATCCATCGATGCCCTCCGTTGCCGTCGGCTATACCTGTACAAACCTAGAACATTCGACCGGCATGCGCCGGTTGATTTACCGCGTGCGGCGCACGGATTGCGCCGCCGTGCACAATCCAGGGAGGAGGCGCACATGCCGCAACAGGGTTTCAGTCTGGTCGAACTGCTTATGGGACTGGCGATCGGCGCAATTGTTCTGTCGCTGGTCAGTCCGGCGCTGGCGGACTTCACCGAATCAAACCGACGGCAGCAGGCCGCGCAGTCTTTGCTCGACGGGATTCGTAATGCCCGGAGCATGGCCATCACGCGCAACCAGAGTGTGGTGATTCATGGCATCAACGGTGACTGGGGTCAGGGCTGGCGGATCATCCTGGATCTCAATGGGAAGGGGCCGGCGGATGCGGGTAATCCATTGCTGACCGAGCAGGCGAGTGACGGAAAGATACCGATTGTCGGCAACTGGTTGGTGAGCCGGTACATACGGTTCAGCAGCCTGGGCCAGCCACTGGTGCCGGACCGCAAGTTTCAGGCGGGGACGATACATCTATGTTCGGCTCGTGAACCGGTCAGCCAGCTTCAGGTGGTGCTGGCGGCGACCGGTCGCGTACGCCTGGCCAGCCAAAAGGCTGAACAGGCGTTGTGCCGAAAGGATAAAGCGATCAGATCGAACGGACGCGCAACTCTTTAGGCATCGAGAACGTGATGTTCTCCTCACGCCCGGCCAGTTCGTCGGCGCCGGTGGCGCCCCAGGCCTGCAACTGCTGGATCACGCCACGTACCAGAACTTCCGGGGCGGAGGCGCCGGCAGTGATGCCGATACGCTCGACACCGTCGAACCAGCTCTTCTGCAGGTCTTCGGCGCCATCGATCAGGTAGGCCGGCGTGGCCATGCGCTCGGCCAGCTCACGCAGGCGGTTGGAGTTGGAGCTGTTCGGACTGCCCACCACCAACACCACATCGCATTCGTCAGCCAGTTGCTTGACCGCGTCCTGACGGTTCTGGGTGGCGTAGCAGATATCGTCCTTGCGCGGCCCGCCAATGGCCGGGAAACGCGTACGCAGCGCATCGATGACACGGCTGGTGTCATCCATGGACAACGTGGTCTGGGTGACAAAGGCGAGCTTGTCGGGGTTGCGCACCTGCAACTCGGCGACATCCTTCTCGTCTTCGACGAGGTAGATCGCGCCGCCATTGCTGGCGTCGTACTGGCCCATGGTGCCTTCGACTTCCGGGTGACCGGCGTGGCCGATCAGGATGCATTCACGGCCGTCGCGGCTGTATTTCGCGACTTCGATGTGCACCTTGGTCACCAGCGGGCAGGTGGCGTCGAACACTTTCAGGCCACGGCCGGCGGCTTCGCTACGCACAGCTTGCGAGACGCCGTGGGCACTGAAGATCACGATGACATCGTCCGGCACCTGATCCAGCTCTTCGACGAAGATCGCGCCACGACTGCGCAGGTCTTCGACCACGAACTTGTTGTGCACCACTTCATGACGCACATAGATCGGCGGTCCGAAGACTTCCAGGGCGCGGTTGACGATTTCGATCGCCCGGTCCACGCCGGCGCAGAAGCCACGGGGGTTGGCGAGTTTGATTTGCATGCTGTGCCTCGTGTCTTGCGCGCAAGAAAATGGATCATTGCAATCCCTGTGGGAGCGGGCTTGCTCGCGAAAGCGCTGTGTCAGACAACGTTTATGTTGAATGTCAGTCAGCATTCGCGAGCAAGCCCGCTCCCACAGGGGTTCTGCTGTGTTACTCAGAGCGCTTTGACGGAGAAGATTTCCACGTCAAAGGTCAGCGTCTTGCCTGCCAGCGGGTGGTTGAAGTCAACGGTCACTTGCGCGTCGTCGAACTCTTTCACCACACCCGGCAGCTCAGTATTGGCCGCATCGTTGAAGATCACCAGCAGCCCCGGCGACAGTTCCATGTCCGCAAACTGCGAACGCGGGATGATCTGTACGTTTTGCGGGTTCGGCTGGCCGAAGGCGTTTTCCGGCTCGACGGTCAGGGTACGCTTGTCGCCGGCCTTGAAGCCGAACAGCGCCGCCTCGAAGCCCGGCAGCAGGTTGCCGTCGCCGACCTTGAAAGTCGCAGGGGCTTTGTCGAAAGTGCTGTCGACCGTGTCGCCGTTCTCCAGGCGCAATGCAAAGTGCAAGGTGACTTCCGTGTTCTGGCCGATGCGTTGCTCAGCCAATACCTGTTCAGTCATGAACGGCTTCTCCGGTTTTTTTACTTTTGAACATGTCCAGTGCCAGCATCACCGCACCAACGGTGATGGCGCTGTCGGCGAAGTTGAACGCCGGGAAGTACCAGCGGTTCTGCCAGTGCACCAGAATGAAGTCGATCACATGGCCCAGGGCAATGCGGTCATAAAGGTTGCCCAGTGCGCCGCCCAGCACCAGCGCCAGCGCGATGGCCAGCCAGGTTTCGTTGCGCCCCAGACGCTTGAGCCAGACCACCAGCACCGCACTGACCACAATCGCGATCAGCGCGAACAGCCAGCGCTGCCAGCCGGAGCTGTCCGCGAGGAAGCTGAAGGCAGCGCCGGTGTTGTAGGCCAGGGTCCAGCTGAAGTAATCAGGGATGATCACGATCTGCTGGAACATCTCGAGCTTGCCTTCGAAGTAGAACTTGCTGGCCTGGTCGATGACCAGAACCAGCAAGCTCAACCAGAGCCAGCTCAGCCGTCCGAAACGGCCAACGGCATTAGGCATAGTGACGAACCTCGCCGGCGCCATCGATGTTGTCCACGCAACGGCCGCAGATTTCCGGATGCTCCGGGTTCACGCCGACGTCTTCGCGGCAGTGCCAGCAACGGGCACATTTCGGGAAGGCGGATTTGACGATCTTCAGCTTCAGGCCGCTGACTTCGGTGGCCACAGCATCGGCCGGAGCCTGCACGAACGGCGCAACAGTGGCAGTCGAGGTGATCAGGACAAAGCGCAGCTCGTTGCTCAATTTGGCCAGGTCGGCAGTCAGCGCGTCTTCGGCGAACAGCGTCACTTCGGCTTGCAGGTTGCCACCGACGGCCTTGGCCGCGCGCTGGATTTCCATCTCTTTGTTGACCGCCACCTTCACTTCCATGATGCGATCCCAGTACTCGCGCCCCAGCTCGAAGCCTTCCGGCAACTCGGTCAGGCCTTCGTACCAGGTGTTGAGCATCACCGATTCGTTGCGCTCGCCCGGCAGGTATTGCCACAGCTCGTCGGCGGTGAACGCCAGGATCGGCGCGATCCAGCGCACCAGCGCTTCGGAGATGTGGAACAGCGCAGTCTGGCACGAACGACGGGCCTTGCTGTCGGCGCCGGTGGTGTACTGGCGGTCCTTGATGATATCCAGATAGAAACCACCCAGCTCCTGCACGCAGAAGTTGTGGATCTTCGAGTAGACGTTCCAGAAACGGTATTCGCCGTAGTGCTCTTGCAGCTCGCGTTGCAGCAGCAGGGTACGGTCAACCGCCCAGCGATCCAGTGCCAGCATCTCTTCGGCCGGCAGCAGGTCGGTGGCCGGGTCGAAGCCGGTCAGGTTGGAAAGCAGGAAACGCGCGGTGTTACGGATACGACGGTAGGCATCCGCACTGCGTTGCAGGATCTGCTCGGACACCGCCATTTCGCCGGAGTAGTCGGTCGAAGCGACCCACAGACGCATGATGTCGGCGCCCAGGGTGTCGTTGACTTTCTGCGGCGCGATCACGTTGCCCAGGGACTTGGACATCTTGCGGCCGGACTCGTCCACGGTGAAACCGTGGGTCAGCAGCTCGCGATACGGCGCGTGGTTGTCGATGGCGCAACCGGTCAGCAAGGACGAGTGGAACCAGCCACGGTGCTGGTCCGAACCTTCCAGGTACAGGTCGGCACGCGGGCCGGTCTCGTGGCCCATCGGGTGCGAACCGCGCAGGACGTGCCAGTGCGTGGTGCCCGAGTCGAACCAGACGTCGAGGGTGTCGCTGATCTTGTCGTACTGCGGCGCTTCATCGCCCAGCAGTTCGGCCGCGTCGAGTTTGAACCAGGCTTCGATGCCTTCGACTTCAACGCGCTTGGCGACTTCTTCCATCAGCTCGACGGTGCGTGGGTGCAGCTCGCCGCTTTCCTTGTTCAGGAAGAACGGGATCGGCACGCCCCAGTTGCGCTGACGGGAGATGCACCAGTCCGGACGGTTGGCGATCATCGAGTGCAGGCGCGCCTGGCCCCAGGCCGGGACGAACTTGGTGTCTTCGATGGCTTTGAGCGAGCGTACGCGCAGGGTGTCGCCGCTGACCGGCTCTTTGTCCATGCCGATGAACCACTGCGCGGTGGCGCGGTAGATCAGCGGGGTCTTGTGGCGCCAGCAGTGCATGTAGCTGTGTTCGATGACGGTGGTGTGCAGCAGCGCACCGACTTCGGTCAGTTTTTCGACGATGGCCGGGTTGGCCTTCCAGATGAACTGGCCGCCGAAGAACTCCAGCGACGGCACGTAGACGCCATTGCTTTGTACCGGGTTGAGGATGTCGTCGTTGACCATGCCGTATTTCTTGCAGGTCACGAAGTCGTCCACGCCGTAGGCCGGCGCGGAGTGAACCACGCCGGTGCCGGCGCCCAGTTCCACGTAGTCGGCCAGATACACTGGCGACAGACGGTCATAGAACGGGTGACGGAAATTGATCAGTTCCAGCGCCGAACCCGGTGCGGTGGCCAATACGGTGCCTTCGACGCCGTAACGGGTCAGGCAGGATTCGACCAGTTCTTCAGCCAGCACCAGCAGCTTGTCGCCGATGTCGACCAGGGCGTAGGTGAATTCCGGATGAACGTTGAGCGCCTGGTTGGCCGGGATGGTCCACGGGGTGGTGGTCCAGATCACGATCGAGGCCGGTTTGCCCAGCGACGGCAGACCGAATGCGGCGGCCAGTTTGGCCTCGTCAGCGATCGGGAACGCTACGTCGATGGTCGAGGACTTCTTGTTCTCGTACTCGACTTCCGCTTCGGCCAGGGCCGAACCGCAATCGAAGCACCAGTTCACCGGTTTCAAGCCCTTGAACACGAAACCGCCCTTGACGATTTCGGCGAGGGCGCGGATTTCACCGGCCTCGTTCTTGAAGTTCATGGTCTTGTACGGATTGGCGAAGTCGCCCAGGACGCCGAGGCGGATGAACTCGGTCTTCTGCCCTTCGATCTGCTCGGTGGCGTAGGCACGGCACAGTTCGCGGGTCTTGTCCGCGCCCAGGTTCTTGCCGTGGGTCACTTCGACCTTGTGCTCGATCGGCAGGCCGTGGCAGTCCCAGCCCGGGACATACGGCGCGTCGAAGCCCGACAGGGTCTTCGAGCGGATGATCATGTCCTTGAGAATCTTGTTCAGTGCGTGACCGATGTGAATCGTACCGTTGGCGTACGGAGGGCCGTCGTGCAGGACGAACTTCGGACGATCCTTGCCAATCTCGCGCAACTTTCCGTACAGGCCAATACTGTCCCAGCGCTGCAGGATCTGCGGTTCGCGCTGTGGCAGGCCGGCCTTCATTGGGAAGGCGGTGTCCGGAAGGTTTAGCGTGGCTTTATAGTCGGTCATTTAAGGCTCTTCATTAGCGATGGGCGCTAGGTGCGGCTAGTGCACGGGCGGCGGCGACATCCGCGCTGATCGCCGTTTTCAATGCCTCCAGGGAGGCGAAACGCTGCTCTTCACGCAGCTTCTGGTGGAAAACCACCGTCAAACGCCGGTCATACAGATCGCCGGCAAAATCTAAAAGATGGACTTCAAGGTGGGCCTTGCCATCACCTTGGACCGTGGGCCGAACGCCGATATTGGCGACGCCGGGCCAGGTCTTGCCGTCGATGTCGACGTCGACCAGGTAAACCCCGGTGAACGGCACGCGACGGCGTTTCAGTTGAATGTTCGCCGTGGGCGTACCCAACTGCCGGGCCAGTTTCTGGCCATGCAGCACGCGACCGGCAATCCGGTACGGGCGGCCGAGCAGACGCTCAGCCAAAGCAAAATCGGCGGCGGCCAACGCGTTGCGCACCTGAGTGCTGCTGACACGAATGCCGTCCAGCTCGACGGTTTGCGCGGCTTCGACGGTAAAACCGTGAACCTGGCCGGCCTGCAACAGGAAATCGAAATCGCCGAGGCGGTCGCAACCGAAGCGGAAATCATCACCGACCTCCAGATGCTGCACGCCGAGGCCATCGACCAGGATGGTATCGACGAACTCGCTGGCGCTGAGCTTGCTCAAGCGCTGGTTGAAGGCCAGACACAAGACCCGGTCGACACCTTCAGCGGCCAGCAGTTGCAGCTTGTCGCGCAACCGGGCCAGACGCGCCGGCGCGGTCTCCGGGGCAAAGAACTCCCGTGGCTGTGGCTCGAAAATCACCACGCAGCTGGGTACGCCCAACTCGAGCGCACGCTCACGCAGTCGGGCCAGGATGGCCTGGTGACCACGGTGAACACCGTCAAAGTTGCCAATAGTGGCGACGCAGCCCCGATGCTGGGGGCGCAGATTGTGGAGGCCTCGAACCAGCTGCATAACGCGCTTCTTGCTCATAAAGTGGCCGATTATAACCACACCAGACGGCCGACGACAGGCAACACCGTAACCCAAAGTGATCGAGCCGACAAAACTGCCGGCTCGCGTCCGTCTTTCAGGGGTGAAACCTCAGCTCAACGCCTTGCGATTGAAGTCGCGCAGGCGGAAACCAAGCAGCAGCAACATGCCGAAATAGGCGACCACGCCAGCAATCACCAACGCGCCCAGGCGCAGGAAGCGCTCCAGCATGTGACCCTGATCCCACGCGGGCATGAAATGCATGCCGATCAACAGCACGGCCGACATCACCGCCACCGCAACCACCAGCTTGAAACCGAACTTCAGCCAGCCCGGCTGTGGTTGATACATCTGTTGCTTGCGCAGTTGATAGAACAGCAGTCCGGCGTTCAGGCAGGCACCGGCGCTGATCGCCAACGCAAGGCCAGCGTGCGCCAGCGGGCCGATCAACACCAGATTGAACAACTGCGTGACCACCAGAGTGAAGATTGCGATTTTTACCGGTGTCCGGATGTTCTGTTGCGCATAGAAGCCAGGCGCCAGCACCTTGATCACGATAATCCCGAGCAGACCGACAGAATAGGCAATCAATGCCCGCTGCGTCATCTGCGCGTCAAAGCCGCTGAACTGGCCGTACTGGAACAGCGAAACGGTTAACGGTTCGGCCAGGATACCCAGCGCCAGCGCACACGGCAGTACCAGCACGAAGCACAGCCGCAGGCCCCAGTCGAGAATCCGCGAATATTCGTGGCGATCCTTGCTCGCATAGGTCTTGGCCAATGTCGGCAGCAGGATCGTGCCCAGCGCCACACCGAGCACACCGGACGGCAGCTCCATCAGACGGTCGGCGTAATACATCCACGACACAGAGCCCGCCACCAGGAACGAGGCGAAAATAGTGTTGATGATCAGGGAAATCTGGCTGACCGAGACGCCGATGATGGCCGGCAACATCTGCTTCATGACCCGCCAGACACCGGTATCGCGCAGATTCAGACGCGGCAGCACCAGCATGCCGATCTTTCTCAGGTGCGGCAGTTGATAGAGCAGCTGCGCGAGGCCACCGACCAGCACCGCCCAGCCAAGGGCCATGACCGGCGGATCGAAATACGGCGTCAGGAACAGCGAAAACACGATCATGCTGACGTTGAGCAGGGTCGGCACGAATGCCGGCACCGAGAAACGGTTCCAGGTATTGAGGATCGCACCTGCCAGGGAAGACAGGGAGATCAGCAATATATAAGGGAAGGTCACTCGCAGCAGGTCGGAGGTCAGCTGGAATTTTTCCGGGGTATCGGTGAAACCCGGCGCTGTGGCCCAGATCACCCAGGGCGCGGCAATCATGCCCAGCGCGGTGACCAGCGCCAGCACCAGCGTCAGCAGACCGGAAACGTAGGCAATAAAGGTGCGGGTCGCCTCTTCGCCCTTCTGGCTTTTATACTCGGCCAGGATCGGCACAAAAGCCTGGGAAAACGCGCCCTCGGCGAAAATCCTGCGCAGCAGATTGGGCAGTTTGAAGGCGATGAAGAAGGCGTCGGTCGCCATTCCGGCGCCGAAGGTGCGGGCGATGAGCGTGTCGCGAACAAACCCGAGAATCCGGGAAAGCATCGTGATAGAGCTGACGGCGGCCAACGATTTGAGCAGATTCATTGAAGGAATGTGTGCCTGTCGATAAACAGCAGGCGAATAACGCGCCCACTTGTGCGATACTCCGCGCCGCAACAGCACAGAGCCAAAGCTCGCGAGTTTACAGGTCACACGCCGGAAAGAAATATCCCGTCGCACCACGCCTACCACTTAGCGGAACGTTTCAAGCGCCCTTGACAAGACTTCAACTCATCGGCATGATTCGCGGCCTATTTTGTTTGCTATTTCCTAAAAAGTCTTTCGAGGAGCTCGACGGTGGCCAACTCACCTTCCGCCAAAAAACGTGCAAAACAGGCTGAGAAGCGTCGCAGCCACAACGCCAGCCTGCGTTCCATGGTTCGTACCTACATCAAGAATGTAGTTAAAGCCATCGACGCAAAAGACGCTGAAAAAGCTCAAGCTGCATACGTTCTGGCTGTGCCAGTTATCGACCGCATGGCCGATAAAGGCATCATCCACAAGAACAAGGCTGCTCGTCATAAGAGCCGTCTGAATGGCCACGTCAAGGCACTGAAAGAAGCTGCCTAAGCGACGTAGTCATTAAAAAACCGACCTCAGGGTCGGTTTTTTATTGCCTGCGATTTGCTGAAATCAAGACCCAAAAAAGAGGAGCCAATCGGCTTGCCAATCGACTCCTCTTTTTTTACGCGTGATTAATGAGCTGACGCCCACGGCAGAATCGGGATCGCCGTCACCGCATTCTGCGGGCTACCCTCGATCAGACGATCACTGTAGACCAGATAGACCAGCGTATTGCGCTTCTTGTCGAGGAAGCGCACCACCTGCATGGTCTTGAACACCAGCGAAGTGCGCTCCTTGAAAACCTCTTCACCATCCTTCAACTCGCCCCTGAAGTTGATCGGCCCGACCTGGCGGCAAGCAATGGACGCCTCGGCACGATCCTCGGCCAGACCCAACCCACCCTTCACACCACCGGTCTTGGCGCGCGACAGGTAGCAGGTCACACCCTCGACCTTCGGGTCATCGAACGCCTCGACCACAATCCGGTCGTTCGGCCCGACAAACTTGAACACCGTCGACACCTGGCCGATTTCCTCGGCCGAGGCCAGCAATGGCAACACCACCAGCAAGCCCAACAATCCTTTTGCCATACGCATCGCGTTTTTCCTTACACCAGAATCAGGTTGTCACGGTGAACCAGTTCCGGCTCAGCCATGTAACCCAGCAAACCGACAATCGCATCCGACGACTGACCGATGATTTTTTGTGCTTCCAGCGCGCTGTAATTGGCCAGGCCACGGGCAATCTCTCGACCGTCCGGCGCCACGCACACCACCATTTCGCCGCGACGGAAACTGCCCTGAACCAGTTTGACCCCGACCGGCAGCAGGCTTTTATTGCCCTGAGACAGAGCGGAAACCGCGCCATCATCCAGCACCAGCGTGCCACGGGTTTGCAGATGACCGGCCAGCCACTGTTTGCGCGCCGCGAGCATGCCGCGCTCAGGCGACAGCAGCGTACCGATGCGCTCACCCGCCTTCAGACGATCGAGCACGCGCTCCAGACGCCCGCCGACAATGATGGTGTGCGCCCCGGAACGCGCCGCCAGACGTGCCGCGCGCAGCTTGGTCTGCATGCCGCCACGCCCCAGCGCACCACCGGTACCGCCCGCCACCGCATCCAGCGTCGGATCATCGGCGCGCGCTTCGTAAATCAGCTGGGCATCAGGGTTATTGCGCGGATCGGCGTCGAACATACCGTCGCGATCCGTCAGGATCACCAGCAGATCGGCCTCGACCAGGTTGGCCACCAGCGCTGCAAGCGTGTCGTTGTCGCCGAAGCGGATCTCGTCGGTGACCACAGTGTCGTTCTCGTTGATCACCGGGATGACTTTCAGCTCGACCAGCGCGCGCAAGGTGCTGCGGGCGTTCAGGTAGCGCTTGCGATCGGACAGGTCGTCGTGGGTCAGGAGAATCTGCGCGGTGTGCCGGCCATGCTCGGCAAAGCTCGATTCCCAGGCTTGCACCAGGCCCATCTGACCGATTGCAGCGGCAGCCTGGAGCTCGTGCATCGCACTGGGTCGCGCAGTCCAGCCCAGGCGACTCATGCCCGCCGCCACTGCCCCGGAGGACACCAGCACCAGCTCGACGCCGGCCTCGTGCAAAGCCACCATCTGCTCGACCCAGACACTCATTGCCGCGCGATCCAGCCCTTTGCCATCCGCCGTCAGCAAAGCGCTGCCGATCTTCACGACCCAACGCTGCGCACCTGTCACCTTGCTCCGCATCATCTTCAACCTTAGCTTGAGGGCAGCGCGACCTGGCACTGCCCGTGACGTTATTCGTGGTTCTTCGTGACCAACAATCGATTTCCAGATACTAAAACGCCGCTCGATTGAGCGGCGCTTAAGTTTACTGCAACGAATCAGTCACGCACGTAAATGATTTCCGGACCGTCTTCGTCATCCACATCTTCTTCGTCCCAGTCATCGTCGCCGATGTCATGGACCGACTTCACGCCGCTGCGACGCAGGGCACGCTTGTCATCCAGCGCCTGCAACTGCGCACGGGCTTCGTCTTCGATGCGCTGATCCAGATCGGCCAGCTCTTCCTTGTAGGCCGGGTCATTGGCCAAGCGATCGGCACGATCTTCCAGATAACGCATGATGTCGCGCGTCAGGCGCTCGGTGCCTTCTTTGGCGATGGCCGAGATCACGTAGACCGGACCGGTCCACTCCAGACGATCGACGATTTCCTTGACCCGCGCTTCGTGCTCTTCTTCGAGGATCTGGTCGCACTTGTTCAGCACCAGCCAGCGATCACGCTCGGCCAGCGACGGGCTGAACTTGATCAGCTCGTTGACGATCACTTCAGCGGCGTCCGGCGCGCTGCTTTCATCCAGTGGCGCCATGTCGACGAGGTGCAGCAACAGACGGGTACGCGCCAGGTGTTTGAGGAAACGAATACCCAGACCGGCACCATCGGAAGCGCCTTCGATCAGACCCGGAATGTCGGCGATGACGAAGCTTTTCCAGCGATCGACGCTGACCACACCGAGGTTCGGCACCAGGGTGGTAAACGGGTAATCGGCAACTTTCGGCTTGGCAGCCGACACCGAGCGGATAAAGGTACTTTTACCGGCGTTCGGCAGACCGAGCAGACCGACGTCGGCCAGCACTTTCATTTCCAGTTTCAGGTCGCGCTGCTCGCCCGGCTTGCCCGGCGTGGTCTGGCGCGGCGCACGGTTGGTACTGGATTTGAAACGGGTGTTACCCAGACCGTGCCAGCCGCCCTGCACCACCATCAGTTTCTGACCGGCTTTGGTCAGGTCGCCGATGACTTCCTGGGTGGCGGAGTCGATCACGGTGGTGCCGACCGGCACGCGCAGGATCAGGTCTTCACCCTTCTTGCCGGTGCAGTCGGTGCTGCCGCCGTTGGAGCCACGCTCGGCATCGAAGTGCCGGGTGTAACGGTAGTCCACCAGGGTGTTGAGGTTTTCGTCGGCCATCATGTAGATGGAACCGCCGTCACCGCCATCACCACCGTTCGGGCCGCCGTTTTCAATGAATTTTTCCCGACGGAAACTCATGCAGCCATTGCCGCCGTCGCCAGCCTTTACGCGGATCGATACTTCATCAACAAACTTCATAACCAACGCCTCTCGCCGTACGGACGAGCCGAAAAACAATCAAGACATAAGACTCTTGCAAAAATGAGCGCAGCGACCCCAATCCACGACCTGCATCGCACGCCGGCAGCCCATACAAACAGCTTTGCAAGAGACTCACCCCACAAACGAAAAAGCCCCGTCGCAAGACAGGGCTTCTCCAGCACTCTCGCAGTTAGGCTGCGACAACGCTCACGTAACGACGACCGAAGGCGCCTTTTACTTCGAACTTGATCACGCCTTCGATTTTCGCGAAGAGGGTGTGATCTTTACCCATGCCAACGCCGTAGCCAGCGTGGAATTGGGTGCCGCGCTGACGCACGATGATGTTGCCGGCCTTGATGACCTGGCCGCCATACATCTTCACGCCAAGGCGTTTGGCTTCTGAGTCGCGACCGTTACGGGTACTACCACCAGCTTTTTTGTGTGCCATGAGTTCAATTCTCCTAGTGAGGAATTAGGCTGTAATTAAGCCTGAATACCGGTGATTTTGATCTCGGTGAACCACTGGCGGTGGCCCATACGCTTCATGTGGTGCTTACGGCGACGGAACTTGATGATGCGGACTTTATCGTGACGACCTTGGGAGATCACTTCAGCCTTGACGGTTGCGCCAGCAACAACAGGTGCGCCGATGTTCACGTCGTCGCCGTTGGCGACCAACAGAACGCGGTCAAAAGTCACGGATTCGCCAGTGGCGACTTCCAGTTTTTCGATCTTCAGGTATTCACCTTCAGCGACCTTGTATTGCTTACCGCCGGTAACGATTACTGCGTACATGGTATTTCTCCGATAATCCTGCTCACCCAGCTCTTTATAAGAAGAGGTATTGGCTGGCATGGCTGCATGGGGCTGGAACGGCCCAAGTGCAATTGCGTAAGGCAGGTGCTGCCCAGGAAGTTCAGGGTGCGCGATTGTACGCAAGCCTTCGAAGTCATGCAAGGGGCCGTCCATCGCGCCTTGACAGGCCCGGACGTGGGTCCTAGCATGCCGCGCAACCCTTCTGGAGCACCTGTCGCTGATGCAACCCCAAGCTTTCTACCGCGCGGTGGCGGACGATTTTAGCGCCGTCGACGGCATCATCAAGAAGCAGCTGACTTCCCGAGTGCCGCTGGTATCGAAAATCGGCGATTACATCACGTCGGCCGGCGGCAAACGCCTGCGTCCTTTATTGGTGCTGCTGTGTGGCAAGGCCCTGGGTCGCGAAGGCGACGACATGCGCCTGCTGGCCGCCACCATCGAATTCCTGCACACCGCCACCCTGCTGCATGACGACGTGGTCGACATGTCCGGCATGCGCCGTGGCCGCTCCACCGCCAACGCCATGTGGGGCAACGCCCCGAGCGTACTGGTGGGCGACTTCCTGTACTCGCGTTCGTTCGAGATGATGGTCGAACTGGGCTCGATGCCGGTGATGAAGATCCTGTCTCAGGCCACGCGCATCATCGCCGAAGGCGAAGTGCTGCAACTGTCCAAGGTCCGCGACGCCAGCACCACCGAAGAAACCTACATGGAAGTCATCCGCGGCAAGACCGCGATGCTCTTCGAGGCTTCGACCCACAGTGCCGCGGCGCTGGCCGGTGCCACCGCCGAGCAGAGCGAAGCCCTGCGCACCTTCGGCGATCACCTGGGCGTGGCGTTCCAACTGGTCGACGACCTGCTCGACTACAAGGGCGACGCCGAAACCCTGGGCAAGAACGTCGGTGACGATCTGGCCGAAGGCAAGCCGACCCTGCCGCTGATCTACACCATGCGCGAAGGCACGCCAGAGCAAGCCGCACTGGTACGCCAGGCAATCCAGAAAGGCGGGATCGAAGACCTGGAAAGCATCCGCATCGCCGTGGAAGCCTCCGGTTCGCTGGAATACACAGCGCAACTGGCCCGTGATTACGTGGCCCGTGCGATCAAGTGCCTCGACGCGCTGCCGGCCAGCGAATACCGCGATGCGCTGGTTGAGCTGAGCGAGTTCGCGGTCGCCCGCACGCACTGATCAGCATCGCGTCATCTAAAAACCGCAGCCTCCGTTGGAGCCTGCGGTTTTTTGTTGCCTGCCATCGGCGGCTAAAACCCTATACAATGTGCGACTTTTAGCGATCCCCTCTCCAAGGAGCCTTAGTGAGCACGTTGCCACCCTGCCCGAAATGCAATTCCGAATACACCTACGAAGACGGCACCCAACTGGTGTGCCCGGAGTGCGCCCACGAGTGGTCTGCCGGCGGTGAAGCCGAAGTGGCGTCCGATGATGCCGTGAAGAAAGATTCGGTCGGTAACGTCCTGCAGGACGGCGACACCATCACCGTGATCAAGGACCTGAAGGTCAAGGGCACCTCGCTGGTGGTCAAGGTCGGCACCAAGGTCAAGAACATCCGCCTGTGCGATGGCGATCACGACATCGACTGCAAGATCGACGGCATCGGCCCGATGAAACTCAAATCCGAGTTCGTCAGAAAAGTCTGAGTCTGCTGTCTTCCATCCCGCGCCCGCCGTGGGATGGAGCTTCGCCCTCCCCCGCAATCCCCAGCAAATCCTCGCGATAGCCAAACGCCAGCCGTTTTGACCTTACGCAATCTTTACCCGCAAAAAATCACAAACCGCCAATAGGCGCTTGCTATTTGACGAATAAGAATTATTCTCATTGAAACCTTTCAATGGAGATGAGACCCATGACTTATTTGATCGACGCCTGGCTGGATCGCCCGCATCCGTACCTCAGGATCCTGCATCGGGAAACCGGTGAAGTCTGTGCCGTACTGGAAGAAGAAGCCCTGCATGAACTGCAGGATCAAGGGGATCTTGACGTCAGCGGCCTGAGTTCCAGCGAGCCATTGGTGCTCAAGGAGCTGGTGCGCAATCTGTTCCTGTTCTGCTATGCCCGGGCCTTGCGCCCGACCAGTGAACTGCACAACAAGATCGAAGTATGAGAACGGCGAGGAAACCCTGCACAAGCCACGCTTGTGCAGGGTAACGGGATTACAGAACGTCGAGCAGCTCGACGTCGAACACCAGAACGCTGTGCGGCGGGATGCTGCCAACGCCTTGAGCACCGTAAGCCAGCTCGCTCGGCACATACAGACGCCATTTACTGCCGGCATTCATTAGTTGCAGGGCTTCGGTCCAGCCAGCGATAACGCCGCCAACAGGGAATTCAGCGGGCTGGCCACGCTCGTAGGAGCTGTCGAACACAGTGCCGTCGATCAGCGTGCCGTGGTAGTGAGTACGCACGGTGTCTTCACGGGATGGCTTGGCGCCTTCGCCCTGCGTCAGCACTTCGAATTGCAGACCGGAGGCCAGGGTGGTGATGCCTTCTTTCTTGGCGTTTTCAGCCAGGAATGCCAGGCCTTCGCCAGCAGCGGCTTCAGCCTTGGCAGCGGCTTCGGCTTGCATGATCTCGCGGATCACCTTGAAGCTGGCGGACATGGCTTCCTGACTTACACGGCTTTCCTTACCGGCGAACGCGTCGGTCAGACCGGCCAGGATGGCGTCCAGGCTGACACCCGGTGGCGGGTTGTCGCGCAGCTGGTCACCCAACTGACGGCCAATACCGTAGCTGACGCGGGTTTCGTCGGTGGACAGATTAACTTCGGACATGACACTGCTCCGCTGTGCGGACGGCCTCAGGACCTGCCGTGCGTACACAGCGCGTCCCGGCGCGCCCGGAACCAAAAGGGCGAGCAGACTAGCACAGATGTTCCGGCATTGATCAGGCCCCAGGGCCTACAGCGCGGATCGCCAAGCCAGCGGCACCTTCAGGCTTTCTTCGCCACTGGCGCCAAGACCGCACATTTCATCGTGCACCGAGGTGTGCACCAGGTTGAACGGCAGCACCGGAAAGTTATGCAGCACATCCCGGGCATGCTCGACCGAACGCAGCGTCAGCATATTCCCCTGCGGATCGCTCAGCGGATACGCCGCGCCATGCATCCGGGCCTCAAGCAGATAGATCCCGCCTTCCATGGAGATCAGGTTCAGTTCGTCGACCTTTCTGGCGACGGCAAACGCATTCAACTCTTGCAGGTTCATGAACGCACCTCACGCGGTGGCAAGCCTTGAGACCTACAGGGATATGCCTCGGCGGATCAAAGCACAAGCCACAAACGACACCGCCCGTCTGTTTCGCAACAGACGGGCGGTTTTGTTACAGCAATCGTCAGCTCATCAGTGCTTGGTGAGCTTGTCCAGATAACCCATGGCAAACGCCGAGATCACGAAGGTCATGTGGATGATCACGTACCACATCAGGTGCTCGGGATCGACGTTCTTGGCATCCATGAAGATCCGCAGCAGATGGATCGAAGAGATTGCAACGATCGACGCCGCCACTTTCATCTTCAGCGACGAGGAGTCCATGGTGCCCAGCCAGCTGAGCTTTTCCTTGCCTTCATCGATGTTCAGCTCGGAGACGAAGTTCTCGTAGCCGGAAATCATCACCATCACCAGCAAGCCGCCGACCAGCGCCATGTCGATCAGCGACAGCAGCACCAGAATCAGCTCGGACTCGGCCATGGAGAAAACGTTGGGAATGACATGAAACACTTCCTGGAAGAATTTCAATGCCAGCGCCAGCAGCCCCAGGGACAGCCCGATGTAGATCGGCGCCAGCAGCCAGCGCGTGGCGTACATTGCATTTTCGATAAAGCGTTCCATTGACTCTCACACAAGAAGGGTTGAAATCGGCGGCGAGTATACCAGCCGCCCATGACAGCCAGAAACCGCCCGGAAATCCGCCACCTGCGTGTGTGTGTCAAAGTTTTTCTGCTAGTGTCCAAACCATTGACAGCCCAGCGACAGTGCACAGGAAGACGGGAAATGGATGTGCGATTGCCGATAACGACTGCCGGAATTTGCTTTGCCCTGTTGCTTGGCGGGTGTTCGCCCGGCGATGAAAAGCCTGCCGTCAGCCTCGAGGAAAAGACCGCGCAGTTCGAGCAGTCGCTGGACGCCATCACCGACCCCAAACTCAAGGACGCCGTGACCGAACTCGGCCGTTCGCTGCTGTTGCTCGAACGCGCGCAACAGAAGCTCGACAACAAACCGTCCATTACCGAATACGGCGAAGACGCCCTCGGCGTGCTCAGGCACTACCCCACGCCGCAGACGCTGGTCGATACCTTCATCAACGGCCTGTTCGTGCTGCACAAGGATTCCAGTTCCGATTACCTCACCGATCTGCAACCGGTGTTCCCTTTCAATCTCAACATCCCCGGCGGCTTTCTGTTCCCCCATGGCGTGGAGTGGCGCTCGGTGACCCTGAGCAACAAACGGGTGATTGCCTATCAACCGGAATGGTCGGAAACCGATCCGGGCATTCAGCTCAGTCCTTCCAGTTCCAACGTCACCAACCCCGATGACCTGACTGTCACTTACCCGTTCATCGAAGGGCTGAATGTCGACAAGAACAACCTGCCGCGCCCGGTCAGCCTGCAAGGCCAGGTGGAAGTCATCGTCCCGAAACGCCTGCACAGTTTCAATCTGGATAAAAAGGACGTCGGCCAGACCCGCTCCGATGGCAGCCTCAGCGTGACCTTGCTGAAACTGGACACACACTACGCCGAACTCGAGTTCAGCAACCAACTGCCGCTCGCCCCGGAAGTCGCCAATACCCGGCTCAATCCGTTGATCGTCCAGGCCCGCGATTCGACGGGCCAGTATCTGGTGCGGGCCGGCGCCATCAATGAAAACCCCGAGCAGGTGGCGTTCTATCAAAAGCAGCTGGCCTACCTGCAACAGCAAAAAGCCTGGAGCGAGACGCTGGAAAAAAAGCTGGACGATGAACAACAGGCCTTTGAACAGCAGCATCCGCGCCACTACAACAAGGTGTACTTCAACGGCCCGATCGACGCCCTCGAAGTCAGCCTGCTGGATTTTTCCGAAGCAACCGTCACCCGCAAGGCGCTGGATTTGCCCGTGCGCGAATTCGATCCGCACACCACGGAAAAAACCGTGCAGCCGCTCGACCTGCCGATCACCGTCTACGATGACCTCGCGCCCGACTGGCTCAAGGGCGCGTCCCTGACTGAAGAACAGCTGAAAAGCGGCGTTCATATCCGCCAGTCGGTTGAAGAGCCGAGCGCCGCGCGCATCGAATTCGACCACCGCAAAACCTTCAACGATGAAATGCTCGGCGACGACTTCAGCCCCGGCGAAAGCCCGGTGACGTTCTTCACTGAAAAACACAACGGCAAACTCGACGAGCCGATCGAACTGCCGCCCGAGGCGTATCAGGTCGACCCGCTGCAGGCGACCATCACCTACGACCTGAACCTGTTCCCGGAAACCCCGGCGATTGCCGTCGGCTCGATGCCGTTGTTCCTGGCCACGGTGGACAAACAGGCTTATGAAGCCAAGGCCCTGCCTAAAGGTCTGGAAATCAGGAACAACGCATTGGTGGTGGATTTAAAGCGATTCCCCGCCAACGAATGGCGATTTTTCGTCAAGGACGACAGCGGTCATTACCTGAAGCGGATTCTGTCGGTCAGCCACGACGCGAGCACGGAAGGGCCGGCGTTATTCGGCGTGCATTATTTCTACGGCCGTCCGACGCACGTGGAAACCTACCAGCGAACCGACCTCGCCACCGTGCAATACGGCTTTGAGGTCAAACTCGACAAGGCGCAGACCCAGGGCGCTGCGCCCTGATCGGCGCTGATGATCGGCACTCTAGTGATCGAAAGTGCCGATGCTGCGTCCGCGTCCACCGTTGATCTGCCGTAACTGCGCCTGCAGATGCAACGACCAGATCTGTGGATCATTGGCCAGTTCATAGCCGTGCATCGTCAGGCTTTCAACGATGGTGTCGAGAATCGACTCGGCGGCGATCGGTCCGTGGAACGGACCCTGGGCCTTGATGGCGGAAGGTTGTTCACCGGCCATGCCGGCGGCGAAGAGCAACGTCCACATGCCGTTATCGCCGGCCAACGGCTTGATGGCGCATTCGATACGGGTCACGAGACCCAGGCACTGACGGGTGAGGCAGAGGTTGCGCGACATGGCGGCGACCCTCGGTAAAGCCGGTGTTCAGCCCTTGCTGAAGAGCTGTTTCGATCCAGTGATACTGTCGATGTCCTTGAGCAGAGAATAGAAGAAAAGTCCGCCGCGCAAGCCGCACAGAACCAGAAGGCGCCGAATGGTCATTGTGTGAATATTGACGCCAGACTGATGGCACTTTTGCCGACGTTCGCGACAAAACAAAAACGGGAGCACAAGGCTCCCGTTTTTTTATGGCTGCCTGGCTTACGCCGGTTTGGCCTCGGCCAGCGCCTCCTGCGCCAGTTCCTTCTCGGCCTCTTTCAGATCCTCTTCACTGATCATCTCGGCAATCACCCGCAGGCGCTCCACCACCCGCGCATTGACGCTGCCTTCCGGGAATTCGCCCTGTTCGTTCGGCTCACCGGCCGGCTCGCCCACCAGCAGGCTCAACGCTTCGTCGGCCTGACGCACCGCGTAAACGTGGAACTGCCCGGCACGCACCGCCGCCAGCACCTTTTCATCAAGCATCAGCGTGGCAACGTTGGCCTGGGGAATGATCGCGCCCTGCTCGCCCGTCAGCCCGCGTGCTTCGCAGAGACGGAAGAAGCCTTCGATCTTCTCGTTGACCCCACCCACCGCCTGCACTTCGCCGAACTGGTTGATCGAGCCGGTGATCGCGAAGCATTGCTTGAGCGGGGTTTTCGACAACGCCGAAATCAGTGTGCACGCCTCGCCCAGCGACGCACTGTCGCCATCGACGTAGCCGTAGGATTGCTCCAGCGCGATGCTCGCGGAAATCGCCAGCGGGAATTCCTGGGCGTAACGGCTGCCCAGATACCCGGTGAGGATCATCACGCCCTTGGAGTGGATTGGCTGACCGAGATTGACCTCGCGCTCGATGTCGACGATGCCGCTGCCGCCCGGGTACACCGTGGCGGAAATCCGCGCCGGCACGCCGAACGCCGAGTCGCCGACTTCGAGCACCGTCAGCCCGTTGCACTTGCCGACTGCGGCGCCGTCGGTGTCGATCAGAATGATCCCCGCCAGCATGTCGTCGAGAATCCGCGCCGATACCCGGCCGGTGCGGGTGGCCTTGGCCTTCAGGGCACGCTCGATGTGGCCGGCGTCGGTCATTTCATCGTTGGCCAGGTGCCTGATGAAATCCGCCTCGCTGACCAACTGAAACAGATCGCCGATCCGCGCCGACAAACGCCCCTGGTGCTCGGCCAAACGCGCGCTGTAAGTTGCCAGGCGCGCCACCGCGTCGGCGGTCAGCGGCGCCATGCCCTCTTCCGAAGTTCGGGTTTTCAGCAACTGGGCGAACTGCTCCAGGCTTTCGTCGACCATCGGGATGTCTTCGTCGAAGTCCACCAGAACACGGAACATCTCCTGGAAGTCCGGATCAAGGTCCTGCAGCGTGTAATACAGCTGACGCGCGCCGATGATGATCACTTTGACCTGCAACGGAATGTGCTGCGGGTTGAGCGTCATGGTGGCGAAACGGCCCATCTCGCCCAGCGGCGATTCCATCTTCAGCTTGCGCGATTGCAGGGCGCGCTTGAGCGCATCCCAGACAAACGGCTCGCCGAGCATTTTTTCCGCTTCAAGAATCAGGAAACCACCGTTGGCGCGGTGCAACGCACCCGGACGCAACTGGCGATAGGTGGTGTAGAGCGCGCCCTGATCGGTGGTGTACTCGATGCGGCCGAACAGGTTTTCGTAGGTCGGATGCGGCTCGAAGACCACCGGCGCACCGCCGCTGGCCGGATGGCCGACCACCAGGCTCGGCGCATATTGCTCTTCCAGCAGCTTGCGCGCGACGGCGTCGGTCTTGCTGTCATCGACCAGTTGCTCGACCACGGTTCTCAGCAGATAGACCTGCATCGCTTGCAGGTAACCGCAGACGGCCGCATTTTCCGCGTACTTTTCCGACAGCGGTGCGAGCAAGGGCTGCAAGGCCAGGGTGATGGTTTCTTCGTTGAGCTGACGCAGCTGGTTGCTCGACTCGCGCTTCCATTGCGGCAGGCTGGCGAGCTCTTCGTTCAGGCGCTCTTCGAGGCCGGAGATGTCGTCATGAAAACGCTCGCGTTCGGCCTCCGGCAACTGGGCGAACTCGGCTTCGTCCAGCGCCTTGCCTTCGAGCATCGGGGTGAAGGCGATGTTGCTGCTGTCGCGGTACAGGGCGACGTCTTTTTCCAAAGCCAGACGTTCGATGACATCCAGTGCCTTGTCGTAGCGCTGGTTGAAGGCGCGGTCGATGGCGCTTTTCTTCTGCTGGTAGGACGGGTGCTCGAACACCGCAGGAAAGGTCGCCAGCAGGTTGTCGATGAGGCCGTTGATGTCGCCGATGAAAGCAGCGGCGCTGCCCGATGGCAGCTCCAAAGCGCGGGGTTCGCGCGGCTCATCGAAATTGTTGACGTAGACCCAGTCCGCCGGGGTCTGCAGGCGTTTGCCTTCGGCCTTCAGGTAGCGTTTGACGAACGAGAAACGGCCGGTGCCGGGCTCGCCCATGACAAATACGTTGTAACCGGGGCGTGGCATGGCCACACCGAACTGCAAGGCTTCGACCGCACGTTCCTGGCCGAGCACACCGCGAAAGGGCTCCAGATCATTGGTGGTAGTGAAGCTGAACTGTTCAGCGGAAAACGGACGGGTCAGCGCTTCGGGCGCTAGACGCAAGCTGGCAGCAACAGGATCAGGCATCGGGCTTCCTTAACAATCAGGCGGGGCAGATAGCGGCATTCTGGCGCTGCCCGAGCCCCACTGGCAAGGCGCGCCACACGACAAAGCATAGACAACCGCCCTGCACGCGGCGCCGCCCCGTGAAACCGGGGTTTATTCCAAATATTGTGCAAAAACTCACGGAACCCTCGGAACGTGCCTAAACTCCAAACTGCGCGGCTGGAACTAATACCGGCCCACTGGCTTCGTCTGGATCTGTTTCGTACAGAGCTTGGGGGCCAGAACCCTGTCCATTGGTATGCACACAAAGAGAACAAAGCTATGAAACGGATTCTTCTCGGTACTCTCTTCACCGCTGTATCCATCAACGCCATGGCGCAAGCTCCAGGCGGCCCGGATTGCGGTTGGGGCAACATGCTGTTCGAAGGTCAGCGTGGCACCCCGGCACACTTCCTGGCATCCACCACCAACGGCACCTCCGGCAACGCGACGTTCGGCATGACGTCCGGCACCAACGGCTGCTCCACCAACGCTTCGCTGACCTATGGCGGCAAATCCTGGTTTGCCATGAATGGCATGATGAACGAGCTGTCCGAAGACATGGCAAAAGGCAACGGCGAAGCGCTGACGACCTATGCCGTGGTACTGGGCGTGGCGCCGGAAGACCGTGCGCACTTCGCCGCCGTCACTCACGAGCACTTCCAGCAGATCTTCAGCAAGGCTGACGTGACCGCTGAAGACGTGCATACCAACACCCTGGCCGTTCTGAAGGCAGACCCACGTCTGGCCAAGTACGCGACTCAGGCTTAAGCTCGACCCACCCGCTTCCTTCGGGAAGCGGGTTTTATTTTTTCGGCCCGCCCTTCCCGGGCTTTGTTTCTTTTCGACTTAAGTTGCCATTTATGCTCAAACGCCTTGCCTGGCTGGCGCTGTGTGTCTGCGCCCCGCTGTCCGCCGCGCCTCACATCGACCCTCAACGTTTGCAGCAACTGGCCAACGACCGCTTCTGGATTTCCCTCGGTCATTACGAAACCGCCAAACTCGGTGGCTGGCGCAGCTACGTCAGCGACAAAAAATTCTTCCTCGCCCCTGACGGCAACGAACACCCCGACCATGAACTGGCCGCCACCGTGCAGGCGTTGTACGCCCCGGCCAGTCTCGGTGAGCGACACGCACAGTGCGTTTACCCGGCACGCACCCGCTGGTTGAAAGATCAACTGAACCTGACCGACTTACCGGCGCCGGACTGCGCCGAATTCAAGAAATGGTTCAAGGACGTCTCGCCCCACAGCGCGGTGATGATTTTCCCGGCGGCCTACCTCAACAGCCCGTCGTCGATGTTCGGCCACACCCTGCTGCGCATCGACCAGGCTGACGTACAAAGCGACAAGACTTCTCTGCTCAGCTACGCGATCAACTTCGGCGCCTACATCGAAGGTTCGGACAACAGCATTCTTTACGCCTGGAAAGGCCTGATGGGCGGTTATCCGGGGCTGTTCGCGCTGGTGCCCTATCAGGAAAAACTCTCGGAATACCGCAGCCTGGAAAACCGAGATCTGTGGGAATACCGGCTCAATCTGACGCAAGCCGAAACCGCGCGAATGGTCGAGCACGTGTGGGAGTTGAAGCAGATCCAGTTCGATTACTTCTTCTTCGATGAAAACTGCTCCTATCGCCTGCTGGAACTGTTGCAGGTGGCGCGCCCGAGCCTGCGCCTGACCGAGCAATTCCCGCTGACGGCGATCCCCACCGACACCGTCAAAGCGGTGAAGGAAGCCGGGCTGGTCGAGCACATCGAATATCGTCCGTCCCGCGAGCGCGAACTGCTCAGCCGTGCCGAGCCCTTGAGCGGCGAAGAACAGGACTGGGTGCTGAAAGTCAGCGCCGACCAGCAGCAATTGCAGGATCCAGGCTTCCAGGCCCTGCCCCGGGATCGCCAGGCGCTGATTGTTGACGCGGCGTATCGGCTGGAGCGCTACCGCGCCAACGGCCAGGAACGTGATCCACAGCGAGCGCAGCGCAGTTTCGAATTGCTGCGGGCGATCAACAAGAATCCGGCGCCGGAGCTGCAAATTCCCCAACCGGGTCTGCCCGAAGACGGCCACGAATCGCGCACCTGGCAGGCTGGTCTCGGCACGCGCGGTGACCGCGCGTTCGGCGAGTACGGCTTGCGCATGGCCTATCACGACCTCAACGACAACGCCGAGAGTTTCCCCCTCGGCGCACAGATCGAAATCCTGCAAATGAAGCTGCGCCAGTACGAAGGCAATCACTGGCAATTTCAGCAACTGGATCTGGCGACCATCCGCTCGCTGACGCCGCGCAACGCGCTGTTGCAGCCGCTGTCGTGGCAAGTCACCGGCGGTCTTGAGCGAGTGCCGGGCAAGCATGATGACGAGACGCTGGTCAGCCACGTCAACGGTGGCGGTGGCGGCACGTGGGCGCTGGGTGACGATGTGCTGGGTTTTGCCCTCGGCACCGTGCGCGTTGAACACAACAATGATTTCGCCGAGTTCGTTTCCCCCGCAGGCGGTTTCAATACCGGCGTTTTGTGGAAAAACCCGTTGGGCAATCTCAGCCTGGAGGCCAAAGGCGATTACTTCTTCAATGGTGAAGTGCGCCGTAGCCTGAGCCTGAATCAGCAGTGGGAACTGTCGCGCAACCTCGGCCTGCGCCTGAGCGCCCAGCGTGAGTTCAGCCATCTGGCCACGCCGGAGACCGAAGTGATGCTGGAAGTGAAGTGGTATCACTACTGATCCCGAACATATCCCTGAAACTGTGGAAGCGGGCTTGCCCGCGATAGCGAATTATCAGTCAACAGAAATGTTGAGTCTGATGGCCTCATCGCGGGCAAGCCCGCTCCCACAGGGATCTCCACTGGTTAACGAATTACTGACAGGCCTTTCACCAAAGCCCGACGAATCCGCTTCTAGACTTTCCCTATCAGCCGTGTGACGGCTCGGGAGAGTGTGATGTGGCGGTGTGCGGTGTTCGCGGGCGTGTTGCTGTTGCTGGGTGGCTGTCAGAGCACTCACGAAGACCTGATTGCCAAGGGTTATCCACCGGCGTTCGCCGACGGTTTCGATGACGGATGCATCAGCGGTCGTCAGGCGGCCGGTTCGATCAGCGGCGAATTTCGCAAGAACGTGCCGCGTTATCTCAAGGACAAGCAATACGCCGAAGGCTGGAGCGACGGCTTCCGTCAGTGTCAGGCGATGCTGGAAAACAAGGATCGCGAACAGTATCGCAACGAGCACTGGGACGAACGCGAGCGCGCCTGGCAGCAGGAGAAGGATCAGGGCGCCGCGCGGGCTTATCGTTCGCAGTAGGTCGCTTCCAGACATCCAGCGAAACCTTTTGCCTGCGACCATGGCCCAACGGCTATAACAGGAGCCCACCATGAGTCGCGCTTTCGTCAACGAAGACAATGCCGCTGCGCAAGCCGATCAGCCGGTCGAACGGCAGGTCAGCACCCAGCCCAATTACGTCACGCCGCAAGGGTTTGCCCAATTGCAGGCAAAAGTCGCCGAGCTGCAAAGCCTGCACGCCGAGCAGTCGGCCAAGGGCGAACAGGCTGACAAACAGCGGCTGGCCGATCTCGAACGGGATTTGCGTTATTTCAATCAACGGGTCGGCAGCGCTCAAGTCGCTCCGGCCCCGACATCTACCGACAAAGTGCAGATCGGCAGCTGGGTGACCTACGCCGACGAACACGACACCGAGCACCGGGTGCAACTGGTCGGTGAAGACCAGGCCGATGCGGCCAACGGCCTGATCAACTGGGCCTCACCGCTGGGCCGTGCGCTGCTTGGCGCGCGGCTCAACGATGAAGTGCTGTGGCAGCGCCCGGCAGGCGATCAACTGATCGAAGTGATCCGCATCGAGCGCTCTTGAACCCGGTTGCTTAAACCACGCCTTGGGCGAGCATCGCGTCGGCGACTTTGACGAAGCCGGCGATGTTCGCGCCTTTGACGTAGTTGATCCGGCCGTTTTCCTCGCCGTAGTGCACACAGGCGTGGTGGATCGACTGCATGATCCCGTGCAACTTGCTGTCCACTTCGCCCCCGGTCCACAGCAGGCGCATGGCGTTCTGCGACATCTCCAGCCCACTGACCGCCACGCCGCCGGCATTCGAGGCCTTGCCCGGCGCAAACAGAATGCCGGCCTCGATAAAGATATCCACAGCCTCGAGGGTGGTCGGCATGTTCGCGCCCTCGGCCACGCAGATGCAGCCGTTGCGCAGCAAGGTGCGGGCGGATTCCGCGTCGAGCTCGTTCTGGGTCGCGCATGGCAGCGCGATGTCGCACGGCAACGACCATGGCAATTGACCGGCGCGGAACTCCAGGCCGAAGGCGGAAGCCAATTCGCTGATCCGCCCACGCTTGACGTTCTTAAGTTCCAGCAGCGCCAGCCACTGTTCTTCGCTCAGGCCCGCCTCGCAATACAGCGTGCCTTCGGAGTCGGACAGGGAAATCACTTTGCCGCCCAGGTCCATCACTTTGCGAGCCGCGTATTGCGCAACGTTGCCGGAACCGGAGATCGCCACGCGCTTGCCTTCGACGGTCTGCCCGCGACGCTTGAGCATTTCTTCAGCGAAATACACGCAACCGAAACCAGTGGCTTCCGGACGAATCAGGCTGCCGCCGTAGGTCATGCCCTTGCCGGTCAGCACGCTGGTGAACTGGTTGCTCAGGCGCTTGTACTGGCCGAACAGGAAACCGATTTCCCGAGCGCCGACACCGATATCACCGGCCGGCACGTCCACGTCGGCACCGATGTGCCGGTACAGTTCGCTCATGAATGCCTGGCAGAAACGCATGACTTCGGCGTCGCTCTTGCCCTTCGGATCGAAGTCCGAGCCACCCTTGCCGCCGCCCATGGGCAATGAGGTCAGGGAGTTCTTGAAGGTCTGTTCGAAGGCGAGGAATTTCAGCACGCCCATATTCACCGAAGGATGGAAGCGCAAGCCGCCCTTGTACGGGCCGATGGCGCTGTTCATCTGGATGCGGAAACCGCGATTGACCTGCACCTTGCCCTGATCGTCGACCCACGACACCCGGAACACCACCGCCCGCTCCGGCTCGCAGATGCGCTCCAGAATCCCCGAGGTCAGATAGTGCGGATTGGCTTCGAGAAACGGCCACAGGCTGCGCAGGACTTCTTCGACGGCCTGGTGGAATTCGGGTTGATCCGGATCGCGTTTTTTCAGACGGGCGAGGAAGGATTCGACGGATTCGATCATGGGGAAAGTCTCGGCAGATTTGTTGTCGTTGGAAGCGATTGAGCCGGACTGTAACAAACGATCTGTACACAGCAACAGACAAAAATGTCGCATTTATGAAAACAAATAGTACACAAGGTATAAAACAGTCTGCATTGCAGGCAAAAAAAAGCGGAGCCCGAAGGCTCCGCTGTTTCATGCAACCAACCCGTAATCAGGCCAGTTTCTTGTGGCGTACCCGGTGTGGCTGGGCCGCTGCTTCGCCGAGGCGCTTTTTGCGATCGGCTTCGTACTCGGTGTAGTTGCCTTCGAAGAACACCGCTTGCGAGTCGTCTTCGTACGCCAGGATGTGAGTTGCGACGCGGTCAAGGAACCACCGATCGTGAGAGATCACAATGGCGGCGCCCGGGAAGTCCAGCAGGGCTTCTTCCAGGGAACGCAGGGTTTCAACGTCGAGGTCGTTGGACGGTTCGTCGAGCAGCAGGACGTTGCCGCCCTCCTTCAGAGTCAGCGCCAGGTGCAGACGACCGCGCTCACCACCGGACAGGTCCTTGACGAACTTCTGCTGATCGCCGCCCTTGAAGTTGAAGCGACCGACGTAGGTACGCGACGGGATCTCGTAGTTGCCGATGCGGATCTGGTCGGAACCGTCGGAGATCTGCTGGAACACGGTCTTGCTGCCGTCCAGGTCTTCACGGCTCTGATCCACGCAGGCCAGTTGCACGGTTTCGCCGATCTCGATGCTGCCGGAGTCCGGGGTTTCCTTGCCCATCAGCATGCGGAACAGGGTCGACTTACCGGCACCGTTACCGCCGATCACGCCGACGATGGCGCCTTTGGGCATCGAGAACGACAGGTTGTCGATCAGTACGCGATCGCCATAGCCCTTGGTGACGTTCTTGAATTCGATGACCTTGTCACCCAGGCGCGGACCGGCCGGGATGTAGATCTCGTTGGTTTCCGAACGCTTCTGGAATTCCTGCGACTGCATTTCTTCGAAGCGTTGCAGACGAGCCTTGGATTTCGACTGGCGGGCCTTGGCGCCTTTGCGCACCCACTCCAGTTCTTCCTTCATGGCTTTTTCGTGAGCCGATTGCTGCTTGGATTCCTGGGCCAGACGATCGGACTTGGCTTCCAGCCAACCGGAGTAGTTGCCCTCGTAAGGAATGCCCGCGCCGCGGTCGAGTTCCAGAATCCAGCCGGCAACGTTGTCCAGGAAGTAACGGTCGTGCGTGATCGCGACCACAGTGCCCGGGAAGTCGTGCAGGAAGTGTTCGAGCCACGCAACGGAGTCGGCGTCCAGGTGGTTGGTCGGTTCGTCGAGCAGCAGCATGTCCGGGGCAGACAGCAGCAGACGGCACAGGGCCACACGACGTTTTTCACCACCGGACAGGTGTTCCACTTTCGCGTCCCAGGCCGGCAGACGCAGCGCATCGGCGGCAACTTCCAGCTGGCGCTCCAGATTGTGACCGTCGCTGGCCTGCAGGATCGCTTCGAGCTTGGCCTGTTCGGCGGCCAGCTTGTCAAAGTCGGCGTCCGGGTCGGCGTAGGCCGCGTAGACCTCGTCCAGACGCGCTTGCGCATCCTTGATCACGCTGACCGCTTCCTCGACCACTTCACGCACGGTCTTGGTCGGATCCAGTTGCGGTTCTTGCGGCAGGTAACCGATGTTCAGTTCCGGCATCGGGCGCGCTTCGCCTTCGAACTCGGTGTCGACGCCGGCCATGATTTTCAGCAGCGTGGATTTACCCGAACCGTTGAGGCCGAGTACGCCGATCTTGGCGCCGGGGAAGAAAGACAGCGAAATGTTTTTCAGGATTTCCCGCTTCGGCGGAACAACTTTGCCCAGCCGATGCATGGTGAAGACGTATTGAGCCATGGAGAACCTTGGGTCAGTGACAGATGAATGATTGGAGCGCAGGCGATGCCCGGCCAGACCGATGCGCGTCGTTCACTTGATGGTCATCAATGCGTGCGCGCTGAAAAAGTCTGAGTCTAGGAGCTGGAACGCTCCCGCGTAACCGGCAAAGCTACCTTAATGACGGAAGGCAGTCCAGCCGAGTGGGGCTGGCACTTCGCCACAACTCAAGGCATGCTAGCCGCCTCTTGGGCGTCCGGCTTATAGTGCACGTCGCGCCAGTCCAGCCAGACCGCAGGATTACAGCTTGTCCAACGTCACTCCGCCAGCCTCTGTGAGCAGCACCCAACCGGCGCCCGGCTCGTCCCTGCGCGGAACCTTGAAAGGCGCGCTGGCGACGCTGGTGCTTTTGCTGCTGGCGCTGCTGTTCTGGCAACTGCTCGATCAACTGCGTGAAACCCAGAAAAACCAGCGTCAGTACACCATCGACTACACCGCCGACCTCGCCGCTCAGGTCAGCCTGAACATGGCGTTGAACGCGCAGATCGCCCTCAACCTGCTACCGATCGTCGAACAACCGCAGTCGGCCGACGAACAGCAGGCACTCCTGCGCAAACTTCAGAAATCACTGCCCGACCTGCGCAGCCTGGCCCTGCTCAGCCCGTCCGGAAAGATCCTCAGCGACAGCGCCGCCGACAGCCATGACGCCGATTACCTCAGCGATCTGGTGCGCCGCAGTCGCGCTCAGGCGCATTACTTCAGCAACGACGAAGACGGTTCGGTGGTGCATCTGCTACTGCATCAGGCCAGTGGCAGCACTCGCGGTTACTGGGCGCTGCGGCTGACACCCACCTTCTTTAAAGCACTGACCAAACAAGGCGAAACAGGCATCCGTCCTCTGTGGCTGGTGGAAAACCGCATCAACCATCAGATCATCAGCCGCGACGAAGCAATGCCCATCGGCAGCACCAGCGTCCTGACCCCGGACGATCTGGCCAACAGCGTGCTGACCGTGCCGCTGAGCAGCAGCGACTGGCAACTGCGTGGCCTGTTCGACCGCCAGCATGTGCTCGAACAACTGCTGCCGGCGTTCATCGGCAAATGCCTGTTGGGCCTGGCGCTGTCGCTGCTGCCGTTTATCGCCCTGCTCAACATGCGTCGTCGTCAGCGTCAGGTGCATGAGGGGCGTCGGCGTTATCAGGATATTTTCGAAGGCACCGGCGTGGCGTTGTGCGTGCTGGATCTTTCGGGGCTCAAACAGGTTTTCGAAAGGGCCCAGATCCAGACCAGCGACCAGCTCAAGGCCTGGCTCGACCAGCCGGCACAGCGCCAGCAATTGCTCCACGAACTGCGGGTGACCGAGGTCAACCAGGTCGCGCTGCAACTGCTCAACGTCAATTCCTGCGACCACGCCTGGCAACTGTTGATCGACGGTCAGCCGCACAGTCAGTGCGCCATCGGCAATCAAGTGCTGGACGCCGTGCTCCAGCAGCAAAAGCAGCTGGAACTGGAAATCAAGCTCCCGGACATCAATGGCCGCGACCAGCACCTGTGGCTGGTGCTGCGCCTGCCTCAGGAACAGCACGACTACAAGGCCGTGATCCTGAGCATCAACGACATCACCAGCCGCAAGCTGATCGAACTGTCGCTGCTGGAGCGCGAAGGTTTCTGGTCGGATGTGGTGCGTACCGTGCCGGATCATCTGTACGTGCAGGACGTGATCAGCCAGCGGATGATCTTCAGCAACCACCACCTCGGCCAGACCCTGGGCTACAACCGCACCGAACTGCATCAGATGGGCGAGTACTTCTGGGAAATCCTCCTGCACCCGGAAGACGCCGACTATTACCATCGCTCGCGGCAGATGCAGCGTCACGCCGGTTACAGCCAGTTGTTGCAATGTCAGCTGCGCTTCCGTCATCGCGACGGCGAGTGGCGGCGCTTCGACATTCGCGAACAGGCGCTGGCCCGGGACAAGCACGACCAGGTCACGCGGATCATCGGCGTGGCCAAGGACATCACCGAGCAGATCGAAGCCAGCGAGTCCCTGCGCGACAGCGAACAACGCTACCGGATGCTCGCCGAAAGCATCAGCGACGTGATTTTCTCCACCGACAGCAAGCTGTCCCTGAACTATGTCAGCCCCTCGGTGCAGGCAGTGCTGGGCTATGACGCCGAATGGATTTTCCAGAACGGCTGGCAGTCGACCATCGCCAACCCGCAGCAACTGAGCGGCATCTATCACCTGATGGATCGCGTCAGCAAAGCCCTGGGCAAACCCGAGCAACTGGTGATTTTGCGCAGCCAGGTGCAGACCCAGCTGTTCCTGTTCGACTGCCTGCGCGCCGACGGCCGCAAGATCCCGATCGAACTGCGCCTGGTGCTGGTGTGGGACGAGCATGGCGCCTTCGAAGGCGTACTCGGGGTCGGTCGCGACATCAGCCAGCAACGCCGCGCCGAGAAAGACCTGCGGATGGCGGCCACGGTATTCGAGCACTCGACCTCGGCGATCCTGATCACCGACCCGGCCGGTTATATCGTCCAGGCCAACGAGGCGTTCAGCCGGGTCAGCGGTTACGCGGTGGGTGAGGTGCTCGACCAGTTGCCGAACATGCTGACCGTCGACGAACAGCAGGACGCGCACCTGCGCTACGTGCTCAAGCAGTTGCATCAGCACAGCACCTGGGAAGGTGAGGTCTGGCTCAAGCGCCGCAACGGCGAGCACTACCCGGCGTGGGTCGGCATCACCGCCGTGCTCGATGACGAGGGCGACCTGGCCAGTTACGTGTGCTTCTTCAGTGACATCAGCGAGCGCAAGGCCAGCGA
This sequence comes from Candidatus Pseudomonas auctus, assembly GCF_048654275.1. NCBI lineage: Bacteria > Pseudomonadati > Pseudomonadota > Gammaproteobacteria > Pseudomonadales > Pseudomonadaceae > Pseudomonas > Candidatus Pseudomonas auctus. Next base: position 232,494 of record NZ_JBJYZK010000008.1, on the reverse strand, counting down.
GCAGCGGATTCACCGCCTCGCCTACTACGACGCCCTGACCCACCTGCCGAACCGCACGCTGTTCCAGGATCGTCTGCACACCGCGCTGCAATCGGCCGAACGGCAGAAGTCGTGGGTGGTGCTGATGTTCCTCGACCTCGACCGTTTCAAACCGATCAACGACTCCCTCGGCCACGCCGCCGGCGACCGCATGCTCAAGGACATGGCCACGCGTTTGCTGGCGTGCGTCGATGATGACGACACCGTGGCGCGAATGGGCGGCGACGAATTCACCCTGCTGCTGCAACACCGCTCCAGCCGTGAAATGGCGCTGAACCGTGCGATCCACGTGGCCGAACAGATCCTTGGCAGTCTGGTACGACCGTTCGTACTTGAGGGACGCGAGTTCTTCGTCACCGCCAGTATCGGCATCGCCCTGAGCCCGCAGGACGGCAACGAACTCAGCCAACTGATGAAGAACGCCGACACCGCGATGTACCACGCCAAGGAGCGCGGCAAGAACAACTTCCAGTTCTATCAGGCCGACATGAACGCCAGTGCACTGGAACGCCTGGAACTGGAAAGCGACCTGCGCCACGCTCTCGAGCAGAACGAATTCGTGCTGTATTACCAGCCGCAGTTCAGCGGCGACGGCAAACGCCTGACCGGCGCCGAAGCCCTGCTGCGCTGGCGTCATCCGCGTCGCGGGCTGGTGCCGCCGGGGGATTTCATCCCGGTGCTCGAAGAACTCGGGCTGGTGGTGGACGTCGGCGACTGGGTGATCAGCGAGGCCTGCCGTCAGCTCAAGACCTGGCACCAGAGCCGCGTGCGCGTGCCGAAGGTCTCGGTGAACATTTCCGCCCGGCAATTCTCCGACGGCCAGCTCGGCACGCGGATCGCCACCATCCTCAGGGAAACCGGCCTGCCGCCGGCGTGCCTGGAACTGGAACTGACCGAAAGTATCCTGATGCGTGAAGTCAGCGAGGCGATGCAGATCCTTGCCGGCCTGAAGAACCTCGGCCTGAGCATTGCGGTCGACGACTTCGGCACCGGTTACTCATCGCTGAACTACCTCAAGCAGTTCCCGATCGACGTGCTGAAGATCGACCGCACCTTCGTCGACGGCCTGCCGTCCGGCGAGCAGGACGCGCAGATCGCCCGGGCGATCATCGCCATGGCCCACAGCCTGAATCTGGCGGTGATCGCCGAGGGCGTGGAAACCCATGAGCAACTGGACTTCCTGCGCGAGCATGGCTGCGACGAGGTTCAGGGCTATCTGTTCGGGCGGCCGATGCCGGCGGGCCGGTTCGAAGCACAGTTCAGCAATGATGCGCTGTTCATGTTTGACTGAACATCTGCGGTACGGCCTTCACGAGCAGGCTCGCTCCCACAGGAATTGATGTCGATCACAAAATCTCAGGCCTGCCTCGATTACTCTGGGAGCGAGCCTGCTCGCGATGAGGCGAGCAAAAGCACCGCACATCTGTCATGAACGCCACTTGTCTGCGACATGATGTCGTTTCATATGCCATCCAAAACCCGATGGGTTAGAATGCCCCCCTTTTCTGCCCCCCGATCCTTGAGGACCGCCATGTTCAGCCGTGATTTGACTATTGCCAAGTACGACGCCGATCTTTTTGCCGCCATGGAGCAAGAAGCCCAGCGCCAGGAAGAACACATCGAGCTGATCGCTTCGGAGAACTACACCAGCCCAGCGGTGATGGAAGCTCAAGGCTCGGTACTGACCAACAAGTACGCCGAAGGCTACCCGGGCAAGCGCTACTACGGTGGTTGCGAGTACGTCGACGTTGTTGAACAGCTGGCCATCGACCGCGCCAAGGAACTGTTCGGCGCCGACTACGCCAACGTTCAGCCGCACGCAGGTTCGCAAGCCAACGCCGCTGTCTACCTGGCCCTGCTGTCGGCCGGTGATACCATCCTGGGCATGAGCCTGGCCCACGGCGGTCACCTGACCCACGGCGCCAGCGTGTCCTCCTCCGGCAAGCTGTACAACGCCATCCAGTACGGCATCGATGCCAACGGCCTGATCGACTACGACGAAGTCGAGCGTCTGGCTGTCGAGCACAAGCCGAAAATGATCGTGGCCGGTTTCTCTGCCTACTCGCAGATTCTCGACTTCCCACGCTTCCGTGCCATTGCCGACAAGGTGGGCGCGTACCTGTTCGTCGACATGGCTCACGTGGCCGGTTTGGTCGCCGCTGGCGTCTACCCGAACCCGGTTCCGTTCGCTGACGTGGTGACCACCACCACCCACAAGACCCTGCGCGGTCCACGGGGTGGCCTGATCCTGGCTCGCGCCAACGCCGACATCGAGAAGAAGCTGAACTCCGCCGTATTCCCGGGCGCCCAGGGTGGCCCGCTGGAGCACGTGATCGCCGCCAAAGCGATCTGCTTCAAGGAAGCCCTGCAGCCTGAGTTCAAGGCTTACCAGCAACAAGTGGTGAAAAACGCCCAGGCCATGGCCAGCGTGTTCATCGAGCGCGGTTTCGACGTGGTTTCCGGCGGTACTGAAAACCACCTGTTCCTGCTGTCGCTGATCAAGCAGGAAATCTCCGGTAAAGACGCCGACGCCGCTCTGGGCAAAGCGTTCATCACCGTGAACAAGAACTCCGTGCCAAACGACCCACGCTCCCCGTTCGTTACCTCCGGCCTGCGCTTCGGTACTCCGGCCGTGACCACTCGCGGCTTCAAAGAGGCTGAGTGCAAAGAGCTGGCCGGCTGGATCTGCGACATCCTGGCAGACCTGAACAACGAAGCGGTGATCGACGCCGTTCGTGAGAAAGTCAAAGCCATCTGCAAGAAACTGCCGGTGTACGGCGCTTGATTGCGACGTAAAACCGCAGCATGAAAAACCGGCCAAGTGATTGGCCGGTTTTTTTTTCGCCCGGATTTTTTCAAACGCTTGAATCGCTCAAGAATGGGACTTGCCGCCCAGCTGGTCAGACCGGTCATGCCAATTCGTCATTTTTCACTTGCGATCCGTAAAAAACAGCGCCTAGACTGCACCCGCACTGGACATACCGGTAAGACCACAATAATTAAGTCCTGAATCTGATGCGCTTCGCGCACGGCAGCCAGGACACCGACCAGGATTCCTCCCATGCTCAGATGGTGCTCGCGTTCAATCTTCCTCCAAGTGGTTCTCGGACTGATGCTCGGCATCGTCTGCGGGCTGACCCTTCCTGAATACTCGGCCCAGCTCAAACCGCTCGGCGACGGTTTCATCAAACTGATCAAGATGCTCATCGGCCTGATCGTGTTCTGCGTGGTGGTCAGCGGCATCAGCGGCGCGGGCGATCTGAAGAAGGTCGGGCGTATCGGCCTCAAGTCGGTGATCTACTTCGAAGTGCTGACCACCATCGCCCTGGTGATCGGTCTGGTGTTCGCCTTCACCACCGGGATCGGCAGCGGCGCCAACATCCATCTGGAGCAACTGTCCGCCGCCGACATGGGCGACATCGCCGAACGCGGCCAGCACATGCACACCACCACTCAGTTCCTGATGGACCTGATTCCGACTTCGGTACTCGGCGCCTTTGCCGACAACAACATCCTGCAAGTGCTGTTGTTCTCGGTGCTGTTCGGCAGCGCGTTGAATCTGGTGGGCGAAGCAGCTTCCGGAATCTCGCGGCTGATCAACGAACTGAGCCATGTGATCTTCCGCATCATGGGCATGATCGTGCGTCTGGCACCGATCGGCGTGTTCGGCGCCATCGCCTTCACCACCAGCAAATATGGCCTTGATTCCCTGCAACACTTGGGCAGCCTCGTCGGCTTGTTCTACCTGACCTGCATCGCCTTCGTCGCGCTGATTCTCGGTCTGGTGATGCGCCTCTCGGGCCTGCGCATGTGGCCGCTGCTCAGGTACCTGCGTGAAGAACTGCTGATCGTCATGGGCACTGCGTCCTCCGATGCCGTGCTGCCGCAGATCATGCGCAAGCTGGAACATCTGGGCATCGGCAGCTCGACCGTCGGCCTGGTGATTCCCACCGGTTACTCGTTCAACCTCGACGGTTTTTCGATCTACCTGACGCTGGCCATTGTGTTCATTGCCAACGCCACCGGTACACCGCTGGCCATGACCGATCTGCTGACGATTTTGCTGGTATCGCTGATTACCTCCAAAGGTGCCCACGGCATTCCAGGTTCGGCGCTGGTGATTCTCGCGGCCACGCTGACGGCCATCCCGGCGATCCCGGTGGTCGGTCTGGTGTTGGTGCTGGCGGTGGACTGGTTCATGGGCATCGGCCGGGCGCTGACCAACCTGATCGGCAACTGCGTTGCCACCGTGGCCATCGCCCGTTGGGAAAAGGACATCGATGTGCAACGGGCGAACAAGGTGCTCAACGGCGAGCAGGGCTATAACTTTCAGCCGAGAAAAACCGTCGCTCAAGCGGCAGCCAAAGAATTCTGAATGACCGCCGTGCCTGCGCCAATGCAGGCACGGCACATGGAGCGAACCCGTGATTACTTCATCAACCGTCGTCAACTCAGTGGTAGAAAAACTTCGGGCGGCGCTGGCCCGTGGTCAGTGGCGCTCCGGCGAGATGCTGCCGGGCCAGCGCGAACTGGCCGAACAACTGGGCATCAGCCGCCCGAGCCTGCGTGAAGCGGTGATCGTGCTGGAAACCCTCGGTCTGGTGCGCTCGATGCCAGGCAAAGGCGTGGTGGTGCTCGACGCCCAGGCCAGTGACAGCCAAAGCCACGACAACGCGGTAGCCGGCGCCAGTCTCGAAGACGTGCTGCAACTGCGCTACACCCTCGAGCCGTTCATCGTCGGGCTGGTGGCGCAGTCAATCAGCAGCAAGGAAGTCGGGCAACTGCGCCTGACCCTGATGGACATGCGCGAAGCCCTCGAAGCGGGCGACAGCGAGGCCGGAGTCAGCGCCTACATCGCGTTCCACGAGGAGCTGTTCACCCTGACCTCGAACCCGATTTTCCAGAGCGTGGTGCAACAGACCAGCAACGCTCTCAAGCAAAGCGCCGAAGTGCTGCGCAATTCGCCGGAGCACCTGGCCGAACGCCTTGAAGAAAACGAAGCCGTGGTGCGCGCGATCCGCAGCAAGAACAGCGCCCAGGCCAGTGCCGAAATGCGCCGGCACATTTTGCGTGAAGGCCAGCGGATGGGCATCGAGCTGAATATTCCGGATGACAACCTGAGCCACTGAAACGCCTCACACAGGAGACCGGCCATGAACAGTCTTGCCACGCCGTCGCACCCTCGCCCGACCTCGGCGGCCCTGCCCTTCTCCCGCCTGCACGCGCCGGTGGACGATCTGTATCCGCGCCTGTTCGACGCAATCCTCGAACAGCGCATCGATGCTGCCAGCCGTTTCACCGAAGAAAGTCTCAAGCAGATGTTCGGGGTCAGCCGCGCCGATGTGCGCCGGGCGCTGACCCAGCTATCCCACGAACAGATCATCGTGCTGCGGACCAACCATCGGCCGCGTGTTGCTGCGCCGGACGCCGAGCAGACACGTCAGGCACTGCACGCCCGGCGCCTGACCGAGAACACGCTGGTTCGATTGGCTTGTCAGCATGCGCAGGCTGAAGATCTGAAGCGCCTGCGCGCCTTGATCGAAGGTGAGCGCCAGGCTGTGGATAAAGATCGACGCGGGGCGGCGATTCGCCTGTCCGGGGAGTTTCATTTGCAGCTGGCGAAAATGGCGCGGAATGCACCGTTGACGCATTTTCTCGGCACGCTGGTGCCGCTGACCTCACTGGCGATTGCGCGATGCGGTAAGCAGACGCACAGCTGTTGCGCGTGGGAGGAACACTTGGCAATTGTCGAGGCGGTGGAGCGGGGAGATATTTCAAAAGCCGGCATGCTGATGAATCGGCATCTGGAACATCTTGAGCAGACGTTGCTGGGTTCAGAATCTGAATATTGTGTTGCTGGTTAGAACGCCTTCGCGAGCAAGCCCGCTCCCACAATGAACTGCATTCTTCCTGACAGAATGCGATCTACTGTGGGAGCGGGCTTGCTCGCGAAGAGGCCCTTCGAGCCTCCACAAATTCAGTTTTGCTGTGCAGCCACCCTGGCAAACCCCGCCCGAATTTTCTCTTCCGGCAAATCGTCGGCGATAAACACGATCACGCTTTCCCGAGCCTCGCCCTCGGCCCACTCGGTATCCCAGTCGAAGCCGTAGAGTTTCAGCACACCCTGGAACACCAGCCGCCGATCTTCACCGGCAATGTTCAACACGCCCTTGTAACGCAGCAACTGCTTGCCGTGCGCATCCAGCAGTTCATTCATGAATTCGCTGAGCTGATCGATATCCAGCGGCTGGTCGGTACGCAGCACCAGACTGGAAATCCGGTCGATGGACGGCGCCTTGCTGACCGGTCGCAGACTCACCCCGCCGCCGAGATCGGCGTTCAGGTTGAAACCGCGCACATCGAGCAACTCGGCCAGATCGATGTTGCCGTGTTCGACCACGCGGATCGGCGCACGGCGGTTGATGCGGGTCAGGCGTTCGCTGAGCGCGGTGAACGAGGCCTCGTCCACCAGATCGGTCTTGCTCACCAGCAAGCGGTCGGCAAAACCGATCTGCGCCTGGGCAATGGTCTGGGTCAGATGCAGTTCGGCATGGGCCGCATCCACAAGGGTGATGATGCCGTCGAGCAAATAGCGTTCGCGCAGTTCTTCGTCGATGAAAAAGGTCTGTGCTACCGGGGCCGGGTCGGCCAGGCCGGTGCATTCGATGACCAACCGATCAAAAGCGATTTCGCCGCTGTCCAGCCGTTCAAGCAGCAGGTACAGGGCCTTGGTCAGGTCGGTGTGGATGGTGCAGCAGACGCAGCCGTTGGCCAGGGTCATGACTTGCACCGGCTCGTCGCCCAGCAATTGGGTGTCGATACCGGCGTCGCTGAATTCGTTTTCGATCACGGCGATTTTCAGGCCGTGCTCGGCTTTCAACAGATGGCGCAGCAAAGTGGTCTTGCCGGCGCCGAGGAAACCGCTGAGTACCGTTACAGGTATTGGAGAAGACAACATCGATCCCCTTCACGAAATTGATGAGCAACACAAAACAAATGTGGGAGCGGGCTTGCTCGCGAAGGGGGTCGTGTCAGTCGACATCATTGCTCAATGACACACCACTTTCGCGAGCAAGCCCGCTCCCACAGGGGGATTGCATCAACCGAAGGCTGTCAGATCAACAGCACTTCGGCCCACCCTTGCCACCGTAACGGGCTTCCTGACGTTCGCGGAAGAACATCTCGTAGCTCATCACCGGTTTGTCCGGGTGTTTGGTCTGCATATGCTCGACGTAGGTGTCGTAGTCGGGCATGCCGACCATCAGGCGCGCGGCCTGACCGAGGTATTTACCGAGGCGACTCAGGTCATTGAACATGCTGCAATCCTCTGGTTACGCGTCCGGCAGGGCCTGGAATGGCGATTCTTTGTCCGTACGCTCTTTTTTGCCCCAGGCGGCGATGCCGACCTTGAGCGCATAGAACAGGATGCTGAATACCACGAACAGGAACAGCGCGGTCAATGTGGCGTTGGTGTAGGCGTTGAAGATCACGTGCTGCATCTGCTCGACGTTCTTGGCCGGAGCGAGCACCTGACCCGCGGCCAGTGCGTCGTTGTATTTCTTGGCCAGCGACAGGAAGCCGATCGCCGGGTTGGCGTCGAACAGCTTGATGAAGCCAGCAGTCGTGGTGCAGATCAGCAGCCAGGTGGCCGGCAACAGGGTGACCCAGATGTAGCGCTGGCGCTTCATCTTGATCAGGACCACGGTGCCGAGCATCAGCGCGATACCGGCGAGCATCTGGTTGGAGATACCGAACAGCGGCCACAGGGTGTTGATACCACCCAGCGGATCGATCACGCCCTGATACAGCAACCAGCCCCACATCGCCACACAACCGGCGGTGGCGATCAGGTTGGCGGTCCAGGATTCGGTACGTTTCAGTGCCGGTACGAAGGAGCCGAGCAGGTCCTGCAGCATGAAGCGCCCGGCACGGGTGCCGGCGTCCACAGCGGTCAGGATGAACAGCGCTTCGAACAGGATCGCGAAGTGGTACCAGAACGCCATGGTGTTTTCACCCGGCAGGACACTGTGCAGGATCTGCGCAATACCGACCGCCAGGGTCGGCGCACCACCGGCACGGGCCAGGATGGTGGTTTCGCCGATGTCATGCGCCACGGCTTGCAAGGCTTCCGGGGTAATTGCAAAGCCCCAGTTGCTGACTGCGGTTGCCACAGCCACCACATCACCGCCGACCACGGCAGCCGGGCTGTTCATGGCGAAGTACACGCCCGGCTCAATTACCGAGGCAGCGACCATGGCCATGATGGCCACGAACGATTCCATCAGCATGCCGCCGTAACCGATGTAGCGGGCGTTGGTTTCGTTATCCAGCAGCTTCGGCGTGGTCCCGGAAGAGATCAGCGCGTGGAAGCCCGATACCGCACCGCAGGCGATGGTGATGAACAGGAACGGGAACAGACCGCCCTTCCACACCGGACCGGTGCCGTCGACGAACTGGGTCAGCGCCGGCATTTTCAGCTCGGGCATGGTCACCAGGATGCCGATCGCCAGAGCGACGATGGTACCGATCTTGAGGAAGGTGGAGAGGTAGTCACGCGGTGCAAGGATCAACCACACCGGGAGCACGGCGGCGACAAAGCCATAACCGATCAACATCCAGGTAATTTGCACACCGGTGAAGCTGAAGGCTTTGGCCCAGACCGGATCGGCGGCAATCTGCCCACCGAGCCAGATCGAACCCAGCAGCAGCAACACGCCGATGACCGAGATCTCGCCGATACGGCCCGGACGGATGTAGCGCATGTAGATGCCCATGAACATCGCGATCGGGATGGTCGCCATCACGGTGAAGATGCCCCACGGGCTTTCAGCCAGGGCTTTCACCACGATCAGCGCCAGCACCGCGAGGATGATGATCATGATCAGGAAGCAGCCGAACAGGGCGATGGTGCCGGGGATGCGGCCCATTTCTTCACGCACCATGTCGCCCAGGGACCGGCCGTTGCGACGGGTCGACATGAACAGAACCATGAAGTCCTGCACCGCGCCCGCCAGCACCACGCCGGCGATCAGCCACAGCGTGCCGGGCAGATAGCCCATCTGCGCCGCCAGTACCGGGCCGACCAGCGGCCCCGCGCCGGCGATGGCTGCGAAGTGGTGACCGAAAAGAATGTGTTTGTTGGTTGGAACGTAGTCCAGACCGTCGTTGTTGAGCACGGCGGGGGTGGCCCGACGCGGATCGAGTTGCATCACATTGTTAGCGATGAACAGACTGTAGTAACGGTACGCAACCAGATAAATGGCCACGGCGGCGACCACAATCCACAAGGCGTTGATCGCCTCGCCTCGGCGCAATGCCACTACGCCCAGGGCGCACGCTCCTACGATTGCCAGCAGCAGCCAGGGTAAGTGGCGTAGCAGGCTATTATTATTTTTCATTTTATTATTCCAGCCAGGGTGGACAAGAAAGACAGCCACCCCGAGTTTAGCGCTGTTGGCGGCAAAGGCCATACCCCGACATTGGTCTAGACAGTCCATTCGTTGGCAACACCCCGCAGGTCGGGTCTATAGTCAGCTGACCTTCCTGAGGATTGCGCCATGAGCGAGCACCCGTCCGAGCGTCGCCGCTTCAAACGTATCGCTTTCGATGCCCGAACCGAATTGAGCCAGGGCGAGTACATCTGGCCGGTGAAGCTGATCGATCTGTCGCTCAAGGGGCTGTTGATCGAGCGGCCCGAGCCCTGGCTGGGCAATCCCGAGCAGGATTTTTTCGTCGACATTCATTTGAGCGAGGACGTACACATCGAGATGGATGTGCAACTGGCGCATGAAGATCACGGCCAGCTCGGTTTCGTGTGCCGGCATATCAGCCTGGAGTCGATTCAGCGCCTGCGCCGCCTGATCGAACTCAATCTGGCGGACGAAACCGAACTGGAGCGCGAGCTCGGGGCGCTGATCGACGTCTGATCACTCGAACAACGAGTCCAGCGCCTGCTCCAGGCGCGTCACCGCAATGATCTGCAAGCCTGGCGGCGCTTCCTTCGGCGCGTTGCCCTTGGGCACAATCGCGCGCTTGAAACCGTGCTTGGCAGCTTCCTTCAACCGCTCCTGACCGCTCGGCACCGGGCGCACTTCGCCGGACAGGCCGACTTCGCCGAACACCAGCAAGTCATGGGGCAAAGGACGGTTGCGCAGGCTCGACATGACGGCGGCCATCAACGCCAGGTCAGACGCGGTTTCCAGCACCTTCACCCCGCCGACCACGTTGAGGAACACGTCCTGATCGTGAGTCGGAATGCCGCCATGCCGGTGCAACACCGCCAACAGCATCGCCAGACGATTCTGGTCCAGACCCAGCGTGACCCGACGCGGGTTGGCCAGATGACTGTCATCCACCAGCGCCTGTACTTCCACCAGCATCGGCCGAGTGCCTTCCCACGTCGCCATCACCACACTGCCCGGAACTTCTTCCTGAGCACGGGTGAGAAAAATCGCCGAAGGGTTGGAGACTTCTTTCAGGCCCTTGTCAGTCATGCCGAACACGCCGAGCTCGTTCACCGCGCCGAAACGGTTTTTCACCGCTCGCAGCAAACGCAACCGACCGTCGGACTCACCTTCGAAATACAGCACGGTATCGACCATGTGCTCCAGAACCCGCGGCCCAGCGAGCGCGCCTTCCTTGGTCACGTGGCCGACCAGGAAAATCGCCGTGCCGCTTTGCTTGGCGTACCGCACCAGCAACGCCGCACTCTCGCGCACCTGGGACACCCCGCCCGGCGCCGATTGCAATTGTTCGGTGAAAATCGTCTGGATCGAGTCGATCACCATCACCTTGGGTTTTTCCTGGCGGGCGGTGGCGATGATGGTTTCGATACAGGTTTCAGTCATGACCCGCAGTTGATCCTGCGGCAGACCCAAACGACGTGCACGCATGGCGACCTGTTGCTGAGACTCTTCGCCAGTGACGTACAGCGCCGGCATGGTCTTGGCGAGGTTGCACAGGGTCTGCAGCAGAATCGTCGACTTGCCAATGCCCGGGTCGCCGCCGATCAGCACCACCGAACCGTCCACCAGACCACCGCCGAGCACGCGGTCGAGCTCGCCGGAGGCTGTGGAAAAACGTGGAATCTCTTCGATGCTGACTTCGGCCAGGGTCTTGATCTGCGCTTGCTGCCCGGCCCAGCCGGTGCGCCCGCTCGGGGCGGCGGCACCGCCGCTCTCGACCATGGTTTCGGTCAGGGTGTTCCAGGCGCCGCATTCGCCGCACTGCCCGGCCCACTTGGGAAAGGTTGCGCCGCACTCGGTGCAGCCGTACATGCGCTTGGCCTTGGCCATCTGAACCCCCGACAAAAACCGCGATGATAACGCAGCCATCGTCGATCAGCGCGGCGCAGCGGGATGGATTTCTCCGCTGGCCAGACGCGCGGCGCTGCTGTCGGTCAATCCCCGACAATTGCCGGGGCTTGAAAGGGTCGCTGTCAGTCGACCAGTTTGGCGGCCAGGGCCTTGACCCGCTCCAGGTCACCCTTGGCCACTTTGGTCACACCGGCGCCGTATTCCGGATCCGCCTTATAAAGGAAGGACAGCATGATGTGCTTGCTCTCGTCGTCGGTACCCGCCAGCGAACCGCCGAAGCTCTCGATCAGGTCCTGACGTTCCTTCTTGCTGAACGAGCGATACAGATCGCCAGCCTGCTTGAAGTTCTGCTCACGCTGGATCTTCGCCTGTTGCGTGCTGCCCTGCAGCGCGGTCTGGCTGTAGCGCGCACCTGGCGTCTCTTCACGTGGTTGCAGACGGCTTGGCTGATAGTTGACGCCCGAGGTGCTCGCACCGGCATTCATCGCGCCATCCTGATTGCCATTGTTGACTGCAGTTTTGGCAGCATTGATCGGCAATTGCAGGGCATTGGCGCCGAGGCGATACATTTGCGTATCGGCATAGGCAAATATCCGACCCTGAAGTAAACGGTCTTCCGAGGGCTCGATGCCCGGCACCACATTCGATGGCGCCATGGCCACTTGTTCGGTTTCCTGGAAGACATTAGAAGGATTGCGGTTCAAGACCATTTGTCCAACTTTTCGCTCTGGAATACCTGGCCAGATCTTGGTTGCATCAAGAGGATCGAAATCAAACTTGGACAAATCTTGCGGATTCAAGACCTGGATGTACAAGTCCCACTTAGGAAAGTTGCCGCTGTTAATATTTGTTACTAAATCGTGAGTCATGTGACTGTAATCACGGCCCTGAACTTGCGCAACTTGTTGCGGATCGAGATTCTTGATGCCCTGCAAACTTCTCCAATGGAACTTCACATAGTGCACATCGCCCTTGGCATTGACCAACTTGTAAGCGTGCACACTGTTACCGTCCATCTCCCGATAACTGGCCGGAGTTCCCGAGTTGGAATACAACTCGGTCAATGTGCGGGTGGCTTCCGGTACATGGGAGAAGAAGTCGAAGCGGCGTGAATCATCGTCAAGGTTGGTACGCGGATCAGGCTTGAAGGCGTGCACCATGTCCGGGAACTTGATCGCATCGCGGATGAAAAACGTCGGGAAGTTGTTGCCCACCAGATCCCAGTTGCCGTCAGCGGTGTAGAACTTGGTGGCGAAACCCCGTGGGTCCCGCAGGGTTTCCGGTGAATGGTTGCCATGCACCACCGCCGAGAAACGCACGAACACCGGCGTGACCTGGCCGACAGCGAACACCCTGGCCTTGCTCAGATCACTCAGGTCGTTGGTCGCGGTGAACGTGCCATGAGCACCGGTACCCCGGGCATGCACGACGCGTTCGGGAATGCGTTCGCGGTCGAAGCGTTGCAGCTTCTGGATCAGTTGCACGTCCTGCAACAATACCGGGCCGGTTGCGCCGGCAGTTTGTGAGTTCTGGTTGTCGCCGACCGCCGCACCGTTATCCCGGGTCAACGGCGCCGCACTCGCGGAAAGGGTCAGTAGGCCGGCAGTCAATAAACCGAAGGTATGACGAAGGGAAAAGGCCCTCAGGCCATGCATGGAATTCATTTCAGACTCCTCTGTTATTTTGAGGCGCATCCAGGTGCGCCTGCCAGAGGCTAGAAGCTCAGCTTGCCAAACATAAATAGAAAGTTCGTAACGCGACGATTGAGCATTTTTTCTTGAAGATCAGCACGTTGCAGCGTATTTCGCGCGCGATTAGTGGCACTTTGCAAACTAATTGCGAAATGGTGTGTCGATCAAAGCGGGCTTTGTAAGAAGGTGTTTCGCGCAGGACGCGTTATGCTGATTTACACTGCGTACACCAAACTCATCTGTAACAAGGAAATAACTATGGGCGTGCTCAGCGAGTTCAAGGCCTTCGCGGTCAAAGGCAATGTGGTCGACATGGCCGTCGGTATCATCATCGGCGCGGCCTTCGGCAAGATTGTTTCGTCATTTGTCGGCGACGTGATCATGCCGCCAATCGGCCTGCTGATCGGTGGGGTTGATTTCAGTGACCTGGCGATCACCCTCAAGGCTGCCCAGGGCGATGCCCCCGCCGTGATGCTGGCGTATGGCAAGTTCATTCAGAGTGTTCTGGACTTCGTGATCGTCGCCTTTGCGATTTTCATGGGTGTCAAAGCCATCAATCGCCTGAAGCGTGAAGAAGCCGTGGCTCCTTCCTTGCCACCGGTGCCGACCAAGGAAGAAGAACTGCTGGGCGAGATTCGCGATCTGCTCAAGGCCCGGAACAACCAGCCTTGAAGACTGAAACGGCGCCTTAGGGCGCCGTTTCCTTACCAGTAGTTTTCCACTGCCACCTGCCCCGGTCGCCGGGTCAGGCTCAAGGCCATACCGCGTTGCTTGAGCAAGGCCCGGGTGTCATCGATCATCTGCGGATTGCCGCAGAGCATCACCCGGGAATGCGCCGGCGTCAGCTCCACACCGGCCATCTTTTCCAGTTCGCCATTTTCGATCAGCGTAGTGATGCGTCCGTTGAGGGCGCCGGCATACGGCTCACGCGTGACCACCGGAATAAACTGGAACTTGTGGGCGTATTCCGCGAGGTAGTCGCGCTGTGTCAGTTCCGCGATCAGCTGTTGATAAGCCAGCTCCCGAGACTCTCGCACGCTGTAGACCAGGATGATTCGCTCAAACTTCTCCCAGACCTCGAAGTCCTGCAGGATCGACAGAAAGGGCGCCACACCCGTGCCTGTGGATAACAGCCAGAGATCACGACCATCAATGAATCGATCCAGCGTCAGATAGCCAAAGGCCTGGCGCTCGATCAGCAAGCTGTCCCCCACCTTCAGGCGGCTCAGTTCGCTGGTGAACTCGCCCCCCGGCACCACAATGGAAAAGAACTCGAGAAATTCGTCGAACGGCGAAGACACCATCGAGTAGGCGCGCCACACCGTGCTGCCATCCTCACGGGTCACGCCAATCCGGGCGAATTGTCCGGCTCGGAAGCGAAAACCGGCATCCCGTGTGGTACGCAGGGTGAACAGACTGGGGGTCAGCGACTGTACATCGAGCAATGTCTGGCGGCTGAATTTTTCGCTGCTGGCGGTCATTGGGTCACTCCATCAACAAATGAATGAATTGTTACGCATTAATCCTCATTGGAACACCGACGGTTTGTAATGCTATTTCAATGTGCCATCACCCTGAGAAGGAGTAGTAGATAACATCCAAGCGATGCAATTCTTTAAATGATCCTCCGCATATAAATCGTCATCTGATATTCCCATTACAAGCATCGCTCAAGAGCAAAACAATCCAACAGACTTGTGGGAATCCTCCTACACTTCCATCCGTGTCGGCGCCTTGGATCCAATCCAGCATTCTCACGAAATAGGAAGAGATGGAGAACTCTCGAAATGGAAAGGTGGAAGGAGTATCAAATAGAACAGCTTACGCGCGCGAAGAATATTGAAAACGCATTCCCGATCTTGAAAAATTTTGCCAACAACATCGGTTTTCAATTCTGCGGCATTACAATCTCGCGGCCTGACTCCCAGTCATTCAAACCGTTTTATATCAATAACTTCACAGAGGCGTGGAACGACGAATACGAAAAACAGTGCTGTGAAAGCGACCCGATTGCGGCTTTTTGCCATCAATCAATGTTGCCGTTTCTCTGGACCAGGAAAGCATTTTCCAAGACACCGAAAATGTGGAGTGCACTTCAGAACCACGGGATGGAACATGGCTGGTCACAGTCGTATCTCGACGAAGAGAACGACCTGTGCTGCACAATCAGTCTGGCGCGAACCTACTGCGAAATCTCTGCATTGGAGCTCTACGAACAATACGGTGTGATGCACTTCATCACGCAGCATTTGAGTGAAATGATCGTTCGCGCCCTCCCGCCAGCACAGGCCAAATCACCGCCCGTACGATTGTCTACCCGAGAGCTCGAAATCGTGAGGCTGTGCGCCTTGGGCAAGACCGCCTGGGAAATCGGTCAGATTTTGAATGTGGCCGAACGGACCGTGCACTATCACATCAAAAACCTGATTGTTAAGTTCAACGCCTGCAACAAGATGTCAGCCGTCATCGCCGCCACCAGGGCCGGGTTCATTCCCAATCACCCTTGCTGAAATCAGACGAGTATTGCCAATAAAAAAAACGTACCATTTGCAACCTTCCTGAGTGATGACGCGATCTTTTGCGCCGCTGTCCACTCGGACGGTTCCGCCGCACTACTCCTGGGCCGCGGGACACCCGTCGATTACCCAGAGTCCCCGCCCCATGCCTTTGCTCGATACGCCCTTTGCCCAGCTCGATCTGATCCGCCAGCCCGAACAGCAGAAGGAACCGCTGCAAGCCTTCGACGCAGCCGACGAATACCTGCTCAATCATCTGGCCGAACAGAACCTGCCGATCGAGACACGGGTTCTGGTACTTAACGACAGCTTCGGCGCCCTGGCCATCAGCCTCTCGGGCAAACTGCAGGTCAGCACCAGCGGTGATTCATTCCTGGCGTTTCAGGGGCTGGAAAAAAACCTGCTGCGCAACAGCAAGGCGTTCGATGCTGTGCGCGGTATTCCCGCCAGCGCGCCATTGGTCGGGCCGTTCGACCGGGTGCTGATTCGCGTCCCGAAAACTCTGGCGCTGCTGGAAGAACAACTGATTCGCCTGCAAGGCCAATTGGCACCGGGCGCTCAGGTAGTGGCAGCGGCGATGGTCAAGCATTTGCCGCGTGCCGCCGGTGATCTGCTGGAACGCTACATCGGGCCGGTTCAGGCTTCGCTGGCAGTGAAGAAGGCCCGACTGCTGATCGCCACGCCCGAGCCCAAGACACCGGCCGTCTCGCCCTACCCGACCCGCTATCACCTCGACGAGCCGGCCATCGAACTGCTCAACCACGCCAACGTGTTCTGCCGCGAAGGGCTGGACATCGGCACCCGTGCCTTCCTTGCGCACCTGCCGAAAAACCTCGGCTCGGCACGAGTCGCCGACCTCGGCTGCGGTAACGGCGTACTGGCCATCGCCAGCGCCCTGCAAAATCCTGAAGCGCATTACACGCTGGTGGACGAATCGTTCATGGCCGTGCAATCGGCAGCCGAGAACTGGCGCGCGGCGTTCGGTGAACGTGACGTGATCGTACGCGCCGGCGACGGTCTGGCCGGTCAGGAAGCGCAATCGCTGGACGTAGTCCTGTGCAACCCGCCGTTCCACCAGCAACAGGTGGTCGGCGATTTCCTCGCCTGGCGCATGTTCCAGCAGGCCCGCGAAGCGCTGGTGGTCGGTGGCGCGCTGTACATCGTCGGCAACCGTCACCTGGGTTATCACAGCAAACTGGCGCGACTGTTCCGGGGTGTCGAGCAAGTCGCCGCGACTCCGAAATTCGTGATCCTCAAGGCGCGCAAATAATCCGGGCAAAAAAAACCCTCCGGTCGGAGGGTCAAAAATCCGTGCCGCAAGGCAGCGGAATGGGAAGTCTCAGTGCGTGGTCAGACCTGCGGCGTTCATGAACATGCGCATCAGGCTGGCGACGATGAACAGAGCACCGACGCTGCCGACCCAGATCATGGCCAACCAGCCGAGCCGCTGCCACAGCGGCTTTTTTTCGGCTTCTTCAATATCGTGCAGGGAATGTTTGCCGGTCATGCTTGCATCCTCCGGTTGCGGGAGATGGCGCCGCGCTCGGCGCCATCGTGATCACCATTAGTGATAACCGTCTTCGTGGGTGACCTTGCCGCGGAACACGTAATAGCTCCAGAAGGTGTAACCCAGGATGAACGGGATGATGAACAGCGTGCCCACCAGCATGAAGCCCTGGCTTTGCGGCGGCGCGGCGGCGTCCCAGATCGAGATCGACGGCGGCACGATGTTCGGCCACAGGCTGATGCCCAGACCGCTGTAGCCGAGGAAGATCAGCACCAGGGTCAGCAGGAACGGCATGTAGTTGGCGTTTCGCGCCACCGCACGGATCAGTGCGTACAGCGTCACCAACACCAGAATCGGCACCGGCAGGAACCAGAACAGATTGGGCAGGCTGAACCAGCGCTCGGCGATTTCCGGGTGAGAGAGCGGCGTCCACAGGCTGACGATGCCGATCACCGCCAGCAACACGAAGGCCAGCGGGCGCGCCAGGTCATGCATCTGCTCCTGAAGCTTGCCTTCGGTCTTCATGATCAGCCAGGTGCAACCGAGCAGCGCATACGCCACAACAAGCGCGGCGCCGCAGAACAGCGTGAACGGCGTCAGCCAGTCCAGTGAACCGCCGGCATATTGCCGGTTGACCACGGGCAAGCCGTCGATGAACGCACCGAGCGCCACGCCCTGGAAGAACGTCGCCGCCACCGAACCACCGATGAACGCCTTGTCCCACAGGTGACGCTTGTCGTCCTTGGCCTTGAAGCGGAACTCGAACGCCACGCCGCGAAAAATCAGCCCGATCAGCATGAAGATCAGCGGCAGGTACAGCGCCGACAACACCACCGAATAAGCCAGCGGGAACGCACCGAACAACGCAGCGCCGCCCAGTACAAGCCAGGTTTCATTGCCGTCCCACACCGGGGCAACGGTGTTCATCATCACGTCGCGGTCGGTCTTGCCGGGGATGAACGGAAAGAGAATCCCGATCCCAAGGTCGAAACCGTCCATGACCACGTACATCATGATCCCGAAGATGATGATCACGGCCCAGATCAGCGGAAGATCAATACCCATGATTCAAATCTCCTTGGTCAGGCTGCGGTCGTGTTCGGCGCCATCGTCGTCGGCAGCGGACAACGGACGGGCCGGCGTACGTTTCTGGCCAGGACCACCTTCGTTGGTTTCCTTGCCTTCGTCGGTCTTCGGCCCTTTGCGCACCAGGCGCATCATGTAGCCCAGCCCCGCACCGAACAGCGCGAAATACACCACCACGAACATGATCAGCGTGATGCTCATCTGCATGAAACTGTGGTTGGAAGACGCATCCGCCGTGCGCATCAGCCCGTAGACCACCCATGGCTGACGACCGATTTCAGTGGTGAACCAGCCCGCCAGGATCGCGATCAGGCCGGACGGCCCCATCCACAGCGCCAGGTACAGGAACGGCCGCGAGGTGTAGAGCGAGTCACGCTTGCGCAGCCACAAACTCCACAGACCGGTGAAGATCATCAGGAAGCCGAGACCGACCATGATCCGGAACGACCAGAACACAATGGTCGAATTCGGCCGGTCTTCTGGCGGGAATTCCTTGAGCGCCGGGACTTGCTTGTCCAGCGAGTGAGTCAGGATCAGGCTGCCGAGGTACGGGATCTCGACGGCGTACTTGGTTTTCTCTTCCTTCATGTCCGGCCAGCCGAACAGGATCAGCGGCGTCGCTTCGTTGCCGACGTTTTCCCAGTGACCTTCGATCGCGGCGATCTTCGCCGGTTGGTGTTCAAGGGTATTGAGGCCATGGAAGTCGCCGATGACTGCCTGGATCGGCGCAACGATCAGCGCCATCCACATCGCCATCGACAGCATGGTGCGGATCGCCGGGTTGTCCTTGCCGCGCAGCAAGTGCCAGGCTGCCGACGAGCCGACGAAGAAAGCCGTCGCGACGAACGCCGCCGTCGCCATGTGCATCAGGCGATAGGGGAATGACGGGTTGAAGATGATTGCCAGCCAGTCTGTTGGAATGACCTGACCGTTGACGATCTCGAAGCCCTGCGGGGTCTGCATCCAACTGTTGGAGGCGAGAATCCAGAACGTGGAAATCAGCGTGCCGATGGCCACCATCACCGTGGAGAAAAAGTGCAGGCCGCGCCCGACCTTGTTCCAGCCGAACAGCATCACCCCGAGGAAACCGGCTTCGAGGAAGAACGCCGTGAGCACTTCATACGTCAGCAACGGGCCGGTGACTGAACCGGCGAAGTCCGAGAAGCGGCTCCAGTTGGTGCCGAACTGGTAGGCCATGACGAGCCCCGAGACCACGCCCATGCCGAAGTTCACGGCAAAGATCTTCGACCAGAAATGGTAGAGGTCACGGTAAGTGTCATTGCCGGTTTTCAGCCACAGGCCTTCCAGCACCGCGAGATAGCTCGCAAGACCGATGGTGATCGCCGGGAACAGGATGTGGAACGAGATGGTGAACGCGAACTGAATTCGGGCGAGATCCAGGGCCTCTAAACCGAACATAAGCTTTCCTCTATCAGATAACGGTTCCAGGACTGGCGGCCTTGAACCACTGCCCCCACGGGTATGGAGTGCGGCGAACTCGAATTCGTTCTTCTTTTTACAGGCATCGCGACGCAGGGAGTCTGCCGACGGGTCCCGGATCAGTTCCGCGATGGGTCTTGATCTGGATCAATCAACGTTGAAAGAGTAGTCCCATTTCCGACGGAGAACCGCGTGGTCTTTTGCCGCGTGACAAGTTGCCTCACAGACCTGGCAACGCCCTGAAATACATCCGAGGCCGGGGTTCGCGCCACGGCGGGGAAAAATCGATGTCTGGCTAACTAAATTTTCTGTCATAGCAACTTCCTGTTACAGACTGGTGATAATCTCGCGGTTCCCCTCGATCAAGACCGGCCCGCAAATGCCCAGCCAAGAGCCCTTGCTGTTACGTCACCACCGTCCCTTTGTTGCGTTCTGGTTGGCCCGGATCTTCACCGCCAGCGGTTTTCAGATGCTCACCGTGGCGATCGGCTGGAACCTCTATCAACTGACCGGCAATGTGCTCGACCTGGGTCTGGTCGGGTTGGTGGAATTCGCGCCACGCGTATTGTTCATGTTGCACACCGGCCACGTTGCCGATCGCTACGACCGGCGCAAGGTCGCGGCGATCTGCCAGTCGCTGCAGGCCCTGATCGCCCTGGCACTGGCCATCGGCAGCGCCACTGACCATGTCACCCGGGAAATGATCTTTATCCTGGCGTTCCTGCTGGGCGCCGCACGCTCCTTCGAAATGCCGACCACCCAGGCGCTGCTGCCGAGCATCGTGCCCAGCGCGCTGTTTCCACGAGCGGTTGCCGCTGCGCAATCGGCGCAGCAATCGGCCACCATCGTCGCCCCGGCGCTCGGCGGTCTTCTTTATGCCTTCGGCAGCGTGTGGGTCTATGGCCCGACGGTCATTCTGTATGTCATCGCCTGCACGCTGATGCTCAACCTGCCGGCCCGGCAAACCCCGCTGAACAAAGGCAAGGCGACGCTGGACTCGTTGCTGGCGGGGATTCGCTTTATCCGCAGCCGCCCGGACATTCTCGGGGCGATTTCGCTGGATCTTTTCGCCGTGTTGCTGGGTGGCGCCACGGCGCTGTTGCCGGTGTTTGCCAAGGACATCCTGCTGACCGGGCCGTGGGGCCTCGGGCTGCTGCGTTCGGCGCCGGCGGTCGGGGCGTTGATGATGTCGCTGTTCCTGGCGCGGTTTGCCGTTGAGCGAAACGTCGGCCGGGTGATGTTCACTGCCGTTGGCGTATTCGGTGTCGCCACCATCGCCTTCGGCCTGTCGACCTCGTTCTGGTTCTCCCTGGCAGTGCTGGTGGTGCTCGGCGCGGCGGATATGATCAGCATGGTGATCCGTGCCTCGTTCGTGCAGCTGGAAACCCCGGACGAAATGCGCGGCCGGGTCAGCGCGGTGAACGGCCTGTTCATCGGTGCCTCCAACCAGCTGGGCGAATTCGAATCCGGCCTCACCGCCCACTGGTTCGGCACCGTGCCGGCGGTGGTGATGGGCGGCATCGGCACGCTGGTGGTGACCGGAACCTGGATCAAACTGTTCCCGACCCTGGCCAACCGCGACCGGATGCATGT
The DNA here is from genome assembly GCF_048654275.1 of Candidatus Pseudomonas auctus. Taxonomy (NCBI): domain Bacteria; kingdom Pseudomonadati; phylum Pseudomonadota; class Gammaproteobacteria; order Pseudomonadales; family Pseudomonadaceae; genus Pseudomonas; species Candidatus Pseudomonas auctus. The sequence continues at coordinate 211,307 of NZ_JBJYZK010000008.1, read as the reverse complement.
GCCGGTGGAAGAGGTGAAGGCCTAGCTACACGGGCTCCACCAGCGGGGCCATCCCCCAAGCACAAATAGCTCGAAAAGATGCGGTACATAGATACCGCATTGAGTGTAATGTATCGCCTTACACTCGCCGCATGATCAAATCCTATGCCCATGCACAACCCGCCACACCCCGGTGAAACACTGCTGATGGACGTATTGCCGGAACTTGGCATCAGCGTTACCGAATTGGCTCGGCATCTGGGATTCGCTCGTCCTCATCTATCTCGCGTTTTGCACGGACATGCGCCGATCAGCCCGGATCTGGCCGTACGACTGGAACGCGCGGGGATTGGCAAGGCTCGCATGTGGCTAGGCGTTCAAACCGATTACGACCTTTGGCAAGCCGAGCACCGTGAGCAGCCAGCCATTCAACCAATCGCTGCTCACGCCTGACCTTCTCAGGCCAGCAACTCCCCCGCTACCTTCAATCTGGCGGCCTTGCCCGCCAGTTGCTCGACCAGTGTCAGCGCAAATGCCAGCGCGGCGCCGGAGCCTTGGGCGGTGATGCAATTACCGTCGACTACTACGGGTTGATCAACAAAGGTGCAACCGGAAAGGTTATGACTGCTGAAGGGCAGGCAGGTCATCCGGCGTTGACGTAATACACCGAAGCTTTGCAGGGCGACGGCCGGGGCTTCGGCGATGGCGGCGAACAGGCGTCCGGCACTGGCCTGATCCTTTAACAGTTGTTGAAGAGGCTGGTGCGCGGCAAAGTGTTGCGCGCCGACAGCGCCGCCGGGCAGGACAATCAGGTCGAAGGTCTGGGCCAGCACATCAATGAGCATGCCGTCGGCGGTCAATCGCGTGCCTCGGGCGCAGGTCAGCATGCGCCGGCCCTCGATGCTGGCCGCCACTACTTCGATGCCGGCGCGGCGCAGCACGTCGATCAGGGTCACGCATTGCAGATCATCGATGCCCTCGGCGAGGGTAATCAGGGCTCTAAAGGTCATGGGCGCCATCCGCTGGGTGATCCTTAAAGCGTAGTCAGCTTTGTCCTGCCCTGTTCGGCGACAGCCGTTACTTGATGTAAAGCTGGGTCGACATCGTGTTGCGCGGGGCGTTGATCGAGGTGTTGCTGAAGGTAAAGGTGCCTTCCTGACGAGTCGCCAGATCGAAGGCGTACAGCGAACCGACGGTCTTCGCGCCTGGCGTGCACTCGGTCAGGTTGCCGTTATCGAAAGCACAGACCGGGCTCCGGGTGCCATTCACTTCGAAACCGTCCAGCGCCGCCTGAGGCTGACTCTGGCCGTAGCCGATTTCCAACACATAGACCTTGATGCCCGGCGCGTTGTGATCGCAACGGGTCTGCACCTGACCATCGGTAATGTCTTCGAGCCCGCAGGACGCCGACTGAACCTTGATGACTTTCACCTCGCTCAATGGCGGTGCCGACGCCGCGAGTGCAGCCGGTACACCGGCCAGCAGCACGGCCATCAGTCCAGCGGTCTTCATCCAACCCTTGTTCATGCGATCCATCCCCGAAAAAACAGCGCGCAGTATGGCGTACTTGGCCGTGGTGCAAAACTTCGCCGACGATCGACACCAACATCCGCCATCTTCCTCACGCTGCTGGTATGATGCGCGGCTTTTTCCGGCCCACCACAATTTTCCAGGCGCTTGCGACGGTCTGTGCTTTGCTGTTGAGGTCGATACATTCACGGCGCCACGCGCGCCACGGGGAGCAGACATGCTGGAAAGGCTGTTTCAACTCAAGGCACACAACACCAACGTGCGGACCGAGATTCTCGCGGGCGTCACGACCTTCCTGGCCATGGCCTACATTCTGTTCGTCAACCCGAGCATCCTCGGCGAGACCGGCATGGACAAAGGTGCGGTATTCGTCGCCACGTGTCTGGCAGCCGCCATCGGCTCCACGGTCATGGGCCTGATCGCCAACTACCCGATCGCCCTCGCGCCGGGCATGGGGCTGAACGCCTTCTTTACCTACACCGTCGTGCTGCACATGGGCCACACCTGGCAAGTGGCGCTGGGCGCGGTGTTCATCTCGGCGGTGTGCTTCTTCCTGCTGTCGATCTTCCGCATCCGTGAATGGATCATCAACAGCATCCCGCTGCCACTGCGCTCGGCGATTGCCGCCGGTATCGGCCTGTTCCTGGCGCTGATCGCCCTGCACAATGCCGGCATTGTGGTCAGCAACCCGGCGACCATGGTCGGCCTCGGCGACCTGAAGCAACCGGCCCCGATTCTCGCCACCCTCGGTTTCGCCCTGATCGTCGCCCTTGAAGCCCTGAAAGTGCGCGGCGCGGTGCTGATCGGCATTCTCGCGGTAACCATCGTTTCGATCGTGATGGGCTTCACCCCGTTCGGCGGCGTGACCTCGATGCCACCTTCGCTGGCCCCGACCTTCCTGCAACTGGACATCAAGGGCGCGCTGGACATCGGTCTGGTCAGCGTGATCTTCGCTTTCCTGTTCGTCGACCTGTTCGACAACTCCGGCACCCTGATCGGCGTCGCCAAGCGCGCCGGCCTGATGGGCAAGGACGGCCACATGCCGAAAATGGGCCGTGCACTGATCGCTGACAGCACCGCGGCCATGGCCGGTTCGCTGCTGGGCACCTCGACCACCACCAGCTACATCGAATCCGCTGCGGGCGTGAGTGCCGGCGGCCGCACCGGCCTGACCGCCATCGTCGTCGCGATCCTGTTCCTGCTGGCGCTGTTCTTCTCGCCACTGGCTGCCAGCGTACCGGCGTTCGCCACCGCACCAGCGCTGCTGTTCGTCGCCGTGCTGATGACTTCCGGTCTGGCGGAAATAGACTGGGAAGACATCACCGTCGCCGCTCCGGTCGTGGTCACCGCTCTGGCGATGCCTTTCACCTATTCCATCGCCAACGGCATCGCCTTCGGCTTCATCGCCTGGACTGCGATCAAACTGCTGTCCGGCCGCGCCCGTGAGCTGAACCCGGCGCTGGTGATCCTGTCGATTCTGTTCGTGATCAAGCTGGGTTGGTTCAACGCATGACTTTTGATTCCCAGGCCTACGCCGCACAACTCGAAGACAAGGTCACGCGCCTGCGTGACCTGCTGGCCCCGTTCGATGCACCGGAGCCAACGGTGTTCGACTCGCCTTTGCAGAACTTCCGCCTGCGCGCCGAATTCCGCCTGTGGCGCGAGGCCGGCGAGCGGCATTACGCGATGTTTTCCCAGGACGACAAACGCACGCCGATCCTGATCGAAGAGTTCCCGATCGCCAGCCTGCGCATCAACCAGTTGATGCCGCAATTGAAAGCGGCCTGGCAGGCCAGCGCGGCGCTGAGCCACAAGCTGTTCCAGGTCGAGTTTCTGACCACCCTGGCCGGCGACGCGATGATCACCCTGTGCTATCACCGTCCGCTGGACGAACACTGGCACGCGGCGGCGACCCAACTGGCGACGGATCTGGGCGTCAGCATCATCGGTCGTTCCAAGGGCAAGCGCGAAGTGCTCGGCCTCGATTACGTGGTCGAGAAACTCGATGTCGGTGGTCGTACTTTCAGCTACCGCCAGCCGGAAGGCGCGTTCACCCAGCCCAACGGCACCGTGAACCAGAAGATGCTCAACTGGGCATACGAAGCACTGGGCGATCGCAGCGACGATATGCTGGAGCTGTACTGCGGCAACGGCAACTTCACCCTGCCGCTGGCGACTCGCGTGCGCAAAGTGCTGGCCACCGAAATCAGCAAGACTTCGGTCAACGCCGCGTTGAGCAACCTGGCCGAAAACGCTGTGGATAACGTCACGCTGGTGCGCCTGTCCGCCGAAGAGCTGACTGAAGCACTGAACGAAGTTCGCCCGTTCCGTCGCCTGCACGGTATCGACCTGAAAAGCTACGAGTTCGGCAGCGTGTTCGTCGACCCGCCACGGGCCGGCATGGACCCGGACACCTGCGAGCTGACCCGTCGCTTCGACAACATCCTGTACATCTCCTGCAACCCGGAAACGCTGGCGGCCAACATCGCCCAACTGCACGACACGCACCGCATCACCCGCTGCGCGCTGTTCGACCAGTTCCCCTGGACTCACCACATGGAATCCGGCGTGCTGCTGACCCGACGTTGATCGCAAGTGCCAGAAACAAGAAAGCCGTCCTCATCGACGGCTTTTTTGTGCCTGTTCATGGCACGGGATCGATCTTGCGCGGACGCCCGCCCTTCCTGCCGTTGGCCCGTGCAGCTTCAGCTTTCGCAGTGCTGCTCTGGCGGCCATTGCGCGAAGCGATCACCGAGGCAGCCATGGCCATCAGTGGCTGACTGGCGGAGATCATCCCGGCGATGGAAACCTGCAGGTCCTTGCCGTCGTGGCACAGCGCGGTGCCAGCGAAGCCGACGTGCAATCCGCTGAAGTCTTCCGGTTCGAAGTCATCGAATTCGCGGTAGAGATTCACTGGCAGCAGCACGCCGCTGTCGTCCTCGAAGTGAATCACCAGGCAGGGTTTCTGAAAGGCCACCGACACGGCTTGAAGGCTGCTGCGTCGGCGCAGCCCTCCCCGCTCAACAGCTTCATCGAGACGCTTTTCTGTTACCGGTCGATCAGCATGCAAACCGGCTTTTACTGTTTTCATAGTTCGATCTCCACACCTTCCTGAGCACCAACCAGGGCCAGCAGGGTTTTGTTTTCTTCTGGTTCGTAATACGCCGATCCGATTCTGAAGGTTGCTCCGGTGACTTCGCGCATGACGGCCACTTCGTTCGAGTCCCCGTCCCACCATTGATTATCGAGACACGCCGTCTGCAATCGAGTCCACCAGATTCGACGGGCCCGCCGCAGATGAACAGTTTCACGCAGCGATTGACGCAGCCCCTCGAGCACTGCAATCGGTGGCCGACGTGACAGGGGCACCACATCCCATAACTCCACGCCGTTGTGCCAGAAGCTGAATTTGAAACGGGCACTCCATGCACCTGAATCAACGTGCGCATGGGGCGGACAATGTTCGTCTCGCAGCATGATCACCACCGACAATCCCTTGTAACTGCACACTTTCATGCTAACCCATCCGTTAGGTTAAAGAGTTTCGAAAACTGCCATTCCCTGACAATTCCGACCATCGGCATTGCTGTCTCAAATGGTCATTACGTTTTCGAGCCTAGTGCGGGATTCAGGAAAGCCCCGCGCAAAATGGTAAGCAGTTCTTTCGCAGCGGCTACGCATTTGCTACATACGAAGACTCATTCCCCGGCGTAATCAATCATGCAGAGACACTTCGACGATCTTCAGCTGGGCAGCATCGAGCTGTTTTGCCTGGCCGCCGAGTGCGGCAGTTTCACCGGCGCGGCGCAGGCGGCTTCGGTGACGCCGGCAGCGGTGAGCCGCTCGGTATCCCGCATGGAGGAACGCCTGGGCGTGCGGCTGTTCGCGCGTACCACCCGCAGCGTGAAACTGACCGACAGCGGCCGGCGCTACTACGAAGAGTGCAGGCAGGCGCTGGCGCAACTGGTCGAGGCGCAACGGGAAGTCATGGGCCAGCAGCAGGAACCGTCCGGCATCCTGCGTATCAGTATTCCTACGACCTACGCCCATCATCGGATCCTGCCGCTGTTGCCCGCGTTTCGGGCGCGCTTCCCGCAGGTGAAGGTCGACATGCACATCAGCAACCGCAACATCGACTTCGTCGGCGAGGGTTACGACATGGCGATCCGCGTGCGGGCAATCCCCGACTCCGGCCTGATCGCCCGCCATCTGGAGGACGCAGCGCTGGTGATGGTCGCCAGCCCCGACTACCTAAAACGCGCCGGCACGCCGCAGACCCTCGAAGACCTCGAACAACACGAGTGTATTCAGTACGAATTGCCCAGCAGCGGGCGGCGGATCACTTGGCTGTTCTATGAGGAAGACGCGCCACGGGAAATCCTCGCCGAGGGCAACTTCTGCTGCTCCGATGACGTGCTCGGTGGCGTGACCCTGGCCAAACATGGCGCCGGGTTGTTCCAGACGTATCGCTTCATTGTCGAAAAAGAACTGGCCGACGGCTCGTTGGTGGAAGTGCTCCAGCCCTACAGCGGACGCTCGCGGCCGTTCACTTTGCTGTACCCGCAGAATCGTCACATGCCGCTGCGCGTCAGGGCTTTCATTGATTTTCTGGTCGAGCAATTGCCGCACTGAATTGCACAGTGTGCGATCACCGCACACAAAACCGGGCTGTCGATGCAGAGCAATTGATTAAAGTAACCATCTAGTACAATTTAACTCCACAGGTCGAAACCCTCGGCCCAAGCCAAAAACAATAAGTGGAGTTTGCCCCCATGCCCCCTATCGTTCTGGTGCTCAACGGCCCGAACCTGAACCTGCTCGGTACCCGTGAACCGGCAACCTACGGTCATGAAACCCTGGCCGACATCTCTGCCCTGTGCGGGCGCGCCGCCGAAGAGTTCGGCCTGGCCGTGGAGTTTCGCCAGACCAACCACGAAGGCGAACTGCTCGACTGGATTCACGGCGCCCGTCAGCGCTGCGCCGGTATCGTGATCAATCCGGCCGCCTGGACTCACACTTCGGTCGCGATCCGCGACGCTCTGGTCGCCAGCGAATTGCCGGTGATCGAAGTACACCTGTCCAACGTCCATGCCCGCGAGCCGTTCCGTCATCACTCGTTCGTCTCGGCCATCGCCACCGCCGTGATGTGCGGCTTCGGCAGCCACGGCTATCGCCTGGCCCTGGAACATTTCAGCCAACGGCTGAAGGGGCGAACCGCATGAATCGTAACAACGTGATACTCGCCGGGCTGATCGGCGCCGGCATCCAGGCCTCCCGCACCCCGGCGCTGCACGAACACGAAGGCGACGAACAGGGCCTGCGCTACCTGTACCGGCTGATCGACCTCGATCAACTGCAACTGGGCAGCAACGCCCTGCCCGATCTGTTGCAGGCCGCCGAACGTATGAATTACACCGGCCTGAACATCACCTTCCCGTGCAAGCAGGCAATCATTCCGCTGCTCGATGAACTATCCCCGGAAGCCCGAGGCATCGGCGCCGTGAACACGGTGGTGCTGAAGGACGGCAAACGCGTCGGCCACAACACCGATTGCCTGGGTTTTGCCGAAGGTTTTCGTCGCGGCCTGCCAGACGTTACCCGCGAACGTGTAGTCCAGATGGGCGCTGGTGGCGCAGGCGCGGCAGTCGCCCACGCCTTGTTGAGCGAAGGCGTACGGCAACTGAGCATTTTTGATGTGGACGTGGAGCGCGCCGAAAGCCTGGCCAACAACCTCAACCAGCATTTCGGTGCCGGTCGGGCCGTGGCCGGACATGATCTGGCGAGCACGCTGAGTCAGGCCGATGGTCTGGTAAACACTACGCCGATGGGCATGGCCAAATTGCCCGGCATGCCCGTGCCGGCGGCGTTGCTGCGGCCCGAGTTGTGGGTGGCGGAGATCGTGTATTTCCCGCTGGAAACCGAACTGCTGCGCAACGCCCGCGCCCTGGGTTGCCGAACCCTGGATGGCGGCAACATGGCGGTGTTTCAGGCAGTGAAGGCGTTTGAGCTGTTCAGCGGCAAGGTGCCGGATGCGCAGCGAATGCTCGCGCATTTTCAAAGCATGAATGGCTAAAACCATGAGGGGGCCCGTCCCCCTCGACATCGCTCACGCTTGCAAGTAGCGCAGCACCGACTCGCAAATCATCTCGCGATGACGTTGCTTGATGCTTTCGTCCGGCAGGTCGATCTGAAAGATCTCACCGAAGGTATGGCGGTTCGATACGCGATAGAAGCAGAACGAACTGATCAACAGATGCACGTCCAGCGCGTCGAGCCCGGCGCGGAACACCCCTTCTTCAGCACCCCGACGCAGAATCTCGCCCAGGGAATCGAGGATGGTGTTGTTCATCGCCTTGATCGCATCGGAACGCTTCACGTACTCGGCGTTGTGGATGTTTTCGATGCTGACGATCCGCACGAAATCGACGTTGCGATCGTGGTGATCGAAGGTGAATTCCACCAGACGCCGGATCGCTTCCACCGGCGGCAATTCAGCCAGGTGCAGGCGGTTTTCAGTGCTGCGGATATCGCCGTAGAGCTTCTCCAGCACCTCGACGTACAACTGCTCCTTGCTGCCGAAGTAGTAATAGATCATGCGTTTGGAGGTGTGGATACGCTCGGCGATCGCATCGACGCGAGCACCGGACAGCCCCTGCTGGACGAACTCGACGATCGCCTCCTGCAGGATGTTCTCGCGGGTCTTTTCCGGGTTGTTCTTGCGACTCTTGCGCGGCTCTACCGCGGGTAGAACGGGAGCTGCGGGAAGTTCTGAAGTCATTGTCATTGCGGGCTCACGGCCATCACTGCACAGGCTGGCGATTATGGGCCGCGCGCCCCAGTGAAGGAAGCCGCGCGACCGGTGTTTAATCCCGCGTTTACGAATTTCCTACAACTTCGCCTGGCGAACCGCGCCACTGCGTGATTTGGCCATCGCCGCCAGCCGCACCGCGACGTTGGCGGCGCCATAACCGGCGTAACCGTTCTTGCGCTGGATGATCTCGAAGAAGAAGCGCCCCTCGAACGGCTCGGTATAGACGTGAAACAACTCGCCGCCCTGCGCATCGCGGTCGTACAGCACGTTGTAGTACGCCAGTTCGCTGAGGAATTCGTCATCGAAATCGAAACGCGCCGCGAGGTCATCGTAATAGTTCAGCGGGATGTCAAGCAGCGGCACGCCTGCCTCTTTCGCCCGGCTGACTTCGGCGAAGATATCGTCGCAATCGAAGGCGATGTGATGCACCCCGGAACCGCGATAACTCGACAGCGCGTGTGAGATCGCGGTATTGCGGTTCTCGGAAATGTTCAGCGGCAGACGGATCGAACTGTCGCGGCTACGCAGGGCGCGGCTCTTCACCAGCCCGTAAGGATCCGGCAGCACCACTTCATCGTCAGCCTCGAAATCCAGCAGGCTTTTGTAGAACAACACCCAGCTGTCGAGGCTGTCTGCCGGCAGCGCCATGGCCATGTGATCGATGCGTTTGAGGCCGCCGCGCGCCACCGCGTCCGGCAGCAGATTGAAGTCGGTGCCGTAGACATCCGCCTCCTGATCCACCAGGTAAATCAGGCTGCCGTCCGGTGCACGCACCGCCGCCAGTTCCAGTTCATTGGGGCCGACCAGTCCGCGATACGGCTGACCTTTATAGGCGACGGCGCGGGCCAGCGCGCTGGCGCTGTCCTTGACCCGCACGGCAGTAGCGCACAGTGACGGCCCGTGGGCCTCGAAAAAACTGTGGCCGAACGAATAGGGTTCAGAGTTGAGGATCAGGTTGATATCACCCTGACGCAACAGGCTGACACTCTTGGAGCGATGCTGTCCGGCCTTGACGAAACCCAGCCGTTCCAGCCAGTTCGACAGCTTGGCACCCAGGCTTTCATCCACGGCGAACTCAAGAAACTCGATGCCGTTGTATTCACTGGCCTTCGGAGTTTCGAAGAGGATGTCGCGGTTATCCACAGGACGGATTTCCTGCTCCAGACGCTGGCGGGTTTTCTCCTCCAGGTACAGCAGCGAACGCAGACCGTCAGCGGCATTGGCCCGAGGCGGCGCGGCGCGGAAGCCGTCGTTGAAGATTTCCAGCGACAGCGGCCCGGTGTAGCCGCTCTGGATGATCGGCGCGAGGAAGCCCGGCAGATCGAATTCGCCCTGCCCCGGGAAGCAGCGAAAATGCCGGCTCCACTCCAGCACGTCCATCGCCAGGATCGGCGCGTCGGCCATCTGTACGAAGAAAATCTTGTCGCCGGGAATCTCGGCAATCGCCCGTGGATCGCCCTTGAGCGACAAGGTGTGGAAGCTGTCGAGCAACACGCCGAGGGCCGGGTGATCGGCCTGACGCACGATGTCCCAGACCTGTTGATAAGTATTGACGTGACGGCCCCAGGCCAGCGCTTCATAACCGATGCGCAGGCCACGGGCACCAGCGCGCTCGGCCAGCAGGCGCAGGTCGTCGATGAGGATCTGCTGCTCGCCGAGACTGTCGGGGGAGGCGTTGCTGCAGACCAGCACCAGGTCGGTGCCCAGCTCCTGCATCAGGTCGAACTTGCGCTCGGCCCGCTCCAGATTGCGCTCCAGACGATCACGGCGGCAGCCTTCGAAATCGCGGAACGGCTGAAACAGGGTGATGGCAATCCCGAGGTCGGCGCACATCTGCCGGATTTCCCGGGGGCTGCCGTCGTAATACAGAAGATCGTTCTCGAAAATCTCCACCCCGTCGAACCCGGCGGCGGCAATGGCTTCGAGTTTTTCCGGCAGGGTTCCGCTCAAGGAGACGGTGGCAATGGATCGCTGCATGTTTCAACTCCCGGTGGAGACGTCGGCTACGGAAATTGCGCCGCTTTTATAGGGTGAGCGAATTATTGGTCCCGGTTTTTCATTGAGCAATTTAAACTGTACTACCCGGTTAGTTTTGCGTGCGATTATCGAACAGAATGCCGGTTTGGCGAATTGACGATTTTTCGTCCACTGCCCAACATCCGTCTCACCTTGAGTCCGGAACTGAACCACCGGTCGCAGCGTGCACAAGAAAAGCACACCAAATAACAAATCCAAAAACGGGTGGAACACATGATTCCTTCACAGACTTCCCGCATGGCTCCGGCCATGAGCACTGCCACGGGTGGCATCGGCGACAAGATCCGCGGCGCCATGGCCGTCGGCAAGACCCGTTGGGGCATGCTGGCGCTGGTGTTTTTCGCCACCACCCTCAATTACATCGACCGCGCCGCCCTCGGCGTCATGCAGCCGATCCTCGCCAAGGAAATGAGCTGGACGGCGATGGACTACGCCAACATCAACTTCTGGTTTCAGGTCGGCTACGCGATCGGCTTCGTGCTGCAAGGACGGCTGATCGATCGGGTCGGCGTCAAGCGCGTGTTCTTCTGCGCGGTGCTGCTCTGGAGCCTGGCCACCGGCGCCCACGGTCTGGCGACCTCGGCGGTGGGCTTCATGGTCTGCCGATTCATCCTCGGCCTCACCGAAGCAGCCAACTACCCGGCCTGCGTGAAGACCACGCGCCTGTGGTTCCCGGCCGGCGAGCGCGCCGTGGCCACCGGCATCTTCAACGCCGGCACCAACGTCGGCGCGATGTTCACCCCGATGCTGCTGCCGCTGATCCTTCACGTGTGGGGCTGGCAGGCTGCGTTCCTGTGCATGTCGGCACTGGGCGGGATCTGGCTGCTGTTCTGGGGCCTGAAGTATTTCAACCCGGAAGATCACCCAAACGTTAAGCAGTCGGAGCTGGAATACATCCAGAAAGAAGTCGAACCGGAACAGGCCCGTGTGCCGTTCTCGAAAATCCTGCGCATGCGCGGCACCTGGGCCTTTGCCCTCGCCTACTCGCTGACCGCGCCGGTGTTCTGGTTCTACCTGTACTGGCTGCCGCCGTTTCTCAATCAGCAATACAACCTGGGCATCAACGTCACCCAGATGGGCATTCCGCTGATCATCATCTATGTCACCGCTGATTTCGGCAGCGTGGGCGGCGGGATTCTGTCTTCGTTCCTGATCGGTCGCGGCATGAACTCGATCAAGGCGCGGCTGCTGTCGATGTTCCTGTTCGCCTGCTGCATCATCGGCGTGGTCATGGCCGCCGGTTCCGCCAACCTGTGGATTGCCGTCGCCGCCATCTCCCTGGCCATCGGCGCGCACCAGGCCTGGACCGCCAACATCTGGAGCCTGGTGATGGACTACACGCCCAAGCACATGATGAGCACCGTGTTCGGTTTCGGCGGCATGTGCGCAGCGATCGGCGGGATGTTCATGACCCAGATCGTCGGCCACATCCTGACCGTCACCAACAACAACTACACCGTGCTGTTCACCCTGATCCCGGCGATGTACTTCATCGCGCTGACCTGGATGTACTTCATGGCGCCGCGCAAGATTCCTACCGTCACCGAGTAGCCCTTCAATACTGAGAAGCCGTCCTGCACCGACCGGCCTGATTTCAGGCCGGTTTTTCTTTCAGCGCCGGCTCTGCTGCCACGCTGCCGCCAGTCCGCTGCAACAGATCACTGCGATCCCGATCACCGTCATCAGGGTCGGCGTGTGCGCAAACAGCAACCAGCCCAACAACCCCGCGAACACGATCTGGCAATAGCCGAACGGCGCCAGCAGTGCTGGTGCGGCATGGCGGAACGCCTGGGTCAGAAACAGATGCGCGGTCATTCCGCAACTGCCCAGCGCCAGCATCAACAACGCATGCCCCAGGCTCGGCACCTGCCAGAAGAACGGCACCAGCGCACTCATCACCAGCGTGTTGCACAGCCCGGCGAAAAAGTTGCTGGTGGTCGGGCTGTCGACTTCAGCGAGCTTGCGGGTGAGCAATTGATAGAAGCAGAAAAACAACGCCGAACAGAATGGCAGGAGAATCGCCGGGGTGAACAGGTCACCGCCCGGATGGACGATGATCAGCACCCCGATGAACCCGCACACCACCGCGATCCACTGACCGCGCGTCACCCGTTCCTTGAGCAACGGCACCGACAGCGCCGTCACCAGCACCGGCGCAAGAAAGTTGACCGCCGTGGCCTCGGCCAGCGGGATGTACAGCAACGCCGTGGTGAAAAACAGGCTGGTACCCAGCAGGCACAACGCCCGCGCCAACTGCCACAACGGGCGTTTGGTGCGCAGCACACGCAGCCCGGACTGCGGCAGGAAAATCCCCGCCATCAGCAACGTGTGCACCAGATACCGCGCCCACACCACCATGACGATCGGATAAAAACCCGAAAGGTATTTCGACAGCGCGTCGTGGCTGGAGAACAGGAAGGTTGCCACGACAATCAGCAAGATCCCCTTGAAGGGTTGGTTGACGCCGGAAAGCGGAGTGCTGACGGTCATGGGCTCTCTCTGAATGAAAAATAAACGGTGACGAGGACGCAGGCGCCCTCGCCCCTTGAAGCAGACTTAAAGCCGGGCCAACAATTCCCGCGTCCGGTCGATTGCCATTTGCGCCCGCTGCAATCCACTCACGCCCTGCTCCAGCAATTTGACCGTGGGAATTTCCAGACTCAGGGGAAGGTTAGCCGGAAGACTGCGCAACAAGCCGCTCAAGTCACAATCGCCCTCGCCGGGAAACCGTCGCTCATTGCGGGCCTGACGCAAGATCTCGGCCATGTCCGTCGGCCTCGGCCCGGCAACATCGCACAACTGTGCATAGCGCAGCCGTGAGGGCGGCACGCCATCCAGATCTTCCAGCCGCGATCCGGAACGGTCGAAGTGAAACGCATCGACCAGCACCGCACCGTTTTCGCGCCCGGCGTTGGCGACGATGCGCAACGCCTGCTCAAGATTGCGTGCATCGGTCCAGGGCATGAACTCCAGATGCGGATGCAAACCGTAACGCGCCGCCAGATCGCAGAGTGCCGCAAAATTATCGGTGAGCCGCTGCTCGTCAGGATCGTTACCGGCGACCAACAACTCACTGGCACCGAACTGCGCGCCGACGCTGAGCAGTGGCTCGAAATCCGCGACCACTGTCTGCGGCTTCAATCGAAGGATTTCCACGTCGAGCACGCCGACTCCGGTGTCACGCAAACGCGCCAGTGTCTGACGCCGCAAATCGCCATCGGCTACCAATGGAAAGTGATATTCCTCGGGCGTCGCCGGCTCCAGACGCAGGCCGACATGGCTGTAACCGGCACGGGCGGCAACCTCGACCATCTCGGGTGGCGACAACTCCAGCACGGTCAGGCTGGCCAGGGACAGAATTCGTTCGCTCATGTTCAGGCCTCGATCTGCGCGGGTTCGGTGGCGCGACCGCTGGCCGCCGCTTCACGGATGGCCTCGACCAGCGCCAGCGTGCGGGCGGCGTCGGCGGCACTCACCAATGGTTCGACTTCCCGCCGTACCACGCGGACGAAATGCTGCAACTGCAACCGGAGGGCTTCGTCCGGTGTGAACGGTTCATCAAAGGACAGCAACGGCTCATGCCAACCGGCGTCCACCTGCTCGGCGCGGTAATGCCAGCGCTTGAGTTGCGGAATGCTCAAGGCCCCGGCCGTTCCCGCCAGTAAATAGCACGGCTGATCCGCCTGACGTGGATAGACCGGGTTCTCACCGGAGTTCAACTCCCAGCTCCATGGAGCCGCCACCGCATCGGAACCGGTCAGGGTGCCGAGCGCTCCGCCATCGAATTGCAGCAGAATCGCCGCGCTGTCTTCATTGGCAAAACCGCGCACCGAATGGTCGGTGATCGCCTGCACCGAACGCACTTCACCGCATAGATGACGCAGCAGATCGAGGTCGTGGATCAGATTGGTCAATAGCATTCCGGCACCTGCCTCGCGCCGCCACGCCGTTTCGAAATACTGGTCGGGCTTGCGCAGCTGGAACAACGCAGTCACCAGCGTCAGCCGTCCCAACGCCCCACCCTTGACCAGCTCATGAGCACGCACGATCAACGGATTGTGCCGCCGATGATGGCCGACCAGCACCGGCACGCCACTGCGCTTCACCGCTGCCACCAATTCCCGCGCCTCATTCAGATGCACGCCCACCGGCTTTTCCAGCAACACCGGAACGCCTGCAGCCAGGCAGTCCAGCGCGGTGCTGACGTGCTGATTATTGGGATTGGCAACGATCACTGCGTCTGGTCGGTTCTGCTCCAGCATCTGACGGTGATCGGCGAAATGCGCCACACCCCACTCCGCCGCCAGGGCCGGTGCCTGAGGGCCGGGGTCGGCCACGGCGCATAACGTGGCCTCAGTGAGATTCTTCAAGTGCCGGTAATGTTGCTGGCCCATGTTGCCGGCGCCGATCAGGGCAATTCGAAGGGGCGGGTTCAAGGTGCGATCCTTTTGTGATTGTTGTGGGAAAACTCACTCCATCAACAATTTAGAACCGGGTTCCAGATTCTTACACCCACCCGACCGAAAAGTGGGCGAACAGCGCACAGCTTTGCTTAAACGAACAACTCCGAGGCCAGGCTCGCCGCCGACAACTCCTCGGTAAACGTCAGCAACAACGGCGCCAATTCATGCAAGCGCGCCGCCGACATCCTTGCGCTTGGGCCCGCTATGCTGAGCACGCCAATCACCCGACCATCGGCGGGATGTTTCACCACGGCAGCAATCGCCGAAGTGCCCACCGCCGAGCTTTCTTCCACACAGGCATAGCCCTGTTCCCGGGCCACGCGCAGGCGTTCGAGCAGTTCAATGTTGGAGCGCGGCGCATTGGGCCCGATATCCGCCGGCACCTCCGCGCCCTGGCGCTCGACCAGCGACAACGCCTCGGCGTCGCTCATGCACGCCAGCCACGCATGGCCCGACGCGGTGTAGAACAGCGGCGCGTCGCGGCCCATGTCCGGGTCGTAACGCAGACCGCTACGAGCGCCCTGGGCCTTGGCGATCCAGGTCTGGCGCTCGCCGTCGATCACCCCCAGACGCACCAGCTCACCGGTTTCCTGGGCCAGTCGATCGAGCACCGGCTGCACAATGTCGGCACCGCTGCTCGACAGATATTGAAAGCCCATCGCCACCAGTTTGGTCGACAGGTGATAACGCAACGTCTCCGGGTTCTGCCGCACATAACCCAGGCGGATCAGCTCGGCGAGCAGGCGGTGCGTCGCGCTCTTCGGAATGTCCAGTTGCTCGGCCAGGGTCTGCATCGGCAGCCCGCGCGGATCACTGGTGAGGCTTTCCAGCACGCTGAAAACCCGTTCGATTTGACTGCCGGCCATGGTGCGCTCTCGGTGAAATTTCGCCGATTCTAGAAGACATCCCGAGGAATGAGAAATCTGGAACCCGGCGTCCGATAACCGCCCACTTTGCGCGTCAGTCGGGTTGATCTGCTTCGCCCGCACTGGTTATTTTCTGGAACATGATTCTAAAAACAATTGATTGCTGGAGCCCTTGCTGATGTCTGCCCTTCCCGATATCGACTGCGACGTTCTGGTGGTCGGCTCCGGCGCCGCCGGTTTGTCGGCCGCCGTCACCGCCGCATGGCATGGCTTGAAGGTCATCGTGGTGGAAAAGGATCCGGTGTTCGGCGGCGCCACCGCGTGGTCCGGTGGCTGGGCGTGGGTGCCGTGCAATCCGCTGGCCCGGCGCGCCGGGATCGTCGAAGACGTGGAGCTGCCGCGCACCTATCTGCGCCACGAACTCGGCGAGCACTACGACCCGGCCATGATCGACGCCTTCCTTGAAGCCGGCCCGCGCATGGTGGCGTTCTTCGAACAACACACCGCCCTGCAATTTGCCGACGGCAACGCCATCGCCGACATCCACGGCGAAACACCGGGCGCCGGCACCGGCGGACGCTCGGTGATTGCCGCTCCCTATGACGGGCGAAAGGTCGGGCGCCTGCTCAAGCGTCTTCGCACAACCATGCGCGAAACTTCATTCATGGGCATGCCGATCATGGCGGGGGCGGATCTGTCGGCGTTTCTCAATCTGACCCGCTCGTTGTCGGCGGCCTGGCACGTGACCCGGCGTTTCACCCGCCATCTGCTGGATCTGGCGTTGCATGGCCGGGCGATGCAATTGGTCAACGGCGTGGCGCTGGTAGCGCGGCTGGCGAAATCCGCCGAAGACCTCGGCGTATTGCTGTGGGAATCGGCGCCAGTGACGGAACTGCTGCGCGACGAATCACGCATCACCGGCGCTCGCGTGAACACCGCAAAAGGCCCGGTCACCGTCCATGCACGCAAAGCCGTGGTGCTCGCGGCGGGCGGTTTTGCCAATGACATCGAGCGGCGCAAGGCCTTGTTCCCTCGCACGCCCACCGGTCATGAACATTGGGCGTTGCCTCCGCTGGCAGTCAATGGCGATGGCCTGCGACTGGGTGAAACCGTCGGAGCCCGGGTCAACACCGATGTGGCTTCGCCCGTGGCGTGGGCGCCGGTCTCGCAGGTGCCACATTCCGACGGCAGCATCGGCCATTTCCCACACATCATCGAGCGCGGCAAACCGGGCGTCATCGGCGTACTGCGCAACGGCCAGCGTTTCGTCAACGAAGCCAACGGCTATTACGACTACGTCAGCGCCATGGTCGCCGCCGCCCCTGAAGGCGAAGAAGTCGTGTCCTGGCTGATCTGCACCCGCGCGTTCCAGCGCCGTTACGGGCTCGGCATGTCTCGGCCGTTTCCGGTTCCGGTGTCAGGTTTTATCCGCAGCGGCTATCTGAAAACCGGCGACACCCTGGAGGAATTGGCCGCTGCATGCGGCATCGACGCGAAGGGTTTACGCGTCACCGTCGATGACTACAACCACCATGCCCGGCACGGCGAAGACCCGCTGTTCGGTCGCGGCTCGACCCCGTACAACCGCAAACAGGGCGATCCGGCGCAACAGCTCAATCCGTGCGTGGCGCCCATCGAACAAGGCCCGTTCTACGCGGTGAAGGTGCAGCCGGGCTGCTTCGGCACCTTCGCCGGGCTCAAGGTCAATCCGCATGCGCAAGTGCTCGACGCCGGAGACCGGCCCATCGCCGGGCTCTACGCGGCGGGTGGCGACATGGCCAGCATCATGGGCGGGCATTATCCGGCAGGCGGGATCAATCTCGGCCCGGCCCTGACTTTCGGTTACATCGCAGCCCGACACATGGCGGGCGTCAAGGCTTTCGAACAGGAGATCGACCATGCAGCACATCGTTAACAGACAAGGACTGAACCTGCCGAAACTCGGCCTCGGCACTTGGCCGATGCTCGGCGACGAATGCACCCGCGCCGTGGAGCAAGCCCTGGAACTCGGTTACCGACACATCGACACGGCAGCGGCCTACAACAACGAAGACGCAGTCGGACAGGCGCTGGCGAATACGCCGACACCCCGCGAGCAGATCCACGTCACCACCAAGGTCTGGTGGGATCAGTTGCAACCGGACGCCATGCGTCACTCGCTGGATCGCAGCCTCAAGGCCTTGCGCAGTGAATACGTCGACCTGTTCATGATCCATTGGCCAACCACCGACTGGGACCTGCCGCGCACCCTTGAAGCCCTCGCGTCGTTCAAGGAGCAAGGTCTGGCTCGCAACATCGGTGTGGCGAATTTTCCGCTGCCGCTGCTGCGCAAAGTCGTCGAGGAATACGGCATTCCTCTGTCAGCCATTCAGGTCGAGTACCACGTCCTGCTCGGACAAAACGCCCTGCTCGACTACGCCCGTCAACACGATCTGGCGCTGACGGCCTACACGCCACTGGCACGCAACAAGGTCTCGGAAATTCCGCAGATTCAGCAGATCGCCGAAAAACACGGCGTGCTGCCGACTCAGGTCGCGCTGAAGTGGCTGCTGGATCAGGACAACGTGGCGGCGATTCCCAAGGCCAGCAGCAAGACCAATCAACTGGCCAACCTGGCGTCATTGGAGGTCGAACTGGACGATGACGACCGGGCGCTGATCGCCGCGCTGCCCAAGCGCGAACGTCAGGTCAGCCCGGACTTCGCGCCGGTGTGGGATGCCTTCGACCGCTGATACCTGACCCGGCGAAAGAAATCTGCCGCCGGATTGAATTCCCGGCGCTCGCGCTCGTCAATAACAGGCCCGACCTCGTCACCGCGAGGCCGGGCCTTTGTGCGTGTGTGCGAATAGACGGACGACCGGACTGGCGCCACACTCACACACCAGCAACACTCATCACCACCTACAAATAGAGGATTCCCACATGCTATGGAAAAAAGGCCGACGCAGTGACAACGTCGTCGATGCCCGTGGCGATGACATGGGTGGTGGCGGCGGCATGCGCTTCGGCGGTGGCAAGGGGCTGAGCCTCGGGGCGATCCTGCTGATCGTCGGTATCGGTTGGATCACCGGGCAGGACCCGTTACAGATCCTCGGCCAGCTCACCGGGCAGATGACCGATCAATCGGCCCCTACTTCGCAAACCCGTCAGGCACCGCCGGCCAACGATGAACAGGCCGAATTCGTGCGTTCGATCCTCGGCGACACCGAAGACACCTGGGGCGCAATCTTCCAGCAGGCCGGCCGGCAATATAAGGATCCGACCCTGGTGCTGTTCAGCAACCGGGTCAATTCCGCCTGCGGTCTGGCAACCTCGGCCACCGGCCCGTTCTATTGCCCGGCAGACCAGAAGGTCTATCTGGACATGGCGTTCTTCCAGGAAATGGCCCAGCGCTTCAAGGCCGCCGGCGACTTTGCCCAGGCCTACGTGATCGCTCACGAAGTCGGACACCATGTGCAGACGCTTCTCGGCGTCTCGGCGAAAATTCAGACAGCCCGTCAGCAAGGCCGGCAGATGGAAGGCGACGGCGGTCTGCTGGTGCGTCAGGAACTGCAAGCCGACTGCCTGGCCGGCGTCTGGGCCTACAACGCCCAGAAGCGCCTGAACTGGCTGGAACCGGGCGACATCGAAGAAGCCTTGAACGCGGCGAACGCCATCGGTGATGATCGCCTGCAACAACAGGGTCAGGGCCGTGTGGTGCCGGACTCGTTTACCCACGGTACGTCGGCGCAAAGGGTGCGCTGGTTCAAAACCGGATTCGCCCAGGGCCAGGTCGGCCAGTGCGATACCTTTGCGGCGAAAAACCTGTAAATGCATAAATGGCTGTTGGCTTTACTGTTCATCGGCGGCACCGCCCAAGCGGCCGGCGTCGACGCAATCAGTCCCGGGCGCCTGCAATTGCAGGCCGGCGAAATGGCGGTGGGCATCGGCCCGGCGCCGGCGAAAATCGAGCGCGTGCTGATCGTCATTCATGGCCGTCTGCGCAACGCCGAGACCTATCGCAAAAGCGGTGAAGTCGCGGCGGAACTGGCCGGGCAAACCGCCAACACCCTGGTGATCGCCCCGCAGTTTCTCAACGAAAGCGATGTGTCGCTCTACTCGCTGCCCGCCAGCGTGCTGCGCTGGCAAGGCAACGAATGGATGGGTGGCGGGTTATCCACAGGGCCGAATCCGCTGAGTTCCTACGCCGCACTGGACGAAATCGTCGGAAGGCTGAGCGATCGCAAGCAGTTTCCGGACGTGAAGCAGATCGTGATCTTCGGTCACTCCGGCGGCGCGCAGGTGGTGCAGCGTTACGCGCTGCTGGCCCAGGAACAACCGGCGCTCAAGACCGAGGGCATTCGCTTGCGTTATGTGGTGGCCAACCCGTCGTCGTACGCCTACTTCAATGAGCAACGCCCGGTAGCTTTCGATCATGCGAAGTGCCCGGGTTTCAACCGCTGGAAGTACGGTCTGGTGGACCCGCCGATCTACGCGGGTGGGCAAACGCCCGCGCAGCTTGAAGGCCGTTACGTCAAACGCGAGGTGATTTATCTGCTGGGCCAGCAGGACACCGACCCGCAACACCCGGCGCTGGACAAGAGCTGCGCCGCCAAAGCCCAGGGGGCTTATCGACTGGAGCGCGGGAAGCTGTTTTTCGGTTACTTGCTGCGTCGTCACCCTGAAGGGGTGAATCAGCGCCTGATCGAAGTACCCGGCGTCGGGCATAACGGCGACGGCATGCTGACCTCGCCGGAAGGCCAGAAAGCACTATTCGAGCAATAAAAAACGGGGGCCCAAGCCCCCGTTTTTTTAGGCGAACAGCATTCGCCGCAACTCGACACAATCCTTCGCATGCCAGTCGGTCAACTCCGGCCATGGATTGTCCGGCAGGTTCACCAGCACCGTGCATGCGCCCGCCGCCCGGCCGCAATCAAGATCAAACCGGTAATCACCGACCATCACCATCTCGTTCGCCGGCACTTGCCAGGCCTCGGCCAGTTTCAGCAAACCGCCCGGATGCGGTTTTGGCTGTGCTTCATCGCGGCCCAGCACATCCTCCACCGCAAAACAGTCAGCCAGGCCGATGGCCTCCAGCGTCACGTGGGCCAGCTCCCGCGCATTGCGGGTCAGGATGCCGAGGCGATACCCCCGCGCGTGCAGGTCGCGCACCAGCTCCACCGCGCCGACCGCCGGGGTCGAGCCGAGCGCCAGATCGCGCTCATGCTCCAGCAGCCACGCATGTTTCGCCGCCGCTTCCTCGGCGGGCAATGCCGCGAGGTGGGTGAGGATGTCGTCCTCCGCCGGGATCGACAGCGCCACGCGAATCGCCGCGAAATCATGCACCGCGACGGTCAGGGTGCCGTCCATGTCGAACACCCAGTGCCGCACATCCGCCAGACTCATGCCCAGTCCTTGCGATGACGGATCAGGCCTTCCTGGGTCACCGACGCCACCAGTTGCCCGGCGCGGTTGAACACGCTGCCACGGGAGAACCCGCGAGAGTTGCCGGCCCACGGGCTGTCCATGGCGTAGAGCAAC
This sequence comes from Candidatus Pseudomonas auctus, assembly GCF_048654275.1. NCBI lineage: Bacteria > Pseudomonadati > Pseudomonadota > Gammaproteobacteria > Pseudomonadales > Pseudomonadaceae > Pseudomonas > Candidatus Pseudomonas auctus. The sequence goes on along the minus strand of NZ_JBJYZK010000008.1, from coordinate 190,101 downwards.
CAGTCATCGGCGCGCAGGTCGTTGTGAAACCACAGCGCGTGGTCGAGGCTGGCGACCTGCATGTCTTTCTGCCAGACCGATTTGCCGTGCGGCAACATCGAGGTGGTCAGCAGACCGAAGTCCGAAGCGTAGGCCAGCAGGTATTTGTGCAGCGCCGGGATGTCGGCCAACGCGCCGTCGGCGCAGAACCACACGTACTTGATCGGATCCGCCGGTTGCGGGTTGTACGGGTCTTTTTCAGTGACCGGGCGCACTTCGATCGGCTTCGGGCACAGCAGCTTTTCGCGCATGTGTTCCGGGATCAGGTGCGCGCGCTGCTGGGTCAATTCCAGCTCCGACGGCAGGTTTTCCGGGCCGACCACCTGGGGCATCTGGCTCTGGTGCTCGAAACCTTCTTCGTCGTACTGGAACGAAGCGCTGCAAGTGAAAATCGGGTGGCCCTTCTGGATCGCAGTCACGCGGCGCGTGCTGAAACTGCCGCCATCACGTACCCGATCAACCGAATACACCACCGGCAACTTGGCATCGCCCGGACGCAGAAAATAACCGTGCATCGAATGCACATGGCGCGCTTCTTCAACGGTCTGACTGGCCGCCGACAGCGACTGGCCGAGCACCTGGCCGCCGAACAACTGGCGAAAGCCCAGATCCTGACTGCGACCACGGAACAGGTTTTCCTCGATCGGTTCGAGGGTCAGCAGATCCACCAGATCTTCCAACACTTGGCTCATTCAGACTCTCCTCACACAACGCTATGCCGCGCAGCCCTGGCTGCGGCGGCCAATTCAGATTCTGGCGCGAGCCACTGATCGCGCCATTGTAAACGTCCGTGTCGGCTTAGCCATGCAAGGTCTGCAGCCATTGCTCCCGGGTGATGCGGTACAACACATGTCGACTTAACGGATGGTCGACAGCCAGTTTCGGGTGATCGAAATCGTCGGCTGGATCGTGATGCATGCCGATCGCCTGCATCACTTTTTCCGACGGCAGATTGCTCTGCGCAGTAAAGGACACGATTTCCTTCAGGGCTAACCGGTCAAAAGCGCAGCGCAGCGCAGTCCACGCCGCCTCGCTGGCATAACCGAGGCCCCAGTGTTCCTTGGCCAGCCGCCAGCCGATTTCCACCGCCGGGGTGAACGGCGCGTCGAAACCGACCACGCCGAGGCCGGTAAAACCGATGAACTCGCCGCTGTCCTTGCGCTCCAGCGCCCACAGGCCGTAACCGTGTTCGGCAAAATGCCCGCGCACCCGGCCGATCAGCGCGGCGCTTTCCAGCCGGCTCAAGGGCGCGGGGAAGTAGCGCATCACCTGCGGATCGGCGCACATGGCCGCGAACGCCGGCAAATCCTCGTCCTGCCATTGGCGCATCAGCAGCCTTGCGCTTTGCAGCTCCAGTATCGGTTCCATCCCGCCCCTCCGCTTGATGCCGTCAGTCTACATCGCTGTTAGGCTTTGCACTCTTTCCTGCAGCCTTTATGAATAGTCCACCATGCCGTTGCCGCTGATCTACCACGAAGACTACAGCCCGGAATTTCCGGCGGATCACCGCTTCCCCATGGACAAGTTCCGCCTGCTGCGCGATCACCTGGTGGACAGCGGCCTGACCCGCGACGAAGACCTGCTGCGCCCCGAGCTGTGCCCTGCCGACATTCTCGCCCTGGCCCATGACCGCGGTTATATCGAACGCTACATGAGCGGCGAGTTGTCCCGCGAAGACCAGCGGCGCCTCGGTCTGCCGTGGAATGAAGCGCTGGCGCGACGCACGGTGCGGGCGGTCGGCGGTTCGATTCTGGCAGCGGAAAAAGCCCTGGAACATGGCCTGGCCTGTCACCTCGCCGGCGGCACCCATCACGCCCACTACGACTACCCCGCCGGGTTCTGCATCTTCAATGACTTGGCAATCATCAGCCACTACCTGCTGCAAAGCGGCCGGGTGAACCGGGTGCTGATCTTCGACTGCGACGTGCATCAGGGCGACGGCACTGCGCGGATTCTGCACAACACCCCGGAAGCGATCACCGTTTCCCTGCACTGTGAAAAGAACTTTCCTGCACGCAAGGCCGAAAGCGACTGGGACATTCCGCTGCCCAACGGCATGGGCGACGCCGACTACTTGAAGGTTGTCGACGACGCGCTCAACTATCTGCTGCCGCTGTATCAGCCGGATCTGGTGCTCTACGACGCCGGCGTCGACGTGCACAAGGACGACGCCCTCGGTTATCTGCAATTGACCGACGAAGGCGTCGCCGCCCGCGACGAAAGCGTGATGCGCCACTGCCTGGGCCGCGACATCCCGGTGGTCGGGGTGATCGGCGGCGGTTACAGCAAGGATCGCCACGCCCTCGCCCGCCGCCACGGCATCCTGCATCACAGTGCTCAGCGCGTCTGGCAGTCATCGGGTTGTCATTGAGTTGTGCTGCGTTACCCACAATGACTGTGGAACGGCCTGTGGATAACCTGAGCGAAAGGGACTACAGCCCACGCTGAACATGGCCTGCAGCACGCTGGTTGTTTTTTGATCAGCGATTTGAGCCACCACAAGCCTCTGTGGAAGCGAGCCTGCTCGCAATGAGGCCCTCTCATCCGGAATCGATGGGTACTGATCCGCCGCATCGCGAGCCGGCTCGCTCCCACAAAGGATTTGCGCTGTTAGAATGCGCGCCATATTTCGTCAGACCGCAGCGCACGCCATGACCCAGATTCACGCCACCTCTCCCGCTCACGTCGCCATCATCGGCGGTGGCCCCGCCGGCCTGATGGCCGCCGAAGTGCTGAGCCAGGCCGGAGTCCGCGTCGATCTGTACGACGGCATGCCCTCGGTGGGCCGCAAGTTCCTGCTGGCCGGGGTCGGCGGCATGAACATCACCCATTCCGAAGCCTACCCGGCGTTCCTCTCGCGCTACGCCGAACGCGCCGCGAACATCGCCCCGCTGCTGCGCGCGTTCGACGCCGATGCACTGTGCCGCTGGATTCACGAGCTGGGGATCGAAACCTTCGTCGGCAGCTCCGGCCGGGTGTTCCCCACCGACATGAAAGCCGCGCCATTGCTGCGCGCCTGGCTCAAGCGCCTGCGCGACAGCGGCGTGGTTATCCACACCCGCCACCGCTGGCTCGGCTGGGACGAAAACGGCGCACTGCGCATCGACAGCCCGGAAGGCGAGAAAACCCTCACCCCCGACGCCACCCTGCTCGCCCTCGGCGGCGGCAGCTGGTCGCGACTGGGCTCCGACGGCGCGTGGATGCTGCCGCTGGAGCAACGCGGTGTAGGACTGGCGCCGTTGCAGCCGAGCAATTGCGGCTTCGAGGTGCAGGCCTGGAGCGAAGTGATGGTCAGCAAATTCGCCGGCGCGCCGCTGAAAAATATCGCCATCGGTTTGAACGACGATGTTCCGCGTCTGGGTGAATGCGTAATTACTGCAACCGGCATCGAGGGCAGTTTGATCTACGCGCTGTCAGCGCCGATTCGTGAGGCGATCAATGTGCACGGTGCCGCGACCATTCACATCGACCTGCTGCCCGGCCGACCTGTGGATAAATTGCAGGCGGCGTTGAGCAAACCACGGGGATCGCGCTCGATGGCCAAGCACCTGCACAGTCAGGTCGGGATTGATGGGGTGAAAGCGGCGCTGCTCCGAGAGCTCACTGACGCCGCGACGTTTGCCGATCCGGCGTTGTTGGCCCGGGCGATCAAGACCTTGCCGCTGACACTGGTGAAAACCCGTCCGCTGGACGAAGCGATCAGCAGTGCCGGTGGCGTGACATTCGAGGCGATGGATGAGCGCTTGATGCTCAAGGCGTTGCCGGGGGTGTTTTGCGCGGGGGAGATGCTGGATTGGGAAGCGCCGACAGGCGGGTATTTGCTGACGGCGTGTTTTGCCAGTGGCCGGGCGGCGGGGTTGGGGATGTTGGACTGGTTACGACGCGAGATTTGAGTCGTCCCCCTTCACCCTCACCCCAGCCCTCTCCCCCAGGAGAGGGAGCCGACCGAGGTGTCTGGCGTCATACATCGACCTGAAAGACCGAGTCGATTATGGATTCATCGATCAGGTGCTTTTCATAACCTGAGTTCGACTCGATATTTCAGGTCGGCGTAACTCGCAAAAACAACCCCGTCAGTCCCCTCTCCCTCCGGGCGGTCCGACGTTTCGGGAGGGTTAGGGTGAGGGGCTTTTGATCTTCAAGGCAATCTTTAAGGCTTACGCTTGCGCGGCCCGGTATTGAACACCGGCACCTTTCGCACAGGCTTGATCGCCACCTCAGGCGCCGGGGTATCCCCGCTGTCCACCCACTTGCCCAGATTGCGCTTGCCACCGCCACCACCGGAAGCTTTCGGCTTCTTCGGTTTCTTCGGCTTCTTGATCACCTGCCCACTGGCATCGGTGTCCGGCACGCGGTGCTCGGGCACGAAATCCGGCTCAACCTCACGCTTCAACGTGCTGCGGGTCAGCATTTCAATCGCCGACAACATGTTCACTTCATCGGCGCACACCAGCGAAATCGCCTCACCGGTCGAACCCGCGCGGCCAGTCCGGCCGATACGGTGAATGTAATCCTCGGCCACGATCGGCAGATCAAAGTTGACCACCAGCGGCAGGTCTTCGATATCCAGACCACGGGCCGCCACGTCGGTGGCCACCAGAATCTGCACTTCGCTCAGTTTGAAGCGGTCCAGCGCCCGCTGCCGGGTCGCCTGCGGCTTGTCGCCGTGGATCCCGTCGGCGTTCACGCCCAGGCCCTGGAGTTTCTCGACCAGCGCGTCCACACCATTACGGGTCTTGGCGAACACCAGCACCTGCTTCCACTTGTTCTTGCGCAGCAGGTGCACGAACAATTCCGGCTTGCGCTTCTTGTCCACCGTCACCACCCACTGCTTGACGGTGTTGGCGGCGACGTTGCGCGGGCTGACTTCGATGCTCTGCGGATCGTTGAGCATCTGCCCGGCCAGCAGGCGGATGTCATCGGAGAAGGTCGCGGAGAACAGCAGCGTCTGCCGCTTCTTCGGCAGCGCGCGGTAAATGTTCGCCAGCTCTTCGGAAAAGCCCAGGTCGAGCATGCGGTCGGCTTCGTCCAGTACCAGGGTTTGCAGCTGATTGAACTTCAGCGCGTTCTGGCGGAACAGGTCGAGCAGACGGCCCGGGGTCGCGACCAACAGATCGACACCGCCGCGCAGCTTCATCATCTGCGGGTTGATGCTGACGCCGCCGTACACCGCATAAGTGCGCAATGGCAGGTTTTCGGCGTACTGGCGCACGGCTTCGTGGACTTGCTCGGCCAGCTCGCGGGTCGGCACCAGAATCAGCGCACGCACCGAGTTGGCGGTGACTTTCGGCCCTTCCATCGCCAGCAGTTGCAGCAGCGGCAAAGCGAAACCGGCGGTCTTGCCGGTGCCGGTCTGGGCCGCAGCCATCAGGTCGCGACCGGCCAGCACGGCCGGAATGGCTTGCGCCTGCACCGGCGTCGGGGTCTGGTAGCCGAGCTTCTCGAGGGAGCGCAGCAAGGGTTCGATCAGGCCAAGGGTGGCGAAAGTCATGGGAGTACCGTAGGAAAAATCAGAGCAAGTGTGCGATGGCGCGCAGTTTACCCTAATTCGCACGCTGCTCCGTCGCTATGACCTTCGCTGCGGCAGCCGGCTCGCTGACCACCGGCGACCGCGCCGGACGCCGCCACTGCGGCAGACTGATCAGCACCACCGCACCGATGATCACCAGCATTGCCAGCGCTTCTTCGATGCCGATGGTCTCGCCGACAAACACGATCCCCAGCAACACCGCCACCGCCGGGTTGACGTAGGCATAACTGGTGGCTGCCGCCGGACGAACGTTTTTCAACAGATACATGTAAGCGTTGAACGCGATGATCGAGCCGAAGAAGATCAGGTACGCCAGCGCCAGCCAGCCTTCCAGCGGCGGCATGGCCTGCAGGTGTTCACCGCTGGCCGCGCTGCCGATCAGCAGCACGACGCCACCGACCAGCATTTCCACGGCACTGGCCATTGCGCCATGAGGCAGCGGCAAGTGTTTGCTCCACACCGAGCCGAACGCCCAGCTCGCCGCCGCGAAAATCAGCAACGCCGCGCCCAGTGGACTCGATTGCAGGTTGGAGCCCATGTTGAGCATCGCGATACCGATAATCCCCATCACCACCCCGGCCCACTCCAGGCGAGTGTTGCGCGCGCCCCAGAAATAACCGCAAAGCAAAGTGAACAGTGGCACCGTTGCCACCGCCAGCGCGGCAACCCCCGACGCCACGCCGCTGTGCTCGGCCAAGGTCACCGCGCCGTTGCCGAAACTGAGCAACAGAATCCCGATGATCCCCGCCGCCTTCCACTGCGCCCAGGTCGGCGCCGGTGCACCGCGCCAGCGCAGAAACGCGTACATCAGAGTGCCGGCAATCACGAAGCGCACACCACCGAGCATCAGCGGCGGCCAGTACTCGACGCCGATGCGGATCACCAGATAGGTCGATCCCCAAATCACGTACAACGCAAAAAACGCAGCGATCAAGGGCAAGGAAAAACGGCGCAAGGCAGACATGGGCAGCTCGAAAGTCAGACTCAGGGGATGGGTTATTCTAGAAAGGCCAACCGCTAAAAATAAGTTACAAAACCTGTTTATAGCGCCGGTACACTTTCGAAAACACGGAGATCGACGGCCTGAACCGCGATTTCGAAAGTCTGGCACTTTCAGGAGTCCGAACTTGGACAAATACGACCGCATGCTGCTCAGCGCCCTGCTCGAAAACGGTCGCGCGTCCTACGCCGACCTCGCCCGCAAGGTGAACCTCTCCGCCCCCGCCGTCGCCGAACGCGTGGCCAAACTCGAGGCAGCCGGAGTAATCACCGGGTATCAGGCGAACATCGACCTGTCGAAAATCGGCTTGCCGATCCAGTGCGTGATCGAATTGCGCCTCCACCAGAACGGCAGTCAAAAGGTCTACGACGAACTGGTGAAAATTCCGCAACTGACCGAGTGCTTTCGAGTGACGGGCGATCCGTGCGTGATCATGAAGGCCGCGGTGGGTTCGATGCCGGAGCTGGAGGATTTGATCAACCGGGTGGCGAAATTCGGGTTCAGCAAGACGTCGATCGTGTTGTCGAGTGCGATAGAGAAGCGGGTGCCGCTCGGCCACATTGAAGGCAACGGCAAACCCTGAGACAAGCCCGCTCCCACAGGGAAATGTGTTTGCCTGAAAATCAGCGATAGCGCTGGAGGTGCTCGCCGACTTTAGCGGCCGGGACTTTCTGCAATTTGCACAGCAGGTCGTGCGATAGCTCCCGCACCCCATGCTTGCGCCGCAACTCTTCAGCCATGTGCGCCATCAGGTTCGCCGCCATCTCCGCATCCGCCATCGCCCGGTGCGCCTGACCGGTGTGCGGCAGTTGAGCAAACGTGGTGAGCGTACCAAGCTTGTGATTCGGCGCCGCCGGCATCAGACGACGGGCCAGCAGCAGCGAGCAGGCAAAGTTCTGCAAACGGGTACGTTTGATCCGCCCCAGTTCAAAGTCCCAGAACTTCTGGTCGAACGCGGCGTTGTGCGCCAGCAGCGGCGTGCAGCCGACGAATTCGTTGACTTCGTTCATCACCTTTTCCGCCGAAGGCGCAGTGCGCAGCATGGCGTTGCTGATGCCGGTGAGTTGTTCGATGAAGGCCGGGACGCGGACGCCGGCGTTCATCAGGCTCTGGTAACGCTCGACGATGCGGCCGTTTTCCAGCATGACCACGGCGATTTCCGTGGCCCGGCAGCTGCTGCTCGGCGAGATGCCGGTGGTTTCAAAGTCGATGACTGCAATGCGTTCCAAACCGGGTGGTACTCCGTCCAAATCAATTCTTGAGCAGGGCTCAATTTTTCAACAGCAGCGCGCCTTCGATCGGCACATAACGGCTGGCGGCGCGGATCAGCGAGTTGGCGGTCAGGCCGGGAACGCCGTAGGCCACCGCTTGCACGCCGTGTTTGTTGATGATGCGTTCGAGCAGCATGTCGAAATCGCCATCACCTGAGGCCAGGACGATTTCGTCGACGTGGTCGGCGGCGTCCATGATGTCGAGGGTGATGCCCACGTCCCAGTCGCCCTTGGCCGAGCCGTCGCTGCGCTGGATGTAGGGTTTGAGTTTCACGGTGAAACCGAGATTGCGCAGGATCTGCTGGAACTGCTGCTGTTTGCTGTCGCCCCGGTCGATCGCATAGGCGTAGGCCTCGACGATCTGCCCGTGCTGGCTGACATCCGCCCACAGCGCCGCGTAGTTGAAGTGGCAACCATAGGCCTGACGCACGGTGTAGTAGAGGTTCTGCACATCGGCGAACACTGCGATTTTTTTCACCGGAGTTCCTGTGAGCGCTGACGCGCATGAGCCGGATCAGGCACCTGGCCCGAAAAAGGCGCTCAGTATGCCAGCCCGAAGGAAGGTTCCGCGAATAATCGGCCCGGGGCGATCAGGCGCCCCGGACGAATGGTGAATCAGACGAAGGAATCATCGTCATCGAAGAACGATGAGTTGTCGTCGCTGTAGTCGGTGTCGGCAAAGCCGCCCTGGTCATTACCGTAGGTGTCGTTGTTGGCCATGCGCTGGTCATCGCCCCAGCCGTTGTTGCTCTGGTCGTTGACCTGGGCCGGCTCTTCCTTGATGACTTCGACGATTTCTTCCGGCTGCTGGTTGTGATGGAACAGGCTGCTGATGCCTTGTGCCAGCATCACGCCACCGGCCACACCGGCCGCTGTTTTCAGGGCGCCGCCGAGGAAGCTGCTGCCGGCCGCCGGGGCCGCTTGCTGCTGGCCATAACCCGGTGGTGGCGCGCCAAAGTTCTGTTGCGGCGCGGGTGCACCGAAGTTCTGCTGCGGTGCCGGTTCACGCCAGCCGCCAGTGGACGCCGGGGCGCTCTGGGTCGGTGCCGGGCGCGAACTGCTGCCACCGAAGATGCTCGACAGGAAGCCACCGCCGCTGGAGGCCGGCGGCGCGCTCTGCGCCTTGGCCGATTGCAGTTCGGCCTGCAATTGCTTGACCTGCTGAGTCAGTTGTTTGTTCTGTTCGTCGAGGCTCTTGAGGGCAGCCTCCTGCACCAGAATCGCCTGGGTCATGAAATAACCTGCGGCCGGCTGGCGCGTCAGGTGTTCCTTGATCCGCGCCTCGGCCTGGGCGTCGCGCGGGGCTGCCTCCGTTTCGGCCTGTTGCAGCCGGGAAAACAGTCCATCGATCAGGGTTTGTTCTTCGCTGTTCATGGCGACCTCGTAGATTGCCGGAGATAACGTTGCCCTCCTCCACGTCGGAGAAGGCGCACCTCTGTAATGGAGGCAGCAACAGAATGTTTCAATGACCTTTACCGAACGTTTACGTTTGCGCAGCGAAACGGATCATCGGTTAAAGTGGGCCACTGTTTTTGACCTGCGATACCGACTGATGAATGCCTTCGATGTGCTGCGCGACTCCCTGTATTTTTTCAAACGCAATCTGGGCCGGATCGTCCAGTTGTGCCTGCCGCTGGTGATTGTCGAAGCCGTGCTGCAACAGGTGGTCGACCATGCCAGCGACCCGGACGGTTACTCGGCCATCAGCGTGATCGTCGGCCTGCTGGTGTATCCGTTGTACACCGCCGCGCTGATTCTGTTTCTCGATGCCCGCACTCGCGGCGAATCCCCGCAAACCCGCGATCTGCTGGCGATGGCCGCTCGTCTTTGGCCGCGCTTTGCCCTGCTCACCGCGCTGAACACGCTGTTGATCCTGCTCGGGCTGTCGCTGTATTTCCTGCCAGGCCTGTGGCTGATGGTCACCCTGGCCTTCGGTGAATACCTGCTGGTGCTGCGCGGCTACGGCCCGTTGCAGGCGATGAAGGAAAGCCTGCGCCTGAGCCGTGGGCATTTTCTGCGGATTCTGGTGTGCATCCTGTGTGTAATGGGGCCGCTGTGGCTGCTCAAGGGCCTGACCCTGCAGGTCTATCCCGATCCGCAGAATCCGTTGATTGCGGTGCTGATCGACAGCGGTCACAGCTTCCTGCAACTGTTCACCAGCGTGGTGCTGTTCCGCCTGTTCATGCTGATCAGCGAATTACCCGACAAACGTGACGGATTAGTCTGACTGCACCGTGCTTGGGCTGATCGATGGGTCTCGGGTATGCTCGGGACCACTTCCGTATCGCTATAAGCCGAGCCATGACCCGTCTACTGCGCTACATCCTGTTGCCCGTACTGCTCGCCCTCGCCCTGATCGGCACGCTGATCTACAGCCTGACCTGGCGCCCCGACGCCCGGGAAACCCTGTCGGTCAGCTGCTCCGGGCAACCGCCAACGCTGGTGCCCGGCCAGGCTCTGAAGGTCATGACCTGGAACGTGCAATACCTGGCCGGCAAGCGCTACGTGTTCTGGAATGACCTGGCGCAAGGCGACGACGAAGCCCCGACCCCGGAAGACATGGCGTTCAGCCTCGATGAAGTGGCGCGGGTGATCCGCGACGAACAGCCCGACGTGGTGCTGTTGCAGGAACTGGATGACGGCGCCAAGGCCAGCGACTATCAGAACCAGCTCAAGCTGTTGCAGGAACGCCTGACCGACCTCTACCCGTGCAGCGCCCACGCCTTTGACTGGAAGGCCGACTTCGTCCCGGAACCGCACATCTTCGGCAGCGTCGGCCGGCAACTCGCGACCCTCAGCCGCTACCGCATCGAACACGCCGAGCGCCTGCAATTGCCGGTGCAGCCGGCGAACCTCATCAGCCGTCAGTTCCAGCCGAAAGATGCGCTGCTCGCCACCACTTTGCCGCTCAGCGATGGCGGGCAACTGGTGGTGTTCAACACCCATCTGGATCGCGCCGTACAGCCGGACGACACCTTGCAGGCGCAGGTGACCGCCGTGGCCAAGGTTCTCGACAAACACGAAAGCCACGGCACGCCGTGGCTGATCGGCGGTGACTTCAACCTGTTGCCACTCGGCCAATACCGGCGCCTGCCCACCGAGCAGCGCACGCCGTACTCCGCCGACAGTGCGCTGCATGTGCTGTGGGACAAATACCCGATGATCCCGACCAACAACGAAGCCAGCGGCATCGACCGCGCCAAGTGGCTGACCCATTACCCCAACGACCCCGGCCTCAACGGCCCGGACCGCACGGTCGATTACCTGTTCTACAGCCCGAAGATCAAACGGGTCGAAGCCACGGTGCGGCAGGACGATACCTTGCGCATTTCCGATCATTTGCCGGTGATTGCCAAGTTCCTCCTGCCGCCCAACTGACCTCAATGAGTCTCTTCGAGATCATCGTGCAACAGCCCGAAGATCTGCCGTTTCATGTCGATGAACGAGCGCTCCATGACCATGTCCAGGGTGCGTGGGCGTTCGATCGGCACATCGAGAATCTGCTTGATCCGCCCAGGCCGCGCGCCCATCACATACACCCGGTCGCCAAGCAGGATCGCCTCGTCGATGTCGTGGGTGACGAACAGCACGGTCTTCTTGCTGTTGCCCCACACCCGTAACAACAGCTGCTGCATTTGCAGTCGGGTCTGGCTGTCGAGGGCGCCGAAGGGTTCGTCCATCAGCAGGATCTGCGGATCGTTGGCCAGTGCCCGGGCAATCGCCACCCGCTGCATCATGCCGCCGGAGAGCTGCTTGGCGTAGTTGTCGGCAAACCCGGACAAGCCGACTTCGTGCACATAGTGATCGACAATTTCCTTGCGCCGTGCCGCCGGCATGCCCCGACGCTTGAGGCCGAACTCGACGTTCTGCCGCACCGTCAGCCACGGAAAGAGTGTGTAGCTCTGGAACACCATCCCGCGATCCGCGCCGGGGCCCTGCACTTGCTGGCCGCCGACATAGATCTCGCCAGAGGTCGGCTCGGCGAGGCCAGCGGTGAGGTACAGCAGGCTCGACTTGCCGCAGCCCGACGGCCCGACCAGTACCGCGAACTGCTGATCCGGCACCTCGAACGACACTTCTTCCAACGCGGTGAATGTACCGCCGCCGGGTTTGCTGTAGCGCAGGCTGACCTTGTCCACCTGCAACCTTGGCGCGGCGTGGGCCGGTGCGGCGACTGGCTCGATGAAACGACGGTTGGCGGCGGTTACTGAGCCCATGCGGCAATCCTCAAACGCAAGAAGCGGAACAGTTGATCGGTGACCAGGCCGAGCAGGCCGATGATCGCGATGGCGAGAAAAATCACATCGACCTGAAAGCCGCGCATGGCCTTGAGGCTCAAGTAACCAAGGCCACTCGATGCGGCGACCAGTTCGGCGACCACCAGATAGGTCCAGGCCCAACCCATGGTCACCCGCAAGGTATCGAGCACGCCGGGCAACGACGCCGGGGCGATCACATGCAGCACCGCGTCACGCCGGGTGGAGCCGAGGGTGTAGGAGGCGTTGATCAAGTCCTTGGAGATGCCTTTGGACACGTCCGCGATCATCACCAGTTGCTGGAAGAACACGCCGAAAATGATCACCGACACCCGCTGCTCCAGACCGATACCAATCCAGAGGATGAACAGTGGCACGAACGAGGTCACCGGCAGGTAGCGGATGAAATTGACCAGCGGTTCGAGGAACGCCTGGACGATGCGAAAACTGCCCATCAACAAACCCAGCGGCACCGCCACCAGCGACGACACGATGAAACCGACCATCACCACTTCGACACTGGCCCAGACATGCTGGCCCAAGGTGCCGTCACGGCTCAGGCGCACACCGGCTTCGACCACCGCGCCGGGCGTCGGCAGGAACATCCCCGGCACGATGCCGCCGTAGGACAACCCGGCCCACAGGCCGACCAGCAACACCCAGGCCAGACCGCTGGCGCTCCACACCACCGGCACCGGCAGTCCGGTCTTCGGCGTAATGCAACGGCTCAGCCATGAATTGCGCTTGAACATGAGCAGTCTCCTAGAGCGGGCTGACGAAACGGTTATCCACCAGATCATCGTTGCTGACGTTGTAGGGCTTGCCCTGCAATTCGCTGGCGGTTTCGTTGGCCAGTTTGATCAGCGGTGCGCTGTCACCCGGCTTGCCCGGCGAGCCAAGGAGTTTTTCGCTCATGGCCTGATCGTAGAAGCGCACGCCTTGCGCAGCGGCGGCCAGTTCCTTCGGATCAGACAGGTAACCACCGACGCCCTTGGCCATGATTTCGTAGGCTTGCTGTGGATGGTCCTTGGTGAACTGCACCGCTTTGTAGAGGCCGGCGACCAGGGCCTTGACGTCTTCCGGCTGCTTCTCGATCACCGTGCAGTTGAGCGCCACCACATCGACGATCACCCCCGGCGTACTGCTGCTGTCGATCAGCACCTTGCCTTGCTGCTTGTCGCGCACCATCGACAGGTGCGGCTCCCAGGTCACGGCGGCCGGCACGCGACCGGCGATGAACGCGGTGGCGGCATCATCGGCAGTCATGTTCTGCACGGTGATGTCGCTCATGCTCATGCCGTTCTTTTTCAACAGGTACGAGAGCCAGAACTGCGAGGTCGACCCTTCGTTGACGGCCACGGCCTGGCCCTTGAGTTCTTGCAGGCTCTTCACGTTTTTACCGACCAGCACACCATCGCCGCCATGGCTGTCATCCAGCGCGGCCACGGCCTTGAAGCAGAACTGCGGGCGGTACTTCAGCACTTCGTCGATGGTCGACGCCGAGCCGGACAATTGCCCGGACGCCTGGGCGGCCATGTACATCGACGCCTCTTCGACCACCGGCAATTCGACGGTCAGGCCGTTCTCCTTGAAGTAGCCCAGATCCTGGGCCAGGTACAGGGTGCCGTAACCGACCCACGTGGTGTGGCCGATCGACAAGGTGCCGGCCTGAGCGGCGGTGACGCAAAGGGCGGAAATCGCCAGAGGACCTGCAAGACGGGTAAACAAGGACTTGTTCATGGAGCACTCCCAACGCTGTTGATTTAGTTGTCATGGGCAGTACGGCCAGCCTCGTCGGCGCGGATGCACGCTGCGGTCTCTGCTGGACTCTGGCGGGCAATGCCTTGGCTGGCGAAATCGATGTTGACCCAGGCTTGGCCTAAGGAAAACGAGGAAATAGTTAGACGCGAACGATGAAAAAACTGGGTAGTGCGCACCGCGAAAGGGCGCGTCGGACGGGGGTGCCCGAGGTGGGTGCAAAGCCCAAAAAAATCGCAGCCGAAGGCTGCGATTGTTAGCGTTTCACACAGGTTTCAGATCAGAGCCGACCGTATTCCTGCGCGGTACGATCCAGCGCTTTCAACGTCTTGCCCACCAGTTCGTCAATCTCTTCACGACTGGCAATCAACGCCGGCGCCATGATCATCCGCCCCAGTGTCGAGCGAATGATCACCCCCTCCTCAAAACCAATCGTGCGGCAGCGCCAGGCGATGTCGTTCTCATTGGCAAAGCGCTTGCGCGTGGCCTTGTCTTCGGCCAGTTGCAACGCCGCGACCATGCCGGTGCCCTGGATATCGCCCACCAACGGGTGATTGCCGAACACCTCGCGCAGGCACTGTTGCAGGTACGGGCCGATGTCATCCTTGACCCGCGTCACCACGCCTTCATCGCGCAGGGCCTTGAGGTTGGCAATCGCCACCGCCGCCGCCACCGGGTGCCCGGAATAGGTCAGACCGTGGGCGAACACACCGCCCTGCTCCACCAGCACGTCGGCCATTTTCTTCGACAGGATCAAGCCACCCATCGGGATGTAACCGGAGGTCAAACCCTTGGCGATGGACAGGGTGTCCGGCTCGAAACCGAAGTATTCGTGAGCGAACCATTCGCCGGTGCGACCGAAGCCACCGATCACTTCATCGGCGCACAGCAGCACGTCGTATTGGCGGCAGATGCGCTGGATTTCCGGCCAGTAGCTTTCCGGCGGGAAGATCATCCCGCCCGCACCCTGGAACGGTTCGGCGATGAACCCGGCGACTTTATCCGCGCCCAGTTCGAGGATCTTCGCTTCCAGTTGCTGCGCCGCTCGCAGGCCGAATTCCGCCGGGGTCAGATTGCCTTCGTGGGCGAAGAAGTACGGCTCGTCGATGTGTGCGATGTCGGGAATCATCCCGCCCATTTCGTGCATGAACTTCATGCCGCCGAGGGCCGTCGCCGCCAGGGTCGAACCGTGATAGCCGTTCCAGCGGCCGATCATGATTTTCTTCTCGGGCTTGCCCAGCACCTGCCAGTAACGGCGCACGGTGCGGATCAGCACCTCGTTGGCCTCGGAGCCGGAGTTGGTGTAGATCGCGTGGCTGTAGTGCCCCGGCAGCAGGCTGAACAGCAGCTCGGAGAGCTCGATCACCTGCGGGTGGGTGGTGTGGAAAAACATGTTGTAGTACGGCAACTGCTCCAGTTGCCGGCTCGCGGCGGCGTTCAGATCCTTGCGCCCGTAACCGAGGTTGGTGCACCACAGCCCGGACATGCCGTCGAGGTAGCGCCGACCGTCGTTGTCCCACAGGTGCAGGCGTTCCCCGCGCACCATCACCCGTGGGCCTTCGTCGTTGAGGGCCTTCTGGTCGACGAACGCATGAATGTGGTGCGCTGCATCGGCGGCCTGGTAGTCGCGGGTTTCACGTGAGGTGGTCATCGCCGGATCTCCTTTCTTGTTGTGAGCGGCTGTCATGAGCGCAGTTGAAACCAGGTGGTTTTCAACTGGGTGTATTTGTCGAACGAGTGCAGCGACAGATCGCGGCCGAAACCCGATTGCCTGCCGCCGCCGAACGGCACGGTCACGTCCAGCGCATCGACGCTGTTGACCGACACCGTACCGGCTCGCAATTGCCGCGCCACCCGGTGCGCGCGGTGCAGATCATCGGTCCACAGCGACGCCGCCAGACCGTAGACGCTGTCGTTGGCCAGTTGCACGGCATGGGCCTCGTCATCGAACGGCATCACCGCCAGCACCGGGCCGAACACTTCTTCACGAAACAGGGTCATGTGCGGCTGCACGCCGGTGAAAATCGTCGGCTGAATGAAGTTGTCCGAACCGTTGAAACTCAGCTGCCGCCCGCCGCAGACGCGGGTCGCGCCTTCGCGTTCGGCCTGGTTGATGAAGCGCAGAATGCTTCCGGTCTGACGAGTATCGACGATTGCCCCGGCCGCACTCGCCGGGTCCAGCGGATCGCCCGGTTGCCAGCGCTCGGCCTGAGCCTTCAGCCGCTCGACGAACTCATCATGAATCGAGCGCTCCACCAGCAATCGCGAGTTGGCCGAGCAGACTTCGCCCTGATTGAAGAAGATCCCGAACGCGGCTTTCTGCGCCGCCAGATCCAGATCCTTGCAGTCGGCGAACACCAGATTGGCGCTCTTGCCGCCGCACTCCAGCCACACCTGCTTGAGGTTCGACTGCGCGGAGTACTGCATGAAATATTTGCCGACCTGGGTCGAGCCGGTGAACACCAGGCAATCGACATCCGGGTGCAGGCCCAAGGCTTTGCCGGCCTGTTCGCCGAGCCCCGGCAGCACGTTCAGCACACCGGCCGGCAGCCCGGCTTCCAGCGCCAGCTCGGCCAGACGCAACGCGGAAAACGGCGATTGTTCGGCGGGTTTGAGAATCACCGAGTTGCCCGCCGCCAGCGCCGGCGCGAGTTTCCACGCGGCCATGTCCAACGGGAAATTCCAAGGCACCACGGCGGCGACCACGCCCAGCGCTTCGCGGGTGATGGTCGCCAGTACGTTCGATGCGCTTGGCGCGACCTGATCGTAGAGCTTGTCGAGACTTTCGGCGTACCAGCGGAACACCCCGGCGGCGCCCGGCACGTCGATGTTGCAAGCGTCCATCACCGGTTTGCCCATGTTCAGCGAATCGAGCAGCGCCAGTTCTTCGCGATTGGCCAGAATCAGATCCGCCAGCCGCAGTAGCACTTGCTTGCGCTCGGTCGGTGAACGCCCGGCCCAGGTGCCGGCCTCGAACACCTGCCGCGCATTTTTCACTGCCGCATCGACATCCTCTTCACCGCAAGCGGCGATGTTTGCCAGCAGCTGGCCGGTGGCCGGGTTGATCGCGGCAAAGGTCTGCCCCGACTGCGCCGCACGCAGTTTGCCGTCGATCACGGCCTGATACGGATAGCTCAATTCAGCGGCCTTGCGCTGCCAGTCTGCAAGCTCGAACACGGTGGTTGCTCCTTGGACTTTTATTCTTTTGCGAACAGTGCGGGGTCGATAGTCGCTCAGGCCCGTGCGGGCTAAAACCAGTAAAAATGTCTTCGCAGACAATAAAAAAGGTAACCAGCCAATGGCCCCTTCGCGCGCGTATGGGGCTATTGTTCAGGGACAAAAAAACCGCCGACAGAACGGAGGCCGGCGGCGTACAAATTGCTTGGATGTGCAATCCGTTCGCTTTGAGGTTCACCGTGGCCGCTTACAACCTGCGTCAGTTGAAATACTTCATCACCACCGTCGAATGCGGCAGCGTCGCCGAAGCGTCGCGCAAGCTGTACATCGCGCAACCGGCGATTTCCACGGCGATCAAGGGGCTGGAAGACAGCTTCGGCGTGCAACTGCTGATCCGCCATCACGCTCAGGGCGTGTCCCTGACACCGAGCGGCGCGCGTTTCTTCCGCAAGGCCCAGGAACTGCTGCGCATGGCCAAGGAATTCGAACAGAACGCCCTCGCCGACAACGACGTGGTGGCCGGGCAGATCGATATCGGCTGTTTCGAAACGGTAGCGCCGCTGTACTTGCCGCAACTGATTGCCGGGTTCTCGGCGCTGTATCCGGGGGTGAAGATTCGCATCCGCGACGGCGAACAACAGGAGCTGGTGCAAGGCCTGACTTCGGGCACCTTCGATCTGGCAATCCTGTACAAGCACGACCTCGACGCCACTATCGAAACCGAACCCTTGATGCCGGCGCAACGTCCTTACGCCCTGCTCCCGGCGGATCACCGCTTCGCCCAGCTCAAGCAGGTTTCGCTGCGAGACCTGTGCCTGGAGCCGATGATCCTGCTCGACGTGCAACCGAGCCGCACCTACTTCGTCAGCCTGTTCGAAGAACTCGGACTGTCGCCGCGCATCGAGTTCAGCTCGCCGTCGATCGAAATGGTGCGCGGCATGGTCGGCCAAGGTTTCGGCTTCTCGATCCTGGTCACCCGCCCGCATTCGGAATGCACCTACGATGGCAAGAAAGTCGTGTGTGTCGACATCGTCGAAGACGTCACCGGGTCAGGTCTGGTGGCCGCGTGGCTCAAACGCGGACAGTTGACCAAACCGGCACAGTTGTTTGCCGATTATTGTCGGGAGCAGCTGACGGCGAAGGCCAGTCGCTGACTTTCACGTACCGCGCGGTTTTGCCCGAGCAGTGGCTTCAGCCACCAGCGGATCATCCGGCCAATAGTGCTTCGCACTACATGAGCGCTCTGAACATTGACTCCATACAACCGGAAAACCGTGGGTTCTCAATTCTGATCGTGACACTGAATGATTAAAACCGCCTTGCAGATCCAGCACCACTGACACCTCGAAAACGCCCTACTCCCCAACCTCACTCTAACCATTGACACTCCCCCTCACGGTCATGCACAGCCGGCAAAACCGTAAAGCTTGTCAGAACAGCAGTGCGCTTCCTGAGATAGTACAAATGGAATGCTTATTCGCCAGGCATCGCCTACCCTCCAAAGTAGCCCAGCCGCCACAGACTTTAGTCTCTACTTTCAACAGAAGCATCTCGCTATACTTCATAGCATGGCACAGTGCCTTTATGGCTTCTTCAGTCCTTGGACGGGCTCTTCTACCTAGTAGAGGAGAACAATTAAACACCGCCAAAAAGTGTCTGCCAGCCCCCCAGGCTGCTGCGTTGGAAGCAGCGGGAGGACTTCAGAGGCTGCGGCCCCTTTGGAAATTCGTGTTATGGATGGCGTGAACTTCAAGCAAACCGGTCAGTACGCAATGTGCTGCATTGAGACCTTCTCCGATGATCTGAAGAAGACCCTCAGGGCAAACCTAACCAGGATATGTCATGGCGCAGACCAAGCCAGCCGGAGCATGGTGGTATTCAAATACGCAGCCACGCTTAAGTCATTCTGGGATCGCTACTCCACAAAGGATCAGAATACCCGCACGGGCATGCTCGGGGAGCTGCTCGCGCATGTCGTAATCCTCGAGATGCTTGACGATTTTGATGTGGTTTCGCCTTTCTTCAATATGGAAGAAAAACACATTCGAAAAGGCTTTGACCTCATTCTTTATCAACCATCATCCAACGAGGTTTGGATTACGGAAGTGAAGTCGGGGGCAGCCGGAAAGAAAACTTCGTGTGCAGCCAGCAAGTCCATGCTAGCCAAGGCGCGTGATGACCTTAAAGGTCGACTCGCGGAGTCAGAAATGAATCATTGGCTGAACGCCATGAATGCTGCGCAGAAATCCATTAACGATAAAAAAAGCTACAAAGAATCTGTGCTCGCCATCTTAGGCATGGAGGGTGACAAAGCTTACGGGAATTCCGCCGTAGCATCAGACAACAACGTGGTCTTAGTATCTGCCTTGTTTAACGATGTCTCGCATAAAATTATGGAGACGAGCATTGCGGAATTCACTACTACCCTGACAGAAAATCCTATCTTTAAAACTGTCTTGGTATTATCCCTTCATAAGGGAACACTTCAGAAACTGGAAGATTTTCTCCGGGCAGAGGCAGGATGCTAAATGCAAGAGCTCACTATCAAGGAATTGGCAAAAACCCGTTTCAAAGACATCTATATGGAGCTTCTTCGTGGTAGCGAGATGTCCGATGGGGATACCGTTAAGCTGCTTGCGATTGCAGTCCTGCTCCTCAATCATAAAGCACCTGAAATAAAGCGCTTGGGTTATAGGATTACTTTATTTTATGGAAATCTGACTGGAAGATACGAGCCACTGTATGACGTATCTATCAACAGCGGCCTACTACCGGTCTCTGCTGTCCTCGGAAAATCTTTCGAACAAGATGAAAGGCTGAGCAAGTCATTCATCCAAAATATTGTGAGCAGTTACGTAGACACGTTCCGCGATCAAGGCATGGTGCTCACAGAGCAACAAGACACGCTGAAAACCTTCGTCCAAGACGAATATGAAAACTCCTCGGTAGTTATTGCTCCGACCTCTTACGGGAAGTCTGAGCTCATTATCAAGTCCGTCAAAGACAATCCATCCAAACGCATCCTTATCTTAGTACCATCTAAAGCGTTGCTGGCCCAGACGAAGAAGCGACTAATTTATGCAGACATTCCAAAGTTGGGCAAGGTTGTAACGCACCCTGAGATGTACTCGCCCCAGCGAAACAATCGGACTTTTGTGCTTACACAAGAGCGCCTGAATCGACTACTTAACGAATACAGCACCCTGAACTTCGACATGGTTTTCGTCGACGAAGCTCACAATCTACTTCAGGGGGATAGCCGCAATGAACTTTTGGCTACAATGCTATGTATATTGGGCGCTCGAAACCGGCAGACCTCATTCAAATTCCTGACACCATTTCTTTGCAACGAACTCAATGTTCGAGTTCGATATCTCGATATGACTCCTAAAGGCTTTAGGGTCGACGAATACATAAAATCCGAACGCTTTTACGTTAGAGATTTCAGAACTGGGAAAAATGATGGCAAGCTCAAACTCTATGATCACTTCCTAAACCAATGGATGGACCTAGATAGAAAGTACAAGAACTGCTTTGACTTAATCAAACGCGAGTCACTAGCAAAAAACATTATTTATGGAAATACGAAGAAACGGATTGAGCAGTTCGCGCTTGAACTCGCCGAGACATTGCCTGATATTGAATGTCCATTGGTTCAAACAGCTTGCGATGAGCTTGAGGATGCATTCGACAAGCGATATCGGCTGATCTCTTGTTTACGCAAGGGTGTGATGTACCACCACGGATCTATCCCCGACACCATAAGGCTATATCTTGAGAATTTGTTCCACCAATCCAAAGCCATGAAGTACCTGGTGTGCAACTCCACTCTACTTGAAGGTGTAAACCTTCCCATTGAGCGGCTTTTCATTTTTGACTACTCGAAAGGCCGAGGAAATCTGACCTCATCCCAATTCAAGAACCTGATTGGCCGTGTAAACAGATTCAGTGAAGTATTCGCACCCGAAGCGGGCACCACACTCAAAAAGCTTGAGTCGAGCATCTATCTCTTAGGTATCGATGGATTCACCAATAAAAAGTCTAATCTCCAGACCTTTTATGAAAAGGCCGTGAATGTCTCGAAACTCGACCAAGACAGCGTGAGCAATGTTCTCCTCCAGGCGACAACCATCGTGGATGGCGTGGTGGCAGACCGTCATCGAGACGCCGTCGCGAGGCTAGAAAACCTTCAGCCAGGCGTAGTCACTGGACAGGAGTGCAAATACGTTAAGACTGAGGTTGGTCGCCTATTAATAGCCAACAGTGTTAGCGAAATCGATGTTTTCACAGTCGAAGAAGAAATCGATAACTCCATCAGCATGTCGATTGAGGAGAATGGTTTAATCGATAGCGCCGACCGTCTGTTGCTGGAAATCAAGAATTGCTTCGTCGATAAGTTTGATGACAAGAGAAAGTATAGCGATCTGAAGCGGCTCCAAAACAAGGCGACTATTGATTTTTACGCAATGTTCCTAGATTGGAAGCTGAAGAAATACAGCCTCAAGCAAATTTTGAGATACACCCTTAAATACTGGCGCGAACTTCCTGAAAAAAAGGGGACTGACTACGTGTACGTGGCAAACTGGGGCGATACCAAGTTTGGAAACAGCCACTATCCATACTGGGTTAGAATTTCGACGAAAGATGACGTCGAAAAAGTCAATCTCGCCATCGTCCGCCTGAAAGAAGAAGATGACTTTTTTGACAATAAGATTTTTAAATTTGTTGAGGTCCTGAATGGAGTTGGGGCTGTCGATTCAGGCTTTTATAAGCGGATGAAATATGGCACTACCGACGACGCGAAGATCAAGCTGATACGGGAGGGATACAGTCGAGGTCTCTCCGAGCTGTTGCTTGATCGATATCCCCGCCACGTTCGTCTCGATAACAATGGCGAGATCCAGGTCAGCTCAAAGGTCATTGGCCTTATGAGGGACAATGAAGAGAGCGACCTGCTCATCTTCGAAGCCCAGATGAATCTGAAAGCCGCTCCCGAACCAGTGGCTTAACGCTGACGGATATCCTTGAAATTGCCCCTGCCCCTCTTGGTTTAAAACCAGAGGGACAGGGGCATCTCCGTTATAAGCTGTGACCACATTATACGGCCCCCTACGTACCTCGCGGTTTGGCCCGGGCGGTGGCTTCAGCCACCAGCGGATCATCCGGCCAGTAATGCTTCGGATAGCGCCCCTTAAGATCCTTCTTCACTTCGGCATAGGTGCTGCGCCAGAAGTTGGCCAGATCCTGCGTCACCTGCACCGGGCGCCGTGCGGGCGACAGCAGGTGCAGCTTGACCACTTGCCGGCCGCCGGCGATGCGCGGTGTGTCGGCGAGGCCGAACAACTCCTGCAAGCGCACGGCGAGAATCGGCGGTTGCTCGCTGTAGTCGAGTCGAATCGACGAGCCCGACGGCACGCTCAGGTGATGCGGCGCCTGTTCGTCGAGCTGTTGCGGCAGTGGCCATGGCAGCAGATTACGCACGATGCTCGACAGGTCGAGGTTGGCGAAATGGCTGAGGCGCGAGACTTTGCCCAGATAAGGCATCAACCAGTCTTCGAGGGTTGTCAGCAGCGTGGCGTCGCTGACATCCGGCCATAGGCTGTCGCCCTTGGCGTCCAAGTCGAGCTGACGCAGCAACGCGACTCGCGCCTGCCACTGGCGCAGTTCCGGAGTCCACGGCAGCAGCTCCAGACCTTTGCGCCGCACCAGATTGACCAGCGCCTGACTGCGGGCGTTTTCGTCGAGACCGGTCAGTGGTTCGCGGCTGAGGATCAGTTCGCCCACCTTGCGCTGACGCTCGGCGCGCAATACGCCTTCGCGTTCGTCCCAGTCCAGTTGATCGACGTTGTGCACCTGTTCGGCGAGCACCGAATCGAACAGCGCCGGATCAAAATCCGCCGCCAGATAAATCCGCTCTTCACGCTGGCCTTGGCGGCTGCCGAGGTCGGCGATGACGATCCACGGTTCCTTCATCAGGCTGTCGGCTTCGGCGAACAGCGCCGCGCGACCGTTGGCCAGACGATATTCGGCACCACCGGCCCGTCGCTGCTGGGCGACGCGATCCGGGTAGGCCAGCGCCAGCAAGGCGCCGAGCCAGCGTGGGTGATCCGGGTCGGCGACCGGTTCGCTCGCCTTGTCGCGCAGGTAGCCCCGATATTGCCGCGCCAGTTGCCGGGCACGCTGCACGCCGCCCTGGGCACCACGAGCCGCGCGCTCTTCGCCGGACAGCAGCACCAGACGACTGTGCAGATCGGCCCCGGCGCCGCGCAAAATATCGCGCTCACCGAGTAACGCAGCGACGTCGCACGCCATGTTTGCCAATCCCAGTGCCTGACCGCGCAACAGCAAATGGGCGATGCGCGGATGTGCCGGCAATTCAGCCATGGCCTGACCGTGGCGGTTGAGGCTTTCGCCGTCCAGCGCACCGAGGCGCTGCAACAGGTCTTGAGCCTGTGCATAAGCGGCGGCCGGCGGCACGTCCAGCCAGATCAGATCACTCGGCGCCACACCCCAGCGCCCGAGTTGCAAGGCGAGGCCCGCAAGATCCGCCGAGAGGATTTCCGCGCTGCCATAAGCCGCCAGTTGTTCATGCTGATCCTGCGACCACAGGCGATAACACACGCCCGGCTCCAGACGCCCGGCCCGGCCCGCGCGCTGAGTGGCGCTGGCTTTGGAGATGCGCTGTGTGTCGAGGCGGGTCATGCCGCTGCCCGGATCGAAACGCGGCACCCGCGCCAGCCCGGCGTCGATCACCACGCGCACACCGTTAATGGTCAGGCTGGTCTCGGCGATGTTGGTGGCCAGCACCACTTTGCGCTGGCCCGGCGGGGCCGGGTCGATGGCGGCACGTTGCGCGTTCAGGTCGAGTTCGCCGTGCAACGGGCAGAGCAACACATCGCTGCGCTCACCGATGGCGTCCGCCAACTGCTGATGAACCCGGCGGATTTCCGCCTGCCCCGGCAGAAACACCAACAGGCTGCCGGTTTCATCATGCAGCGCTTCGAGCACCGTTTGCGTGACGCGTTGATCGATGTATTCGCCGGGCTGGAACGGCCGGCCCCAGCGCATCGTCACCGGGAACATCCGGCCTTCGCTGCGCAGGATCGGTGCGTCGTCGAGCAGCCCGGCCAGACGTTCACCTTCAAGGGTGGCAGACATCAGCAGAATCTTCAGCGATTGTTCAGCTCGAAACAGCTCGCGACCGTTCAGACTGAGCGCCAGCGCCAGATCGGCGTCGAGGCTGCGTTCGTGAAATTCGTCGAAGATCAGCAGACCCACGCCTTCCAGCGCCGGGTCGTCCTGCAAGCGCCGGGTGAGGATGCCTTCGGTGACCACTTCGATGCGGGTGTTGGGGCCGACCTTGCTGTCGAGGCGGATGCGATAACCGACGGTTTCACCGACCTTCTCGCCCAGCTCGCTGGCCAACCGTTCTGCGGCTGCGCGGGCGGCCAGCCGACGCGGCTCAAGCATGAGAATGGTCTGCCCGTTCAGCCATGCTTCATTGAGCAGGGCCAAGGGCACGCGGGTGGTTTTACCGGCGCCGGGCGGTGCTTCGAGCACGGCTTCGTGGCGTGTCGCGAGGGCTTCACGCAGGGCGGGTAAAACGTCATCGATCGGCAACGAATTCATGCTGGCTCCAAAACAGAGGGCCGAGTATAACGGCGAACTGCCAGGCGTTCGTCAGGGTCTTAACTTCACACGATGACGCTTCGTTAACAGATGACTCAGGAGATTCCCATGCGCTTACCTTTTCGCCTGATCGGCGGTGTAATGGTTGCCACCCTGCTCACCCAGATCACCGCGTGCGGTTCGATTTTCTATCCCGACCGGCGCGGCCAGATCGACGGCAAGATCGACCCGGCGATTGCCGTGCTCGATGCCGTGGGCCTGCTGTTCTATATCCTTCCTGGCGTAATCGCGTTTGCCGTGGACTTCGCCACCGGCGCGATCTACTTCGAACCGGGCCACACGGCGCAAGTCGATCCGGCCAAGCTCAAGCAAGCCATCGGCCCGGACGGCCAGGTCGATAACCTGAAGTTGCAGGCTATTCTCGAAACGGAGCTGGGTCGTAATCTGCCGCTGGACGACCCGCGCCTGATCCAGCACAAGGGCAGCACCCAGCAACTGGCGATGTTCGGCCTGCAACCTGCCGCATAAGGAATTGACGCACCCATGACCACAAGCACCGAACACGCCCGCCTGCTGCGGCTGGCGACCCGCGCCTCGGTGGCGGTGGCCTGTACGCTGATCATCGCCAAAGCCATCGCCTGGTGGCTGAGCGGTTCGGTGAGCATGCTCGCCGGCCTCACCGACTCGGCCCTCGATGGTGTCACTTCGTTGCTCAATCTGCTGGCGGTGCATTACGCGCTGCGCCCGGCGGATGATGATCACCGTTATGGGCACGGCAAGGCCGAATCCCTGGCGGGCATGGCGCAGGCGCTGTTCATTGGCGGCAGTGCGGTGCTGATCGCGTTTCAGGCTTATGAGCGCCTGAAACATCCCGAGCCACTCGGCGCGCCGTGGCTGAGCATTGGTGTGATCGTATTTTCCCTGCTGCTGACTGTCGCACTGTTGATGCTGCAGCATCGGGTCATCAAGCAGACCGGCTCCAACGCCGTGCGGGCGGACTCGCTGCATTACCGTTCGGACCTGTTGCTTAACGGCAGCATTCTGATTGCGCTGGTGTTGGCCGGTTTGGGTTTCGATCAGCTGGATGCGTGGTTCGGTCTGGGGATCGCTGCCTACATCTTATGGAGCGCAATCCAGATCGCCCGGGAAAGTTTTTCGGTGTTGATGGATGAAGAACTGCCGACGGATGTCAGTCAGCACATGCTCGAACTGGCCTGCAGCGTACCGGGCGTGTTGGGCGCGCATGATTTGCGCACACGGATTTCCGGCAATCACTGGTTCGTGCAGTTGCACCTGGAACTGCCGGGGGAACTGACGCTGTCAGTGGCTCACGGCATCAGCGATCAGGCGGCGGATGCCATTCACAAAGCCTACCCACGGGCCGAAGTGCTGGTGCACGCCGACCCGCAGGAAGTGGTCAAAGCCGCTCGGGCTCAGTAGTTGACCTGATAACCGCGACTGCTCAGGCAATTGCCCTGGGCCTGGCGGTAGGCCTGCACCACTTCGGGCGCCGGTTGATAAGTCGCGGTGCGCGGATTGAAGCCGCTCTGCTGCACCGCGTACTGATAGCACTCATAGCCGTCGCGCTGAACCTGCTCAGGTGACTGACCGTTGGCCGGATAGGCCTCCACGTCGTAGCCATTGCCGGTCGGCTGCGGTGGTTGCTGCACCGGCGGTTCGACCACCACGTAATCCTGCGTCGCTTCCTGATAGGCGTAGTACGAGCCGGCGGCGAGGAACAGCAACGAACCGCCGACCCACACTTCACGGGCGTAATCCGGCAGGTACTGGATGCGAATTCCGCGCGGCGGTTGGACCACGATGTAGCGCGGGCCTTGCGGGCGATACCAATAGCCGCCGGAGTAGAAATAGTCCTGGCCGCGATACGGCACACGGTAGTCGCGATCCGGGAAACGATCGATTACATGACCCGGCCGGTATTGCGGACCGGGGCCCCAGCCGTTGCCATGCCCGTCGGGGCGACCCGGCCAGCGGTTGTCGTTGGGGCGGTTGCCGGTCTGCCAGTTCTGGTGATAACCGTTCTGCGGGCGCTCGTCGCGGTAGTAACCCTGACGAGGTTCCTGGGTCTGGCGCACGGTGTCGGGGCGCGGCTGGATCGGCAGGTCATTGGCCGGCAGTTGCGGCGGCGGTGGCGGCTGGCGCACCGGGTTGGAGTTGTAGGCCGGACGTGGCTGGTTCTGGTTCTGCCACTGGCCATTGTTCGGTTGGCCGCGGTTCTGCTGGCCGTTGTGCTCGAACTGGCGGCTGTTGTCGCCACGGATGATGTCGTTGTTCTGCCGCTGCGGATTGTCTTGGCCGCGCTGCTGATTGCCGCC
The DNA here is from genome assembly GCF_048654275.1 of Candidatus Pseudomonas auctus. Taxonomy (NCBI): domain Bacteria; kingdom Pseudomonadati; phylum Pseudomonadota; class Gammaproteobacteria; order Pseudomonadales; family Pseudomonadaceae; genus Pseudomonas; species Candidatus Pseudomonas auctus. The sequence continues at coordinate 163,105 of NZ_JBJYZK010000008.1, read as the reverse complement.
GCCATGGCCCTGATTGTTACCCTGATGCTCCGGCCCGCGTCCGCCGCCGTCGGGGCCGCGATTCTGCGGCTCATCCGCCAGCGCTTGCGCACCGACACTCACACACAGCAAACCAACACTGGCCAGACGCCAGATGCGCGACTTCATGAAATTCCTCACTGCGGACTAGCGCCTGAAATTAAGAGGGCGTGTAGCTAAGACCGGGAATGGACACACCGGGTTCTGCTACAGGTTATCAGTCACGTCATTTATTTATTGAGCGAGATGGGCCAAATCGCGGGCAAGAAAAAAGGGAGACCCGTCGGCCTCCCTTCTAGAGAACTTCGTCCTGGCTCGACGCTTTTGACGTCGGCTCACCTCACGCCGTCTTCTGGACAGTGTGCAGCTCGGGGGCCGGCACAACCCCGGTGGGGGTGGCGGCCGCGGCGGGCCGGATTGGGCGGGCCGCAGTGGACTGTGTTACCGAGCAGTGATTCTGGTGATAAGAATAGGCTCGGAGCCGCGACAGATGATTGCGAAGATTGCTCAAATAAACATCACTTGCGCAATTTTTAACCCTGGATAGATAATCCGCCGCAATAGTTAAGACAAGGGACCGTTTGATGAGCAAACTCGACCGTTACGACCTGAGTATTTTGGCGGAATTGCAGCGCGACGCCCGCATCTCCAACCAGGAACTGGCCGAGCGCATCGGTCTGTCGCCCTCCCCGTGCTCGCGCCGGGTCAAGCAACTGGAGGATGACGGCTACATCTCCCGTCAGGTTGCCCTGCTCGATCGCAAGATGCTCGGCCTGAGCCTGACCGCCTACGTGCTGATCGGCATGGACCGGCACACGCCGGAGCGTTTCGAGAACTTCGAAGCCGCAATCCGCACTTTGCCGCAAGTGCTGGAATGCAGCCTGGTGACCGGGGTGGATGCCGACTATCAGCTGAAAGTGGTGGTGCCGGACATGGATCACTATCAGAAGCTGCTGCTGGGGCATCTGACCCGCATCGAAGGCGTGACCAGCGTGCGCTCGAGTTTTGTGCTGAATCAGGTGCTCAATAGCACCGAATTGCCTCTCACGCATCTGCGTAGCTGATCAGAGCTGCCCTCATCGGAACGCCGCCCGCCCAGCCCTCTCCCGGAGGGAGAGGGGGCCGACGGTGGGTTGCTCGAGAAGTACGCCGACCTGAACGCCCTGCTGTGAATCCATAATCGACTGGAAATTTCAGGTCGATGTATGACGCCAGACACCTCGGTCAGTCCCCTCTCCCCCCGGGAGAGGGTTAGGGTGAGGGCCAGTCGTCGGATCAGACCCAGATCAATGCCACCCCGCCCCCCTTGGCGTATACTCGCCGCGCCCTTTTAGCCCCGTGCGTGCCGGAGAACCCGATGGATCCAGCAGTATTTGAAGAGTGGATGATGACTGGCCTTGTCAGCATCCTGATCATTTTCATGGGTTTCATCGTCTGGGATCTGGCGAAGAAGTCCAAGGCCGGGCGCTTCGGCTCGTTCATTCTGTTCTTCGTGCTGGGCCTGGGCGTGGCCGCGTTCATCATCAAGAGTGTGGTGATCGGCCTGATCGAGTCCGGCGCCTTATAAGCGCGCCGGCACTTCTTTCCACTGGCCCTGATCGAGCCCTTCGATCGTCCAGTCACCAATCCTGACCCGCACCAGCCGCAACGTCGGCAGCCCCACCGCCGCCGTCATCCGCCGCACCTGGCGGTTGCGCCCTTCGCGAATCACCAGTTCCAGCCAGGTTGTCGGTATGGTTGCGCGAAAGCGTACCGGCGGATTGCGCGGCCACAGCTCGGGCTCATCCAGTTGCCGCGCTTGCGCGGGCAAGGTCATGCCGTCATTCAGCTCGACGCCGTCACGCAGGCGCTGCAACTGCTCGGCTGTCGGCACGCCTTCGACCTGCACCCAATAGGTTTTCGCCAGCTTGTGCTTGGGGTCGGCGATCCGCGCCTGCAACTGGCCGTCGTTGGTCAGCAGCAGTAAACCTTCGCTGTCGCGGTCCAGCCGCCCGGCCGGGTAGATGCCCGGAATGTCGATGTAATCCTTGAGCGTCGCCCGCCCTTCACCGTCGCTGAACTGCGTCAGCACATCGAACGGTTTGTTGAACAGGATCAGCTTCGGCTCAGCGGGCGGTGCCTTGGCGACACGGCGCGGGGCTGGCTTCGCGCCGGGACGGCGGGAAGGTGGACGTTGGGGACGGGACATAAGTGCACAGGCATTTGGCGATCAGGGCTGACAATGCTAGTGCCCCGACCGCCAAATGACCACGACAAACCGTTAGCGGAACGGCGGTTCGTCGAAGCTGCGCAGTTTGCGCGAGTGCAGCGAGTTGAGTTCGGTGCGCAGCAGATCCACCGCTTCAATGCCGATCTTCAAGTGCTGACTGACCGCACGTTCGTAAAACGCGTTGGCCGAACCCGGCAGCTTGATCTCACTGTGCAGCGGCTTGTCCGAAACGCACAGCAACGTGCCGTACGGCACTCGCAGGCGATAACCCTGGGCGGCGATGGTGCCGCTTTCCATGTCCACCGCCACGGCGCGGGACAGGTTGATCAGCGGTCGCTCCTGGGCCCAGCGCAACTCCCAGTTACGGTCGTCGTAAGTCAGCACGGTGCCGGTGCGCAGGCGCTTCTTCAGCTCTTCACCCTTCTCGCCGGTGATGTTGGCTGCCGCTTGCTGCAACGCCAGCTGCACTTCGGCCAGCGCCGGGATCGGAATGTTCGGTGGCACCACACGGTCGAGAATCCCGTCGCGACGCATATAAGCGTGGGCCAGCACGTAGTCGCCGATGGTCTGCGACTGACGCAGGCCGCCGCAGTGACCGATCATCAGCCAGCAATGCGGACGCAGCACGGCCAGGTGGTCGGTGATGTTCTTGGCATTGGACGGGCCGACGCCGATGTTGACCAAGGTCACGCCGTGGCCATCGCTGGCGATCAGGTGATAGGCCGGCATCTGGTAGCGATGCCAGACCACACCGGCGGCAATTGCCGAGGCTTCGCCGTGGTCCATGCCTTTTTCGATGATCACGTTGCCCGGCAACACCATGCGTACGAAACGCGGGTCGCGGCGCAGTTGCTCCAGACCATGGACGATGAACTGGTCGACATAACGGTGATAGTTGGTCAGCAGAATCCATGGCTGCACATGGCGCCAGTCGCTGCCGGTGTAATGCACCAGACGACGCAGCGAGAAATCAACGCGGGCTGCATCGAACAGCGCCAGCGGCAGCGGATCGGTGTTTTCCCAGTCGTAGAGGCCATCGGCGATGCCATCGGTGGCGGCGGACAGGTCGGTACTCGGGAACACTCGCGCCAGCACGGCGGCAGTGACGCCGGAGCCGGCCAGTTCATCGCCCTGCTCGACCACGTACGGGTACGGAATGTTCTGCCCGCTGACCCCGACTTCGACGGTCACAGTGAAGTCGTGCATCAGCGGTGTGAGCTGCTCGAGCAGGTATTTGCGAAACGCCTTCGGATGGGTAACGGTCACGCTGTAGGTGCCCGGCAACTGCACCTTGGCGTAGGCGCGGGTGGTCTGCGGGACTTCGCCCTGGCAGTGGTAGGTCAGACGCAGTTCGGGATAACGGAACAGGGCACGTTGCTCGGCGTCGGGCTCGACGCGGTCCTTGAGGTAACGCTTGAGCGCCGAGTTCAGCGCCGTGGTGGCCCGCTCATGCAGCTCGGCCAGACGATCCACGGCCTGTTCGGCGGTTTGAACGACAATAAACGCTTCGGTCACGATCAGCTTCCTGTGTTCTGACTTGCAGGGCTTCATCTTGCCTGCATCGTGGCGTCACGGAAACAGTGGCGTTGTGGGTTCACCCTAATCTTTCAAACAATGAAGATCCCTGTGGGAGCGGGCTTGCCCGCGATGAGGCCATCACATTCAACATCGATGTTGACTGACAGGCCGTCATCGCGGGCAAGCCAGCTCCCACAGGGTTTTGCAGTGTGTGGGAGATTTGCTTCAGAAACCCTGCGGTGTCGAGCGAGCGACGATGGCCTCGACATCCAGCCCGCGCGGCAACGCGCCGTAGACCCGACCGCCACCGTTCAGACGACTGGCGATGAACGCATCGCTGACCGCCGAATTCCCGGCCTCCAGCAGCAGCTTAGCTTGCAGTCCCAAAGCGATGTCTTCGGTCAATTGCCGAGCGCGGTACTGAATGTCACTGGTGTCCTTGAACTGCGCCTGCAATTGCTGAATGTGCGCGGCCAGACGCTTGTCTCCATGACCGTCGCCCAACTCGCTGAACAACACATCGAGCACGCCCGGCTCTTTCGACAAGGCGCGCAGCACGTCGAGGCATTGCACGTTGCCGGAGCCTTCCCACGTCGAGTTCACCGGCGCTTCGCGGTACAGACGCGGCAGAATGCTGTCTTCGACATACCCGGCGCCGCCCATGCACTCGGCGGCTTCGTTGATCATTCCCGGCGCGCGTTTGCAGATCCAGTACTTGCCCACCGCAGTCACCAGTCGGGCGAACTGCGCTTCATGGCCGTCGTCCAGATGATCCAGCGCCTTGCCCATGCGCAGGCTCAGAGCCAGCGCGGCTTCGCTTTCCAGCGCCAGATCGGCCAGCACATTCTGCATCAGCGGTTGTTCGCTGAGCAGTTTGCCGCCGACCTTGCGATGGGCGCAGTGATGACTGGCCTGGGTCAGCGCCTGACGCATCAGCGAACTGGAGCCGACCATGCAGTCGAAACGGGTCATCGCCACCATCTCGATGATGGTCGGCACCCCGCGTCCTTCCTCGCCGACCATCCACGCCAGCGCACCACGGAACTCCACTTCGCTGGAGGCGTTGGACTGGTTGCCGAGTTTGTTTTTCAGGCGCTGGATGTAGAACTGGTTGCGCGTGTCGTCCGGACGATGGCGCGGCAGCAGGAAACAGCTCAGGCCCTTGTCGGTCTGCGCCAGCGTCAGGAACGCATCGCACATCGGCGCCGAACAGAACCACTTGTGGCCCACCAGTTCATAAGCCTGGCCCGGGCCACTGGCGCCGACCGGATAAGCCTTGGTGGTGTTGGCACGGACGTCGGTGCCGCCCTGTTTCTCGGTCATCGCCATGCCGATGGTTACGCCAGCCTTGTGGGCCATGCCGACATTGCGCGGGTCGTATTCGGTGGCAAGGATTTTCGGCAGCCACTGTTCGGCCAGATTCGGCTGCAAACGCATCGCCGGCACACTGGCGAAGGTCATGGTCAGCGGGCAACCGCTGCCGGCTTCGGCCTGGCTGTGCAGGTAGGTCATGGAGGCGCGAGCGACATGGGCGCCATCCTGTGGATGAGCCCAGGGCAGCGAGGTCAAGCCATGTTCGATAGCGGTGCGCATCAGCTCGTGATAGGCCGGGTGAAATTCCACCAGATCGATGCGATGACCGTAGCGGTCATGGCTGGCGAACACCGGTTTGTTTTGATTGGCGAGGAACCCGGCCTCCATCAACGGGCCGCCGGCCAAGGCGCCGTAAGCGTCGATCCGCGACTCAGCCCAACCGGCGCCGAACCGCCGCGACCACTCCTGCAATGGCAGGTCGATGCGATACAGGTTGGTGCCGTCCAGCGATGGTGGCTGGTTGGTGACTTCGTGGGTTTCGGCGAACTGATGCAGGTTCATGACGGGGCTCCTTGATCGGCCAGAGCTTCAGTTAAGCACCGCCCCGGAACCGATCAAAGTGTCATATCGGCCTAAATACCGGCGCTTTCACCCTATCAGCAACTCAACACCCGCCGCTGCATCGCCACCTGAAGATCCTCGAATTTCACCGGCTTGCTCAGGTAGTCGATCGAGCCACCGGAGGCACAATGCTCTCGATCCGCCCCCAGCGCGATCATGAACACCGGCAGATGGGCACATCCCGGCAGGTCACGAATCTGGCAACACAGCGATGCCCCGTCGAGCGGTGGCAGCTGGCAATCGATCAGCACTGCATCGAAGCGCTCGCGCTGCAAACAGTCGAGCGCCGCCGCGCCGTGGTCGGCGGTGCGCACCCGAAATCCGAGCTTGAGCAACATGCCGCGCATCACCAATTGGTTGACGCTGCTGTCGTCCACCAGCAGCACGGTGCAATCCTGCGGCGCACGCACGGTGTCGCGGCTGAACACCGGCACGGCTTCGACTTCCGGCAACTCAAACTCGACATCCAGTTGAAAGCGGCTGCCACTCCCCGGTTCGGAGCGGTGTGTGAGCTTGCCACCGAGCAATTCCACCAATTGACGGCAGATCGCCAGACCGACGCCCAGCCCGCCATATTCGCGGGTCATCGAGCCGTCGAGCTGGAAGAACCGCTGATACATCGTCGCCTCGCCCAGATCGGTAAAACCGATGCCGGTATCGATCACCGCGAAGGACAGCGCCAGGCGATTGTCCGTCGACGGTTTGCCGGTGACCCGCAAGGCGAGGCCGCCGACGCGGGTGAACTTGATCGCGTTGTCCAGCAGGCATTCCAGGCATTGCGCGAGTTTGGCGCTGTCGCCATGCAGGCGATCCGGCAGGGTCGGCAGCACGTCGACCTTGAAGTCCAGCGACTTGCTCGAAGCATTGCCATCGAACTGAATCCGCAACGCCTCGACCACCCCGCGCAGGCTGAAACTGCCCGGCGTGGCCTTGAGCTTGCCGGCCTGCAATTCGGTCAGGGTCAGGATGCCGTTGACCATGCGCATCATGTCCCGGGCCGAACCGGCGGCGGTCTGCTGGTATTGCTCCAGTTCCGGATCGAGTTCGACGGTCTGCATCAGCTCCAGCGAACCGATCACCCCGTTCATCGGCGTGCGCAGTTCGTGGGTCAGGGTCGCGAGGAATTCGTCCTTGAGCTTGTTGCTGTGGGCCAATTGCTGGTTCAGCACTTCAAGTTTCTGGCCGGCGTCGAACAGGGTCTGCGCCTGTTGTTCGCGCATGGCGTTGATGCGGTCGGCCAGCGCCAGCGACAGCAGCGCCACTTCGATGGCCGAACCGATCTGGCTGGCGTACATGGTCAGGAACACATTCGGCAGCAAACCCAGCACCATCATGGTGTTGACGATGCCGCCGATCAGGAACGCCGACCAGGCAATGATGAAATAGCGCGCCACCCGCAGACCGCGCCACCAGGCGAGGATCCCGGCGGCGAAGATCACCACGGTGAAGGTCAGTGCCAGGGTCGTCGCCAGACGCAGGGCCAGGCCATAACTGGTCATCAACGACAGACCGATCACCACGGCGCCAAAAACAATCAGGGCGATCAGCAGACGATCGAGCCAACGGCTGTGGTTCTTCGTCTGCAAGAAACTGCGGGCGAACTGGCTGCCGAACAACCCCGCACATCCGATGAAGAACGGCGTGGCGGCGTTGGCCCACCACGGGTTGTCCGGCCAGAAATACTCGACTGCCGCGCCGTTGACCGAGAGCTGATAAAGGCCGAACGAGGCGATATAGAAGATGTAATAAAGGTAACTGGTGTCGCGCACGCTGAGGTAGATGAACAGGTTGTAGACCAGCATCCCCAGCAGCACGCCATAAATGATCCCCAGCACGTACAGGCGCACCGGCTGGTCTTCGAGGTACGCGGTGCTCGACCACAACGTTACCGGCGCCTGGATCGAGCCTTCGCTGGACAACCGCAGGTAAACGGTTCGTTGCTGATCCGGGTTGAACGCCAGGTCGAACAGGTAATTGTTCTGGCGGATCTCGCGACTGGCGAACGGCAAGGCGTCCCCGGTCTGCCGCACCAGACGGTAGTCGCCGGAGGCATCGGGCAGATACAGGTCCAGATGATCGAGCGGCGGATACGCCAGTTCCAGCAGCCAGCTGCGTTGCGCCGACGGGTTGGTCGGGCGGTAATGCAGATCGATCTTCAGCCAGAACGCCGAGCGCGAATAACCGGCATTGAGCGTGGCTTTGTCATGGGGTTTGAAGTTTCCGGCGGCGGCTTGCGCGCGGACGTCGGCAATGCTCGCCTGACCGCTCGGGTCTTCGAACACTTGCAGGGATCGACCCAGCGGGAGGCTCTGGGTGAACTCGTCGAACTCGACGGCGCTTGCCAGGAGGGGCAAGCAGAACAGCAACATCAACAAATAGCGCATTGAAGCCCCAGCGTGGCTTGGCCGGTTGTGTCAGGAAGCCCCCCATTCCCTTTGAGATGACGTAAAACCGGTATTACCTGTTATTGGTTTGGATCCACTCTAGCATAGCCGTTGATGGCCATTGAGCACCATGGAAATTTTTCCCACAAAGGCTCTAGAACGGGCGTTCCAGAGCAAAACACCGGGCTAGAGCTGTTGACTCGGTCAGATTGTGGCAAGCGCTGTGGATCTCGCTACCCGTGTTATCGGCCGCGCACTGCGCCACAACACCCGCAAAACAGGTTTGGTGGTAAGCTCGCGCACCATGAATATCTACAGCTCACGCCCCGTTGTCCTCTGTCTCTCCGGCCACGACCCCAGTGGTGGCGCCGGCCTGCAGGCAGATATCGAAGCCCTGCTCGCTCAGGGTTGCCATGCGGCTCCGGCCGTCACCGCCCTGACCGTGCAAGACACCGTCAACGTCACTGACTTTCGCGTCCTCGACCGTGAGTGGGTACTGGCCCAGGCCAATGCCGTGCTCAACGACTCCGAAGTCGCGGCGGTGAAACTGGGCATGCTCGGTTCCCTGGAAATGGTCGACACCGTCGTCGAACTGCTTCAGGCGCACCCGCACTTGCCAGTGGTCTGCGACCCGGTGCTGCGTGCCGGCGGCGGCGGACGCCTGGGCAAGGACGAAGTCGGCTACGCCATGCGCGAACGCCTGCTGCCGCTGTCGATCATCGCCACCCCCAACCTTCCCGAAGCCCGGATTCTTGCCGAACTGCCAGAAGGCACCGCAGACGAGTGCGCTGAAAAACTTCTGCCGTTCATCAAGAACCTGCTGATCACCGGCGGTCACGGCGACGAAACTGAAATCCACAACCGCCTGTACAGCCGTGATGGGCTGCGCGAAACCTTCAAGTGCCAGCGCCTGCCCGGCAGCTATCACGGTTCCGGCTGCACCCTGGCCAGCACCCTCGCCGGCCGCCTGGCACTGGGCGAAAACCTCGCCAGCGCGGTGCGTACTGCGCTGGATTACACCTGGCGCACCCTGCGCGATGCCGAACAGCTGGGCAAAGGCCAGTTCGTGCCGCGTCGTCTGCCGCTGGATTTCTGTTCCTGATGTTCCGAGCCTGAGGTCTGCGCGATGAAACTACGTGGCCTGTATGCCATCACCGACAGCCAGTTGCTGGCCGGCAAGTTTCTGTCCTACGTGGAGGCGGCGCTGGAAGGCGGCGTCACCCTGCTGCAATACCGCGACAAGAGCAGCGACGAGGCCCGCCGTCTGCGTGAGGCCGAAGCCCTGCGCGATCTGTGCGAGCGCTACAAAACGCAATTGATCATCAACGATGACGCCGAACTGGCCGCGCGCCTGAACGTCGGCGTGCACCTGGGCCAGACCGACGGCCCGCTGTCGCCGACCCGCGCCCTGCTCGGCTCCAAGGCGATCATCGGTTCGACCTGCCACGCGCAGCTGGAACTGGCCGAACAGGCCGCCAGGGAAGGCGCGAGTTACGTCGCCTTCGGTCGGTTCTTCAATTCCAACACCAAACCCGGTGCACCGAGTTGCAGCCTCGATCTGCTCGACGAAGCCAAGCGCACCCTGCACCTGCCGATCTGCGCGATCGGCGGCATCACCCTCGACAACGCTGCGCCATTGGTGGCCCACGGTGTCGATCTGCTGGCCGTGGTCCATGGCCTGTTCGGCGCCGACAGCAGCGCCGAAGTGACCCGCCGCGCCCGCGCCTTCAATGAATTACTAAAAGTCTGAGAGCCCGATCATGTCTCGTTCCGAAACCCTGTTTGCCAACGCCCAGAAACACATTCCCGGTGGCGTGAACTCGCCGGTGCGCGCGTTCAAGAGCGTTGGCGGCACGCCGCTGTTCTTCAAGCACGCCGAAGGCGCCTACGTCACTGACGAAGACGACAAGCGTTATGTGGATTACGTCGGCTCGTGGGGCCCGATGATCCTCGGTCACAGCCACCCGGACGTGCTGGATGCGGTGCGCAACCAGTTGCAGCACGGCCTGTCCTACGGCGCGCCGACCGCGATGGAAACCGAGATGGCCGATCTGGTCTGCTCGCTGGTGCCGTCGATGGAGATGGTGCGCATGGTCAGCTCCGGCACCGAAGCGACCATGAGCGCGATCCGTCTGGCCCGTGGCTTCACCGGCCGCGACAGCATCATCAAGTTCGAAGGCTGCTACCACGGTCACTCCGACAGCCTGCTGGTGAAGGCCGGTTCCGGCGCACTGACCCAGGGCGTACCGAGCTCGGCCGGCGTACCGGCAGCGTTCGCCAAACACACCCTGACCCTGCCGTTCAACGACATCGACGCGGTGGAGAAAATGCTCGCCGAAGTCGGCCAGGACGTCGCCTGCATCATCGTCGAGCCAGTGGCCGGCAACATGAACTGCGTACCACCGGCGCCGGGTTTCCTCGAAGGCCTGCGCAGCCTGTGCGACAAGCACGGCGTGGTGCTGATTTTCGACGAAGTGATGACCGGTTTCCGCGTCGCCCTCGGCGGTGCCCAGGCCTACTACGGCGTGACCCCGGACCTGACCACCTTCGGCAAGATCATCGGTGGCGGTATGCCGGTCGGCTGCTTCGGCGGCAAACGCTCGATCATGGAACGCATCGCGCCGCTGGGCCCGGTCTATCAGGCAGGCACCCTGTCGGGTAACCCGCTGGCGATGGCCGCCGGCCTGACCACCCTGCGCCTGATCAGCCGTCCGGGCTTCCACGCCGAGCTGACCGATTACACCACGCGTTTGCTCGACGGCCTGCAACAGCGCGCCGATGCCGCCGGCATTCCGTTCGTGACCACCCAGGCGGGCGGCATGTTCGGTCTGTACTTCAGCGGTGCCGACGACATTGTTACGTTTGAAGACGTGATGGCCAGCGATGCAGCGCTGTTCGGCCGCTTCTTCCACCTGATGCTGGAAGGTGGCGTGTACCTGGCACCGAGCGCCTTCGAAGCCGGTTTCACCTCGATCGCCCATGGCGAAGCCGAGCTGAAACTGACCCTCGACGCCGCCGAACGCGCCTTCGCCAAGTTGAAGTAAAACGCCCCGCCGCTGACGTTGGCCATTGCCAGCGTCAGCGTTCTCCTACATCTGCACGCCTTTTCCGACACGCCTGCCAAAAATCTCCCATAAAGTGGGCGATATATTTCCCGCGCAGCAGAAAATCGAGTAAAGACTTTGTAAGGATGGCCCTGCTTATTTCATAATGCGCGCTTATTGGATCCCTCGACGGGTCCGCGCGCCCTTCAGAGGTAAGTCGATTCCCATGAACCGCACCGGCCGCACCCTTGCCTTGGGCTGCCTGTTGCTCCTTCAGCCGCTGCTCGCACATGCACAAGCAGGCGGCAACTCGTTGTTGATCCCGGCGATGGGTCGCTGCACCCTCAATACTCAGCCGCAAGATGTCACGCAGGCCCTCGCCGCCTGCCAAAAGGCAGCGGATGAAGGGGATGCGCAAGCGCAATACGAGTTGGGTGAGTTCTACTACGACGGCAAGAATGCGCCGCGCGACCTCAATCAAGCCCTGAGCTATTTCGAAAAGGCCTCGCTACAGGGCCATGCCCAGGCGCAGTTCAAGCTCGGCACCATGTTCTTCCACGGCGAAGGCGTGCAGGCCAACAACATTCAGGCGTACATTGTGCTGAAGATGGCGGCGGTCAACGGCGCAGAAGATGCACTGGACACCGCCGACGAAGTCTCCGAAAAAATGTCCCGCGAAGATCTCGAAACCGCGACCCAGGTGCTCGGGCAAATTTTCCGTAAATACCTGATGGAACTGCAAAGCGCCGACGGGCGTACGCCGTTCTCGCCCCTTCCCTGATTTCTCTATAGATTTTTCTGGCCTCTTCGCGAGCAAGCCCGCTCCCACATTGGATTGCATTCCCCTGTGGGAGCGGGCTTGCTCGCGAATGAGGCGACTCGGTCTTACGGTTTACTTCTCAGGCATCGGCATCGGAAACGGCATCACGTTACCAACGCCGCCACGGGCTTCGCTGATCTTCGGCGTTCCCAGACGCTCGACCTCGTCGATGCGCACGATCGAGTGCATCGGCACAAAGCTGCGCACCACGCCTTCGAACTGCGCCTTGAGCTTTTCTTCGCTCGGGTCGACGACCACTTGCGTGCGCTCGCCAAAGACGAACTCTTCCACTTCCAGGAAGCCCCACAGATCACTTTGATAGATCTGCTTGGCGTACATTTCGAACACCTGGCCCTGGTTGAGGAAAATCACCTTGTAGATTGGAGCTTCGCGTTTGGTCATGGCGGGCAGACAGCATCGGGGTAAAAAATGAGGGCGCGAACTATAGCATAGCCACCGGACGCACAGCGGTAGGAACCTGGGGACATGTTCCCTATAATGCGCGGTTCTTTGAACCACGTGACGACCCTATTCCATGGCCAAGAAGCTTTACATCGAAACCCACGGTTGCCAGATGAACGAGTACGACAGCTCGCGCATGGTCGATCTGCTGGGCGAACACCAGGCCCTGGAAGTCACGGCGCGTGCCGAAGATGCCGACGTGATTCTGCTCAACACCTGCTCGATTCGCGAACGCGCCCAGGACCGGGTGTACTCCCAGCTCGGCCGCTGGCGCGAACTGAAACTGGCCAACCCGGACATGGTGATCGCCGTCGGCGGTTGCGTGGCCAGCCAGGAAGGCGCGGCGATCCGTGATCGCGCGCCGTACGTCGACGTGGTGTTCGGCCCGCAGACCCTGCACCGCCTGCCGGAAATGATCGACGCCGCGCGCATCAGCAAGCTGCCGCAAGTCGACGTCTCGTTCCCGGAAATCGAAAAATTCGACCATCTGCCCGAGCCGCGCATCGACGGCCCCAGCGCCTACGTGTCGGTGATGGAAGGCTGCAGCAAGTACTGCACGTTCTGCGTGGTGCCTTACACCCGCGGCGAAGAAGTCAGCCGGCCGTTCGACGATGTGATCGCCGAGATCATTCACCTGGCCGAAAACGGCGTGCGTGAAGTGACCCTGCTGGGGCAGAACGTCAACGGCTATCGCGGGCTGACCCACGACGGTCGCCTGGCGGATCTGGCGGAATTGATCCGTGTGGTCGCGGCGGTCGACGGCATCGACCGCATACGCTACACCACTTCGCACCCGCTGGAGTTCTCCGACAGCCTGATCCAGGCCCACGCCGAAGTGCCGGAACTGGTCAAGCACCTGCACTTGCCGGTGCAGTCGGGTTCGGACCGGATCCTGGCCGCGATGAAGCGCAACCACACGGCGCTGGAGTACAAATCCAAGCTGCGCAAATTGCGCGCCGCCGTACCGGGGATCTGCATCAGCTCGGACTTCATCGTCGGCTTCCCGGGGGAAACCGAGAAAGACTTCGAACAGACCATGAAGCTGATTGCCGACGTCGGTTTCGACTTTTCCTACTCGTTCGTCTACAGCCAGCGCCCGGGCACCCCGGCCGCCGATCTGGCCGACGACACCCCGGAAGAACTGAAGAAAGAACGCCTGAACGCCTTGCAGCACCGTTTGAATCAGCAAGGGTTCGAGATCAGCCGACAAATGGTCGGTTCGATCCAGCGGATTCTGGTGACCGATTATTCGAAGAAAGACCCGGGCGAACTGCAAGGGCGCACCGAGAATAACCGTATCGTCAATTTCCGCTGCGACAATCCCACACTGATCGGCCAGTTCGCCGACGTGCACATCGACGCGGCGCAACCGCACTCGCTGCGCGGCTCGCTGATCCAGTAACACCCTTTGTTCAACTGTGGGAGCGAGCCTGCTCGCGATGAACGATGACGCGGTTTACCAAGTCAACCGTGGCGTGGCCATCGCGAGCAGGCTCGCTCCCACAATGGACCGGCCTGGTTCTGAGAACAGGCTCATCCATTTAAGAGCTTTCGCACCCACGCCGCTGGCGTTATCCTTCAATTCATCCCAATTGCCCCAGGGCGGCTAAATACGACCTTGAACGCACCCATCGAACCACATCGTTTCATTCTCGAGCCCTTTGAGGCTCGCCGCTTCGCCAATCTGTGCGGGCAGTTCGACGAGCACCTGCGCCTGATCGAACAGCGCCTGGCCATCGAGATCCGCAACCGCGGCAATCAGTTCGAGCTGATCGGCGAGCCCAAGCACACCACTTCCGCGGAAAACCTGATTCGCCGCCTGTACCGGGAAACCAAGGGTTCAGAGCTGTCGCCGGATACGGTTCACCTGTTCCTCCAGGAATCGACCGTCGAGCAACTGGACAACCACGCCCCCGCCGAAGCCTCCGTCGCCCTGCGCACCAAGAAAGGCATGATTCGCCCACGCGGCTTGAATCAGCTGCGCTATGTGAAGGAAATTCTCGGCAACGACATCAACTTCGGCATCGGCCCGGCCGGTACCGGCAAGACCTATCTGGCTGTCGCCTGCGCCGTCGATGCGCTGGAGCGCGAGCAGATCCGGCGCATCCTGCTGGTGCGTCCGGCGGTCGAAGCGGGTGAAAAACTCGGCTTCCTGCCCGGCGACCTGTCGCAGAAGATCGACCCGTACCTGCGCCCGCTCTACGACGCGCTCTACGAGATGCTCGGCTTCGAATACGTGGCCAAGCTGATCGAGCGTCAGGTGATCGAAGTCGCGCCGCTGGCCTACATGCGCGGCCGTACGCTGAACAACAGCTTTATCATCCTCGATGAAAGTCAGAACACCACCGTCGAGCAGATGAAGATGTTCCTCACTCGGATCGGTTTCGGCTCCACAGCTGTGATCACCGGCGACATCACCCAGGTCGACCTGCCGCGTGGTACCAAATCCGGACTTCATCACGTCATCGAAGTTCTGAAAGATGTGCCGGGCATCAGCTTCACCCATTTCCAGCCTAAGGACGTGGTGCGCCACCCGTTGGTGCAACGCATCGTCGAAGCCTACGAGCGCTTCGAGACGCGTATCGCTGAAGAAGCGCCAAAGGACACTCGCCACGATGCTTGAGCTTGACCTGCAAATCGCGACCGAAGCGTCTGCGCCGACCGAAGCCGAATTCCGCCAATGGTGCGAACTGGCCTTGCGTCAGCGCACCGCCGACTCGGAAATGACCATTCGTCTGGTCGACGAGGAAGAAGGCCGCGAACTGAACCACACCTGGCGGCACAAGGATTACGCGACCAACGTGCTGTCCTTTCCCGCCGAAGTGCCCGACGAGTTTCTCGACATCCCGCTGCTGGGCGATCTGGTGATCTGCGTGGCCGTGGTCGAGCGCGAAGCCGCCGAACAGGGCAAGGAACTAAAGGCCCACTGGGCACATCTGGTCATTCACGGCTGCTTGCATCTGCTGGGTTACGACCATATAGATGACGAGGAAGCCGAGGAAATGGAAGCACTGGAACGCGAGTTGCTTGCCGAATTGGGTTATCCCGATCCGTACGCGGACGACGAAACCGAAACATCCCCTACTGTTACAACAAAGGATTCAGAGTAATCGCTATGAGCGAAGATCGATCGAGCAACGGGCAAAAGTCATGGCTGGGTAAACTGACCCAGGCTTTTGCCCACGAGCCGAAGAACCGCCAGGAGCTGCTTGAGCTGCTGCGCGATGCACATCAGAACAAACTGCTGGACAGCGAAGCGCTGGCCATCGTCGAAGGCGCCATCCAGGTGGCTGACCTGCAGGTTCGCGACATCATGGTGCCGCGCTCGCAGATGATCAGCATCAAGGCGACCCAGACACCCCGCGAATTCCTCCCCGCCGTGGTCGACTCGGCCCACTCGCGCTACCCGGTCATCGGCGAAAGCCATGACGACGTGATGGGCGTGCTGCTGGCCAAGGATCTGCTGCCACTGATCCTCAAGGAGAACGGCGACAGCTTCAACATCAAGGACCTGCTGCGCCCGGCCACCTTCGTGCCGGAGTCCAAGCGCCTGAACGTGTTGCTGCGCGAATTCCGCGCCAACCACAACCACATGGCCATCGTGATCGACGAATACGGTGGTGTGGCCGGTCTGGTGACCATCGAAGACGTGCTCGAGCAGATCGTCGGCGACATCGAAGACGAACACGACGTCGAAGAAGACAGCTACATCAAGCCGCTGCCCAGCGGTGATTTCCTGATCAAGGCCCTGACGCCGATCGAAAACTTCAACGAGTTCTTCGACAGCGAATTCTCCGACGACGAGTTCGACACCGTCGGCGGGCTGGTGATGAGCGCGTTCGGGCACTTGCCAAAACGCAACGAAATCACTGAAATCGGCGCCTATCGCTTCCGCATCCTGAACGCCGACAGCCGTCGGATTCACTTGCTGCGACTCACGCCAATCGCCCGGTAAATTTAAGGACTGAAATGCGCTGGACAACCCGCCCCGGCTGGCCCGGTAACCTGCTGGCCGTGGCGGCCGGTGCAATCACCACCTTCGCGCTGGCACCGTTCGATCTCTGGCCGCTGGCCCTGCTGGCGGTCGGCCTGTTCTATGCCGGCCTGCGCGAGCTGAGCCCGCGTCAGGCACTGGGTCGTGGCTGGTGCTTCGGTTTCGGCCTGTTTGGCGCCGGCACCAGCTGGATCTATTACAGCATCCACCATTTCGGCGGCGCTTCGGTGCTGCTGGCCGGTTTCCTGATGCTGATCTTCACGGCGGCCATTGCCTGGTTCTTCGCCCTTCCCGCCTGGCTCTGGGCGCGCTGGTTGCGGCGTAGCGAAGCGCCGGTGGCCGACGCCCTTGCATTTGCGGCGCTATGGGTAGGCCAGGAAGCTTTCCGCGGCTGGTTCCTCACCGGTTTTCCGTGGCTGTATTCCGGTTACAGCCAGCTCGATGGCCCGTTGGCCGGACTCGCGCCGGTGGGCGGCATGTGGCTGGTGTCGTTCGTCCTCGCACTGACCGCTGCACTGATCTACAACGCACCGCGCCTGCTGCAAACCCGCCGCAAAGCCTTCATCGCTGCCGGCCTGGTATTGCTGATCGGGCCGTGGGCGGCGGGCATTGCGCTCAAGGGCCATGCCTGGACCAGCCCGGCCGGCGCGCCGCTGACCGTTGCCGCCATCCAGGGGAACGTCGCGCAAAGCATGAAATGGGACCCGGCCGAACTCAATGCGCAACTGGCGCTGTACCGCGATCTGAGTTTCCGCTCCAAACCGGTGGATCTTTTGATCTGGCCGGAAACCGCCGTGCCGGTGCTCAAGGAGTCCGCCGAGGGCTACCTGACCATGATGGGCAACTTCGCCGCCGAGCGTAAATCGGCGCTGATCACCGGCGTGCCGATCCGCGAAATGGTCCGTCACGAAAAACGCTTCTTCAACGGCATCACCGTAGTCGGCGAAGGCGATGGCACTTATCTGAAGCAGAAACTGGTGCCGTTCGGCGAATACGTACCGTTGCAGGACATCCTGCGCGGGCTGATCGCGTTCTTCGACCTGCCGATGTCCGACTTCGCCCGCGGCCCTGCCGATCAGGCGCTGTTGCAAGCGAAGGGCTACCAGATCGCGCCGTTCATCTGCTACGAAGTGGTGTATCCGGAATTCGCCGCAGGCCTGGCGGCACGCAGCGATCTGCTGCTGACGATCAGCAACGACACCTGGTTCGGTACGTCGATCGGCCCGCTGCAACACCTGCAAATGGCGCAGATGCGCGCGCTTGAAGCCGGACGCTGGATGATTCGCGCGACCAACAACGGCGTGACCGGGCTGATCAACCCGTTCGGCCAGATCACCGAGCGAATTCCGCAGTTCGAGCAGGGCGTGCTCTACGGCGAAGTGGTGCCGATGCACAACCTGACGCCGTATCTGCAATGGCGCTCGTGGCCGCTGATCATCCTGTGTGTGGTGCTGTTCGGCTGGGCGCTGATGACCAACCGGATGTCCAAGACGCTCTGAGAAATCGCCCGCTCCCACAGGTGACCACTGTGGGAGCGGGCTTGCTCGCGAAAGCGCCATCAACGACAACGCATCAATCGGTGCTGCCATTCCCTCGGTAGAACAGCGAATAGCCGATCTGCCCCACCGCCTCATTCATCAACTGCCCGCTCTGCCAGATCGACTTGAACTCCGGCAGCCAGCCGCCGAACGGTCGCGCATTGTCCGTGCCGAGGAAACCGACCGGCGCCGGCACGACCTCGAACCCGGCCTGTTGATAACTCCACACCGCTCGCGGCATATGCCAGGCCTGGGTGACCAGCACGATGCGTTTGACGCCTTCCGGCAACAGCATTTTGGCGCTGAATTCGGCGTTCTCCCACGTAGTGCGGCTCTCTCCCTCCTGCCAGCGCACGGTCACGCCGAAGTCATCGCGCAGCGAATCCGCCATCAGCTTCGCCTCGGTCGGCGGCGTACCGTAATGCAGGCCGCCGCTGGTCAGAATCGGCAGCCCGGACGCCTTGGCCAGTCGCGCCGCATAACGTTGGCGCTCCAGCCCGACACCGGTCGGTTGATCTTCACCCCAGGCCAGATCGCCGCGCTCGCGGCCGGAGCCCAGCACCACAATCGCATCGGCGCGCTGCGCCAGGCTTTTCCATGCTTCCCGGGCCAGCGGCGGCTCGCGCTCCAGGGCTTTGGCGCCCCATTGCACGACCACCGGCAAACTCATCAGCAAGAAGCCACCAAAACCCAGGGCGAAACACAGCCCGGCCAGTCGCGGCCGCGAACGTCGCAACCACCAGGCGACGAGTAGCAGCAACAAGAGAAGGCCTGGCGGCAATAGAAGTTGTTTAATGAAATAACGAAAAGGCATCGAGCATCTCCAGAGATGCCCGAAGCCTAAGTGGGTTGATACAGCGCGACAACCAGTAGGGTCGGATCCCGTTGAAAAAGATCCGCTTTTTGACCTGCCATGCGTTTACTTGGCCTGCAGAGTCCGCACTTTGACGGCGTCTCTGCCGGGTGCCTTGTCCTTGAGCCAGATGACCTTGGCCGAATGGGCAGCATCGAGCTGTTTCACTGCTTGTGACAGGTATCCGTGGGTTTCACGCTCACTGCGATCCAGATAGGCCTTGACCAGTTTGAACTCGGCGGGACTCAAGCCACGCAATTCCAGCTCCAGGGGGCGCTCGTCGCGCAGCCTTCCAGCGGTTTTCGCCGCGTCCAGGGCCATCCCCAGACGATCGATCAACCGCTCGTACAACTCGGGTTTGGTAACGTTTTTTTGCTGTGACTCCACCATCCCTCACCTCATTGAAGATAAGACTCACTCCCCAGTTAGAGCTTAGCTTCGCTGCACAAACCGGCTGCGTGCCGCGACCAACGGCCCTCGCCGCGATTTCGGCCGGTCAAACGGCTGCAATCAGGGTTTCCCTAGGCCAAGCGCGGTCATGTATGCTACGGCGCTTCCTGTAACTCCACTTCCAGCTCGTCCGACATGCCCGGGACGTCGCATTGAAGAGGATTAGGCCACCCCTATCCAGTACAAAAGTAGCCATGCACGAACAATATCAGCCCCGTGAAATCGAAGCCGCCGCCCAATCGTTCTGGGACGAGCAAAAGTCCTTTGAAGTCAGTGAACAGCCAGGCAAGGAAACCTACTACTGCCTGTCGATGTTCCCTTACCCCAGCGGCAAGCTACACATGGGGCACGTGCGCAACTACACCATCGGCGACGTGATCTCCCGCTACCAGCGCATGCTCGGCAAGAACGTTCTGCAACCGATGGGTTGGGACGCCTTCGGCATGCCGGCGGAAAACGCCGCGATGAAGAACAACGTGGCCCCGGCCAAGTGGACCTACGAAAACATCGCCTACATGAAATCCCAGCTGCGTAGCCTGGGCCTGGCGGTCGACTGGTCGCGGGAAGTCACCACCTGCAAACCGGATTACTACCGCTGGGAACAATGGCTGTTCACTCGCCTGTTCGAAAAAGGCGTGATCTACCGCAAGAATGGCACCGTGAACTGGGACCCGATCGACCAGACCGTTCTGGCCAACGAACAGGTGATCGACGGTCGCGGCTGGCGTTCCGGCGCGCTGATCGAAAAGCGCGAAATCCCGATGTACTACTTCAAGATCACCGCCTACGCGGATGAGCTGCTGGAGAGCCTCGACGAACTGACCGGCTGGCCTGAGCAGGTCAAGACCATGCAGCGCAACTGGATCGGCAAGTCGCGCGGGATGGAAGTGCAGTTCCCGTACAACGTCGACTCGATCGGCGAAACCGGCACCCTGAAAGTCTTCACCACCCGTCCGGACACCCTGATGGGCGCAACTTATGTTGCCGTGGCCGCCGAGCACCACCTGGCCGCTCTCGCCGCGAAGAACAACCCTGAGCTGCAAGCGTTCATCGCCGAATGCAAGGGCGGCAGCGTCGCCGAAGCCGACGTCGCCACTCAAGAGAAGAAAGGCCTGCCGACCGGGTTGTTCGTCGAGCACCCGCTGACCGGCGAAAAACTGCCGGTGTGGGTCGCCAACTATGTACTGATGCACTACGGCGACGGCGCGGTCATGGCTGTGCCGGCGCACGACGAGCGCGATTTCGAATTCGCCCACAAGTACAACCTGCCGGTCAAATCCGTGGTGCGCACCAGCTCCGGTGACACCAACCCGGCGCCATGGCAGGACGCCTACGGCGAGCACGGCACGCTGATCAACTCCGGCGAATTCGACGGTCTGGACTTCGCTGGCGCGTTCGACGCCATGGAAGTCGCCCTGATCAAGAAAAACCTCGGCGCCTCGCGCACCCAGTTCCGCCTGCGCGACTGGGGCATCAGCCGTCAGCGCTACTGGGGCTGCCCGATCCCGATCATCCACTGCGATGCCTGCGGCGACGTGCCGGTGCCGGAAGATCAACTGCCGGTCGTCCTGCCGGAAGACGTGGTGCCGGACGGCGCCGGTTCGCCGCTGGCACGCATGCCCGAGTTCTACGAGTGCACCTGCCCGAAATGCGGTCAGCCTGCCAAGCGTGAAACCGACACCATGGACACCTTCGTCGAGTCGTCCTGGTACTACGCCCGTTACGCCTCGCCGCACTTCGAAGGCGGTCTGGTGGAAAAATCCGCGGCCGACCACTGGTTGCCGGTGGATCAGTACATCGGTGGTATTGAACACGCCATTCTTCACCTGCTGTACGCGCGTTTCTTCCACAAGCTGATGCGCGACGAAGGCCTGGTGAGCTCCAACGAGCCGTTCAAGAACCTGCTGACTCAAGGCATGGTGATTGCCGAGACTTACTATCGCCGCGAAGCCAACGGCGCCTACACCTGGTTCAACCCGGCGGACGTCGATCTCGAACGCGACGGCAAGGGCAACGTCACCAGCGCCAGACTGAAAACCGACGGTCTGCCGGTGGAAATCGGCGGCACCGAGAAAATGGCCAAGTCGAAGAACAACGGCGTCGACCCTCAATCGATGATCGACCAGTTCGGCGCGGACACCTGCCGCCTGTTCATGATGTTCGCCTCGCCGCCCGACATGAGCGCCGCGTGGTCCGACTCCGGCGTTGAAGGTTCGCACCGCTTCCTCAAGCGCGTCTGGCGTCTGGCTCAGGCCCACGTCACTCAGGGCCTGCCGGGCAAACTGGACATCGCCGGCCTGAACGACGAGCAGAAAGCCGTTCGTCGCGCGATCCACCAGGCGATCAAGCAGGCCAGCCATGACGTCGGCCAGAATCACAAATTCAACACCGCCATCGCCCAGGTGATGACGCTGATGAACGTGCTGGAAAAAGCAGCACAATCCACCGAACAGGATCGCGCACTGGTTCAGGAAGGTCTGGAAGCCGTTACGCTGTTGCTGGCTCCGATCACCCCGCACATTTGCCACGAACTGTGGAATCAACTGGGCCACGCCGACCCTGTGATCGACGCCGGCTGGCCAGTGGTGGATGAAAGCGCACTCGTCCAGGACAGCCTGACCCTGGTGATCCAGGTCAACGGCAAGCTGCGTGGCCAGATCGAAATGCCGGCCGCCGCGACCCGTGAAGAAGTCGAAGCGGCAGCCCGTGCCAACGAGAACGTACTGCGTTTCGTTGACGGCCTGACGATTCGCAAAGTGATCGTAGTGCCCGGGAAACTGGTCAATATCGTCGCCAGCTAATTGGATCGGGCGTCAGGTGTGCCTGACGCCCAGTAAAACCTTTCGGGCCACAGAGTCGGCCCACATGGTTTCAAGGGGAGCAACACAATGATCAAACGCAATCTGCTGGTGATGGGCCTCGCCGTCCTGTTGAGCGCCTGCGGTTTCCAGCTGCGTGGTACCGGCACCAACGAACTTTCGATCAAGGAGCTCGATCTGAGCGCCCGCAACGCCTACGGCGAAACCGTGACGCAACTGCGTCAGGTGCTGGAGGCCAGCGGCGTCAAGGTCGTTTCCGGTGCACCGTACAAGCTTTACCTGTCCGATGAGCAGGAAAGCCAGCGCATCCTCAGCTACGCGGGCGCCGGTCGTACTGGCGAATATCAGGTGAGCACCGTGCTGACCTACGATATCCGCGGCGAAAAGGACCTGTTGCTCAAGAGCGACAAGCTTGAAGTGCAGAAAGTGTTCATCCACGACGGCAACAACCTCGTGGGTTCCGACCAGGAAGCCAACGATGCCCGCCGTGAAACACAACGCGAACTGGTACAGCGCATGATGCTGCGTCTGCAACAGCTGACACCGGCACAGCTGGACGCTCTGCAGCAAACCGCCAACGCACGGGCCAAGGCAGAAGCCGACGCCCTCGAAGCGGCACAGAAGGCTGAAGCGGAAACCCCGCGCCAGTCGCCGCTCGAACTGCCGCAGCAGTAAGACGTTCGGGGCGCTCAGGCGCCCCGTTCGCCCTCTCTTATGAAGCTCGCTCCCGCCCAACTCGGCAAACACCTGCAAGGCGCTCTTGCGCCGGTCTACATCATCAGCGGCGATGACCCGCTGCTGTGTCAGGAAGCCGCCGACGCCATTCGCTCCGCTGCCCGCCAGCAAGGGTTCGACGAACGTCAGGTGTTTGCCGCCGACGCCAATTTCGATTGGGGTACGTTGCTGCAGGCCGGCGCCAGCATGTCGCTGTTCGCTGAAAAACGCCTGCTGGAACTGCGCCTGCCTTCGGGCAAGCCCGGTGACAAGGGCGCCGCCGCACTGATCGAATATTGCTCGCGCCCGGCTGAAGACACGGTGCTGCTGATCAGCCTGCCGAAGCTCGACGGCAGCGCGCAGAAGACCAAGTGGGGCAAGGCGCTGGTCGAGGGTCAGCAGACCCAGTTCGTGCAGATCTGGCCGGTGGATGCCAACCAGTTGCCGAGCTGGATTCGTCAGCGCCTGTCCCAGGCCGGCTTGTCGGCCAGTCAGGACGCGGTCGAACTGATTGCCGCGCGGGTCGAAGGCAACCTGCTGGCCGCTGCGCAAGAGATCGAAAAGCTCAAGCTGATGGCCGAGGGCGGACAGATCACCATCGAAACCGTACAGGCGGCCGTGGCCGACAGTGCGCGTTTCGACGTGTTCGGCCTGACCGATGCAGTGCTCAACGGCGAACCGGCCCACGCCCTGCGCATGCTCGAAGGGCTGCGCGGTGAAGGGGTCGAGCCGCCGGTGATCCTCTGGGCCCTGGCCCGTGAGTTACGCCTGCTGGCCAACATCTCGTTGCAATACAGCCAGGGCACGCCGCTGGACAAGTGCTTCAGTCAGGCTAAACCGCCGGTCTGGGACAAGCGCAAACCGCTGATGAGCAAGGCCCTGCAACGCTACTCGGCGCAACGCTGGGCACAGTTGCTGCTCGAAGCCCAGCGCATCGATGCGCAGATCAAGGGCCAGGCGGCGGGCTCGCCGTGGATGAGCCTGAGCCGGTTGGCGCTGCTGATGGCCGGTCAGCGCCTGACATTGCCTGCCGAATGAATTCCGAGATCGCGCGCTGCGATCCCGTTTTTTTACCGAGTCCATTTCCTACAGAACATCCCGCTGTCGGTCCTATAGACAGACGCTCTAGATCGGCAGATTATCTGCCGCGCAAAACCTCACTCAATCGAGAGAATCATCATGAGCAAAAAGCCATCGAAACATGGCCACAACAAGGCCAAATCCATCGTCGCCCAACCCCTGTTCCGCAGCCGTCAGGAACGACCAACCAAGGGTAAAGGCAGCTACCGCCGCGAAGCCTTCCAGTCTGACAGCTGGGAGGCTTCTTACTTTCTGGCCGCTTGAAGCGCAGCACCCCTTCCTCATGTTAAGGTCTGCACCTGATTCGTATTCCCTGGACCCGTGCATGCCCCTCAGTCTTTCCCGTCGTTGGCCCTTTCGCCAACTGATCGCTGCCTCCAGCTTCGTATTGCTCGTCGCCTGCGCGGAAAAACCCACCGCCGCTGACGCTCAACCGCTTCAGACCGTCCCCGTTGCCACAGCCCCAGCGGTCATCCCGCCGGTAGTGCCGTCCGGTGACAACCTCGACCTGCAACCGACCCAGACCTTTGCCGAATGGCAGGCCGGTTTCCGCAAGGAAGCCCTGGCCGCCGGCATTCGTGCCGACCTGTTCGACCGTGCCTTCGCCAATGTCAGCTTCGATGCCAGCGTGATTCGCGCCGACCGCAGCCAGCCGGAATTCGCCCGGCCGGTCTGGGAATACCTGGATGGCGCACTGTCGCCGTTGCGCGTGCGCAAAGGCCAGGCACTGATCAGCCAGTACGCCGATATTCTGCAAAGCATCGAGCAGCGTTATGGCGTTGACCGTCAGGCGTTGGTCTCGGTGTGGGGCATGGAAAGCAACTTCGGCCAGTTCCAGGGCAGCAAGTCGGTGATCAACTCGCTGGCGACCCTGGCCTATGAAGGTCGCCGCCCGGGCTTTGCCCATGCGCAGCTGATTGCGGCGCTGCAGATCCTGCAACAGGGCGACATCACGCCGGAGAAAATGCTCGGCTCCTGGGCCGGCGCAATGGGCCAGACCCAGTTCATCCCGACCACCTACAACACCCATGCTGTGGACTTTGACGGTGACGGTCGCCGCGACATCTGGGGCAGCCCGGCTGACGCATTGGCCTCCACCGCGCACTACCTGCAAAGCTCCGGCTGGCAGCGTGGCCAGCCGTGGGGCTTCGAAGTGCAACTGCCAAGCGGTTTCAACTACACCTTGGCCGACGGCGCTATTCGAAAAAGCGTCGCTGAATGGCGGCAACTGGGCGTGATCCTGCCGAACGGCGGCCAGGTGCCGGCCGGCTCCGAGCAACTGTCTGCTGCTCTGCTGCTGCCGGCTGGCTACCGTGGCCCGGCGTTCCTGATCCTCGATAACTTCCGGGCGATCCTCAAGTACAACAATTCGTCGTCCTACGCACTGGCCGTCAGCCTGTTGTCCGAGCGCTTCAACGGCGCCGGCCTGATCAATGGCACCTGGCCAAAAGACGACCTGCCGTTGAGCCGCACCGAGCGGATCGAACTGCAAAACCTGTTGACCGCGCGCAACTACGACGCAGGCACCGCCGACGGGATCATCGGTGCCAATACGCGCAAGGCGATTCGCGCTGCGCAGCAGTCATTCGGCTGGCCGGCGGATGGTTATCCGACGCACAAGCTGCTGGAAAGCCTGCGTAACCAGTAAAAACAAAAAGACCGCCGCCTCTTCAGGCGGCGGTCTTTTTTTGCGGCTCGATCAGCGAATCACCACATCCTGTTCCAGCATCAACTCCTTCTTCCCTGCGTCCAGTCGAACCAGCGCCCCCAGCGGCAACGTCAGGTTCGGATCGCAGTGCCCGCTGCGCCAGCCGGACAGCACCGGAATCCGCAGGGGTTCAAAGGTCTGCTTGAGCAAGCCGTTCAAGGCCTCGACATCCACACCCGCCACGTCCCCGACCAACACGCCGCGCAATCTGGCCAACTTGCCCGCCAGACGCATCTGGGTCAGCAAGCGGTCGATCCGGTACAGCGGCTCGTTGATGTCCTCGATGAGCAGAATCACCCCTTCGACATCGATTTCGTAAGGCGTGCCAAGAGTCGAGGCGATCATTGCCAGATTACCGCCCTGCAAACGTCCGTGGGCAATGCCGGGCTCCACGGTGGTCAACGGATAAGCCGCTGGATGACTCAGTACACTGCCGGCCTTCAACTGACCGCGCAGCATGGCGAAGAACGAGGTCACCGTCGGCGGTTCCTTGTCCCCCAGCAGATCGGCATTCAACAACGGCCCATGAAAGGTCACGAACCCGGCGTAGCGACTGATGGCCAGGTGCAGTGCGGTGATGTCGCTGTAACCGACGAAGGGCTTGGCATGACGGCTCAGCAGGTCGTAATCGATCCGATCCAGCAACCTTGGCGTGCCGTAACCACCGCGCAGGCAAATGATCGCATCGACCTCTTCGTCAGCGAACGCCGCGTGCAGATCGTTGAGCCGCACCTCGTCGCTGCCGGCCAGATAACCGTCCTTTTCATAGACGCCCGGGAACACCCGTAAACCGTAACCCCGGGCGCGCATCCACTGAACGGCCTTTTCGGTATCCAGCGTGCCGGGGCCGGCGGGCGCAATGACGCCGATCAGCCCTTCCGACGGCAGTGCGGGCACAGACTTGTGCGGAAAAAGGGTGTGGGTCGGTCGAACGGTCATCCATGGATCTCCCTGTGTGAAGTCATGCTCACACAGTAGTCAGGAACGGCGACAAACAGAAGAGGCTCGGCTGCGCCGCAGATTGCAGGAGAAGTCAGTAACGAGTGTAGGCCGGGCAAAAAAATGCCCGCCGGGCGATAAACCCCGGCGGGCATTCTTTCATTCAGCGCTGAATCAGGAACCGAGCAGCTCGGCCTTGACCAGTTTCGCTTGCTCGTCAGCGTGGTACGAAGAACGCACCAACGGGCCGGACGCGACGTTCTTGAAGCCCATCTTGTAACCTTCCTCGGCGAACCAGGCGAAGGTGTCCGGGTGCACGAAACGCTGCACCGGCAAGTGGCTGCGGGACGGTTGCAGATACTGGCCCAGGGTCAGCATGTCGATGTCGTGTTCGCGCATGCGCTTCATGACTTCGATGACTTCGTCGTCGGTCTCGCCCAAGCCGAGCATCAGGCCGGATTTGGTCGGGATGTGCGGCATCATCTGCTTGAAGCGTTGCAGCAGGGTCAGCGACCACTGGTAGTCCGAACCCGGACGCGCAGCCTTGTACAGGCGCGGTACGGTTTCCAGGTTGTGGTTGAACACATCCGGCGGCTCGGCAGCGGTGATTTCCAGGGCGATGTCCATGCGGCCACGGTAGTCCGGGACCAGTGTCTCGAGCTGCACGTTCGGCGACAGTTTGCGGATTTCGCGGATGCAGTCGGCGAAGTGCTGGGCACCGCCGTCACGCAGGTCGTCGCGGTCAACCGAGGTGATCACCACGTACTTGAGCTTCAGATCGGCGATGGCGATGGCCAGGCTTTCCGGCTCGTTGACGTCCAGTGGCTTCGGACGACCGTGGCCAACGTCGCAGAACGGGCAACGACGGGTGCAGATGTCACCCATGATCATGAAGGTCGCGGTGCCGCCGGAGAAGCACTCGCCCAGGTTCGGGCAGGAGGCCTCTTCGCAGACGCTGTGCAGCTTGTGTTTGCGCAGCAGGCTCTTGATGCGGTCGACTTCCGGCGAAACCGGGATGCGCACGCGGATCCAGTCGGGTTTCTTCGGCAGTTCGGTGGTCGGAATGATCTTCACCGGGATGCGTGCAACCTTCTCGGCGCCGCGCAGCTTGACGCCGGCTTCAACCTTGGGACGCGGGGCCGGGCGCTCGGTCACGTCGAGCGTCGGGATCATGGTTTGCACTGCATCAGTAGTCATATCAGTCGATTCCGCCCGTCAGGGTCGTCTGCTCAGCATAGTCGAGGTGTTTGACGAGCTGCGCGCGCAGCCGGGCACTTACCTCGGCAAATTCAATCGATCCTGCGTGCTCGCTCAGCTGGGTCATCGCCAGCCCGGCATAGCCGCAGGGATTAATCCGTCGAAACGGTTCCAGGTTCATGTCCACGTTCAGGGCCAGGCCATGAAAGGAACAACCGTGGCGAATCCGCAAACCCAGAGAAGCGATCTTCGCTCCGTCGACGTAGACGCCGGGAGCATCCGGCTTGGCCACGGCGGTCACGCCGTAGCTGGCCAGCAGTTCGATCAGGCAGCGCTCCATGCGGCTGACCAGATCGCGCACGCCGAAACCGAGTCGGCGCACATCCAGCAGCAGATAGGCTACCAACTGGCCTGGGCCATGGTAGGTCACCTGACCGCCGCGGTCGACCTGCACCACCGGAATGTCTCCCGGCAGCAACAGGTGCTCGGCCTTGCCGGCCTGGCCCTGGGTGAACACCGGCGGGTGTTCCACCAGCCAGATTTCGTCCGGGGCCGTGGTGCCACGCTCGTTGGTAAAACGCTGCATGGCCTGCCAGACCGGCTCGTAAGCCATCTGGCCAAGCTCGCGAAAGCCCAGCGTGCCGGGCATCACAGCACCATGTGCACGAAACCGGTAGCCCGCAGTTCGCTGTTGATGTTGTACAGCTGATCCTGGTCGGTCGCGACGATGTGCAACTGAATGGTGGTGTACTTGCCGTTGCTGCTTTGACGCTCGTCGACACGCTCATCGTTGATCCTGGCGTGTTTCTTGACGATGTCGATGATCTTGTCTTTGTTGCCGACGCCCGTATCGCTGATCACCTTAACCGGATAATCAACCTGGGGAAATTCGATCTTTGGCGCCTTTACTTCGGTATCGGTCATGGCGTAACGGCCTCGTAAGCGTAAGCCCGGTAACGAACAAGGCCCCGCTCCGGATCGGAACGGGGCCATGCAGGTCAACTCGAATCAGTTGAACAAGCCGTAGAAGAATAGACGGATGCTATCCCACATGCGGCGGAAGATACCACCCTCCTCGACAGCGTCCAGGGCGATCAGGTCGGCGCTGTGCACCACCTTGTCGTCCAGTTTCACTTCGACTTTACCGATCACGTCGCCCTTGGCGATTGGCGCGGTCAGTTGCGGGTTCATGGTCATGCTGGCAGCGAGCTTCTTCAGCTGGCCTTTCGGCAGGGTCATGGTCAGGTCCTGAGCCAGACCGGCCTTGACCTGGCTGGTAGTGCCTTTCCACACCGGGGCCTGAGCCAGTTCGGTGCCCTTCTGGTAGAAGGTCTGGGTTTCGAAGAAGCGGAAACCGTAGGTCAGCAGCTTCTGGGTCTCGGCGGCGCGAGCCACTTCGCTGTTGGTGCCGAACACCACGGCGATCAGGCGCATGCCGTCACGTACGGCCGAGGACACCATGCAGTAGCCGGCTTCGTCGGTGTGACCGGTTTTCAGACCGTCGACGGTCTTGTCGCGCCACAGCAGCAGGTTGCGGTTAGGCTGTTTGATGCCGTTCCAGAAGAACTCTTTCTGCGAGTAGATCGCGTAGTGAGCCGGATCTT
This sequence comes from Candidatus Pseudomonas auctus, assembly GCF_048654275.1. Taxonomy (NCBI): domain Bacteria; kingdom Pseudomonadati; phylum Pseudomonadota; class Gammaproteobacteria; order Pseudomonadales; family Pseudomonadaceae; genus Pseudomonas; species Candidatus Pseudomonas auctus. The sequence goes on along the minus strand of NZ_JBJYZK010000008.1, from coordinate 133,819 downwards.
CGTGGATGATCGCGCGCGCCAGGATCGCCATGTCGTGAGCCGACGAGTAGTGCTCGGGGTTCGGCAGACCGGTCGGGTTCATGAAGTGGGTATTGGTCATGCCCAGATCGGAGACGGTTTTGTTCATCAGGTCGGCGAAGGCGTCTTCGCTGCCCGCGATGTGTTCAGCCACCGCGACGCTGGCGTCGTTGCCGGACTGGATGATGATGCCGTGCAGCAGGTCGCTGACAGTGACCTGCGAGCCGACCTTGATGAACATCCGCGAACCGCCGGTGCGCCAGGCGTTTTCGCTGACGGTCACCGGGTCGTTTTCACCGATCTGGCCGCGACGGATTTCCAGCGTGGCGATGTACGCGGTCATCAGTTTGGTCAGGCTGGCCGGCGGCAGACGCTGGTCACCGTTGTTCTCCACCAGCACGTTGCCGCTGTTGGCATCCATGAGCACGTAGGATTTGGCGGCCAGTTGTGGTGGCGACGGCATCATCTCGGCCGCGAACGCGGCAGGCGAGAGGAGCAGCGGGACTAGCAGACACAGGCGTTTGGCAAAGGTGGTGATGTTCATCCGTCTCTCGAAATCGCTAATGGAAACTGTCCTTGCGGACAAAATTAATCAGATGGCTTTCTAACGGGCCATCGCGTGTTCAGTTGCTCACTCCAGTCACCCTTGCCGGGCTTTTGTTCTTCGACGAGCCAACAACCTGGTTCACCCCCCAATCGCTGGTGAACCGTCAATCAAGTCCTACGTTTACTCGGTGACCACACTTGGCGAACCGAGGTTGGCCAGGCGCACGCTGTTCTGTACCTGGGCAATTTCACCCGGCGAGCCGATCGGTCCCAGGCGAACCCGGTGCAGGGTCTGCTGATTGCGCACGATCGAGCTGATGAACACCGGAGCGCTCACCATCCCGCTGAGCTTCGACCTCAGGAGTTCTGCAGCGTCCGGGTTGGCGAACGCGCCCACCTGCAGATACTGGCCAGACGCTGGTGCAGAAGCGTTTTTTTTTGCATCGAGCTGGACTGGCACGACGGCCGCGGCGTGCTGCTGCGGCGGCGGAGTCCATTGCTCGACGGTGCCGGCCGAGGCCGTGATCACCGGGGCGCTATTCTGCGCGACTTGCGGCTCGTTGAGCATCAAAGGCGCCGGACGGCCCTTGGCGGCCCACCATTGTTGCGGGTCGATGCCTTCGACCTTGACCCGCGCGGTGCCGATTTCGGCATAACCGAGTTTTTTCGCGGCGGCGTAGGACAGGTCGATGATCCGGTCCGAGTAGAACGGCCCGCGGTCGTTGACCCGCAGGATCACGCTCTTGTTGTTGTCCAGGTTGGTCACCCGAACGTAACTCGGCAGCGGTAATGTCTTGTGGGCGGCACTCATGCCGTACAGGTCGTAGACCTCGCCGTTGGCGGTGTTCTGACCGTGGAACTTGGTGCCGTACCAGGACGCAGTGCCGGAGGCCACGTAAGTCTTGGATTCCTGCAACGGGAAGTAGGTCTTGCCCAGTACGGTGTACGGGTTGGCCTTGTACGGGCCGGTGTGCAGGGTCGGCGTGGCGTCCGGGATGCGCGATACGTCGACGTCCCACCACGGCGCGCCGTCCTTGTGGGCCCGGTTGATGTCCAGGCCCGGCTGCGAACGTACGGCGGTGGTCGGCTTCTGGGTCGGCGAACGACTGGTCGAACAACTGGCGACCAGTACCGCCAATGCAGCAAAGGCCACCAGCTTCAGGGGTTTATTGATAGGCAATGCCCGCATTACTTGACGCCCCGTGCTTGTACCAGCTGTTCAGACAGTTGATGTACGGCCATGGCGTACATCACGCTGCGGTTATAACGCGTGATCGCGTAGAAATTCGTCAGGCCCATCCAGTATTCCGGGCCATTGTCGCCTTCGAGGCGGAATGCGGTGACCGGCATGTCATCTCGCAGCGCATCATGACTCGACCAGCCCAGCGCTCGCAACTCCCCGACGGTTTTCGTCGGCTCGATGCCAGTGGTCAGGCCTTCATCCACCTGCTCGCCACGGACATCCGCGCGACTGACTACCGGTTCACCGGCGACCCAGCCGTGACGCTTGAAATAGCTGGCGACGCTGCCGATCGCATCATCCGGGTTGTTCCAGATATTGATGTGGCCGTCGCCGTCGAAATCCACCGCGTAGGCGCGAAAACTGCTCGGCATGAACTGCGGCAAACCCATCGCCCCGGCATAGGAACCCTTGAGGGTCAGCGGGTCGACCTGCTCTTCCCGGGCCAGCAGCAGGAACTCACGCAGCTCCTTGCGGAAAAATTCGGCACGGGGAGGATAGTCGAAACCCAGCGTGGACAAGGCATCGATCACCCGGTAATTGCCGGTATTACGTCCGAAAAAGGTCTCAACGCCGATGATCGACACGATCACCTGGGCTGGAACACCGTATTCCTGCTCGGCGCGGGCCAGGGTGGCCTCGTGCTGGCGCCAGAAGTCCACACCGCGGGCGATGCGCGCGTCGGTGATGAACATCGGCCGGTATTCTTTCCACTGCTTGACCCGTTCGGCGGGTTTGGAAATGGCGTCGAGAATCGCCTGCTTGCGCTGGGCTTCGCGGAACACGGCCATCAGCTGTTCACCGGCGAAACCGTAGTCGCGGGTCATTTCACCGACGAATTCGGCCACCTGGGGCGAGCCTTCGTAATCGCCGGCCAACGCTTCCTGCGCGCTGCCAAGGATGCCTACCAGGCCGAGCCACGGTGCGTATCGTGTCGCCCAGTCACGCATTACTTGCATTGAACTCTTCACCTTATTCAAACCTGTGCGATCCACTTGCGATGGGTATGGATCGACATCAAAACCCCAAACGCTGACAGCAGCGTCACCAGCGAAGTTCCGCCGTAGCTAATGAACGGCAACGGCACCCCTACCACCGGCAACAGGCCACTGACCATACCGATGTTGACGAAAACGTAAACAAAAAACGTCATGGTCAGAGCACCGGCGAGCAATTTGCCGAACAGCGTCTGCGCCTGGGCGGTAATCACCAAGCCACGGCCGATCAGCAACAGATAGATCAGCAACAGCGCGCAGATGCCCACCAGGCCGAACTCTTCGCCGAGCACCGCGATGATGAAGTCGGTGTGGCTTTCCGGCAGGAAGTCCAGGTGCGACTGGGTGCCCAGCAGCCAGCCTTTGCCGAATACGCCGCCGGAACCGATGGCGGCTTTCGACTGGATGATGTTCCAGCCGGTGCCGAGCGGATCGCTTTCCGGGTCGAGGAACGTCAGGATCCGCTGCTTCTGGTAGTCGTGCATGATGAAGAACCACATCGCAACCGACACCGGAATCGCCGCCGCCAGCACGCTGAGAATCCAACGCCAGCGCAAACCGCCCATGAACAGTACGAAGGCACCACCGGCCAGAATCAGCAGCGAAGTGCCCAGATCCGGCTGACGCACGATCAGGGCAAATGGCACGCCGATCAGCAGCAGACTGATGCCGACATGCTTGAGCTGCGGCGGCAACGTGCGTTTGGACAGGTACCAGGCGATGGTCGCCGGCATCAGGATCTTCATGAATTCCGAGGGCTGGAAGCGGATCACCCCGGGAATGTTGATCCAGCGGGTCGCGCCCATGGCATTGTGGCCCATGATGTCCACCACCATCAGCAATACCACCCCGATCACGTAGCCGAGCGGCACCCAGCGCGCCATGAACCTTGGCTCGAACTGGGCGATGACGATCATCGACACCAGACCGATGCCGAACGACGTGGCCTGTTTGGCCAGCAGGTCCCAGCTCTTGCCGCTGGCCGAATACAGCACGAACAGGCTGCCGGCGGCCAGGATCAACAACAGCACCAGCAACGGGCCGTCGATATGCAAACGTTGCAGCAGCGTCGCCCGGCGACGCATCACATCCTCGCTGGAGAGCATGCGATCGAAATTATTCATCACGGGCCGTAGCCTCCGCACTGATAGGGCTGGCGTATTCGGCCTTCAACCGTCCGTCCTGATCCAGCAGCCAGGCATCCATGACCTGGCGCACCACCGGTGCCGCGACGCCGGAACCGGACTCACCGTTCTCGACCATCACCGACACCACGATTTTCGGGTCATCCGCCGGCGCGAAACCGACGAACAGGGCGTGGTCACGGTGGCGCTCCTGAACCTTGGAGCGGTCGTACTTCTCGCCTTGCTTGATCGCCACGACCTGTGCCGTACCCGACTTGCCGGCGATCCGGTATTGCGCGCCGATCGAGGCCTTGCGCGCGGTGCCACGGGCACCGTGCATCACCTGCTGCATGCCGTGGTTGACCTTGTTCCAGTCCGAAGGATCGCGAAGGATGATGTCCGGCATCGGATTTTCATCCTTGGGCTTCTCGCCTTCGATCGTCCTGGCCAGGTGCGGGCGATTCCACACGCCCTTGTTGGCCACCAGCGCCGTGGCCTGGGCCAGTTGCAGCGGGGTCGATTGCATGTAGCCCTGGCCGATCCCGAGAATCAGGGTTTCGCCGGGGAACCACGCCTGACGCCGGGTCGCGCGTTTCCACTCGCGGGACGGCATCAGGCCGGGGGATTCTTCGAACATGTCCAGCGAGACCTTCTGGCCGATGCCGAACTTGTTCATATAGGCCGACAACCGGTCGATGCCCAGCTTGTGCGCCAGATCATAGAAGTAGGTGTCGTTGGACCGCATGATCGCCGTATCGAGGTCGACGAAGCCGTCACCGGTGCGGTTCCAGTTGCGGTACTTGTGATCGTAGTTGGGCAGCATGTAGTAACCGGGGTCGAACACCCGGCTCGACGCCGTCACCACACCCGCATCGAGACCGGCAATCGCCACCGCCGGCTTGATCGTCGAGCCCGGCGGGTACAGACCGCGCAGCACGCGGTTGAACAGCGGCCGGTCGATCGAATCGCGCAGCTCGGCGTAAGCCTTGAAGCTGATGCCGGTGACGAACAGGTTCGGGTCGAAGCTCGGCTGACTGACCATCGCCAGCACTTCGCCGGTTTTCGGATCGAGCGCCACCACCGCGCCACGCCGGCCGCCCAGCGCAGCCTCGGCGGCTTCCTGCAATTTGATGTCCAGGCTCAGGACAATGTCCTTGCCCGGCACCGGATCGGTCCGCTTGAGCACGCGCAGGACGCGGCCACGGGCGTTGGTCTCGACCTCTTCGTAACCCACCTGACCGTGCAGCTCGGCTTCGTAAAAGCGCTCGATGCCGGTCTTGCCGATGTGGTGGGTGCCGCTGTAGTTGACCGGATCGAGGGTCTTCAGCTCTTTCTCGTTGATCCGCCCCATGTAACCCACCGAGTGCGCGAAATGCGCGCCCTGCGGGTAATGACGCACCAACTGCGCGACCACCTCGACACCCGGCAGACGGAACTGGTTCACCGCGATCCGGGCGATCTGCTCTTCGGTCAGTTCGAACAGGATCGGCACCGGCTCGAACGGCCGGCGGCCCTGACGCATGCGTTTCTCGAAGATCACCCGGTCTTCCGGCGTCAGCTCCAGCACCTCGACGATCACGTCGAGCACCTGCTGCCAGTCGCCGGAGCGCTCGCGGGTCATGCTCAGGCTGAAGCTCGGACGGTTGTCCGCCACCACCACGCCGTTGCGGTCGAAAATCAGGCCACGGGTCGGCGGAATCGGCTGAACGTGAACCCGATTGTTTTCCGACAGGGTCGAGTGATATTCGTACTGAATCACCTGCAGGTAATACAGGCGCGCGATCAGCACGCAAATCAGTGCCACCACCGCAATTGCGCCGAACACGACGCGACCACGCACCAGACGGGCGTCTTTTTCGTGGTCCTTGATGCGGATCGGCTGAGACATGAGGGCGGGTTACTTGTGGTAAGGGTGGCCGGACAGCACGGTCCAGGCACGATACAACTGCTCGCCGATGAGGATGCGCACCAGCGGGTGCGGCAGCGTCAGCGGCGACAACGACCAGCGCTGATCCGCGCGGGCACAGACTTCCGGTGCCAACCCTTCCGGGCCACCGACCATGAAGTTGACCGTGCGCGAGTCCAGGCGCCAGCGATCGAGTTCGACCGCCAGTTGCTCGGTGCTCCACGGCTTGCCATGAACCTCGAGGGTGACGATCCGCTCGTTCTGCCCGACCTTGGCCAGCATGGCTTCGCCTTCCTGACGGATGAAGCGGGCCACGTCGGCGTTCTTGCCACGGGTATTGAGCGGAATTTCCACCAGTTCCAGCGCCAGCTCGGACGGAAGACGCTTGGCATACTCATGCCAGCCTTCTTCCACCCACTTGGGCATGCGTGAACCGACGGCGATCAGTCGCAGTCGCACAGCAATCCCTTACAGCTGGTCTTTGTTGAGCTTGGTGAAATGCTCGTGGGTGTTTTCCGGGCTGTGGTGCTTGGCGTCCGCCGCACGGCTCTGCTCGGCACCGGCCCACAGGCGTTCCAGGTCGTAGAACTGACGTGCCGAGGCAGTCATCATGTGCACGATCACCAGGTCCAGGTCCAGCAGCACCCAGTCGCTGTCGCCCTTGCCTTCTTCGCCCAGCGGCCTGGCGCCCTGCTTTTTCACTTCTTCGCGAACCTTGTCCAGCATCGCGTTGATCTGGCGGTTGGAGGTACCGGTGGCGATGATCATGTAGTCGGTGATGCTCTGCTTGTCGCGCACATCAATGATCTGGATGTCCTGGGCCTTGACGTCTTCCAGGGCTGCAACGGCCACCTTGACCAGTTCGTCGCCCTTCAGCGGTTCGTTGGTGTTGACCGGTTCTGGCAGCGGGGCGCTCTTGAATGTGCCTTTGCGCTTTACTTTGGTTTGGTCTTTGTCAGTCATATAAAACTCGTTTTGCTCATATTTTCGGCGGCTTGGCGACACGTGGATTCGTATCAGTGAAGCACGCCTTGTTCAGTTCGACGCACGGTACAGACCGTGCGCATCGATGTAGGCCAGGACCGCGTCGGGCACCAGGAAACGTACCGACTTACCGCTGGCCAGCAGTTGACGGATCTGGGTGGCGGAAACCGCGAGCGGTGTCTGCCAGACGAATGCAATCTGTCCGCTCGGCCCCTTCAGGGCCAGCGGGTCGCTCACCGAACGCGCTGCCAGCAGGTTGCGCAAGGCATCCGGCGGTTCGCTGTCGGCGTCCGGGCGCTGTAGCACCAGGATGTGGCAATGCTGGAGCAACTCTTCCCAGCGGTGCCAAGTGGGCAGGCCGCAAAACGCGTCCCAGCCCAGAAGCAGAAAAACCTGGGTCTCGGCGGCCATTTCGGCACGCAGCGACTCCAGGGTATCGATGGTCCAGGACGGCTTGTCCCGCTGCAATTCGCGGGCGTCCACCACCAGCGGCGGCACACCGGCCACCGCACATTCAACCATTGCCAGCCGGTCCTGCGCCGACACCTGCGGCGTATCGCGGTGTGGCGGCCGGGCGCTGGGCATCATGCGCAGCTCATCGAGCCCCAGCGCTTCGGCGACTTCCAGCGCGCCACGCAAATGGCCGATGTGCACCGGGTCGAACGTCCCGCCCAGGACGCCAATGCGCCGGGGACGGGACTTCTTGCCGGGTTTCGGCGCTTTCAGGTCGAGGTCGGACAAGTCAGACCGTCGCCTGGCCGCGCAACTGGCCATCACCGACCACGATGTACTTCTCGCAGGTCAGTCCTTCCAGGCCCACCGGGCCACGGGCGTGCAGCTTATCAGTAGAAATGCCGATCTCGGCACCCAATCCGTATTCGAATCCGTCGGCGAAGCAGGTCGGGGTGTTGATCATCACCGACGCCGAGTCGACCTGAGCCACGAACTGGTGGGTGTCGGCGAGGTTTTCGCTGACGATCGAGTCGGTGTGGTGGGAGCCGAAACGGTTGATGTGTTCGATGGCCTGATCCAGGCCATCCACCACGCGGATCGACAGGATCGGCGCCAGGTACTCGGTGCTCCAGTCTTCTTCGGTCGCCGCTACGGCTTCGATGATCGCCCGGGTGCGTTCGCAACCACGCAGTTCGACGCCTTTTTCGCGGAACTGCCTGGCCATCGACGGCAGGAAATCCTTCGCAACACTTTGATCGACCAGCAAGGTCTCCATCGCACCGCAGATGCCATAGCGATAGGTCTTGGCATTGAAGGCGATGCGCTGGGCTTTCGGCAGGTCGGCATGTTCGCTGACATAGACGTGGCAGATGCCGTCCAGGTGCTTGATTACCGGCACCCGGGCGTCACGGCTGATGCGCTCGATCAGGCCACGGCCACCGCGCGGTACGATCACGTCGACGTATTCGGGCATGGTGATCAGCGCGCCAACGGCGGCGCGGTCGGTGGTTTCCACCACTTGCACCACGGCGGCCGGCAGTTCGGCTTCGGCCAGACCGCGCTGGATGCAGGCGGCAATCGCGCGGTTGGAATGAATCGCTTCGGAACCGCCGCGCAGGATCGTCGCGTTGCCGGACTTAAGGCACAGGCTCGCCGCATCGATGGTCACGTTGGGACGGGATTCGTAGATGATCCCGATCACGCCCAGCGGTACGCGCATCTTGCCGACCTGAATGCCCGACGGACGGAAGCTCATGTCGCGGATCGCACCGACCGGATCCGGCAGCGCTGCGACCTGACGCAGGCCGACGATCATGCCGTCGATGCGTGCCGGGGTCAGTTCCAGACGTTCCAGCAGTGCCGGCTCCAGACCGTTGGCGCGACCGGCGGCCAGATCCTGTTCATTGGCTGCCGCAAGCTCGGCGCGGGCGGCGTCCAGAGCATTGGCGGCGGCCAGCAGGGCGCGGTTTTTCTGCGCGGTGCTGGCACGGCCGATGACGCGGGAGGCTTCGCGGGCGGCGCGACCCAATCGGGTCATGTAGTCAAGAACGGACTCAGTCATGGTCAGCTGGGGTCTTGGCAAAGAGGAAAGCGGCAGATTATAGCTGCCGCGTCCCGGGACTAACAGCGGTGACGGGCGGATGGTCGAAATGGACGGCGATTTGCCGACGTTCAGCCGGGATTAAGCCGCGAATTGTTATCATCACGACCTCCTCCGCCTGGATAAACAGTGTTTGCCATGTCCAACCTGACCGTTCGCGCCACCTCCGCGCGCCAGCCTGTCGGCCTTGCGGACGCCTTTTTCGACCGTGACGCCCAGACGCTGGCCAAGGATCTGCTCGGCAAAGTCATCCGCCACCGCGTCGGCGATTTATGGCTCAGCGCCCGGATCATCGAAACCGAGGCCTATTACTGCGAGGAAAAAGGCAGCCACGCGTCCCTCGGCTACACAGAAAAGCGTAAGGCTTTGTTTCTGGGTGGCGGCCACATCTATATGTATTACGCCCGGGGCGGCGATTCGCTGAACTTCAGTGCGCAGGGCCCTGGCAATGCGGTGCTGATCAAATCGGCCTATCCGTGGGTCGACGAGATCAGCGGCCCGGCCAGCCTGGCGCAGATGCTGCTGAACAACCCGGATGCCCAGGGGCGACCGCGCCCGTCACAGAAACTGTGTGCCGGGCAGACGCTTCTGTGCAAGGCGCTGGGACTGAAAGTGCCGGTGTGGGATGCCAAGCGCTTCGACCACGACATTCTGCTGGTGGAAGACACCGGCCCTGCGCCGACCCACATAATTCAGACCACCCGCCTGGGCATTCCCCATGGCCGCGACGAACACTTGATGTATCGCTTCGTCGATGCCGCCTATGCCCAGTGGTGCACGCGGAACCCGCTGCGCCGGGGTCAGGTCGAAGGTCGCGATTATTTTCTGCTGTGAATGCACACCCTGCGGCTCGCCGTTCAGGGACATCAATGAAATGGAGTGGTTTGTATGGGCCCATGGCTCGATAGCGTGACCGGGTGGCTGGCCGCCAATCCGCAGTGGCTGGCCGCCGCTGTGTTCATCGTGGCCTGCGTGGAATGCCTGGCGATTGCCGGGTTGATCGTGCCCGGCACGGTATTGCTGTTTGCCGTGGCGGTGCTGGCCGGCAGCGGTGCACTGTCGTTAAGCGAAACCCTGTTGCTGGGTTTCCTCGGCGGGATTCTCGGCGATGTGATTTCGTATTTCCTCGGCCGCCACTTCCACCAGAACATCCGGCGCTTACCGGGGTTGCGCCATCACCCGGAATGGATGGCCGGCGCCGAAACCTACTTCCAGCGCTACGGTATCGCCAGCCTGCTGGTCGGACGCTTCATCGGCCCGTTGCGACCGATGTTGCCGATGGTCGCGGGCATGTGCGACATGCCCTTCCCGCGCTTCGCCGCTGTGAGTCTGCTGGCGGCGGCCGGCTGGAGCCTCGCGTACCTGCTGCCGGGCTGGGCCACCGGAGCGGCGATTCGGCTGCCACTGCCGGAAGGCTTCTGGCTGCAGGCCGGCATCGTCGCCGGCAGTATTGCGGTGATGGTCGGCCTGAGCGCCAACAGCAGCTTGCGTCGTCATCGCCGGGCGACGCTCTGGATCAGCAGCATGAGCCTGTTGATCCTGATCGGCCTGTTCATCGGCTACCCGTACCTGACCGCCCTCGATCAGGGCGTCATGACCCTGGTGCAGGAACACCGCCGCCCGGCGCTGGATGAAGTCGCAGTGGTTTTCACCCTGATCGGTGAATTCCGCAACATGCTGCTGTTCAGCGCCCTGCTGACTGCGTTGCTGTTGCTGTGCCGACAGTGGCGCCACGCGATCTTCGTGGGCGGCACCCTGCTCGTCACGGCCCTGGCCAACACCGGCACCAAAATGTTCTTCGCCCGGGTGCGCCCGGAAGTACTGACTGATCCGCTTACCAGCTACAGCATGCCCAGTGGTCACGCTTCGGGGTCGTTCGCGCTGTTCCTGGCGCTCGCCGTGCTGGCCGGACGCGGGCAGCCGCCACGGCTACGCCTCACCTGGCTGTTGCTCGGCTGCATACCGGCGCTGGCCATTGCCCTGTCACGGGTGTATCTGGGCGCGCACTGGCCAACGGATGTCCTTGCCGGCGCCATGCTCGCCGCCTGTGTCTGCGCAGCGGGGCTATGGCTGAGCCAGCGCCGTTCGCCACTCGGTGCGATGCCGCAGAAAGTCTGGTGGCTGGTGCTGCCAGCCTTGGTCGCCTTGTTCGGTTTTTTTGTATTGCGCCATTTGCCGCATACGTTGTTGCGATATTCATACTAGGTCGGGGAGGCCCATCACGAATCCGTCTACCGGACAAATCATGCAGACACGCAATTGAACACAGTGTGTCTTATATTTTCGAGGCTCTCGCACACAAAGTGTTTGAGCCTTTTTATTGCACAGCCAAAACAAAGCACACGCTCTTTGAATAGCAACTTTGTTTAAAACATCAAACAACCAGATCCAGCCAGGCACTGTTCAAACTAACGTCTTCCTGTTTAAAGCCGCTCTCTAAAGTGGACCAGACCATAACACCCAATCAAACAGACGCACACTTGCAACCACACAAACAGCAAAACAAAAACCAAGTTAACCGACAACAATTCATGCCAGCTTAATCACTCAGATAATCATCACGGAGTATGAGCCTTGGCAAAACCCTTTCAACTCGACACGGAAACTATTCCTACCGAGTTAATTAAAATATCCGACATTAACGATGCTGTGGCACTTCCCGGTGTGGCAGAACATAACCGGTCCTCACCCACCCTGAGTCAGGTGGACGAACTGTTCGGCCCCTTGAGATTTGGTGAACTGACCGTGAGCCGTCAAGAACTCCAGGCCCTGGGCGCCCGACTCGACGGGCAAGCCATCACGGCCGCCGGCACCTACTTTTCCGAACCCGATCAAGCTTTCATCAATGCGCTGGAATTCGACCCGGCACAGGTCGAACAACGGATCAAGTCGGTCAATGCACAGGAAGGCCGGCTGATCCCGCCACTGCTGTACGAGATCGTCACACTGCGCTCACCGAATGCTTCACCGCTGATGCGTGAGGTGCCGACGGGCGAATCCGCCGCTGCGATGAACAAAATCATCGAGACGCTGAACGCCTCGCAGCGTCTGGACATTCGCAAGGACCCACTGGCCGGGCCGTTGCCGGACTGGGTCGACAAAGTCAAAAGTCGCGGCATGACCAGCATGGGCGTCGGACTGCAAGCGTACGGCCTTTACAGCGCTTACATCGGCGCCATCGATGCGATGAAAAAGGGCCAGACCGCCGAGGTGCTTATCAACGTGGGAGGCGGACTCGCGGAGATCACCTCGCTGGGACTGGAATACGCCCTGAACAAGACCGGCGATCAGATGATTCGCCAAGGGGCCATGGTTTTCGAGCAGTTCGGCAAAACCACCATGGGGAAGTGGCTGTGTCGCGGATCGGGACTGATCGCCAGTGTTCTCACGTTGCCCTTTGATATCTATACCGCCATCAAGTCCTTCAGTGAAGCCGCCGAGGCCCAAGGCAAACAGGCGCAGGATCTGTACGTCACCGGCGGGCTCAGCGTGTTCAGCGGCGTACTGTCCCTGACCCTCGGCTGCGCAGCATTGATGGGTTTCCAGGCGGCCGGTCCGGTGGGCATTGCCGCTGCCGCCATCATGATTATCGGCGCCCGCGTCTATTGCGCGGTACGGATGGTCGACGATATCGACGACTACATCGAGCTGAGCGTGAACGAGCGCTGGCGTTCCGGCTGGTTTGCGTTCACCGGGCAGGAGCAGGACAAGGCACTGATGGAGCGTTTCACCGTCGCCAAGACCCATGCCGACTACGCGAAGGCCTTGAAGACCAAGAGCGTTGCCTGGCTGGATCATGAACTGAAGGACAGTGTCGACACCGTGGTCAATGGCCGCTTCGACGTCAAACTGCAGCCCACCCGACTGTACAAGTACCAATGGAGCGAGGGCGAATCCACCTACACCACAAAAAATCTGCCGGTCATCGAAGAGACCGATGACACCTGGGATGCAAGTGCAGGTCTGCCGGCGGATGATGCGGTCATCAGCAAGGGCATCAATGACCCCGCCAAAGGCGTGCTGTGGAATCTGGGTGGCGGCGCCGATACGGTCAAAGGCGTAAGCGACAAACCGAACCTGTTCAGCTACGGCGCCGGTACAAAAAATCTGAGCGGTGGAATCAAGGACGACTCCTTTCTTTTTCAGTCGGCCGCCGACGGACTCGACACCACCCCCGAGCAAGTCAGCCTGTTACAAGGGGGAGAAGGTGTCGACCTGCTGTGGCTGCAGGGCAGAGAAAAGCCTGCGAGTCATGGATCTGCCGCAGCGCCCTATGTCGGGTATGACGTGAACCTGCAAGACGGCACGCTCGGATTACGTTCAGCGGACCCCGAGAAGGCCCCGGTGCTCCATACGCGTTTCGAAGCCATTGAAAAAATCGAAACACTGGCCGGGGCTTCCAACCGGGTCACGGGCTCGGCTCTGGCGGACACCATCGCTGCCAATGGCAACGACAGGGTCGAGGCTGGCGCGGGAGACGATCATATTACTGTTCGGGGCCGGCATGGCATCATCGAGGGAGGTCTCGGCAGCGACACCTACATTCTCGATGCAACGAGTCTCAATGTTTCCATCACCGAAGACGGCCAGGAGCCGAGCAAGGTGTACCTGGGCGTAGCGCTCGAGGCCATCCAGCGCTGGCAACTGCGTGACGACGCCGTGGTGATCGAGACCTTGCGCGATGACGATCCTCGCTCACGGAGACGCCAACTGGTGCTCGAGGCGGTGTACCGGACAGTCGATAACAAACGCCTGCTGCAAAATGACCAATGGACGTTCATCACACAAGACGGCTACCACCTGCAACCTGCGTGGCCAGCCGAAACCCCGGACCTGAGCGACATGCCCCTGAGCGTCGTCGTGGTCACCGCGGGTGTGTCCAGGATCTCCCCGGTTCAGCTCAACGACGCGCCTCATAAAATCTCACCCAAGCCGCACTCGTTCTATTTCGTGTCCCGCAAAAGCCATCACACCATTCTTGTAGCTCCAAAAAATGAAACGCAACGGCGCAGCACCTTGTATGTCGAATACGACAGTTCGGAAATCAACGAAGTCAGAGCCATTTATGATGTCCGCGTCTCGAATACGGGAGCCTTCACCTGGCTCGATTACCGCAATATCCACTTCACCCTGACATTCCTGCGGGGCGGCCTGTTGTCGCTGCACGACTGCGTATTTGAAAACCCGGGCCGGAAAACCGACGTGGGTAACGGCCTTCATGCACCCGGCTGGACAATGAATCACGCTGTCACACTGGTGATGCGCGATGGCATTTCCTACCACCTCGACTTCCCCCGCACCGCTTACCTAGAGGACGCCAGGAACCCGGGATATCGACTGGTGCAAAGCCGCGAATCGCTGCGTCAGCGCGCGGGCCAATACCTGTTCGTCAGGCCCTCCATCGACAAACGCACCTTGAAGACGACCCCTCAGCGGGTGGATTTCCGAAACACTGAACATTACAGCAACCACTGGCTGGAGGGCCGATCCTCGACCTACGAGCTGTATCCCGTCCGCAACACGTCCATTCGACTGTCCACCGCGACCTCAGACGCCAGTCTCACAGGCTCATCCACCTGGAACATTCATACAGCACAACTGCAGGAAGTCATCACCGACCATCAACTGACCATCAAGGACGACCTGCTCAAGGTCGGCAGCGTTCACGTGCATCTGCCCGACAGTAGCGACCCGGGATTACCGCTGGAAACCGTCAATGTCATCCTCGCCTCCGGCAACCGCTACAGCATCAACACCTTGTTTGAAACGATCGGTCTGTATGCGGTCAACGTGGCGGGCAGCGCCTCGATCCAGTCAGTCGTAGCGTTGATACAAGAACACAAGAGCCGTGAGTTACTGGAATGGGATGAAGTTCATGTCCTGAACGTCCGATTGCCCGGCGCGCCGGCGGCCCGGATCTTTTACAACGCGTCGACCGGACACTGGACCCGGCATGACGATGCATCGAACCCCATCGACCCCGAACAGCTGACCATTGGAGAAACACCACTTACCACCCCCTCGCCGAACTGACTCAACGCTGCGCCCATCCATAATTCAATCGTCAAGGAATGACACCATGCGCCCCAAAAACCCATCATCCCCCACAACCAGAACCGACTCGACGACGCACGCCCCGAGCATCAGCCGGCCACGGCCGGACGCGGACCTGCCATTGCTGCACCGGCCACCATCGGAATTGCCCGACCCTGCAGCCCCCGTTCCAAGCCCCGGCAGACTCCCTGATGCGGCCAACGTCCCTCCCAAAGTCGAGACTTCGGACCTGCCGGCCATTCAGACCGAATCCCGTGCCGGCCTGACCCCTTACCTCTTGAGCCCTGCGCTGTTGCGCAACATGCAGGCAGCCGATGACAACGGCTTTCGTTTTGTCGTCGGGCGCCGGTTCGTCGATATCAAGGATGTCGGCACGGTACATGTGGAGTTCGACACGGCGCTAAATGCCTATCGAATAACGGATCTATACAAGAAACTGCCACCGGGCCCGCAGATCTTGCGCACCCCGGGTGAAACAACCTGGACTCCGGTGCAACAGGCGCAGACACCATCGCGGCACAAACATACCTCTACAGATGATGCTGCTCGCGACGCGGCCACGACGGCCAAACGCCCGACCCTTTCCCCGCCGCCCACTCAACCGGCCAAGCCATTGCCGGCGCTGAGCCTGAGGCATTTCAATCCGGCCCACTACCCGCAAGTGCAGGTCGATGCCCAGGGTTATTATCGAAGGGAGGAAGTCGCCTTTGATCCGCAGAGGGTCACCTATCATTACGGTTTCAGGGACACCAAGGATTATTGGGTAGCGGTTGACGAGCCGCCCGCCGGCTTCAATGGCACGCCGACCCACCTGACAAACTGGACGGATCATGAAATCTGGCAGACCTACGGTCTTCACGGCCAGGCCATCTCGCGCTTTCGGCTCGACGCCCAAACTCACGGCACTCGTCCCGGTTGGGCGCGACCGCTGGAAACCGACAACCCGCGCAAGGATCTGCTCGGCGATGCCCTGAAATGGCTGCATCCACAGATGACGCCTGACGAACGAGTAGCCCATCTGCGCGCCTACAATCTGTCGCCGGGGCAGCACGCACAGTTGCGCAAGGACTTGCTCGACAACCCGCAACAAATGCCCCAATGGGCCGAGCAACACAAGTTGCGCTCTGTCGACGAGAACGACCCGACGCGTTTCGAGCCACTGCGTCAGGAAATCGAACCGCTGCTCCTGCCATTGCGCAATGGCACGATCCGACAAAAAAGCATGTTCGATCTTGATGAAAGCATAAGCCCGACTTTTTTCGCCGCCTTCTTGACCTCGTTGGGCTACAAGCGCAACGCCAGCGACTGCCTGTACCGAACAGACATTCCCGGCCTGTTCAGGGCCGATGAGCGCACACCGTTCGAGTTCAACAACGATGGCCGAATGCTGCCACGCATGCTCCATAAACGCGGTGCGACGAGCGAAAAACCGATCAGCGCCACGATCAGCCTGAAGTTGGTTCATGAGTACGCAGGACAGGGTTCGAACGCTCCTGATCCGGAATACCTGCGGTACAACAATCAGAAGAACAAGTACCCCGGAAAAAAACCCGGCGAGTCCGACAACGACTCAGGAGAGTCCGACAATGAATGGTCCGATACGTCCGATGTCGAGCTGGACGCCGAGCGGAACTATGAGACGATCCGGCACGACCAGAGTTTCATTTTCAAATACGTCATCGATACCCGAAACATGGAGGTGGTCCTGAGGGAGGAGAACCTGTTTCTGAATGGCGGCGCCGAAGAACGCGGGGCGTGGTTCCCTGAAGACGAAAACGAAGCCTTGATATCCGCCTCCAGGAGGGGCATCCCTACAGAACGGATCTGGCTGCTCGACTCAACCGGCACCCGCGCGGTGAAGGTCGACGATGTCGTCGATCAGGCGCCGTATCTCAACAGCATGGAGGAAGACACACACTCCGGCAGCGCCAACCAGCATGAATATGACGCGCTCATCGACGCAGCGACCGAGGCAGGCAAACCCGTGCTGTATCTGGACAAGGGCAAGGAGTGGTTCGCCAACGATATCGTCTGGCCTGAGTGACCGAGGCGGTCCTAGGCGAACAGTTCACCCTGCAACTCGTCGAGCAACGCCTGGATCGCATCCAGGCGTTGCTGCGGATCGTCGAGTTGCAGCAGGTCGATCTTGTCTTCCTCGGCAAACGGCAGCAGGTAGGCCAACTGGTTCGCCAGCGCCTGCTGCCCCGCCGCTTCGATGCCCATGTTCAGCGCTTCGACCATCGGATGCTCGGCCAGGGCCTTGAGCAGCGCCACCAGATCAGCGTCTTCGTCCTGCAGAGGCTGCTCGGGCTCTTCATCCAGCCACTCGACCTCCGCGACGATCAGCTGATCGCGCTGCACCTCGGTGCGCAGAACATGAAAGCGCCGCCCGCCCTGCACACGAATTCCCAGCAGGCCGTTGTCCTGTTGCTGGAAATCGGTGATCCGCGCTTCGCACCCGACCATCGCAAATCCTTCGGGCGCCACTCCGACTTCGTGGCCTTCGAGGATGCATACCACACCAAACCCGCCGCCCTGTTTCATGCAGCGGCCGATCATGTCCAGATAGCGCGCCTCGAAGATCTGCAGATCCAGATTGCAGCCGGGAAACAGCACCGTGTTCAGCGGAAAAAGCGGCAGACTCATAGACATTTCCTTACACCACCATCGACACCGCCAACGGCAGGAACACCGCCGTGGCCACGCCCATCAGACTCATCGCCAGCGCCGCGAAGGCGCCGCACTCATCGCTTTCCTGCAACGCCACCGACGTGCCGACCGCATGCGCCGTCATACCCAGCGCCATGCCGCGCGCCTCGGGGCTGTGCACGCCGAGGCGGGTCAGCAGCGCCGGGCCGAAGATCGCGCCGATGACTCCGGTGATCAACACGAATACCGCCGCCAGCGCCGCGACACCGCCGATCTGCTCGGCCACCAGCATGGCAATCGGCGAGGTCACCGACTTGGGCGCCATGGTCATCAGAATCATGTGATCGGCCCCGAACCACCAGCCCAGTGCCACGCCCATCCCCGTGGCGACCACGCCGCCTATCACCAGCGTAGTAAAAATCGGCCAGAACAATTGGCGGATGCGCCGCAGATTCAAATACAGCGGCACGGCCAGCGCCACGGTTGCCGGCCCCAGCAGAATGCTGAGGATTTCCGTGCTCTTGCGGTACTCGGCGTAGGTCACGCCGCAGCCGACCAGCACGCCGATCACCAGCAGCATCGAGACCAGCACCGGTTGCAGGAAGATCCAGCGGGTTTTCTCGAACGCCGCCAGCACCAGTTGATAGGCCCCCAAGGTAATGCCGATGCCGAACAGGGGATGGTGAATCACCGAGGCCCAGGCGCCTTGCCAGTCGAACAGCATCAGGACTCCTCCGAATGCGGCGCGTGACGTTTGACCAGACGCTGCATCAGCACCCCGGCGAAAGCCATCGACAGAATCAGCGACACCACCAGCGCACCGACGATGGCCCAGAAATCCGCGGCAATCGCTGTGGCATACACCATCACGCCCACCGCCGGCGGCACCAGCAGCAACGGCAGATAGCGCAACAGGCTGCCGGCTGCGAGGTTCAGCGGCTCCCCGACTTCACCACGCACGATCAGGAACACCAGCAACAGCAAAAGGCCGATGATCGGCCCCGGCAGCACCGGCAACAGCAAATGATTGAGGGCCGTGCCGAGCAATTGAAACAGCACCAGCATGGTCAGGCCACGTAGCAACATCGGACATCTCCGTCTTACTTTCCAACCCGCAAGTCGTCGGCATTATAAGCACGCCTGCGCTATGGATCGGCATTCGCCAAAAGCATGGTCGGTTGACCTGAGCAAATCGCCATGATGATCTACAGTGGTTCGCAGGGCGGTCAAATCCCCCACCTGAAAAACTATAAAACCGATGAACCCAAGGAGAGTCTCAATGCCCTATGTTCCAGTTGCAGAGCTCAAAGATTATGTCGGCAAGGAACTCGGACGTTCCGAATGGCTCACCATCGATCAGGAGCGCATCAACCTGTTCGCCGAAGCCACCGGGGATTATCAGTTCATCCACGTCGATCCGGTCAAAGCCGCGCAAACGCCATTTGGCAGTACCATCGCACACGGTTTCCTGTCGTTGTCGCTGATCCCCAAACTGATGGAAGACATCCTGATCCTGCCGCAAGGCGTGAAGATGGTGGTCAACTACGGCCTGGACAGCGTGCGTTTCATCCAGCCGGTCAAGGTCAATTCCAAGGTCCGGCTCAAGGTCGACCTCGGTGAAGTGACCGAGAAAAAACCTGGCCAGTGGCTGCTCAAGGCCACCGCCACACTGGAGATCGAAGGCTCGGACAAACCGGCCTACATCGCCGAACCGCTGTCGCTCTGCTTCGTTTAAGCGCCTGGATGCGAAGCGGCTCACGCTGTTTCGCATCCGCTCCTCCCTGCCGGCTGTATAAGGTCACATAGCTGCGGCATACTCGGTCGCCTAATTGCCCGGATCCCGCTATGCGCTCATTCGCCCCTCTTGCTCCCCTTGCCTTGACCCTGTTGCTGGCCGCGTGTGGCGACGGCGAATCGCTGTTGCCGCCGGATGCGCGCCTGCCCGACGGCGGCCGCTATCGCGGTGAACTGGTCGATGGCTTGCTGCAAGGCCAGGGCCGGGTCGACTACCCCAACGGCAGCTGGTACGCCGGGGCGTTCGACAAGGGGCAATGGCATGGCCAGGGCGAATGGCACGGCAGCAATGGCGAGGTCTATCGCGGCAACTTCCAGCAAGGGCTGTTCGACGGCCAGGGCACGTTGACCACCACCGCCGGCAGCTACACAGGCGGTTTCAAGCTGGGCCGGCGCGACGGCGAAGGCACCCTCAAGGAAAACGCGATGACCTATCGCGGCGAATTCAAGGCCGACCAGTACTCCGGGCTCGGTCGCCTGGAGCTGGACGACGGCAGCTCCTATCAGGGCCAGTTCGCCCACGGCAAACCCAATGGCGAAGGCCAGCGCGGCGATGCCAGCGGCAATCAGTTCACCGGCCACTTCGTCAATGGCCAACTCGAAGGCAACGGCACCTTCAACAGCGCCGACGGCGACATTTACGTCGGCGGTTTCAAGAACAATCAACTGCACGGCAAGGGCCGCTACGAAAACGCCGACGGCGATGTCTGGCTCGGGCAGTTCAAGGAAGGCGCGCTGACCGGCAAGGGCGAACTGATCGGCGCCGACGGCAGCCATTACATCGGTTATTTCAATGACTGGCGCTTCAGCGGTCAGGGTCGCCTGAACCTGTCCGATGGCAGTTTCTACGTCGGCGGATTCGACAGCGACAGTTATTCCGGACGCGGCACCCTGGTGCTCACCGATGGCAGCGTGCTCAGCGGCACCTGGATCAACGGCCAGCGAGTGCGCGATGCCGACGGCAAGTTGCTGCCGGACACCCTCGAACTCGGCCTGTTGGCCCAGGGTCGTCTGCTCGACGAGGCGCTGGCCAACGTACCGGCCTCGACCCCGGCCGTTGAGCTGTACACCCTGACCCTCGGCGGCGACGGCAAACAGAGCGTGTTCCTGCGCGAATCCGATTACGTCGCGAACATGCTCACCAGCCGTTTCGGTGCCTTTGGCCAGATTCGCCTGGTCAACCACCGCGACCACCTCGGCGACCGGCCGATGGCCACCCGCGAAAATCTGCGGCGCGCCGCTCAAACCCTGGCCGAACGCAGCGGCCCGGAAGATCTGGTCTTCATCTATCTGACCAGCCATGGCACCGCCGAGCACGAACTGGTGCTCGATCAGCCGCGCATGGAACTGGCCGACCTGCCCGCCGACGAACTCGCCGCCGTGCTCGCACCGCTGAAGAACCGCGACAAGATCATCGTCATCTCCTCGTGCTATTCCGGCGGTTTCATACCGGCGCTGAAGGACGAACGCACGCTGATCATGACCGCCTCACGCGCCGACCGCGTGTCGTTCGGTTGCTCCGAGGAGGCCAACTTCACCTACTTCGGCGATGCCCTGTTTGCCCAGGCACTGAACCAGACCGACGACCTGGAGCAAGCCTTCAAACTGGCCAAGGCCACCGTTGCCGAGCGCGAACTGGCGGACAATTTCGAAGCCTCCGAACCGCAGATCTGGGCGCCGAAAACCGTGCTGGCGCACTGGCAACTGCTACGCAAGCAACAGGCGAGAAAAGCGTTGCAAAGTGCTGCGTTGAACGACGGAGCGACAAACAGCAACTAAGCTGAACAGTATCAAGGGAGAGACACTATGTACTTGACGCCTCAGCATGTCCTGCTTGCCGGAGCCACCGGTTTGACCGGTGAACATCTGCTCGACCGTCTGCTCAACGAGCCGACGATCAGCCGTGTCCTGGCCCCCTCACGCCGGCCACTGGCCGAACATCCGCATCTGGAAAACCCGGTCGGCGACCCACAGACCTTCCTGCTGCAGTTGGCGGGTCGCGTCGACATCGCCTATTGCTGCCTCGGCACCACCATCAAGCAGGCCGGCTCCGAAGAAGCGTTCCGCGCCGTGGATCTGGACATGGTCGTAGCCTTCGCCAAGCGCGCCCGGGAAATGGGCGCACGGCACCTGATTGTGATCAGTGCCCTGGGCGCCGATCGCCGATCCTCGATTTTCTACAACCGGGTCAAAGGCGAGATGGAATACGCCTTGCGTGCGCAAAACTGGCCGCAACTCACCATTTGCCGGCCGTCGCTGTTGCTCGGCGAACGCAGCGAGCCCCGCCTGGGCGAGCAGCTTGCCGCGCCATTCTCCAAATTGATTCCTGGCAAATACCGCGGCATCGAAGCCTGCCAACTGGCCCGGGCCATGTGGCGGCTGGCGTTGGAGGAGCAGGACGGGGTACGGATCGTCGAATCGGATGAATTGAGAAAACTCGGCAAGTAAAAACAAAAGATCGCAGCCATTGGCTGCGATCTTTTTAGAGTCCGCCAGTCGCCTGGAACCCCACGCCGATCACCGTCAGCAACGACAACGGCAACAGCAGCGTGTCGAGCAGTGCGCTGGCCGGCAGATCCACACCGGGGTAACTCGGCGCCTCGGCGCCGAATCGATCCATCGCGCAACATCCGCCATTCATCGCATACAGATCCAGCCGGGTGCCGGAATACACCACCGGCGCGCCGGGCTTGGCGGCATCCAGCGTGCGCGCCGTGGCGCAGCCGGTCAGTTGCAGCGCCAGCGCCATCAGCAGCACAGCAGCCAGCAACTTATTCATCGCTGCTCAGATGGTGTTCGCCCCAGCGCGGCAGCATGTCCTGGGGGATGCCCAGCAGGTTGAGAATCCGCGCCACCACGAAATCGATCAGGTCATCGATGGTCTGCGGCTGGTGATAGAAGCCCGGCGAGGCTGGCAGGATGGTCACGCCCATGTTCGACAACTTGAGCATGTGTTCCAGGTGAATGCTCGAATACGGCGCTTCGCGCGGCACCAGAATCAACTGGCGCCGCTCCTTCAACGTCACGTCCGCCGCCCGCTCGATCAGGTTGTTGCAGGCGCCGGTGGCGATGGCCGACAAGGTGCCCGTCGAACACGGCACCACCACCATGGCCGCCGGAGCGCCGGAGCCCGAGGCCACCGGCGACATCCAGTCTTCCTTGCCGTACACGCGGATCTGCCCGGCGGCCGCGCCGGTGTATTCGGTGAGGAACGCCTGCATCATTTGCGGCTTCGCCGGCAACGACACGTCGGTCTCGGTGGCCATCACCAGTTGCGCGGCCTTGGAGATCAGAAAGTGCACCTCGCGATCCTCGCGCACCAGACAATCCAGCAGGCGCAAACCGTACTGGGCGCCGGACGCGCCGGTCATCGCCAGCGTGATGCGTTCGGGGCCATTGCTCTCGAAACGACTGTTCATTTCAGCGCCTCGGCGAGTTTGCCGTGCAGGCCACCGAAGCCGCCGTTGCTCATGATCACCACGTGGGTGCCGGGCTGGGCCTGGCTCTTCACCCGTTCGATGATGCCTTCCAGCGAATCGCTGACGATCGACGGCACGGTGCACAACGCGGCGGTGCCTGCCAGATCCCAGCCGAGGTTGGCCGGGGCGTACCAGATCACCTGATCGGCATCGACCACGCTGTCCGGCAGACCGTCACGGTGGGCGCCGAGCTTCATCGAGTTGGAGCGCGGCTCGATGATCGCGATCAGCGGCGCATCGCCAATACGTTTGCGCAAGCCGTCGAGGGTCGTGGCAATCGCGGTCGGGTGGTGGGCGAAGTCGTCGTAGATGGTGATGCCGCGCACTTCCGCGACTTTCTCCATCCGGCGTTTGACGCTCTTGAACGCGCTCAACCCGGCGATGCCCATCGACGGTACAACGCCGACGTGACGCGCGGCAGCCAGAGTGGCCAAGGCGTTGGCAACGTTGTGCTGACCGGTCAATTCCCACTCGACCACGCCTTGGGATACGCCTTCGAACATCACTTCGAACGCCGAGCCGTCGTCTTTCAGCAACTTGACCTGCCACTGACCGCCAGCACCGGTGGTTTGCACCGGAGTCCAGCAGCCCATTTCGATCACGCGCTGCAAGGCCGGTTCGGTGGTCGGGTGAATCACCAGCCCTTCGCTCGGGATGGTGCGCACCAAGTGGTGGAATTGCCGTTCGATGGCCGGCAGATCAGGGAAGATGTCAGCGTGGTCGAACTCAAGGTTATTGAGGATCGCGGTACGCGGACGGTAGTGGACGAACTTCGAGCGCTTGTCGAAGAACGCGCTGTCGTACTCGTCGGCTTCGATCACGAAGAACGGCGTGCCGCCCAGACGCGCCGACACCGAGAAATTCTGCGGCACGCCGCCGATCAGGAAACCCGGGCTCATGCCGGCATGTTCCAGCACCCAGGCGAGCATGCTGCTGGTCGTGGTCTTGCCGTGCGTACCGGCAACCGCCAGCACCCAGCGACCTTGCAGCACATGGTCGGCCAGCCACTGCGGGCCGGAAACGTACGGCAGGCCTTTGTTCAGCACATATTCCACCGCCGGGTTGCCGCGGGACATGGCGTTGCCGATCACCACCAGATCCGGCGCCGGATCAAGCTGCGCCGGGTCGTAACCCTGGGTTAGCTGAATACCCTGAGCTTCGAGCTGGGTGCTCATCGGCGGATAGACGTTGGCATCGGAGCCGGTCACATGATGGCCCAGCTCTTTGGCCAGAACCGCCATCGAGCCCATGAAAGTCCCGCAGATACCCAGAATATGAATGTGCATAGTCGACCTCGTAAAACATGGCCGCAGGTTAGCGCAGGGAGGGGGAAATCGCATCCTTTAGCTGATGGAGCCGGGCGAGTGGATCACGACATCTCGGTCCGACTGGAGACTGTTGCCCTCACCCCAGCCCTCTCCCGGAGGGAGAGGGGGCTGATTTGTATGGCTTTCAGAATCTGAGTTCGACCGGATATCTATGTCGACGCAACTTGAGAGAAAACACCGGTCGGTTCCCTCTCCCTTGGGAGAGGGTTAGGGTGAGGGGTCTCTAACTGACACGCCGCTCGATCCCGTGCTTGCGCAGCTTTCTATAAAGCGTATTGCGGCTCACGCCGAGCTGCTGCGCCGTATGGGTCATGTGCCAGCGCGTGTGTTCCAGCGCATTGAGCAACGCCAGCCGCTCGGCATCTTCCAATGGATGTTCGGACGACGATTCATCGACTTTGACCAACAGCGGCTGCACCTGCCGAAACATCGCCGGCAGATCCTCCAACCCGATCCGCCCTTCATCGCACAATGCCGCCAGCGTGCGCAGCACATTGCGCATCTGCCGCACATTGCCCGGCCAGTTGAAGCCCAGCAACGCCTGGCGCGCCGGTTCTTCGATCAGGATCTTTTCCCCGCCCGCCTCTTCGGCCAGCAGGAAATCCAGCAGCTGAGATTTGTCACTGCGCTCGCGCAACGGCGGCAACGCGACTTCCAGTCCGTTGAGCCGGTAATACAGGTCTTCACGGAAACTGCCGTCGTCGACCCGCTCCAGCAGATTGCGGTGAGTGGCGCTGATGATCCGCACGTTGACTGCTTCCGGCTCGCCGCCAATGGGCACCACTTGCCGGTCCTCCAGCACCCGCAGCAGACGGGTCTGCAAGGCCAACGGCATGTCGCCGATTTCATCGAGGAACAGCGTGCCGCCATCGGCCTGCTGCAACTTGCCGCGCATGCCGTCCTTGCGCGCACCGGTGAAACTGCCGCCGCGATATCCGAACAGCTCGCTCTCGATCAGGCTTTCGGGAATTGCCGCGCAGTTGAGGGCGACGAAGGCTTTGCCGGCGCGTTGACTGGCGTTATGCACAGCCTTGGCGAATGCTTCCTTGCCGGAGCCGGTTTCACCGTTGATCAGCAGCGGCACGTCACGCTCGAACACCCGCAGCGACTTGCGGAAATCCGCCTGCAACGTCGCATCACCGAGGCAAATGCCTGCAAGACGCGGCGCTTCCACAGGCGCGGGAGCCGGCGCGACCGGCAACGGCCGGCGGGTCTCACCGCGCAGCACCGCAAACAGATGCCGCCCGTCACGGGTGCGCAGCGGCCAACTGGCGCTGGCATTGGCGCTGGCGCGCCCGAGCAACTCATCCAGCGAACAATCGAAAAACGCCTCAACCGGCTTACCGAGCAAGCCGCCACGAATGTGCCCGAGCAGGTTCAAGGCACTCTGATTGACCGCGCTGATCCGCCCTTCCCCGTCAAACGCCAGCAACCCTTCGCTGAACAGCCCGACGGACTCGGCCTGGAGATGAAAACGCAGCAACCATTGGTTATCGAAACAACGCAGGAAATAGCAGCTCTCGATCATCTTCGCCGACAGATTGACCAGCGCCATGGTGTGGAACTGGCTCTGGCGCGAGACGTCATGCCGCGCCGAGGAAACGTCGAGCACCGCCAGCAGTTCGCCGTGCGGGTCAAACACCGGGCTCGCCGAGCAAGTCAGGCCGGTGTGGCGGCCGCGGAAGTGTTCGTCCTGATGGATGGTCAGAGCCTGACGCTCCACCAGACAGGTGCCGATGCCGTTGGTGCCCTCGCAGGCCTCGCTCCAGTCGGAACCCAGCCACAGGCCGGCGCGTTCGAAAATCTTGCGTTCAGCGGGAGCGGTGACGCAGTTGAGGATCACCCCGCGCGCGTCGGTCAGCAGCACCGCGTGGCCGGCGCCGGAGAGTTGTTGATGCAGACTGCTCATTTCATTGCCGGCAATCTGCAACACCTGTTGCAGCCGTTCGCGGCTTTCGAGAACGCGACCGTGTTCGAGCACGGTCGGCGCCATGGTCAGGGCCGGGTCGAGGTGATAGTCCTCAAGACAACGCAGCCACGAACGGGCAATCGACGGGTCGGCACCGGGGCCGTGCAGGTGCGGCTTGCCCTGGGTGACGGTGAGAACCTGCCGGGCATGGCGACTCAAATGGTTGTCGTGCATTTCTTATTATTCTCCCCGAGGCTCATCGGCCCATGCGTGAAGTGGTGCCCAGCATCCTCCAGCCCACCGGTCTTTGCAATGCTGGCAAGACCGCCCGGTCACGGGCTGTGCCAGAAGCGGTACAAACTGTCACCCAGGCTGTACCGATACCGTCACAGACGCTTGCCACTTATCCGACAGAAATCACGCAAGGCCTTGATTTGCCTGACCTGCACGGCAGTGGCCCGGCCTTTGCTCTACGCTTATAGCAAGCGCTCATGCGCGTCTCTCTGATAAGTACAACAGCCAAGGAGAACATCATGCGTTACGCTCACCCCGGTACTGAAGGCGCCAAAGTCTCGTTCAAGAGCAAGTACGGTAACTACATCGGCGGCGAGTTCGTCGCGCCTGTCAAAGGTCAGTACTTCACCAATACCTCGCCGGTTAATGGCCAGCCGATTGCCGAATTCCCGCGCTCCACGGCCGAAGACATCGACAAGGCCCTGGACGCCGCCCACGCCGCTGCCGATGCCTGGGGTTCCACTTCCGCCCAGGCCCGCTCGCTGATCCTGCTGAAAATCGCCGACCGCATCGAACAGAACCTCGAAACCCTGGCGATCACCGAAACCTGGGACAACGGCAAAGCCATCCGCGAAACCCTCAACGCCGACATCCCGCTGGCTGCCGACCATTTCCGCTACTTCGCCGGGTGCCTGCGCGCCCAGGAAGGCAGCGCCGCCGAGATCGATGGCAACACCGTGGCCTATCACATCCATGAACCACTGGGTGTGGTCGGCCAGATCATCCCGTGGAACTTCCCGATCCTGATGGCCGCATGGAAACTCGCCCCGGCCCTGGCCGCCGGCAACTGCGTGGTGCTCAAACCTGCCGAGCAAACCCCGCTGGGCATCAGCGTGCTGCTGGAACTGATCGGCGACCTGCTGCCGCCGGGCGTGCTCAACGTGGTGCAAGGGTTCGGCAAAGAAGCCGGCGAAGCCCTGGCCACCAGCAAACGCATCGCCAAGATCGCCTTCACCGGCTCGACCCCGGTCGGCTCACACATCATGAAATGCGCTGCCGAAAACATCATTCCGTCCACCGTAGAGCTGGGCGGCAAGTCGCCGAACATCTTCTTCGAAGACATCATGCAGGCCGAGCCAAGCTTCATCGAAAAAGCTGCCGAAGGCCTGGTGCTGGCGTTTTTCAACCAGGGCGAAGTCTGCACCTGCCCTTCCCGCGCACTGGTTCAGGAGTCGATCTATCCGCAGTTCATGGAAGCGGTGATGAAGAAAGTCAGCCAGATCAAACGTGGCGACCCACTCGATACCGACACCATGGTCGGCGCCCAGGCGTCCGAGCAGCAATTCGACAAGATCCTGTCGTACCTGGAAATCGCCAAGGGCGAAGGTGCCGAACTGCTGACCGGCGGCAAGGTGGAAAAACTCGAGGGCAGCCTGGCGACCGGGTATTACATCCAGCCGACACTGCTCAAGGGCACCAACAAGATGCGTGTGTTCCAGGAAGAAATCTTCGGCCCGGTGGTGAGCATCACCACCTTCAAGGACGAAGCCGAAGCCCTGGCGATTGCCAACGACACCGAGTTCGGCCTCGGCGCCGGCCTCTGGACCCGCGACATCAACCGCGCCTATCGCATGGGCCGCGCCATCAAAGCCGGTCGTGTATGGACCAACTGCTACCACCTGTACCCGGCGCACGCCGCGTTCGGCGGGTACAAGAAGTCCGGCGTCGGCCGGGAAACCCACAAGATGATGCTCGACCACTACCAGCAGACCAAAAACCTGTTGGTGAGCTACGACATCAACCCGTTGGGCTTCTTCTAAACCTCGGGGCAACACAGATAATTTGATTCTGTGTTGCCTGTTCAATCGCCTTCGCGAGCAAGCCCGCTCCCACAGGGGACTTGCGTCGGCCCACATTATTGGATTCTGCACAAATCCAATGTGGGAGCGGACTTGCTCGCGAAGGCGTCCTAAGTGACACAACACAAAGCCTGGCCGCTCTGGCACGGGCCTTGCGTACCCGTCATTCAGGATTTGTGTGAACACTGCCGCTGCGTGAACAGCCTCCACCCACCCAACCGCTACTCCTGAAAGTCCAACAGATCGAACAATAAAAAAGACAGAGAGGACTTATGACTTCCACCACACAGCTCAAACCCACACTCGGCACCCTGCACCTCTGGGGCATTGCCGTCGGCCTGGTGATTTCCGGCGAATACTTCGGCTGGAGTTACGGCTGGGGCACCGCGGGAACCCTGGGTTTCCTGGTCACGGCCCTGATGGTCGCGACCATGTACACCTGCTTCATCTTCAGTTTCACCGAACTGACCACCGCGATTCCTCACGCGGGCGGGCCGTTTGCCTACAGCCGTCGGGCGTTCGGCGAAAAAGGTGGATTGATCGCCGGCATCGCCACCCTGATCGAATTCGTGTTCGCCCCGCCGGCCATCGCCATGGCCATCGGCGCCTATCTGAATGTGCAATATCCGGGGCTCGATCCAAAACTCTCGGCGGTCGGCGCGTATTTTGTGTTCATGACCCTGAACATCCTCGGCGTCAGCATCGCCGCGACCTTCGAGCTGGTGGTGACCGTGCTCGCTGTCGCCGAATTGCTGGTGTTCATGGGCGTGGTCGCACCGGGCTTCAGCTTCAGCAACTTTGTGCTGAACGGCTGGTCAGGCGCCAATGAGTTCACGATGGGCGCGATTCCTGGCATTTTCGCCGCTATTCCCTTCGCGATCTGGTTCTTCCTCGCCATCGAAGGCGCCGCCATGGCGGCCGAGGAAGCCAAGGACCCGAAACGCACGATTCCACGGGCCTACGTCAGCGGCATCCTGACCCTGGTGTTCCTGGCCATTGGCGTGATGGTGATGGCTGGCGGCGTCGGCGACTGGCGTCAACTGTCGAACATCAACGATCCGCTGCCGCAGGCAATGAAAGCGGTAGTCGGCAACAATTCGACCTGGATGCACATGCTGGTGTGGATCGGCCTGTTCGGGCTGGTGGCGAGTTTCCACGGGATCATCCTCGGCTACTCGCGACAGTTCTTTGCCCTGGCCCGGGCCGGTTATCTGCCCAAAGGTCTGGCCAAACTCTCGCGCTTCCAGACGCCGCACCGGGCGATCCTGGCGGGCGGCGTGGTCGGCATCGCGGCAATCTACAGCGACGGTCTGGTCAATCTGCAAGGCATGACCCTGACGGCGGCGATGATCACCATGTCGGTGTTCGGCGCCATCGTGATGTACATCATCAGCATGCTCAGCCTGTTCAAACTGCGCAAAACCGAGCCGAATCTGGAACGCACCTTCCGTGCGCCCGGTTACCCGGTGGTGCCGGCCATCGCGCTGTTTCTGGCGCTGGTGTGCCTGGTGGCGATGGCCTGGTTCAACACGCTGATCGGTTGTGTGTTCCTCGGGTTCATGGCCGCCGGTTACCTGTATTTCCAGCTGACCGCCAAGCAACGCTCCGAAGCACCGGCAGACGCTATGCTCGAAGGTATATGAATTGCACCGGCACCGCGCCTTTCGCCCGGTGCCCGCTATATAGAAGTGCATAAAGATCCAATGTGGGAGCGGGCTTGCTCGCGAATGCGGTGCGTCATTCAACAATGATGTCGCCTGACACGACGCCTTCGCGAGCAAGCCCGCTCCCACAGGGG
Source organism: Candidatus Pseudomonas auctus (assembly GCF_048654275.1). Classification (NCBI taxonomy): domain Bacteria; kingdom Pseudomonadati; phylum Pseudomonadota; class Gammaproteobacteria; order Pseudomonadales; family Pseudomonadaceae; genus Pseudomonas; species Candidatus Pseudomonas auctus. Next base: position 103,849 of record NZ_JBJYZK010000008.1, on the reverse strand, counting down.
ATCGAGTTATCCACAGAATCAGGAGGAACGCGCCCAATGGCCGCATTTGCCCATACCGTCGGCGCCCAGACCTATCGTTTCGACAGCCTCAAGGACGTGATGGCCAAGGCCAGCCCGGCACGCTCCGGGGATTTCCTGGCCGGCGTCGCCGCGCTCAACGATGGCGAGCGGGTAGCCGCGCAAATGGCACTGGCCGACATCCCGCTCACGCATTTCCTGCAGGAAGCGCTGATTCCCTACGAAACCGATGAAGTCACCCGACTGATCATCGACAGCCATGACAAACAGGCCTTCGCAGTCGTCAGCCATCTCACGGTTGGCGGCTTTCGCGACTGGCTGTTGAGCGAAGCGGCCGACGAATCCAGCCTGCGCGCCCTCGCCCCCGGCCTGACGCCGGAAATGGTCGCTGCCGTGTCGAAGATCATGCGCGTGCAGGATCTGGTGCTGGTGGCGCAGAAAATCCGCGTGGTCACGAAATTTCGCGGCACCCTCGGCCTGCGTGGACGGTTATCCACAAGGCTGCAACCCAATCACCCGACCGACGAACCGTCCGGCATCGCCGCGAGCATTCTCGACGGTCTGCTGTACGGCAACGGCGACGCGATGATCGGCATCAACCCGGCCACCGACAGCATCGCCTCGATCTGCGCGATGCTGGAAATGCTCGACGCGATCATCCAGCGCTACGACATTCCGACCCAGGCCTGCGTGCTGACCCACGTCACCACGTCTATAGAAGCGATCAACCGTGGCGTGCCGCTGGATCTGGTGTTCCAGTCGATTGCCGGCACCGAAGCGGCCAACGCCAGTTTCGGTATCAACCTGAACATCTTGCAGGAAGGTTATGAAGCGGGCCTGAGCCTCAATCGCGGCACGCTCGGGCAGAACCTGATGTATTTCGAAACGGGTCAGGGCAGTGCACTGTCAGCCAACGCCCACCACGGCGTCGATCAACAGACCTGCGAGACCCGGGCCTACGCCGTGGCGCGCCATTTCAAGCCGTTTCTGGTGAACACCGTCGTAGGATTCATCGGCCCGGAATACCTCTACAACGGCAAACAGATCATCCGCGCCGGCCTCGAAGACCACTTCTGCGGCAAGTTGCTCGGCGTGCCGATGGGCTGCGATATCTGCTACACCAACCACGCCGAAGCCGACCAGGACGACATGGACACCCTGCTGACCCTGCTCGGCGTGGCCGGGATCAACTTCATCATGGGCATCCCCGGCTCCGACGACATCATGCTCAACTACCAGACCACTTCGTTCCACGACGCGCTCTACGCGCGCCAGACCCTGGGCCTGAAACCGGCGCCGGAGTTCGAGCAGTGGCTGGCGAACATGGGCATCTTCACCCAGGCGGACGGCAAGGTCCGCTTCGGCAACAACCTGCCGCCGGCCTTCCGCCAGGCCTTGGCGCAACTGGGATGAGTCAGATGGAAAAACCGCCCGTCGATCCGCAAAACCCGTGGCTGGAGCTGCGTCGTCTGACCCCGGCGCGCATTGCCCTCGGCCGCATCGGCACCAGCCTGCCGACCCGCGCACAGCTGGATTTCCAGTACGCCCACGCACAGGCACGGGACGCGGTGCATCTGCCGTTCGATCACGCCGGGCTCAGCGCCCAGCTGACCGAGCGCCAGCGTGACAGTCTGCTGCTGCACAGTGCGGCAGCAGATCGCAACAGCTACCTGCAACGCCCGGATCTGGGGCGCAAGTTGAGCGATCAATCGGCGCAAGCCCTGCGCGAATACGCCCAGACGCATCCGGGCGGTGTGGATCTGGTGATTGTGGTGGCGGACGGTCTGTCGGCGCTGGCGGTGCATCGGCATACCCTGCCGTTTCTCACCCGCCTGGAGGAACAGATGAGCGCCGACGAATGGTCGATCGCGCCAGTAGTGCTGGTGGAACAGGGTCGTGTGGCAATTGGCGATGAAATCGGTCAGTTGCTGGGCGCCAAAATGGTCGTGATGCTGATTGGAGAGCGTCCGGGCCTCAGTTCGCCGGACAGCCTGGGGTTATATTTCACCTACAATCCAAAGGTCGGCCTCACGGATGCTTACCGCAATTGCATCTCCAACGTGCGGCTGGAAGGGCTCAGCTATGGCATGGCAGCGCATCGCTTGCTGTATCTGATGCGCGAGGCCTGTCGGCGCCAGCTGTCGGGCGTCAATCTGAAGGACGAAGCGCAGGTTCAGACGCTGGAATCGGAAGCTGGTGCAGACATGAAGAGTAATTTCCTACTCGATCCGCCCCCAGCCTGAACCGTTTCCGCATTGCCTTTCTGCGCCGGTTTCAGGCAGGATCGATGCACGGCCGCCCGGGTTTCCCATCGCCGTCAGAGCACGTGAAGACAGCCACTTGAAGGACGAGACCTACCATGCGGATTATCCAAGCGACCCTCGAACACCTGGATTTGCTGACCCCGTTGTTCGTTAAGTACCGCGAGTTCTACGGCTCCCTGCCCTATCCGGACTCGTCCCGGGCCTTTCTCGAAAAGCGCCTGCGACGCAAGGAGTCGGTGATCTACCTGGCCCTGGCCGATGACGACGACAGAAAACTCATGGGCTTCTGCCAGCTCTACCCGAGCTTTTCCTCCCTGTCGCTCAAGCGCGTGTGGATTCTCAACGACATCTATGTCGCCGAAGACGCTCGCCGCCAGCTGGTGGCCGACAACCTGATCCGCACCGCGAAGAAAATGGCCAAGGAAACCCAGGCCGTGCGCATGCGCGTCTCCACCAGCGCCGACAACGAAGTTGCGCAGAAAACCTACGAATCCATCGGGTTCAAGGAAGACACCGAGTTCAAGAACTACGTGCTGCCGATCAGCGAAGAACTCTGATCGCGAGGTGTCCTGCGGGGAGGGAGCAGACTTCCTCCCCAAAATGAATGCCAACCCGACATTTATTCACACCGACATCCCCCGCTACAAAACCAACGCGCTTTTCACCCCTCAGCCCGTATAATCCCGATCTTTCCGGCTTGTAAGAAAAACTACACCCGCTTGTAGGCTTACACGAAGTCATCCGCACAGGTCTGCCGAGTCAGACCGTCACCACAGGTGCCTCCATGGATTTCAACCCGCTCGACCTTATCCTGCATCTCGATGTTTACCTCGACCTGCTGGTGAATAATTACGGGCCATGGATCTACGCCATCCTGTTTCTGGTGATCTTCTGCGAGACCGGTCTGGTGGTGATGCCATTCCTGCCGGGTGATTCCCTGCTGTTCATCGCCGGCGCAGTGGCTGCGGGCGGCGGTATGGACCCGGTATTGCTGGCGGGCTTGCTGATGCTCGCGGCGATTCTCGGCGACAGTACCAACTACGTGATCGGGCGAACGGCGGGTGAAAAGCTGTTCAGCAATCCGAACTCGAAAATCTTCCGCCGCGACTACCTGCAACAGACCCACGATTTCTACGACAAGCACGGCGGAAAAACCGTGACCCTGGCGCGCTTCCTGCCGATCATCCGCACCTTTGCACCGTTCGTCGCCGGTGTCGCGAAGATGCCTTACCCGCGGTTCTTCGGCTTCAGCGTGTTCGGCACGGTTTTGTGGGTCGGCGGTCTGGTGACGCTGGGTTATTTCTTCGGCAACGTGCCGTTCATCAAGAAGAACCTGTCGCTGCTGGTGGTCGGCATCATCCTGCTGTCGCTGATTCCGATGATCATCGGCGTGGTTCGCAGCCGTTTCGGCGGCACCAAAGCCCAATCGCACTAAGCCGATGTGGTCGCTGAGCGCCTGGCGCCGCCGGCGCATTCTGGCCAGGCACCCGATTGCCGACGAACTGTGGCAGCGGGTGCGCCATCACCTGAGTTTTCTCGATGGCATCACGCCCGCTGAAGACCAATGGCTGCGCGAAGCCAGCGTGCTGTTCCTCGAAGACAAACACCTGACCGCCCTGCCCGGCGTCGAACTGCACCAGGAACAACGCCTACTGCTCGCCGCCCAGGCCCAATTGCCGCTTTTGCATCTCGGCGATCTGAATTGGTATCAGGGTTTCCACGAAATCGTCCTCTACCCCGACGACTTCCTCAGCCCCCAGCGCCATCGCGATGCCAGCGGCGTCGAGCATGAGTGGGACGGCGAACACAGCGGCGAGGCCTGGCAACAAGGGCCGATCATCCTCGCCTGGCCCGGCGTAATGGCCAGCGGTGGCTGGGAAGGCTACAACCTGGTGATCCACGAACTGGCGCACAAGCTCGACATGCTCAACGGTGACGCCAACGGCCTGCCCCCGCTGCATGCCGACATGCGGGTGAAAGACTGGGCCGAAGTGATGCAGGCAGCGTACGACGACCTCAATCGCCAGCTCGACCGCCATCCTGACGCCGAAACCGCCATCGACCCCTATGCCGCCGAGAACCCGGCCGAATTCTTCGCCGTCACCAGCGAGTACTTCTTCAGCGCTCCGGATCTGCTGCACGACGCTTATCCACAGGTGTATGCGCAGTTGCAGCTTTTCTATCGCCAGGATCCGTTGGCCCGCCTGAAGCAACTTCAGGCCAGCGACCCGGTCTATCAGGCTCACGAGTAAAGGTCTGCACGACTTCCGGTACATGGCGTCCACGGCAGAATATGCCTATAATCGCCGCCACTTTTTGGTCAATCCGGCCAAGTGTTTTTGGTCAACTAACGGGGGCAAAGCCCAATGAGCTACAGCAAGATTCCGGCTGGCAAAGACCTGCCGAACGACATCTACGTCGCGATCGAGATCCCGGCCAACCACGCGCCGATCAAATACGAAATCGACAAAGACAGCGATTGCCTGTTCGTTGACCGTTTCATGGCCACCCCGATGTTCTACCCGGCCAACTACGGTTACATCCCGAACACCCTGGCTGACGACGGTGATCCCCTCGATGTGCTGGTCGTGACCCCTTACCCGGTTGCTCCAGGTTCGGTGATCCGCGCGCGTCCGGTCGGCATCCTGAACATGACCGACGACGGCGGCGGCGATGCCAAAGTCATCGCCGTTCCACACGACAAGCTGTCCCAGCTGTACGTGGACGTGAAGGAATACACCGACCTGCCAGCCCTGCTGATCCAGCAGATCGAGCACTTCTTCGCGAACTACAAAGATCTCGAAAAAGGCAAATGGGTGAAAATCGAAGGCTGGGACGGCGCTGACGCTGCCCGCGCCGCGATCACCAAGTCGGTTGCTGCCTACAAAGGCTAAGCCTCGCGACCTGCGACACGCTTGAAGAAAACCCCGGTTGATCCGGGGTTTTTTGTGCCTGCCTGATAAGTGCTTAAACGACTTGTTTATAGCGACCTACAGAAAAGTTTTAGTGTGTGTAATTTCCCACAAGGGCGTCTTACATCCCGTCGCAAAATTTGCCCTGATTTTGAACGCAAGGTTTATTCAAACCGCTCTAGGCCGGTCGTAGACTCGTGTTTATGAGAAAGAACACTAGCGGTCCAAGATTCAAGGCACTCCTGGAAGCTGCGAACATCACCACCACGGGATTCGCAAAGTTCTGGGGCACGGAAGCCCAAAACGTTCATAACTGGTACACCCGGGGCGTACCCGCGTACCGCATGGAAGAAGTTGCGCGCCTGCTGTCCGTCAACAGCCAATGGCTGAAGACCGGCGAAGGCCCGAAAGACGCCCCGCACCTGCATACGGAGTCGGGCGACATCCTCGATGCCCATGCCATTCGCGGCGTCTACACGGTGCTCGAAACCAACGACATCGAACTGCCGCTCTACAAGGAAGCCCCGACTGCCCCTGGTTCCGACAAGACCCACGTCATCAAGGACCCGGACCAAACCATCCGTCTGCCCCGCAGCCACCTCGAAGCCCTGGAAATTCGTCACACCGATGCCATCTGCACCCACATGATCGGCAACAGCATGGCCGAGAAAATCGAAGACGGCTCAACCCTCGCCATCGACCGCGGCCTCACCCAGGTGGTGGACGGCGAAATCTACGCCATCGAACACGACGGCATGCTGCGCATCAAATACCTGCACCGCATGCCCGGCAACGCCCTGCGCCTGCGCAGCCACAACAGCGCCGAATACCCGGACGAGATTTTCCGGGCGGCGCAGATTGAGGAGCAGCGGATTCATGTGTTGGGATGGGTGTTCTGGTGGTCGACACTGGGCAAGCGCCGACCGGTGGTGCCGTTTCTCTGATCCAGCTTCTGTCGTGAGGGGCAACCGGCCCGGATAGTCGGTACAAATACGGGATTTTTCATGGATAGAACGCTCTATCCCGCACTTCGCACTGGGAATCCCCAACAAAACTCAGTATCCTGCGCCCCACATTCGCGCATCGACCCGCCAAGCGGCCCAGATGACGCCTGACGCGGCAGACCACTGTCTGACCAAGTCCCACAGCCGGACGCAAGATCCGGATGTACGTTTTGAAGGCTGGCGCGGTTTACCAAAAATAAACCAAGCCAGTCCCCGAGAAGCCGGCCACAAGCCGGCTTTTTAATGCCTATTGGAAAAGTGGTTTTCGAGAGCCGCTCAGCCAATGGCTGATCAGTACGCAAATCGTGCAGGCGCTACTTGCACAATTGTTCAGCAAAAAAGCTCTTGGCAATTTCGATGCTTAAAGCACTACAAGGACGTTCTAGATTGCTCCCATCTGCCCTGAACTCACGCCTGAAATACGTCGGACTGGTTTCGACCATATGCCTCAGCCTGCCAGCTTGCGTGGGAGTAGGCATTTCCTTCCCTGAAAAAACCACACTCAAAACCGACGCATACAAAACACAAAGTTACCGCTCGCTTCCCCCACAGATCACCAGAACATCAAAATCGACACCCGTCCGAGAATGGTGCGGAGTTACTGTCTGGGCGTTGGTGGTTCCGGTGCCGTTGCAGCTGCCGGTTTGCACGTCGTACTTTGAGCAATCCTTCGGCAAAGACGAGTTCGGAAACGAAGCCGTTCTGCTCAACACACAGCAAAAAGTGCCATCTTCGCTATACGCTTGTGGCCCATTCATGATGTTGGGACCGATCGTCCACGGTTACCAAGGCAACGCGCTTTGCGGTGTTTTCTCGGATTGATGGCGACCATGACAAAGCGGTTTACTCTTTCCCCTCCCAACACTTTCATTTGATTATTCAACCATCGCAATAAGCCATTAGCACATCCGCCCTAATTGCCGCTCACCCAACCTCGCCACTAAATTTCCATTCTGTTTTTGTGCATTGCAAAAGCACCAAGGAATGGAGCAACACCATGTCGTCGTTTTTCAAACTCAATCAATCCCTTGTTCTAGCAACCGCACTTCTGACCGCCACTACTTGCGCGCAGGCAGAAGAACCGAACCCCGTCGGTGACTGGTGGATCATTTACGGCAACGGCATTCCCAACAAGAACATCATGTATGTGGCCGACAGCACTTCAGTCGTGCCGTCGAACCATACCAAGGGTGCGAAATTGGTGGCCGTGACGCTGGTGTATGAAGAACCCGGCAAACCGATGATCGATGCCTACAACCTCGAAGTGCAGTGCTCCACGAACAAGGTCCGCTTTCTTAATGGGCAATCCATAGATCGCATTGCCTACATGATGCGGCACCTGAAAGTTAACAACCAATGGCAGCAGCCGAAGGAGTTCTGGGTACAACGCGCCGCCGAGTTTGTTTGCTCCCCCGCTAAAAAGGACATGATCGCGCTGGGCAAGATGGAGCCCTTGCAGATGATTCAGGGCATGCAACAGATGTTCTTCAAGCTGGCACCGATTCAGGAGAAGGGGCAGATGATGGACAACCTGGATTCGATCCTAGGTAACAAGTAAGCGGCGGAACGCATGATGAATCAATGGACTAAAACGTTACTGGCGGTGCTGCTGACACCCACACTATTGCTGCTGCATGGCTGCCACCTGATTGCTCAGTCTCGCTGGGAAGGACGCGATGTCCAGGAAGCACTCGACCTGTTCGGCAAACCCGACTCGATGAAAAAACAGACCGGTGCCAACGGTGAGAATCTGGCGGTTCTCACTTGGTTCAAATCCTCCAGCTGGACCACTACAGAAGCGGCCGGGACTTCAATGAACCATACCGGCAACGGCATGGTTTACACCGAGTACTACGAGACGGTCGGTCACAGTTCGGATTGCAAACTGGAGGCCACCGTCAATAAGGCCAAGAAGATCGTGCTGTTCAGGATTGAAGACGGGAAGATCATTCACGGGAAGTGCATCAACGTTCCGTTCGTGCCCGGCTACATTCCACCCGGCTTCTAATGCAACCCTGAGCAGGCTCCTGCTCAGGGATAACTAAACGACTTCACCAACGTCAACTCCCCCACCGCCCGCATCGGCACCAGAAAAGTCTCCATTTTCTCGCTCGGCGTTCCTTCCTCGGTAATCACAGTCACCTGCGCCGTGGTCAATGGCTGCACCGCCTCTTCCCCACCCTCGTCACCCCCGCGATACCCACCGCCAAAATAGTTCACGTACACCAGATACTGCCCCTTGATCGGCGCCGGCATGGCGAAAATTTCCGGGCCGTAACCGGTGGTCACGTCAACGTCCAAAGCCGCGCCGTTGGGCGCGACGCGGTCGCCGTACCAGATATGCGCGCCGTCGGGTGTGATGAGGTGCAGGTCGAGGTCGGTGCCATCGCTGTCCCACGCCAGCAACACCCGCAGTTTCGCCGGAGTAGCGCCGCCGCTGGTATTGAGAAACTGCGTGCGGTGCCGTTGCTGACCATCCGGGCTGCGGACTTCGACGCTGTTGCTGCCGTTGGGAAACGAGAACGGGCGGTCGAAGCGGCCGCTGTCGTCGATTTTCAGCGGCATGCTGACGCCGTTGACGATCAGTCGGCCGGGCTCTTTGTTTTTCGGTGTGGCTTTGATTTCACCGCTGATGCGGGCGGTGTTGGCCTGGCCGAGCGGTGTGTTCACCGAGGAGGCAGGATAGTTGACGGTCTGGCGGAAGCTCTCGCCCTCGCCTTCGGGCGCGCCGCTGCGCCAACCGCCGACGGGGGTGTCGAGTTTGACGCCGTCAGCGGCGATCACCGGCGAAACCGCGGCAAATACGCAGAGCAACAGCAAGACCTGTGGATAACGGAGTGTCATGGTCTATTCCAGCAAAAGGTGACGGGCGAGCCCTTCGATATAGGTTTCATCCTGGCCATTGGGGTGAGCTTCAAAGGCCAGGTGCAGGTATTCGTGAGTCAGGTCGAGGCGGTCCTGCAAGGACAGCACGCCGCGCACGTAGATGCGCTGGCGTTCGCGGTCGACGAAGGGGCGGCCGAAGGCGAGTTTGCAGACGGCGAAAGTGCTGACTTCGTTGTAACCGGTTTCGCTTTCAAGCGTCGGACGCCAGCCGCGACGTTGCTTTTGCAGCCAGTCTTGCGCGGCGGGCAGCGCTTCACAGGACGCCACCGGATTGTCCCAGCGACTGAGGCTCGCGCGCGGATAGGCGTGCAGCAAAATAGCGTCGTAACGTTGGCCGGCATTGGCTTGCTCGACGGCTTGCTGCCAGGCGAGTTTGTCGGGGCCGGGTTGATCGGAGTGATAGGTGACGGTGCTGCCGGCCAATACCAGGTCCGCCGTCCAAGCGGCGATGTTGCGGGATTCGGCGGAGGCCGGACGCGGTGCAACACGCTGGCGAATGCTGCTGTCGTCGATGCTCAAACATTCGCCATTGCGCGTGGCGTTTTGCAGCAGATACGTGCGGATCGCCACGGCTAACGCTTTCGCGGCTTCGGCCGGTTCAGGTTTGGCTTCACGCTCCAGCACACGGGCGACGTACTCTTCGCGATCCAGCCGAGCCACAAGCTTGTCGTTGAGCAGAAACAGCTCGCCGTCGCTGTGGATATCCAGCGCATTACCATTGGCGAATTCGACGCGGTAATCGCCCTGCAACGGGCCGGAGCTCACCACTCGATCACCGGCCAGAACCCGCGAAACCGGATAACGCGAGAACAGCCCGACCTCAACACAACGCCCCGCTTCCGCCGGCCATGATGCGGGCAACACCGTCGCTAACGCCGAACCATAATGCCGCAAAACCATCTGACTGGTGCCCCGGCCACCGGCCCAGATCGGTGAGCCATCCGCCGTCCAGCCGGCGAATCCACCCTGACGTGATTGCGGGTCCTGATCGCCGAGCCAGCTCCAGGTTTTCACCCGCAAGTGCCCGCCGAGTTCACCGGCGACATTGCCGTCCGCCGCATTCAGCACCACGTCGAGCAGCACCCGACGCATCTGATCCTGAGCCGGCAGCAAAACCAGAACCTTCAGCAAGTCCGCCACGGAAACCCGAGTAGCCGGTTGCACCGATGGCAAATCCAACAACCACGACGGCGCCTGTCGCGCCTGCCAATAGGTTTTCCATTCGCCAGCGGTTATACCCAACCGCGCCGGCTCGAAATACAGCCCGCAGGATTTCACCAGCGCCTGATCACGCTCGATCTTCCCGCCCGCCGTGCAGCAATAAACCTCTTCCTTCGACTGCCCACGACATTCATAAGCCGGTTCCCGCGCGCCGGTATCCACCAGCCACGCGTAAACGAACACCTTCCACAGACTGCCCAGCGGTGTCTCCAGCGACGAAGGCAACGGCTCGCGTGCGGTCAGTTGCGTGGTATTCAGCGACAGCAGTTCGCCCTTGTAGGCCACGCGCAACGGCTCATCCTGCGCCGTCGCCAGCGCAGGAATCACACACATCAGCAGCCAGACCAGCGGCCGGATCATGTCAGTTGACCGTGACCTGACCAAGGGCCGCTTTCGCTTCGCGGGCTTGATGCTGCGGCGCGTAGACCTGAGTGAAACGCACCGGCGGCAGGTTGAACTGACCCTTCTGCGAGAAGCGCACCAGATGCCGCAGGCGCAATTCACCGCTCAGCGCATCCACCGGCACCGCGTAGGCCAGTTGGCCCGGTTCGAAACGCGCCTTCTCCAGCGCGGTCGGCTCGGTGCCGTCCTTGCCCTGCAACTTGATGCCCCACGTGGTGCGCTCAACATCGGCGCCCGGCGGCAACGGCACTTCGAGCATGCCGTAGCGCAACGGTTTTGGTGCTTTGCTGGTGAGGATCACCTCGTCCAGATACAGGCTGTCGCTGGACAGCGGTTTAGTGCCGACCGGCTCCAGTTTGAAGGTGAACGCTTCATCACCCGGCACCAGACGCGACAGGCGACGAGTGATGGTCACCGCCATCGGATCGACCGCCGGTTGCTGGGTCTGGTAACTCAGCGCGGCACGCAACGGACGCTCCTGAGTGCCCGATACCGACAACACGCTCGGCACCGGCGCAACACCCTGCCACGTCCAGTACATCTCGCCGGTCGCGCCGTAGTTTTTCTTCCAGCCTTCGCCCGGTGCCAGCGCGATGGTCGGCGAAGCCTGGGCGATGCTGCGTTGCAGCCAGGTCAGCGCCAGCGCACGTTCAAGGGTCGACTGCTGTGGCAACAGGCGTTGCAACAACGCTGTCGCGCGAGCCTGATCGAACGGTTGCAGCGACAGGTTCAGCGCTTCGGCAAACGGCTGCGAACTGACCGACAAGCGCTGTTGCGCAGCACCCAGCTGACGATTGAACGCGTCCGGCAAAGCAACTTTCGACTGGGTTGCCAACGATGCGGTCAAGACCCGCGCCGCCGCCAGACCGAGCGCCGAATCCGGATCGCCCATCACCAGACTGTCTTCGCCATCGTCCATCAGGGTTTCGGCATTGCCTTCCCCGGCCTGGGCCAGATCGTCCAGCAAACCGCTGAGCAGCGTGTTGACCGGCAGATGCATCTGCTTGGCGAACGACAGAATCAGCGCCCGTTGCAGCAACGGTGTATTCGGCGCCTGCTTGGCGTAAACCTCCAGCACCCGCTGCCAATGCTCCGGCGGCAGGCTCAGGTCCAGCACCTGGCTGGCGTTCCAGTCGGCGTAATAGGCGTAAGCGGTGAGGAACGCATCCGGCTCGCCATCAAAGCCCCACCAGGTGAAGCTCGCTGACGGCCCGGCCATTTGCACCAGCCGCAGACGGCTGTTCTGCATGATCAGGCGCAAGCGGTCGCGGATCTGCGGGCTCGACGCCAGCGACGGATAAGCGATGCTCAGCGGCAGCAAACGGCTGGCGGTCTGCTCGACGCCGCCGTACGGATAGCTGAGCAGATCGTCGAGGGCGGAACGGAACAGCGCTTGCGGGCTGTCATCCAGACGCAGGCGAATGTCGGTGGCGTCTGCCGGCAGGCTCAACGGCGTGTCGCCGCTGGCCACATCAAGGCTCTGGGTCTGCGTTACTTGCCAGCCTTCGCCGGTGGCGGTCAGGCGCACAGCCAAGGCATCGGCGGTCTTGCCGTCCTGCACCAGTTCGGCGGTCCATTCGCCGGAGGCCAATGCGAAGGCCGGCAGCGGCAGGTAGTTGATGCCGTTGTTGAGGGTCACCGGCAGGCGCTGTTCGGTACCGGCGTAATGCGTCACCAGCTCAGCCTTGACCGGTTTCTCGGCCTGGCTGAAGGCGAATACGCCGAGTTGCGGCTGATCGCCCTTGCGGAATTTGCTCGGCCCGCTCCACTTCAGGTACAGCGGTTTTTCCGAGCGGACGAATTGCTTCTTCTGCCCGACCTGACCGTCGTCGGCGATCGCCCGCGCGGTGATGCGCCAGCGGGTCAGCGAGTCCGGCATTTTGAAGGTGAAGCGGGTCTTGCCGTCGGCATCGGTCAACAATTCCGGCTGCCACGCAGCGGTATCGACGTCTTCGCGACGCGGCCGCTCCAGCACTTTCACCCCGCGTTCGCTGCGGTTGGCTTTGCCCGGTGCGCCGGGGCTGCCCGGCAACGCCACGTCGTAGCTGATGAACGACAGGCTGGCGCTGGTGCGCACGTTGTTGCGGCGCGGGTGGTAGAAGAACTGGTCGATGGTCGGCGCGACTTCCGGTTGCAGCGCGTAGACCATTTCATCAACCACGCTGACCGTCAGGTGCGCTGGCACTGCCTTGCCGGCGAACTGCGTGGTCAGGTCGACCGTCACGGTATCGCCCGGCTGATAGGTCTCTTTGTCAGTCTTGATCGCCACGTCGATCTGCGGCGCAACGACCTTGATCCCGGCGTTCTGGAAGCTGTACTGACCGCCCTTGGTGTACAGCACGGAGAACGTCAGGTTCGGCGCGAAATTGTCCTTCACCGGAATGCGTGCGCGGTATTGGGTATCGCTGAGCTTTTCCAGTTTCAGCCAGTCGCCGCCCTTGGCCAGCAGCGCGGTGGCTTCGACCTTGTCACGTTCCAGCGACAGCAGTGCATCGCTGACCGGCTCCGGGAACGTGATCAGCGCCAGCGCTTCGTCGCCGGCCTTGTACTCGGGTTTGTCGAGGACGATTTCCACGGTGCCCGGCACGGCCTTGACGCCGTCGCCGGTGACCGAGTGACCAGTCGCGCCAAGCACTCGGCCGTGCTGATCTTTCAGCGACAGGTTGTAGGTGCCCGGGCGATCGAAGGCCACGCTGAAGCCTTTGTCTTTCGCTGCCAGTTTGCCTTCGCCGGTGGTCTGGTCTTCGAGGCGAACCCAGCTGTAGCTGCTCGGCACAACGGCCTGCGCCTGTTGGCTGCCGCCCTCGTTGGCGAAGCTGAACGCGACCTTGTCACCGACTGCACTGAAGCGCTGCGGCGCGGTCAGGCGGAAGCTGGCGGCGCCGCGGTCGATGAGGATTTCTTTGGTGGTCTTGACCCGGTACGCCGCGCCATCGCTGGCAAACACGGTGAGCATGTAGCGGCTCGGTTTGTCGGCGGCCGGCAGGTCGAGGCTCGCGTTGCCCTTGCTGTCGGTGGTCAGTTCGGTGCTGGTCAGCTCCACCGGGAATTGGCCGAGGTATTGCAGCTCATTGTCGACCATCGACAGTTGCTGGGCGCGCAGGCTCAGGGTCAGCTTGGCGTTGGCCACCGGTTTGCCGTCCGGGTACAGCAGCACCAGGCTGCCCTTCACCGGCTCGCCGGTGCGGTAATCCTGCTTGGCCAGATTCAGCGAGATTTCGAAGTGCGGCTTGATGTACTCCGCCACCCGGAACGCGCTGCTGTAGGCCTGATCCTTGTAGTTGAAACGCAGCTCGTAACCACCGGCCACCGCGTTGTCCGGCAACTGGAAACGGCCCTGAGTACCGGCCTTGGAATCGAGTTTCAGATCGAGGCGCTGCAGCTCGGTGCCGGTCGCATCGAGCACGCTGACATTGACGTCCGCTGCACCCGGCAATACCGAATCCCGCGCGTTCTTGAATTCGCGGCCAACGATTTTCAGCGACACCCAATCGCCCGGGCGATACAGCGGGCGGTCGGTGAAGGCGTAGAGTTTGGTGTCGTAGATTTCGCTGTCGTAATAGAAGTTTTCCGAGACGAATACGCCGCCCTCTTCGTCCTCGCCGATCACGAACGAACGCTCGGGGCTGACGTGTTTCAGACGCAGCAGACCATCGGTGTCGGTGGCGCCGCTGCTCATCACGCCGAGGCCGTCGGTCCACAGCACGTTGACCTTCGGCACCGAACTGCCTTCGTGTTTGCGCGCGGCCCACACCAGCAATTCATCACCGGCAATCTTGCTCACCGCCACGGTGTTGGAAACGAAAACCATGGTGGTCGCGCGGTACTTGCCGATCAGCGCTTCGACCAGATAGAGACCCGGTTTCAGATTGCCCAACGGGATGTAGACGTTACCCGGCGCAACGCTGACGAACTCGCTGGAAGACCCGGCCAGATTGACGCCGGTCGGCGGCTGGATCGGCTTCGCTTGCCACAGCGGATAACGGAACTGGCTGACCACCGGCAGACCCGGAATCAGGGCGAACTGCGGTTGCGCGTCGTACGGCGTCGGCGCGGCGATGGCATTGCCCATCTTCAGCTCCGGCACTTCCTCGGTGACTTGCTGGCGCGACTCGTAAGAGAAGGCACGCTGCATCACCCGACGGGATTTGCGGTACCAGTTGTCCCAAAGGTACGCCAGGGTGTTCGACAGGCCTTCGCCCTTGAACTGGCCGTCGCTGACCACGCGGTGCAGGTTCTTCTGGCGCTTGAGGAAGTCCAGCGGCTTGTCGATCTTGTACACGCGGATGTCGGCGCCGCCGTACGGTTCCATGCGGAAACGACGATAGTCACGGCCCGGCGCTTCGAGGCGTACCACCGCCTGTTCGTCGGCGGCGAAACTGCTGTCGGCCAGCAGGAAAAAGCTTTCACCGGACACCGGCGTGTAGCCGCTTGGCTCCACGGTGTCTTCGGCATTGACGGCCGAAAACGGCAGGGTCAACAGCAACAGAAAAGGCAGTAAACGCAGCATGCGGGCACCGGTCATTGGGAGAGAAAATTCAGTCGATAGACGCCGATGAAGTTGGGGTTGGCTGCGTCGGGTATCCATCGGGTGTCCTTCCATGTCATGAGTTGCTGCAGGCTTGCCGAACGCATGCCGTTGTCGGTTGGGGTGGTTGTACCAGTGTGATAGGCGATGTAGCGGCCCATCCAGATCATCAGGTGCTGGTCGTCGCCCTGATCGAAAAACATCAGATCGCCGGGCCGTGCCTGGGACACGTCGCGGCCAATCAGATGGCTGTTGAACTGAATCAGTTTGATCGCGTTGACGTAGGGCCCGACCTTGCCGCCGCCCTGCTGCCATTGCTGGGCGAGCTTGCGCTGATCGGCGCTCAGGTCCAGCTCCGGCGGCAGGTAGCGATTGGACACGCCATTGCTGCGCAGCCATTTGTCGTCATGGACTTTCAGCGCTTCGTTGGCGGCGAAACGCACCAGCCCCGCGCAGTCCTGCTGATACCAGCGCGGACTCGGGCCTTTGCTCAACTGCTCCTGAGCGATGCGCACGAACCAGGCGCGAAAAACCTGGGACTGCGCGGGATCGAGGGCCGGCGCCTCAGCGGCTCGGGCGCCGGCACTGAGCAAAAGCGCCAGCAAGCCGAGGCTGCGAATCAGTCCGGTCACAGCGCTTTCCACTCCAGCGGCAGCCATTGCCAGTGACCGTCAGGCTCGCTGCCTTCCGGCAGGGTCAGGGCGTATTTGCCCATGCCGCCGAGGGTGCGCAGTTTCGGGATCAGGTAGGTTTGCGCGGCGTTGTAGAACACCGGCTCCATGTCCTGCGGCAGGCTGTCGAGGGTTTCCTGCTGGATCAGTTGCGCCATCGAATCCGGGCCGAAGTAGATCGGCATCAGCACGTCTTTCGGCAGTACGTCGGCCATCGGCGGGAAGCGTTTGTCGAGGGTGCCGAGGGCCTTGTCGACCAGTTTGTCGTCGAGGGAAAACAGCAGCGTCGTACCGTGGCGCGCCAGGCTGACTTTCATGAACGCACGGCCGGTGATCGCGTCCGGATTCTCGGCATCCTTTGCCGCATACGGGCCGAAGTTGGAGCTGACCTGACGCTGCCAGAGGTGGCTCTGGCCTTCCTGTTTCTCGACCACCGGGAACGCGTGCTCGTCGACCTTGCCTTCGTAGGCACCGACCATCGAATCGAACAGCGTGCCGATATCCGCGTCGAGTTTGCCGTTGTCTTCGTCGTTCAGGCTGGCCACCAGCAATGGTGTGTACAGCCGCGAATCGGCGTACCAGCACAGGCCCGCCGCGCCGGCCACGTGCTCGGTGAGTTTCTGCGCCACCGCTTCTTCGGCGCCGAGCTTCACCAGCAACGGTTTCTGCGGTTCGGCAGCGACCGGCAGGGTCACGCAGGCGCTGGCGCCCAGCGGCATGGCTTGCCAGACCGGTTTGAAATCGAAGTCCGGCTGGTTCTCCAGTTCGTCCATCGCGAGATAGCTGTGCCAGCCCTTGTCGTCCATGTCGAAACGCAGGCCGGCAAAGTTCGGGATGAAGCGCTGGTAACCCATGGCCAGGACGCTGGAATTGACCGACAGACGTTGTTTGGTTTCAGGTGTTTTGGCCGTGAGCCCGAACGCTTCGGGGAACAGTTTTTCACCATTGAGCAGCGCAGCGAGGGCTTGCGGCGAGACGTGGCCGGACTCCTCGGAAGCACCACTTTCCGGGTCGTAGAATTTGGTCGGGTTCGACAGCACCACCAGTTTGTCGCCACGGGAGGCGAACAACAGGGATTTGCCGGCGTTGTAGGTCAGCTGATACAGCGGCACTTCGTCACCGCCGACTTTCAGGGTGCTGAACACGCTCAGTTGCGAATCATCCAGGGCGACTTTCGCCAGCGGCTCCAGCACCTTGGCCAGGCCGCCGCGATCCATCACCAGCAGGAAATCTTTCAGCCGACCATCGGCGCCGCGCCACAACGCTACGTCTGCCGGTTGATCGAAGAGCTGCTCGATCAGGCTGTCCTGCAACTTCAGGTCATGCTCGTAAATGATCCGCCGCAGACTGCCGATCAACCCGAGACGGTCGGCGTGGGTTTCGTAATAGAAGACGAAATCCTCGGTGAGCGTGGCCTTGAGGAACGGCACCGTCAGCAGGTCCTTGGGCAACTGGCTCAGGGAGCGGGTTTCCAGCAGCGCGTCCGGGCGGCTCAGGCCAAGCTTGTCGCTGGCCAGCTCCGCCGGTGGCGCCTTGGGTTTGTGCATCAGCCAGCCGAGCCCGCCCGCCACGCCGGCGACAAGGCACAGCCCGACCGCCAGTAACGGCCAGCGCCGGGAAGGTTTGCCGACAGGTGTTACGGCGGCCGGTGCAGCAGTGTTATCGCTCATCTTTCCAGAACCCGAGTTCATCCGTGGCGGGATGCTTAATAGTTGAAAGTCTTGACCAGCAGCAGATCACCGATGGCCCGCAGGGGCACGATGAACGTTTCGCGTTTTTCGTCGACGGTGTTTTCGTTGAGCACCAGCGTGATCTGCGAGGTGATGACCTCGTTCTGGTTGCTGGTCTCCTCGAAGTTATAGCCGCCGTTACCGAAGTTGCCCCAATAGTTGACGTAAACCAGATAGGTGCCGTGCAGCGGCGCGGTCATGGTGAACATTTCCGGGCCGGGGCCGTCAACGCCGTCCGGATCGAGGCCGCCGCCGTTGCTCATCGCCGGGCGCGCCCAGAAGGCGTGCTGGCCGTCAGGCGTAATGACGTGCAGGTCGAGTTCGGCTTTAGGGTCGTCCCAACCGAGCACCACGCGGATCCGCGCCGGTGTGCGCAGGTTGTTGGCTTCGTAGAATTGAACACGCTTGAGCGACTGGCCGTCGGCGCTGATCACCTCGACGCTGTTGGAACCGGCGCCGAACGCGTACGGCCGGGCGAAACGCCCATCGTCGTCGGTGTACAGATTCAGTGGATTGCCATTCACCGCCAGGCTGTGCGGCGGACGCAGATGCCCGATCGCCTTGAGCTGGCCCTGGATCATCGTGCGATTGCGCTGGATGCCGCGATCGATGGGCGGCGTGGGATAGGCGACCTGCGGGTTTTCCGTGCGATCGAGCAGCCCGTGATAGCGCCAGCCGCCAACAGGCTCCGACAACTCCGCACTCGGCGCTGCCAGCAGCGCGGGCGCGCAGGCCAACCCGATCAGCAGCAAAAGAAGTGAACGCATGTGATGCCTCCTGCCATGCCTGACGAAACCTTGCACCCGATCCTCGGCGCTTCACAGTGGGCGATACTGCGTTTCGTCTGAAAGACCCGTGACTGTCGGGTCGTAGAAGGCGCGAAGGTTAGCGATTCGGCAGTTTTTTAACAATCGGATACATGTGGATTTGCGGTGGGATTCACGCACATTGACGGGGCGTGAGCCGAATAGCGGACTTATTCGGCTCACAAAATGAGCCGAATAACTTTCGGGCCAGACAAGACCGATATCGACACCATGATGAAACGGCCACAACACCCCGCTCATTTGCCCATACCCCCCCTATCTGCTAGTGTCGCGCCGGTTTAACGTCAACCGGAATTAGCCGCCATGGCCCGCAAAAAAGCTGCACTGGATTTCGAACAGTCCCTCGCCGACCTGCAAACGCTGGTGGAGCGTCTGGAGAACGGTGAATTGTCGCTGGAAGACTCGCTGACCGCTTTCGAGCAAGGCATCGGCCTGACCCGTGACTGCCAGGCGGCGCTGGCCCAGGCCGAGCAGAAGGTCCAGGTGTTGCTGGAGCGCGATGGCGAACTCGCCGAGGAACCCTTCGACGCGGATCAGCCAGAATGATTGCAGCGTATTCGGCCACCAGCCAGGCGCGGGTCAACGCGGCACTGGAAACCCTGTTCAACGCCCCGCTGCCAGAACTGGCGCGCCTTTATGAAGCCATGCGCTATAGCGTGATGAACGGCGGCAAACGCGTGCGTCCGCTGCTGGCGTACGCGGCGTGCGAAGCCCTCGGCGGCAAGGCCGAACAGGCCAACGGCGCGGCGTGTGCGGTTGAGCTGATCCACGCGTATTCGCTGGTGCACGACGATTTGCCGGCGATGGACGACGACGATCTGCGTCGCGGCCAGCCGACCACTCACAAGAAATTCGACGAAGCTTGCGCGATCCTGGCCGGCGACGGCTTGCAGAGTCTGGCATTCAGCGCTCTGCTCGACCCGCGTCTGAGCGACCTGAGCGCGGACATCCGCCTGCAACAGGTCACAGCGCTGGCACACGCGGCGGGCCCGGCCGGCATGGTCGGCGGTCAGGCCATCGACCTCGGTTCGGTCGGCCTCAAGCTTGATCAGAAAGCGCTGGAACAGATGCACCGGCACAAGACCGGCGCGCTGATCGAAGTCAGCGTCAAGCTCGGCGCCCTGGCCAGCGGCCGTGCCGAGAAGGATGAACTGAAGTCCCTGCAGACTTATGCACAGGCCATCGGCCTGGCGTTCCAGGTCCAGGACGACATCCTCGACGTCGAAAGCGATACCGAAACCCTCGGCAAACGCCAGGGCGCCGATATTGCCCGCGACAAGCCGACTTACCCGGCGCTGCTCGGTCTGAACGCAGCCAAGGCTTACGCGCTGGAACTGCGCGATCAGGCCCTGCACGCGCTGCGACCGTTTGACGCGGCTGCCGAGCCGTTGCGCGATCTGGCCCGGTATATCGTCGATCGGCGTAACTGAAGGCTAATCAGCCAAAAAAGACCAACGCGTGGGCAGGGGGCGATGCATCAGGTAAACTGCCGCATCTTTTATACCTATAACGATTCGCCTGATGCCCACGACGTTTCATGAGATTCCCCGCAAGCGCCCGACCACGCCCCTGCTCGACCGCGCGAACACGCCGGACGGCCTGCGCCGGTTAGGCGAAGCCGAGCTGGAAACCCTGGCTGATGAGTTGCGCCTGGAATTGCTCTACACGGTCGGCCAGACCGGTGGGCATTTCGGTGCCGGCCTGGGCGTCATCGAGCTGACCATCGCGTTGCATTACGTCTTCGACACCCCGGACGACCGGCTGGTGTGGGACGTCGGTCATCAGGCCTATCCGCACAAGATCCTCACCGGTCGTCGCGAGCGCATGGAGTCTTTGCGCCAGAAGGACGGCATCGCCGCCTTCCCGCGCCGCTCCGAGAGCGAGTACGACACTTTTGGCGTCGGCCACTCCAGCACCTCGATCAGTGCCGCGCTGGGCATGGCCATCGCCGCCCGCCTGCAGAACAGCGATCGCAAGGCGATTGCGGTGATCGGCGACGGCGCACTGACCGCCGGCATGGCGTTCGAGGCGCTGAACCACGCGCCGGAAGTCGACGCCAACATGCTGGTGATCCTCAACGACAACGATATGTCGATCTCGCGCAACGTCGGCGGGCTGTCGAACTATCTGGCGAAGATTCTTTCCAGCCGCACTTACGCGAGCATGCGTGAAGGCAGCAAGAAAGTGCTGTCGCGCCTGCCCGGCGCCTGGGAAATCGCCCGTCGTACCGAAGAATACGCAAAAGGCATGCTGGTCCCCGGCACCCTGTTCGAAGAATTGGGCTGGAACTACATCGGCCCGATCGATGGTCACGACCTGCCGACCCTGATCGCCACCCTGCGCAACATGCGCGATCTGAAAGGCCCGCAGTTCCTGCACATCGTCACCAAAAAGGGCAAAGGCTTCGCCCCGGCGGAAGTCGACCCGATCGGTTACCACGCCATCACCAAACTCGAACCGCTGGACGCTCCGGCCGCTGCGCCGAAGAAGGCCGGCGGGCCGAAGTATTCCGGCGTGTTCGGTGAATGGCTGTGCGACATGGCCGCTGCCGACCCGCGTCTGGTGGGCATCACCCCGGCGATGAAGGAAGGCTCGGACCTGGTGGAGTTCAGCGAGCGTTTCCCGCTGCGCTACTTCGACGTGGCGATCGCCGAGCAACACGCCGTGACCCTCGCCGCCGGCATGGCTTGCGAAGGCGCGAAACCGGTAGTGGCGATCTACTCGACGTTCCTGCAACGCGGTTACGACCAGTTGGTGCATGACGTCGCGGTGCAGAACCTCGATGTGCTGTTCGCCATCGACCGCGCCGGTCTGGTGGGCGAAGACGGCCCGACCCACGCCGGCAGCTTCGATCTTTCGTACCTGCGCTGCATCCCGGGCATGGTCATCATGACCCCGAGCGACGAAAACGAATTGCGCAAAATGCTCACCACCGGCCACCTCTACAACGGCCCGGCGGCGGTGCGTTACCCACGCGGCACCGGCCCGAACGCAACCATCGAGAAAGACCTCGAACCGATCGAGATCGGCAAGGGTGTGGTGCGTCGCCAGGGCAACAAGGTCGCCCTGCTGGTGTTCGGCGTGCAAATGGCCGAAGCCCTGAAAGTCGCCGAGACGCTGGACGCGACCGTGGTCGACATGCGTTTCGTCAAGCCGATGGACGAAGCGCTGGTACGCGAGATCGCCGACAGCCACGAGCTGCTGGTGACTCTCGAAGAGAACGCGATCATGGGCGGCGCCGGTGGCGCGGTCAGCGAATTCCTCGCCCGCGAGAACATCCTCAAGTCGGTGCTGCACCTGGGCTTGCCGGACGTTTACGTCGAGCACGCCAAGCCGGCGCAGATGCTGGCCGAGTGCGGGCTGGACGAGGCCGGGATTGAAGCGGCGGTGCGTGAGCGCCTGGAACTGCTTAACCGCTAACTCGCTGGATACACGCAAAACCCCATGTGGGAGCGGGCTTGCTCGCGAAAGCGTCGGATCAGTCGATGATGAGTTGACTGACAAACCGCCTTCGCGAGCAAGCCCGCTCCCACATTTGATTTGTGTACACCTGAAAGACCTACGGAATACCGATGAACCTCTCGCGCGTCGCCCTGCCCCTCCTGCTGCTGCCCTCTGCCAACGCCCTCGCCGACACCTTCGAACGCGATCAGGCCCTGAAGCTGCCGGACGTGCTGATCAGCGCCAACCGCCAGATCGAAGCGCGCAACGACAGCAGCGCCGCCAACACCGTGTTCACCCGCGAAGACATCGAGCGCCTGCAACCGCGCAGCGTCACCGATCTGCTGCAACGGGTGCCGGGTGTACAAGTCGCGCAAACCGGCGGACGCGGCAGCCTGCCAGGGATCTACATTCGCGGCACGCAATCGGCGCAGAGCCTGGTGCTGGTCGACGGCCAGCGCATCGGCAACTCGACATCCGGCGACAGCAACCTGCAACACCTCAACATCGAACAGATCGAGCGTGTCGAAGTGCTGCGCGGTTCGCGTTCGGTGATCTACGGCAGCGATGCGATTGGCGGGGTGATTCAGATCTTCACCCGACGCGGCGGCGAACAGGGCTTGCAGCCGCGGATGCATGTGGGCTTCGGCAGCCACCAGACCTGGGAGCGCAGTGTCGGCCTCTCCGGCGGCGATGAGAAAACCCGCTTCAACCTCGGCGCCAGTCTCGATGAAACCGCCGGGATCGACCGCACCCACGAGTCCTATCCCAGCGACAGCGATCACGATGGCTATCGCAACAAATCCATCAGCCTGAGCCTCAGCCATGCGCTGACCGATGACATCGAAGTCGGCGCCAACCTGCTGGATAACCGTGGCAAAAGCGAGTTCGACAACCCGTTCGGCCGCTTCGACCCGGAGACCTTCGACTCCCTCCAGCAGCAGCCTTACAGCGATTTCACCGTCAGCAGTTTCAGCAGCTACATCGACGCTCGGCTCAACGAGCGCTGGAAGTCGCGCCTGGAACTCGGCCACAGCGAAAACCGCGAGAAGTCCTTCGACAAACTCAGCGTCGAACGCTCGGTGTTCAACACCTACCGCGACTCGGTGACCTGGCAGAACGACCTGACCCTCGATGCGCGCAACAGCCTGATCCTTGGCGGCGACTGGTACGAAGACCGGGTCAACAGCAGCACCGCGTTCGACGAAGACAGCCGCTGGAACCGCGCAGCCTTCATCCAGCATCGCTTCCAGGCCGACAGCTTCTCTACCGAACTGGGCCTGCGTCGTGACGACAACCAGCAGTTCGGCGGCCAGAACAGCTGGAGCGGCACACTGACGTTGCCGGTCAATCCGGACAATGATCTGCTGCTCAGCTACAGCGAAGGCTTCCGCGCACCGACCTTCAACGATCTGTATTACCCGGACTTCAGCAACCCCGACCTGAAACCGGAAACCTCGAAAAGCTACGAGCTGCAATGGCGCAGCCAGTTGAGCGACAGCACTCGCCTCGAGGCCTCGTTGTATCGGACCGATCTGGAAGACGCGATCATCTTCGGCAGCAACTCACGCCCGGAAAACGTCGCCTCGGCGCGGATCAACGGCTTCGAAGCAGCGCTGAAACAGGAGCTGTTCGGCTGGCAGAGCAACCTCGGCGTGGCGATCATCGATCCCCGCGACCGCGACACCGGCCACACCTTGGCACGTCGTGCTAGGCGCACCTTGAGCTGGGATCTGGACCGACAGTTCGATCGCCTCGGTCTTGGTGCCAGCTGGCAAGCGGTCAGCAGCAGCTATGACGATCTGAACAATCAGCAGCCGCTTGGCGGTTATGCACTGCTAGGACTGCGCAGCAGCTGGGCGCTGAACCGCGAGATCAAGCTGGATTTCAAGGTCGACAACCTGCTGGACAAGGGTTACAGCCGGGCGTTGTACAGCCATGACGGCAGTCAGTTTGGCTATCGCGAGGAGGGGCGGGCGTTCATGTTCGGGGTAACCTGGACACCGCTACTCTGATCCAGAACTTGCGCTGCATTGACTGACCTCTTCGCGAGCAAGCCCGCTCCCACAGGGGGAACGCATTCCAAATGTGGGAGCGGGCTTGCTCGCGAAGAATTCACCTCGGTCTCAGCGGTCTGGCGCGATCAGCTGGCAGAGCTTGGCGGTGGCTTCGATCATCTGCCCGCTCGGGCGTTCAAGGCCTTTGTCGGTGACCAGCAGCAACTGCCCGTGCTTGACCGCTGCCACCTGCGGCCAGGCGTTCCACGCGTCCAGTTGCAGCTGATCGCCGGCCAGAATCACTTCGGGATCACGCTGTAAAACGGCCTCGATGCTCACCTGCGGCGCCGGCAGACTCAAGTCGGCAAACACATTGCGTGCGCCGCACACTTCAAGCGCATCGCTGATGATCTGCCCGCCACCGACGGTGTACAGCGGCTTGTCCCAAACCTGATAGAACACCCGCAGCGGTACTTCGCGGCGGTAGCGCTGGCGCAGCTTATCGAGTTTTTGCCGCAACTCGCTGGCCCGCGCGATCCCACGCTCAGGACGACCGAGCTGTATCGCGATGCCCTCAATCTGCGCAGTCAGCTGTTCGAGACTGTGAGGCTCGGCAACGAACGTCGGGATGTTCAGGCGCTTGAGCTGATCACGCTGGGCCGGGCCGACACTGCCGGGCCATAGCAGCAACAAGTCAGGTTTGAGGCTGAGCAGCCGTTCCATGTCGAGCTGGCCATAACGGCCCACCGAAGGCACGTCCTTGATAGCAGACGGACGCTCACCGGCATCCAGCACGCCGACCAGCAGATCGGCCGAATCCAGTTCAACCACGATTTCAGACAGGGATGGCGCGAGGCTGACCACCCGCAGAGCGGCCAGCGCCTCAGCGCTGACGGCCAGCAGCAGAACCGCCAGCCAGAGACGACGCATCAGGCGAGTTGACGCGGGATACGGTAGAGGTAGAACAGCACCGCCGTGGACAGCGCCAGCAACATCAGCGGCACCGCTTCAAGACCGACAAACACCGCCAGCGCGCCAATCCATGCCGGCAGCGCCGCGACCACGAATGCACTGCGAAGGCAGGCCGCCAGGGCGATCCAGGCGGCGGGCTCGTCAGGGGTATCGAGGGCTTTTTGTGTGGCGATCAGCGCATGCTTGTAGCGGCCGAAAAACTTCAGGCTGACAAACATCGAGGCCACGCCCGCGATAAAGAAAGGCATCGCCAGCACCGGCAGAATTGCCTCGCCCTGACCGAATACAGCGTTGATCACGAACAGCGGCACCAGCGCCAGCGCCAGGTATTTCCACCAGGCGATCGACAGACGGCGCCGCACTTGCCCGCGGGTCACGCCCGGTCTACCTCGCCCTGATACTCGTTACCCATCATGTGGTCGAGCTTGCTGGCCTTGGTCGCCAGATAGAGTTTGTTGTGCGGGTTGTGGCCGGTGTGCAGCGGCACGCGCTCGGCGACGACAATGCCCATGTCGGTCAAGGCTTTGACCTTGCGCGGGTTATTGGTCATCAGGCGCAGGGATTTGACGCCCAGATGCTCGAGCATCGGCAGGCACATGGCATAGTCACGCTGGTCGGCGGCAAAGCCCAGACGCTCGTTGGCTTCAACGGTGTCGGCGCCGCCGTCCTGCAATTCGTAGGCACGGATCTTGTTCAAAAGACCGATGCCGCGCCCTTCCTGACGCAGGTACAGCAACACACCACGGCCTTCCCGAGCGATGGCCTTGAGGGCGCCTTCCAGTTGCGAGCCGCAGTCGCAACGCTGGCTGAACAAGGCATCGCCGGTCAGGCATTCGGAGTGCAGACGGCCGAGTACCGGGGCACCGTCGGCAATCTCGCCGAGGCTCAGCACGACGTGCTCGCGGCCGGTGGCTTCATCGAGAAAACCGTGCATGGTGAATTGCGCAAAAGGCGTTGGCAGCTTGGAAGCGGCGACAAAAACGACAGGCACCGGTGTGCTCCTGATCTGAAAAGTCCGAGATTCGCTGGGCGGCATTGTAACAGCAGGTTCCCGCAGGCGCTTAGGCTGAATTATCGGGGATAACTATCAAAAAGTTTGATGACAGGCTCGTCGCTATCGCCTTTACTCGAACGGATACGGCTGCTTCCAGCGCTCGAAAACCGGCTTCAACTCGCCGCTTTTCACCAGTTGCTCCATGCGCTGGTCGTAGATCGACATCAGCGCCCGGCCTTGCGGGGTGTCGGCGAAGCCGAGGTACAGCGGCAACTCTGCCAGATGCGAATAACGGTACGGCGAAGGATCGGCGGCGTTTCGCAGCACCGCTTCGATTTCCGTCAGCGCATCGATGTAGTAATCCGCCCGCCCCTGCTTGAGCATTGACAGGATCCCGGTGCGGCGCTCGATCTGGTTGAAGCGTTTGACGTTCGGCAGATAGGTTTCGTAGCGATAGCCGCGCACCCAGGCCAGTCGGTACTTGCCCAGGGTCGCCTGGGTCGGCGAAGGATTGCTGGCCAGGCCGAGCGCGTAGATGTGGTCGGAATCGAAATTCCATTTCGGGTACAGCACCTGCTCGGCTTCGCCGCGATAGGAACCGACCAGTGCATCGACTTCCTTCAGTTGTACCAGCCCCACCGAACGAGTGTAGGGCACGGTGCGAATATCCAGGGTCACGCCGGCCGGCTCGAACACTTTGCGCAACACATCCCAGGCCAGGCCATGGCCGTCGGCGGCGGTGTAGTCTTCCCAGTCTTCGCTGGCCAGGTGAATGACCGACGGCGATGCGTCCTGTGCCTGGGCCACGGCACCAAGCAAGGTCAAAACCACTATCGCCAACCAGCGTCGAGTCATCCCTGCGTCCCTCCTCCACGCCCGGAAATCAGGCGAAAATCCACACCAGTCCCTGCATCGCCAGCCAGGCAAACACGCCGGCCAGCACGTCGTCGAGCATGATGCCGACGCCGCCGTGAACATGCCGGTCGATCCAGCGGATCGGCCACGGTTTGAGAATGTCGAAGAAGCGGAACACCAGGAACCCGGCGAGCAACCAGTACCAGCCTTCCGGCACCAGCCACAGGGTGATCCACATCCCGACCATTTCGTCCCAGACGATGCCCTCGTGGTCGTGCACCCGCAGATCGTCGGCCACTTTGCCGCACAGCCAGAAGCCGAACAACATGGTGATCCCGAGCATCAGCCAGTAACCCCAGTCCGGCAGCATTTGCCACAACGGAATAAAGGGTAGCGCAACTAACGAGCCCCAAGTGCCCGGCGCCTTGGGCAAGGTGCCCGAGCCAAAGCCGAACGCGAGGAAATGCCAGGGATTGCGCCAGACCGACGGCGGAACGAATTCGGCCGGAACCTGTTTCGGGTGATCTGTCACGGTGACTCCTGAAAATGTTGATAACCCCGGATTTGCGGGGTGATGTCGTGCCCGTCGCGATCCAGCAACACTACGCCCTGCCCTTGCGTCACGCGGCCGATCACATGGATCGACCAGCCATCGGCGAGCAGCGCCGGCAACTCGACGGCCGGCAGGGTGAAGGCCAGCACGTAGTCATCGCCACCGCTCAACGCCGCACGTTCGGCGCCGCGCTGACCGAGAAACGCCACCAGCGCCTCCGACAACGGAACGCGCTCGCGCTCGACTTCGAGGCAAACCTTCGAGGCCAATGCGATGTGACCGCAATCGGCGAGCAGCCCATCGGAGATGTCCAGCGCCGAAGTGGCCTTGCCACGCAGGGCCTGACCGAGAGCGAGTTGCGGTTGCGGCGACCAGTAATGATCAAGCAGCGGCTGGGCGATGTGTGGTTCGGCGTCTCGCTGACCCAGAACCAGCGGCAAGGCCCCGGCGGCATTGCCCAGTTCGCCGCCGACACACAGCAGATCGCCCGGCCGGGCTCCGCTGCGGGTCAGCGCTTTGCCGGCCGGGACGCGGCCGAACACGGTAACGGTCAGGCTCAACGGCCCGCGGGTCGTGTCGCCGCCGACCAGTGCCACGCCGCAGTCCTGCGCCATGCGATTCAAACCGCGGGCATAGGCTTGCAGCCAATCGGCGGTCACCGTCGGCAAGGTCAGGGCAAGGGTAAAGGCGACGGGCGTGGCGCCCATGGCAGCGAGGTCGCTGACCGCCACGGCCAGCGAGCGCTGACCGAGCAGAAACGGATCGCAGGGATCGGCGAAATGCACGCCGGCCACCAGCGTATCGGTGGAAACCGCCAGCTGTTCCCCGGAAGGGACCGCCAGCAAGGCGCAGTCGTCACCGATCCCCAGTGCAACGCCTTCGCCGCCCTGCGCACAAGGCGCGGCGGCGAAGAAATTGCGGATCAGCTCAAACTCGCCCATGGCTGAGAAAAAGTATTCAAGCGCGGATCAGCGCTTGAACGCCTTCACTTCAGCTTCACGCAGGCGCGGAGCCAGCTTGTCGAGCACGCCGTTGACGAACTTGTGGCCGTCGGTCGAACCGAACACCTTGGCCAGCTCGATACCTTCGTTGATCACAACGCGGTACGGCACGTCGACGCGCTTGAGCAGTTCCCAGGTGGACAGGCGCAGAACCGCCAGTTCAACCGGGTCCAGCTCTTCGATCGCCAGGTCCAGGCAAGGCGTGAGCGCGGTGTCGATTTCGGTCTTGAACTGCGGAACCCCGTGGAGGATTTCGCGGAAGTAAGCCCCGTCGACATCGGTGAAATCGTTATCGACCCGGAACTGCGCTTCGATCTCGTTCAACGATTGCCGAGCCATGTGCCATTGATACAGGGCCTGGGTCGCGAGCTGACGGGCTTCGCGGCGCTTGGCGCTCTTCGATGGCTTGCCGGCATCCGCAGGTTTCGGATCGCGCGGGTTGAAACGATCGCTTTCGTCGCTAATCACTTGGCCTCCAACTGCGCCAGCAGGCTGACCATTTCCAGAGCGGACAGGGCAGCTTCAGCACCTTTGTTGCCGGCCTTGGTGCCGGAACGTTCGATGGCTTGCTCGATGGAATCAACGGTCAGGACGCCGAAAGCGACCGGTACGCCGAACTCCATGGACACCTGGGCCAGGCCCTTGGTGCACTCGCCCGCCACGTATTCGAAGTGCGGAGTACCGCCACGAATGACCGCGCCCAGGGCGATGATTGCTGCGAACTCGCCTTTCTGGGCGACTTTCTGCGCAACCAGCGGGATTTCGAAGGCGCCAGGTGCGCGGATGATGGTGATGTCGCTTTCGCTCACGCCGTGGCGAACCAGGGCATCAACTGCACCGCTGACCAGGCTTTCAACCACGAAGCTGTTGAAGCGGCCCACTACCAAAGCGTAGCGGCCTTTAGGGGCGATGAAGGTACCTTCGATGGTCTTCAGGGTCATTCGTCAGATCTCTTAAAGAGCCGGGACGCGTCTGTTTCGCGTCCCTCAGTGATTTATTTGCCGCGAATACAGGGCCGGAAACAACCGGTCATTATTCGGAGGGCACGTATTCTACAACTTCCAGATCGAAACCGGATATCGCATTAAATTTCATTGGCGCGCTCATCAAACGCATTTTGCGCACACCGAGGTCACGCAGGATCTGCGAACCGGCACCGACAATGCTGTAGGTGGTCGGTTTTTTCGGTGCGGCCTGATCGCCGGTTTCGCGGATGTGCGCCAGCAACACGTCGCCATCCAGTGGATGACCGAGCAACAGCACCACACCGCTGCCGGCCTCGGCAACCGCAGCCATGGCGGCGCGCAGACTCCAGCGGCCCGGTTGCTTGACCATCAGCAGGTCGCGCAGCGGGTCCATGTTGTGCACGCGAACCAGGGTCGGTTCTTCGGCGCAAACGGTGCCCAGGGTCAATGCCATGTGCACGTCGCCTTCCACCGAATCACGATAGGTCACCAGGTTGAATTGGCCCAGTTCGCTGTCCAGCGGCTGTTCGGCAATCCGCTGAACGGTACGTTCGTGGATCATCCGGTAGTGAATCAGGTCGGCGATGGTGCCGATCTTGATGTCGTGTTCGGCGGCAAAAGCTTCCAGTTCAGCACGACGGGACATGGTGCCGTCATCGTTCATCACTTCGCAGATCACGCCGCTCGGCTCGAAACCGGCCATGCGCGCCAGGTCGCAGGCGGCTTCGGTGTGGCCGGCGCGGGCCAGGGTGCCACCGGCCTGGGCCATCAGCGGAAAAATGTGGCCCGGGCTGACGATGTCTTCGGCCTTGGCGTCTTTCGCGGCGGCCGCTTGCACGGTGCGCGCACGGTCAGCGGCGGAAATGCCGGTGGTCACGCCTTCGGCGGCTTCGATCGAAACGGTGAACTTGGTGCCGAAACCGGAACCGTTGCGTGGCGCCATCAGCGGCAGCTTCAGGGTTTCGCAGCGCTCGCGGCTCATCGGCATGCAGATCAGGCCACGGGCGTATTTGGCCATGAAGTTGATGTGCTCGGCCTTGCAGCATTCGGCGGCCATGATCAGGTCGCCTTCGTTCTCGCGGTCTTCGTCATCCATGAGGATGACCATCTTGCCTTGGCGGATGTCTTCAACCAGTTCTTCGATGCTATTGAGCGCCACAAGGCACCCCCTTCAGTCAGGATTTGAGGTAGCCGTTGGCGGCCAGAAAGCTTTCAGTGATGCCACCGCCAGGCTTTTGTGAAGAGTCAGGCTCAGCGGCCCTGTCGCCCAGAAGCAGACGCTCCAGATAACGCGCCAGCAGGTCGACTTCCAGGTTCACCCGGCGACCTGGCTTGTAGGACGCCATGATGGTTTCGCTCAGGGTGTGCGGGATGATCGTCAGCAGGAATTCGGCGCCATCGACCGCGTTCACGGTCAGGCTGGTGCCGTCGACGGTGATCGAGCCTTTGTGGGCGATGTACTTGGCCAGCTCTTTCGGCGCGCGGATGCGAAATTCCACGGCGCGGGCATTGTCGCTGCGCGAAACCACTTCGCCGACACCGTCGACATGACCGCTGACCAGATGGCCGCCGAGACGGGTGGTCGGGGTCAGGGCTTTTTCCAGGTTGACCGGGCTACCGCTTTTCAGGTCATTCATGGCGGTGCAGTCGAGGGTTTCGCGACTGACGTCGGCGGCGAAGCCGTTGCCCGGCAGTTCAACCGCAGTCAGGCACACGCCGTTGACCGCGATGCTGTCGCCGAGTTTGACGTCGCTCAGGTCGAGCTTGCCGGTTTCGACATACACCCGCACATCACCGCCCTTTGGGGTCAGTGCGCGGATACTGCCGATGGATTCGATGATGCCGGTAAACATGGGGTTCTCCTTGAGAACGAAGCCAGCGCTAACGCGATGGCCGGGAATTATACGCTCGCCGATGGGACAGGGATGGCAGTGACTCGCCAGTCATCGCCAACCGCGCGAATTTCAGTGATTTTCAGCTCCGGCGCATCCTTCATACAGGCCAGCGGCCAGTCCAGAAGCGGACGCGCCGTGGAGCCGAGGAACTTGCCGGCGATGAAGATCACGAACTCGTCGACCAGACCGAGCTGGGCAAACGCACCGGCCAGTCGCGGACCGGCCTCGACCAGCACTTCGTTGACGCCACGGTTGGCCAGTTCGACCAGCAACTGGTGCAGATCGACCTGACCGTCATCGCCCAGCACGATCAGGCATTCCGGGCCGTGGGCGTACTGCTCTTCGATGGCCACACACGTGGCGACAAGTGCCGGGCCGGCCTTGAAGAACGGCGCATCCAGCGGCACCCGCAGACGTCCGTCGATCAATACCCGCAGCGGCGGACGGCTCAGGGCCAGCGCGGTTTGTTCGGCATCCAGCCCCAGCTCGTCACCGCGAACGGTCAGGCGTGCGCCATCGGCCAGCACCGTGTCGGCGCCGGTCAGCACCACGCTGGCCTGAGCGCGCAGACGCTGCACCGCCGAACGCGCGGCAGGGCCGGTGATCCATTGGCTCTCACCGCTTTCCATCGCTGTACGGCCATCGAGGCTCATGGCCAACTTGACCCGCACGAACGGCAAGCCGTGTTCCATGCGCTTCAGAAAACCTTGATTGAGCTTGCGCGCCTCAGCTTCCAGCACGCCGCTTTCGGTGGCGATGCCGGCATCGGTCAAGCGCTGCAGACCGCGTCCGGCGACTTGAGGATTCGGATCACGCATCGCCGCAACCACCCGGCCAATACCGGCATTAACCAGCGCATCGGCGCACGGCGGCGTACGGCCGTGGTGGCTGCAAGGTTCGAGGGTCACGTAAGCCGTGGCGCCACGGGCCCGTTCACCGGCGGCGCACAGGGCGTGGACTTCGGCGTGGGGTTCGCCGGCACGTTCATGCCAGCCTTCGCCGACAATCTGCCCGTCACGCACGATCACGCAGCCAACCCGTGGATTGGGATGCGTCGTGTAATGCCCCTTGCGCGCCAGCTCCAGGGCCCGGGCCATGAAGTGAGCGTCGAGGATGGCCTGCTCGGCGGCGGTGGTCATTCTTTCACCGGTTCGCGGGCGAGGCGGTCGATCTCTTCGCGGAATTCGTTGAGGTCCTGGAAGCGGCGGTACACGGAAGCGAAACGGATGTAGGCGACTTCATCGAGCTTTTGCAGCTCGGCCATCACCAGTTCGCCGACCACGAGGGATTTGACCTCGCGCTCGCCGGTGGCGCGCAGCTTGTGCTTGATATGGACCAGCGAGGATTCGAGGCGCTCGACGCTCACCGGACGTTTCTCCAGGGCGCGTTGCATGCCGGCGCGGAGTTTTTCTTCGTCGAACGGTTGGCGGCTGCCGTCGGTTTTGATCAGGCGCGGCAACACCAGTTCGGCCGTCTCGAACGTCGTGAAACGTTCGCCGCAGGCCAGGCATTCACGCCGGCGGCGCACCTGTTCGCCCTCGGCGACCAGACGCGAGTCGATGACCTTGGTGTCGTTGGCACCGCAGAAGGGACAGTGCATGGTGGCTGGCAACAAAAAAAGGGAGGGCCATGGTAGCGCATCCCGGTGGCAAGACAAGCCATAGGCTTTGCGGTATACAGACTGCCATGATCGATTGATCCATGGATTTCATTTTGCTGGAGCCACCAATGTCCCTACGACCGCTCGTTTTGCTCAGTGTTTTCAGCCTGCTGGTGGCCTGTGGCAGCGACGCGCCCAAGCCTCAGCCGCCCACACCGGGCCCGGCGCCGCAACAGGCGCAGAAAAAAGCCCGGGAAGCTGCTGATCTCGGCCCGCTGCCCGCGTATCAACGCGAACTGAGCGGCACCCTGCAAGGCGTGCCGGCCGGTGCCGAAGTCGAACTGGCGCTGCTGGTGATCGACGAGAAGGATCGCCCGCAACAATTGCTCGCCAGTTCCAGCCTGATCGGCAATAACCAGATTCTGCCGTTTCACCTGCGCTTCAACCCCGAATCCTTCCCGGTTGGCGCCCGGGTTGAATTGCGCGGCCGCGCCAGCCAGTCCGGCCAGTTGATCCTGCACCTGCCGTCGCAGACCATCACTCAGCCAACCACCCAGGCGCTGGGCCAGCTGCAATTTGTCAAAGCCCCATGAATGCCCCGTCAGACCTGCAACAGTCGCTGGGCGAGTTGCTCGGCGACGCCCGACTGAAAGCCTGCACATTGCCGGACACCGATTTGCAGCTGTGGCTGATCGATGGCGACAACATGGCGCGTGAATTCAGCCAGGAAGAAACCCAACGAATCCTGCATGAACCGCCGTACTGGAGTTTCTGCTGGGCCAGCGGTCTGGCGGTGGCGCGCTATCTGGCAGAGTTTCCCGAGTGGGTGCGGGGCAAACGGGTGCTGGATTTCGGCGCCGGTTCCGGGATCGCCGGCATCGCGGCGGTGAAGGCCGGCGCGCTGGAGGTGGTGGCCTGCGACCTTGACCCGCTGGCGATTGCCGCCTGTCGGGCGAATGCCGAGCTCAATGATGTGCAGATGAGTTATTCCACGGATTTCTTCGCCGAGGCGGATCGCTTCGATCTGATCCTGGTGGCCGACGTTCTCTACGACCGGGAAAATCTGCCGCTGCTCGACGCCTTCCTGAGCCGTGGCCGCGAAGCGCTGGTGGCGGATTCGCGGGTCCGGGATTTCCGTCATCCGTTATACCGGCGCATCGAAATGCTGGAAGCCATGACCCTGCCGGATCTGGCCGAGCCGGAAGAGTTTCGCCATGTCAGCCTCTACCATGCGGCCCGCGCCTGACCGTATAGTTGCCCCATTCACGCTTTTACGAGATACCCCATGAGTCAGCAAACGCCGTACATCTTCGACGCCACGACGGCCGACTTCGACCAGTCGGTGATCGAGGCTTCCTTTCAAAAACCGGTGCTGGTGGATTTCTGGGCCGAATGGTGTGCGCCGTGCAAGGCGCTGATGCCGATGCTGCAAGGCATCGCCGAGAGCTATCAGGGCGAGTTGCTGCTGGCCAAGGTCAATTGCGATATCGAGCAGGACATCGTCGCCCGCTTCGGCATCCGCAGCCTGCCGACCGTGGTGCTGTTCAAGGACGGTCAACCGGTGGACGGCTTTGCCGGCGCGCAACCGGAATCCGCCGTGCGCGCCCTGCTCGAACCCCATGTGCAGATGCCGGCGCCGTCGGCTGCCGATCCATTCGAACAGGCTCAGGCACTGTTTGACGAGGGCCGCTACGCCGACGTGGAAGCGACATTGGTCACGCTGCTGAGCGAAGACAATACCAACGCCAAGGCGTTGATTCTCTACGCTCGCTGCCTGACCGAACGCGGTGAACTGGGCGAAGCGCAAACCGTGCTCGACGCGGTCAAGAGCGATGAGCACAAAGCCGCGCTGGCTGGCGCCAAGGCGCAGATCAAATTCCTCGGCCTGGCCCGTGACCTGCCAGATGCTGCCGACCTGAAAAGCCGTCTGGCGCAGAACCCGCAGGACGATGAAGCGGTGTATCAACTGGCAATCCAGCAACTGGCCCGCCAGCAATACGAAGCGGCGCTGGACGCACTGCTCAAGCTGTTCATCCGCAACCGCAGCTACGGCGAAGGTCTGCCGCACAAGACCTTGCTGCAAGTGTTCGAACTGCTGGGCAACGATCACCCGCTGGTGACCGCTTACCGGCGCAAGGTGTTTGCCGCGCTGTACTAACCCCCTTACTCGATCCAGCTGTAGAGCGGCGTATCCCCGCCGCTCGCCACCTTCACATCGGATGAATGACGCAGGCGCACCAGCAAGCGCTTGCCCGCCGCTGCGCTGCCGGTCAGCCCTTCGAGCTGATCCAGCAGATCCGGGCCGCTGAGCTGCCCGGCCTTGCGCAAAAGATCCCTCGCGACCTGCCACAACGCGTCATCCTGATTCACCGGTTTCGCCACCGCCGCCGCTGCTGCTTGCGGCTGGGCCGTCTGCACCTGCACGCCAAACTGCGCACCGAGCCGCGCCCAGTCGCTTTCATCCAGTTCCAGGGTCAAATCCACCGGCAAGTCGCCGACGGTTCCGCGTATCCGCAACATAAGCTTTCTCCCGCACATTTCTGACCTGCATGCTCCCATGGGACTTGTGTAACGCCAAGCGGGCGGGCAAACTCTGCGCACTTTCGTTATAAGATTACATAACAAACTCTTCACTTTACTTCCCGGAGACCGCCATGCGTCGTCTGCTGCTCGCTTTGCCGTTTGCCCTGTTGCCGCTGGCCATCGCCCAGGCTGCCGATGAGCATGATCACGACCATGAGCACGGCAGCCTCGCTGCCCACGAACATGGCGTTGGACGCCTGAACGCCGCGCTCGACGGCCAGACCCTGGAGCTGGAGCTGGAAAGCCCGGCGATGAACCTTGTGGGTTTTGAACACGTCGCCACCAGCGATGCCGACAAGGCCAAGGTCGCCGCCGCCCGCGCGCAACTGGAAAAACCGCAGGCTCTGTTCAGTCTGCCGGCCGCCGCCGGTTGCAAAGTCACCAGCCAGGAGCTGGAAAGCCCGCTGTTCGGCGACAAGCCGGATGCCGACGACCACGACGAAGAGGAAGCCGGCAAGGACGGTCACGAGCATCATCACGACCACAGCGAAATCCACGCCCACTACCAGTTCAGCTGTGCGGCACCGGGTGCGTTGAAAACCCTGGATCTGGCGAACCTGTTCACTACCTTCCCGGCCACCCAGAAAATTCAGGTACAACTGATCGGCCCGAGCGGCCAGCAAGGCACGGAAGTGACGGCCAAGGCCGCCGCCCTGAAGTTCTGACACGAAACGGCGCCATGACCCAAGCACTCATCGAACTGTCCGACCTGGGCTTCAACTGGCCCGGTCACCCGCCGCTGCTGGACATCCCGGCGTTTCGCCTGGAAGCCGGCGAAACCCTGTTCCTCAAGGGCCCCAGCGGCAGCGGCAAGACCACCCTGCTCGGCCTGCTTGGCGGGGTGCAGAAACCCGGTCGCGGCAGCATTCGCCTGCTCGGCCAGGAACTGACCGAACTGGGTGCCGGCGCCCGTGATCGCTTTCGGGTCGACCACACCGGCTACATTTTCCAGCAGTTCAACCTGCTGCCGTTTCTCTCGGTGCGCGAGAACGTCGAGCTGCCGTGCCACTTTTCGAAGCTGCGCGCCGAGCGTGCGAAACAGCGTCACGGCAGCGTTGATCAGGCCGCCGCCACCCTGCTCGCCCACCTGGGTTTGAAGGACGAAAGCCTCCTGAGTCGCCGCGCCGATTCGCTGTCGATCGGTCAGCAGCAACGGGTCGCCGCTGCCCGCGCCTTGATCGGGCAACCGGAACTGGTGATCGCCGATGAACCGACCTCGGCACTGGATTACGACGCCCGGGAAAACTTCATTCGCCTGCTGTTCGCCGAGTGCCGCGAAGCCGGCTCGAGCCTGTTGTTCGTCAGCCACGACCAGAGCCTCGCGCCGCTGTTCGACCGTCACCTGTCCCTGGCCGAACTCAATCGCGCCGCCACGTCTGCCGAGGTCTGAGATGTATCTGTTCCGTCTGGCCATGGCCAGCCTCGCTAACCGGCGTTTCACCGCCCTGCTCACTGCTTTCGCCATCGCGCTTTCCGTCTGCCTGCTACTGGCGGTTGAGCGGGTGCGCACCGAAGCCAAGGCCAGTTTTGCCAGCACTATCAGCGGCACTGACCTGATCGTCGGTGCCCGCTCGGGCTCGGTGAACCTGCTGCTGTATTCGGTGTTTCGCATCGGCAACGCCACCAACAACATTCGCTGGGACAGCTTCGAACACTTCGCCAGCAACCCGAAGGTGAAGTGGGCGATTCCGATGTCCCTCGGTGACTCCCATCGCGGCTACCGGGTGATGGGCACCACCGAAGCCTATTTCGAGCATTACCAGTACGGTCGCCAGCAGCATCTGGAACTGGCGGACGGTCGCGCCTTCGCCACCGATCCGTTCGAAGTGGTGCTCGGTGCCGAAGTGGCCGAGGCGCTGCATTACAAGCTCGGCGACAAGCTGGTGCTGGCCCACGGCGTGGCGGCGATCAGTCTGGTCAAGCACGACGACAAGCCGTTCACCGTGGTCGGCATTCTCAAGCGCACCGGCACCCCGGTGGACCGCACGCTGCACATCAGCCTCGGCGGCATGGAGGCGATCCACATCGACTGGCACAACGGCGTGCCGGCCCGTGGCAACGGCCGGATCAGCGCCGATCAGGCGCGCAATATGGACCTGACGCCGCAAGCGATCACCGCGTTCATGCTCGGCCTCAACAGCAAGATTTCCACCTTCGCCCTGCAACGGGAGATCAACGAATTCCGTGGCGAGCCGATGCTGGCGATCCTGCCGGGTGTGGCCTTGCAGGAGTTGTGGAGCCTGATGAGCACCGCTGAAAAAGCGCTGTTCGTGGTCTCGCTGTTTGTGGTGCTGACCGGGTTGATCGGCATGCTCACGGCAATTCTCACCAGCCTCAACGAACGCCGCCGCGAGATGGCGATCCTGCGTTCGGTGGGCGCTCGGCCGTGGCACATCGCGAGCCTGCTGGTGCTGGAAGCCTTTGCTCTGGCGCTGAGCGGGGTGATCGCCGGGGTGGCGTTGCTGTACCTCGGCATCGCCGCTGCTCAGGGTTATGTGCAGGCCAATTACGGGCTGTATCTGCCGCTGGCCTGGCCAAGCGAGTATGAATGGACGCTGCTCGGTGGCATTCTGGCGGCCGCGCTGCTGATGGGCAGCGTGCCGGCCTGGCGCGCGTATCGCCAATCTCTGGCCGACGGCCTGTCGATCCGTTTATGAGGATGTTCACCATGCCCCGCGCCGTGCTTGCGCTGCTGTTGCTGGTCGCCCTGCCCGTGTGGGCGGCGGCGCCAAAAGACCTGACCTGGTCGGAAATGATCCCGCCGGACGCCGCGCCCGAAGTGCCGAACATGACGCCGCTGCACGACCTGTCGAAGATGGGCGACGCGCTGTCGGCGGAGTCCGCGCCAGCGGCCAAACAGGACATGCCCAACGCCCCCGTGGTGCAAAGCCTCGATGGCCAGAACATCCGCCTGCCGGGCTACATCGTGCCGCTGGAAGTGAGCGAAGAAGGTCGCACCACGGATTTCCTGCTGGTGCCATATTTCGGCGCCTGCATCCACGTGCCGCCACCGCCGTCGAACCAGATCGTGCACGTAAAAAGCGAACTCGGCGTGAAGCTCGACGAGCTGTACCAGCCGTACTGGGTGGAAGGGCCGTTGCAGGTCAAGCAGTCCACCAGCGAACTGGCTGATGCCGGGTATCAGATGGAAGCGGACAAGATTTACGTCTACGAACTGCCGGAGTAAATCCGTTGCTCTGTGTTGATTGATCGATTGCCATCGCCAGCAGGCTGGCTCCCACAGGGGATTTTGTGTTGATGCAAATATCCATTGTGGGAGCCAGCCTGCTGGCGATGAGGCCATGAAAGTTCCACAAAAATCCGGGGCATCACTGTTTCATTGAGCTGAGTCAAAAGACCGTATCAGACGGATTCGTACCATAGGACATCAAACATTTTTAACGTCCTTTGGGAGCTTCCATGAACAAGTCCTTGCTCAGCGCCTCGCTGTTTGCCCTCGCGCTCGCAGCCCCGCTCGCCCACGCCCACGAAGCCGGCGACATCATCGTTCGTGCCGGTGCGATCACCGTCAACCCGAAGGCCGACAGCTCCAGCGTCAAGGTCGATCAGGGTCCGCTGAGCGGCGCCAACCTGGGCGGCAAGGCGACCATGAGCAGCGACACCCAACTGGGTCTGAACTTCGCCTACATGCTGACCAACAACATCGGTATCGAGCTGTTGGCCGCCTCGCCGTTCGAGCATGACGTGAAGCTCAAGGGCACCGCCCTGCCAGCCGCCAACGGCAAACTCGGCACCCTCAAACACCTGCCGCCGACCCTGAGCGTCGTCTACTACCCGCTGGACGCGAAATCGGCCTTCCAGCCGTACATCGGCGGCGGCATCAACTACACCTGGATCTACGACGAGCACGTCGGCAGCGAAGCCCAGTCCAACGGCTTCAGCAACTTCAAGGCGAAAAACTCCTGGGGCCTGGCCTGGCAGGTCGGCGCCGACTACATGCTGACCGACAACATCATGCTCAACGCCCAGGTGCGCTACATCGACATCGACACCCGTGCCACCGTCGAGAACAACGCCGTAGCCCCGGGCACCCGTGCACGGGTGAATGTGGACGTTGATCCCTTCATCTACATGGTTGGTCTAGGCTACAAGTTCTAAAGAACGTTCACGTGGTGGTGAATGAGGCTTGGTGGCGGGCAACTCAGAACTGACGGCGATGTTACGCAATCGACCGGGGAGCAAGCTCCCTCGCTACAGGAAACCGGTTTGAAAGCCGATTTCCGGCCGTGAAAAAGGCGCCTGTCAAAAGGCGCCTTTTTCATGTCTGCGAAAAGCTCAGCGGCCGAGCAGACGGGCCAGGCCGACGTTCATCGGCGTTGGCGTCGGGCACTTGAATCGCTCCAGCAACCGGCGGTTGTTCGCCCGCGAATGACGGATGTCACCGGAGCGCGCCGGGCCATAGCTGACGGGCGGCAACTCGCCGACCACCGCTTCGAGCGCGGCCAGCATCTGCTTGAGGTTGGTCGCCTGATTCCAGCCGACGTTCACCGCACCGACGTCCACTTGCGGCTTCTCGATCGCCTGCACCAGCACATCGACCAGGTCTTCGACGTACATGAAATCCCGGGTCTGCTCGCCATCGCCGAACACGGTGATCGGCAGGCCTTTCTGCGCACGTTCGCTGAAGATGCTGATCACCCCGGAGTACGGCGAGGACGGATCCTGGCGCGGGCCGAAGATGTTGAAGAAACGGAAGATCGCCGGTTCCAGACCGTGCTGGCGGCGGTAGAAATCGAAGTACTGCTCGCCGGCCAGTTTGTCCGACGCATAAGGCGTCAGCGGCGCCTTGGGCGTGTCTTCGTCAATCGACTCGCCTTCGCCGTTGTTGCCGTAGACGGCTGCGCTGGAAGCGTACAGCACGCGTTTGACGCCGGCCTCGCGCATGGCTTCGCAGACGTTCAGCGTGCCGATGAAATTGCTCTGGTGGGTTTTCA
Source organism: Candidatus Pseudomonas auctus (assembly GCF_048654275.1). Taxonomy (NCBI): domain Bacteria; kingdom Pseudomonadati; phylum Pseudomonadota; class Gammaproteobacteria; order Pseudomonadales; family Pseudomonadaceae; genus Pseudomonas; species Candidatus Pseudomonas auctus. Next base: position 63,575 of record NZ_JBJYZK010000008.1, on the reverse strand, counting down.
CCGGATCGTCCACCGATGCCTGCACCGAAGCGACGGCGGCGAGGTGTGCGACCGCGCTGCAACCCTGCATTGCCTGTGCGACCAATGCGGCATCGGCCACATCGCCGACGATCAGTTCGACCCTGGGATTGTCCAGCGGCAGATTGCTGCGCTTGCCGGTCGACAGATCATCGAGGATCCGTACCGAATGGCCCTTGGCAAGCAGCGCGTCAGTCAGGTGCGAGCCGATGAAACCGGCGCCGCCGGTGATGAGAACAGGGCCTTCAGCCATGACGATAAAACCTATCCAGTAAGCCCGGGAGTGCGGCACGCCAGGCGCGCGGCTTGATCCCGAAGGTGTGCAGAATTTTCTTGCAGGCGAGCACCGCGTGTTGCGGTTCTTCAGCGGCATCCGGCCGCGCGGCGTGGGCCTGGGCGGTCGGCGCTTCGATGGCCAGCGGGTGCAGGCTGCGCGCTTCGGAGAGAATCGCCTGACCCAGTGCCAGCGGCGTGGTCGCCTCGTGGCCGGCGTAGTGGTATGTGCCCCACAGCGGCGCGGCGCAATCGAGTTGCTTGAGCACCGAAATGATCACCCGCGCGGCATCGTCGACCGGCGTCGGATTGCCACGGCGGTCATCGGCCAGCAGCAACTCTTCCGGCTGTTCGGCACGGGCCAGGAAGCGTCCGAGAATCCCTTCCGGGCTGTCGTCGAGCAGCCAGCCGAAGCGCAGCAGCACATGTTGCGGGCAAGTGGCGCGTACGCTCTGTTCGATCCGCCACAGCGCCTGACCGCGCAGGCCCAACGGCACTGGCTCGTCCTTTTCGCTGTAGGCGGTGGCGCGGGAACCGTCGAACACCCGATAACTGGAAGGCTGCACCAGCACGATGTTGTGGTGCTGGCACAGTTCGGCCAGGCGTTCGATGGCGCGTTCCTGCCCGGCCAGACGGCTCTCGCTGACGACCTCGGCCTGGAACCAGTCGAAATAGTAGGCAAGGTTGATCAATGCATCGGGACGGGTGTCGTCGAGCAATTGGGTCAGGCTCGCGGCATCCCAGCCGTCTTCGGGCGGGCGGGGGGCGAGGAAACCGATGTCTTCCTCCGCACCGAGGCGAATCAGCGCCTGCCCAAGGGCATTTCCGCCGCCCAGTAACATAAGGCGCATTCGCATAGAGTCAGCAGGCCCAGTCTGATTGGAACGATGGCTTTGGCGACGATGCTTTGTGACACCGTCGTCGATAATTGCCGGAATCGTTGCATTTTGCGGGTTTAGTGCGCAACCGTCACCCGTAAAGTGTAGATCCCGAGCGGTACTTGCAACTTCGCCCACCCACCCGCATAACTGGAGCCATGAATCTGCCCCTTCCCACGGACGCGGCGCTGGCAGGCTTTCACCCCGCCGTCAGCGCCTGGTTCAGCAGCACCTTCCCGACGGTAACCGCCGCCCAGGCCCGCGCATGGCCGTTGATCCGCCAGCGCCGTTCGACGCTGATCGCCGCGCCCACCGGTTCCGGCAAGACCCTCACCGCGTTCCTCGCGGTGCTCGACGATCTGGTCCACCGTGGCCTGGAAACCCCGGACGGTCTGCCGGACGAGACGCTGGTGGTCTACATTTCGCCACTCAAGGCGCTGTCCAACGACATCCGCATCAATCTGCAGAACCCGCTGGCCGGGATTACCGAGCAGTTACGCCAAATGGATCGGCCGGCGCTGGAAATCACCACCGCCGTGCGCACCGGCGACACCCCGCAGAAAGACCGCGCCGCCATGCGCAAGAGCGCGCCGCACATACTGGTGACCACCCCGGAATCGCTCTACGTGTTGCTCGGCTCGGAATCCGGGCGAAAAATGCTCGGCACCACGCGCACGGTGATCGTCGACGAGATCCACGCCATCGCCGCCGGCAAACGCGGCAGTCACCTGGCCTTGAGCCTCGAACGCTTGCAGGCACTGTGCGCCGAACCACTGACCCGCATCGGCCTGTCGGCCACGCAAAAACCGATCGATGCGGTGGCGCGGTTTCTGGTAGGCCATGGGCGCCCGTGCGAAATCATCGACATCGGCCACGCGCGCCCACGGGATCTGGGCATCGAAGTGCCGCCGGTGCCGCTGACGGCGGTGATGGCCAACGACGTCTGGGAACTGGTCTACGACCGCCTCGCAGCACTGGCCCGTGAACACCGCACCACGCTGATTTTCGTCAACACCCGCCGTCTGGCCGAGCGCCTGAGCCGGCACCTCAGCGAACGCCTCGGCAAACACGCGGTGGCGGCGCACCACGGCAGTCTGGCCAAGGAGTTTCGCCTCGACGCCGAGCAGCGACTCAAGCGTGGCGAGCTGCAAGTGCTGATCGCCACCGCCTCGCTGGAGCTGGGGATCGATATCGGCGAAGTCGACCTCGTCTGCCAGATCGCTTCACCGCGCTCGATTGCCGGTTTTCTGCAACGGGTCGGCCGCTCCGGGCACCAGGTCGGCGGTACGCCCAAGGGCCGCCTGTTCGCCACCACCCGCGACGATTTGATCGAGTGCGCCGCCCTGCTCGACTGCGTGCGCCGGGGCGAACTCGATACGCTGCACATACCCGAAGCGCCGCTGGATGTGCTGGCGCAGCAGATCATCGCCGAGGTCAGTTGCCAGGAATGGGCCGAAGACGATTTGCTCACGCTGTTCCGCCGGGCCGAGCCCTACGCCCGCCTTGACGAAAAACATTATCAGGCGCTGCTGGGCATGCTCGCCGAAGGCTACAACGGCCGTCAGGGCATCCGCAGCGCCTATCTGCACCGCGACGCCATCAGCCGAACCCTGCGCGGACGACGCGGTGCAAGGCTGACGGCAGTCACCAGCGGCGGCACCATCCCCGACAATGCCGACTACAGCGTCTTGCTCGAACCCCAGAGCCTGAACATCGGCAGCGTCAACGAAGACTTCGCCGTGGAAAGCATCGCCGGCGATGTGTTCCAGCTCGGCAACGCCTCTTATCGGATCCTGCGGGTGGAAGCCGGCAAGGTGCGGGTCGAAGACGCCCGGGGCATGCCGCCGACCATTCCGTTCTGGCTCGGCGAGGCGCCGGGACGCAGCGATGAACTGTCGGCGGCCGTGGCGCGCCTGCACGCGCAGCTCGATCAACTGCTCAGCGCCAGCCCCGGCAACCTGCAACCGGCCCTCGACTGGCTGACCGACACCCTCGGCCTGAACCTGGCCAGCGCCGAGCAACTGGTGGATTACCTGGCCCGCGCCCGCCTCGCCCTCGGCGCCTTGCCGTCGCGCGACACGCTGCTGATGGAGCGGTTTTTCGACGAGTCCGGCGGCACCCAGTTGATCATCCATTCGCCATTCGGCAGCCGAATCAACCGCGCCTGGGGCCTGGCCCTGCGCAAGCGTTTCTGCCGCACCTTCAACTTCGAATTGCAGGCCGCCGCCAGCGAAGACGCGATCGTGCTGTCGCTGTCCACCAGCCACAGTTTCGAACTCGATGAAGTCTGGCGTTACCTGCACAGCAACAGCGCCGAGCACATCCTGATTCAAGCGGTGCTGGATGCGCCGCTGTTCGGTGTGCGCTGGCGCTGGAATGCCGGCGTGGCGCTGGCCTTGCCGCGCTACACCGGCGGACGCAAGGTCGCGCCGCAATTGCAGCGGATGAAAAGCGAAGACCTGATCGCCAGCGTGTTTCCCGATCAGATCGCCTGCCTGGAAAACCTCGCCGGCGAACGGGAAATCCCCGCGCATCCGCTGGTGGAGCAGACACTCGACGATTGCCTGCACGAGGCGATGGACAGCGAAGGCTGGCTCGAACTGCTGCGGCGCATGGAGCGCGGCGAAGTGCGCCTGATCGCCCGCGACCTGCCGGCGCCCTCGCCGTTGGCGGCGGAAATCCTCAGCGCCCGGCCCTACACCTTTCTCGACGATGCGCCGTTGGAGGAGCGTCGCACCCAGGCCGTGCTCAACCGCCGCTGGAGCGATCCGCAATCCACCGATGACCTCGGCGCGCTGGACGCCGACGCGATCAACGCCGTGCGCGAAGAGGCCTGGCCGACGCCGAACAGCGCCGATGAAATGCATGAAGCGCTGATGAGCCTGGCCTGCATCAGCGACCGCGAAGTCGAGGCAAATCCGCAGTGGCACGACTGGCTGAATGACCTGGCCGATACCGGGCGAGCCTGCCGATTGCAGATCGGTCCCGAGCATTCACTGTGGCTGGCAAGAGAACGCCTGACCTGTCTGCAAGCGCTTTATCCACAGGCGCATTCTGAACTGGCCGCTTTGCCCGGTTTCGACGAAGCATGGACCGCCGATGAGGCACTGATCGAAGTGATCCGCGCGCGGCTCGGCGCATTCGGTCCGCAACCGCTGGTGGCGATTGCCGAGCCGCTGGCCCTGATGCCAGCCGCTGTTCATCAAGCCCTCGCTCATCTGGAGCGTGAAGGTTATGTACTGCGCGGCCGCTTCACGCCGGGATCGACCGTTGAAGAATGGTGCGAACGGCATCTGCTGGCGCGCATTCACCGCTACACCGTCAAGCATCTGCGCCGGGAAATCGAGCCGGTGGCGTTGCAGGATTTCATGCGGTTTCTGTTCGACTGGCAGCATGTGTCCCCGTCCACCCGTGGTCAGGGCAACGCCGTATTGCCGGCGATTGTCGGCCAGTTCGAAGGCTACCCGGCCGCCGCTTCGGCCTGGGACAGCGACATTCTTCCGGCGCGGCTCAAGGATTATTCACCGAGCTGGCTGGATGATCTGTGCCGTAGCGGCAAACTGGTATGGACGCGCCTCAGCGCACGGCAAAACAGCAGTGGCACGGCATTGCGCAGCACCCCCATCGTGTTGCTGCCGCGCAGTCAGGTCGGCTTGTGGAGTGCGCTGGCCGAGCAGACGCTAATCAGTGAACTGTCGCCCAAAACCCGCAAGGTGTTCGACGCACTGAGCCAGCACGGCGCGTTGTTTTTCGATGAGCTGATTCATGAAGCACACCTGCTGCGCACCGAGCTGGAAATCGCCTTGCAGGAACTGGTCGGCGCCGGGCTGGTGAATGCCGACAGCTTTGCCGGATTGCGGGCGCTGATCACCCCGGCGAGCAAGCGCCAGCAGCGCAGCAGTCGACGCGGGCGCGGGGCGTTTGTCGGTGGCATGGACGATGCCGGGCGCTGGGCGCTTTTGCGTCGCGGGCCGGTGGTGGAAAACCGTCAAACGGCGTCGCCCGAAACCCTCGAACACATCGCCATGACCCTGTTACGCCGCTATGGCGTGGTGTTCTGGCGCCTGTTGGAGCGCGAGGCCGATTGGCTGCCGAGCTGGCGCGAACTCCTGCGCACGTTCCATCGACTGGAAGCGCGGGGCGAGATTCGCGGCGGGCGCTTTGTCAGCGGTCTGGCCGGCGAGCAATTCGCCCTGCCCGAGGCGATTCCGCTGCTGCGCGAAGCCCGCCGTCGCCCCCATGACGGCAGCCTGATCGCGGTGTGCGGCGTCGACCCGCTGAACCTCGCCGGGACCTTGTTGCCGGGGGCGAAAGTGCCGGCGCTGGCGAGCAATCGGCTGGTGTATCGCGATGGGTTGCCGGTCGCTGCCGAGGTCGCGGGCAAGCCGCAATTCTGGGTGGAGCTGGACTCCGCCGCCATGAGCGAAATCCGCAACAAGCTCACCCATCACTGAGTGCGCGCCTGCTCCGGCAACACCACCGACGAATGCACCGGCGCCACCTCTTCTTCATGTCGCTTGGGCAGCAAAACCTGCTGTGGATAAGTCTGCGCGAAATGCACCCACGGGCTGTTATCCACAAGCTTTTTCAGGCGCTGGTTGAACGCGCGGCTCACCGCGTATTGCCCGCCCGAGACCGTGCGGAACTGCGCGGTCAGCACCACGCCGTTCAGGTCCATCCTGTCCACGCCGAACACATCCAGCGGACCCTGCAGGTTGTACTTGAGGAACGGGTCTTCGCGAATCGAATCCCCCGCCTCGCGGATCAGCTCGATGGCCTTGTCGACATCAGTGTCATAGGTGAACTGCACCGAGAAAAACGCGAACGCAAACTGTCGCGATTGATTGGTCACGGCCTTGATCTGGCCGAACGGCACCGAGTGCACGAAGCCCTTGCCGTCGCGCAGGCGCAGGGTGCGAATGGTCAGTCCTTCGACCGTGCCGGCGTGCCCGGAATCGAGCACCACCCAGTCGCCGATCGACAGGGTGTCTTCGATGATGATGAACAGCCCGGTGATCACGTCCTGCACAAGTTGCTGCGAGCCGAAACCGATGGCCAGGCCGACTACCCCGGCACCGGCCAGCAGCGGCGCGACGTTGATCCCGAGATTGGCCATGGTGGTGATCGCGCAGATCACCACCAGGATGATTTTGATCGCATTGCGCAGCAGCGGCAGGATGGTTTTCACCCGGGTGCTGGGCTGGCGCGCCGAGCGTTTGCTGACCGGTGGTTTGAGTGCTTCCTGAATCGCCGTGTCGAGCACCACCCACAACAGCCACGTCACGAGGAAGATCAGACCGATGCTGCTCAGGGCATTGCTGATCGCCCGACCGACCGTGCTGCTCTGCGCAAAATCGAGCAGCGACACCCCCCAGATCCGCCCGAGAATATCGATGAACGCAATCGCAATGACGATCCGCAGCAAGGCGTGCAACAGGCTGAGAAAGCGTTCCTTGTAGGCACTGCTGCGCTGGATCGCCTCGGCTCTGCGCGACTTGAAAAGATGCTGAAGAATCGTGCTGAGAAACACCGTGCCGATCAGCAGCACCGTGGTGAACAACGCGCAGCGCAGGGCTTTCTGGTTGTCCTCGCCGATGCCGATCAGGTTGACCGCCGAGACCAGCACCATCAGCACGATCGGCCAGTACCAGAGCCCGGAAAAAATCCTCAGGGACTCCTGCAGCGACGGCTGTTTCAGGCGCTGGGCCAGCGGGCGATTGCGGATCAGGTGCGCCACCGGCCGACGCAGGCGAATCACCAGCAGGCCGAAGATGATCGACGCCAGCAGACCGGTGAACACCGCAATGCTGCTGGTGATGTTGCCGCCCAGTTGCCGGGCGATCTGCGGGCTGGTCAGGGCGTCACTCAACGCGGCGAGAAAGCCGATCAGGAACAGCGGTTTCGGGCAGTAGTCGCGGATGATCTGCACGGCGCGGCGCTTGTGGCCGACGTTGAACATCACCACCACGCACAACAGCATCGACGTGGAAAATATCCCGCTGCTGGTGGCGTAGACAAAACACAGCGCCAGCGCTCGCCCCACCGAGGCCGACAGAAAATGGCTGACGTACAGGGTCAGCGGCAGGCAGATCAGCGCGGGCAGCGTGTAGGGCAACAGGTAACCGAGCAGGTCCTGACTGCGCTGGCGGGTGCGTAGCCAGCGCCCTTCCCGCAGACGATTGCCCAGCACGCTGCCGAGCACCGTCAACACGGCAAACGTGCCCAGCCACACGCCGGACAGCATCATGAAATCCCCCGCCACGCTCCAGCCTGAGCGGTTCGAAGGTTGATTGACCAGCCTGTCGACTTCATCCGCCGCCCGATCGGCGCGCAGGCGCCAGGCGTCGACCAGATGTTCGTTGAGGTCGAGCTTGTCCTGCACGTCGTCAATGCTGGAACTGATGGCGCCGAGCAGTCCGCCCTGCACGATCGGTTCCGGGTTGGCCGGCTCTTCACTGGCCGCCGGAACGCCCGGCAGGCTGGCGGCTTGCACTGCATGGCCGCCGAACAACAGCAATGCCCCCAATAGAATCGCGATCCTGAACCTGGTCAAAACGCAGAGCTCCCTTGGTTGAACCTGTAAGGAACTGATCGACATTTGACCGACAAAGTTCAAGAGCCCCCTCACCCCAGCCCTCCCGAAACGTCGGACCGCCCGGAGGGAGAGGGAGCCGACCGAGGTGTTTTCACGAGTTACATCGACCTGCAAAGTTCGTTTTGTTCTCAAGTCCGAGAGCCGGCCTATGCTGCGTCGAAACCTGAGTATGGCTCGGTGTATCACGTCGGCGTAACTCAAAAGGACACATCGATCAGTCCCCTCTCCCCCCGGGAGAGGGTTAGGGTGAGGGGGTGCTTTTGATCTTTGCGCCCAGATCAAATATCAAATGCCCATCCCTGTATTTTTCCACCCCCACCAAACCCCGACACTGCGCTCCATTCAATCCCCAACCGGAGTGCCGTCATGCCCATTGCCCTGCTCGCGCTGACCCTCAGCGCTTTCGCCATCGGGACGACCGAGTTCGTCATCGTTGGCCTGCTTCCCACCATCGGCGCCGATCTCGGCGTCAGCTTGCCGTCCGCCGGTCTGCTGGTCAGTCTGTATGCCCTCGGCGTAGCCATCGGTGCGCCGGTGCTGACCGCCCTCACCGGCAAAGTCCCGCGCAAACTGTTGCTGCTGTCGCTGATGGTGCTGTTCACCCTCGGCAACCTGCTGGCCTGGCTGGCGCCGAGTTATGAATCGCTGGTGCTGGCGCGGATCGTCACGGGTCTGGCCCATGGCGTGTTCTTTTCGATCGGCTCGACCATCGCCACCAGCCTGGTGCCCAAGGAGAAAGCCGCCAGTGCGATTGCGATCATGTTTACCGGCCTGACCGTGGCGCTGGTCACCGGCGTGCCTCTGGGCACGTTCATCGGTCAGCATTTCGGCTGGCGTGAAACCTTCCTTGCCGTTTCAGCACTGGGCGTGATCGCGTTCATCGGCAGCCTGCTGTATGTGCCGAACAACATTGCCCACAGCAAACCGGCGTCGCTGTTGCAGCAATTGCAGGTGCTCAAGCAACCACGCCTGTTGCTGGTGTACGCCATGACCGCCATTGGCTACGGCGGCTCGTTCATCGCCTTCACGTTCCTGGCGCCGATCCTCCAGGACATCTCCGGTTTCAGCGCCGGCACCGTCAGCCTGGTGCTGCTGGTGTATGGCGTGTCGGTGGCGGTGGGCAACCTCTGGGGCGGCAAACTGGCGGACAAACGCGGGCCGATCAGCGCGCTGAAAATCATCTTCTCCCTGCTCGCCGCCGTGCTGTTCGTGCTCACCTTTACCGCCGCCAACCCGTGGCTGGCACTGGCCACCGTGCTGGTCTGGGGCGCGGTCGCCTTCGGCAACGTGCCGGGCTTGCAGGTGTATGTGGTGCGTCAGGCTGAACATCACACACCGCACGCCGTGGACGTGGCCTCGGGGCTGAACATTGCCGCATTCAACCTCGGTATTGCCGGTGGCGCGTGGGGTGGTGGTCTGATCGTCGAGCACATCGGCTTGATTCACACCGCGTGGATCGGCGGCCTGGTGGTGCTGGTGGCACTGGCCCTGACTGCCTGGAGCGGTCGCCTCGATCGCCTGGGCCCGGTGTACGCCGAACCCGCCAAAGGCTCGGCCCGGATCGTCACCGGGCACTGATCCGTAGCAGCCCGACCGTCCGTAATCCCGTCGAAACTTTCCGCGACCGCCCGCAGTCATCCACAGACAGAGGCCGTATGGGGACTTTCGACGGGAGGCGGCATGGCTACGATTCATATCGGCATTTCAGGCTGGCGTTACGCCCCGTGGCGCGGGGACTTTTACCCGAAGGGGCTGGCGCAGAAACGTGAACTGCAGTTCGCCTCTCGGGCGGTCAACAGCATCGAAATCAACGGATCGTTCTACGCCTTGCAGCGGCCTGAACGTTATGCCCAGTGGTACGCCGAAACGCCGGACGATTTCGTGTTCAGCATCAAGGCGCCCCGTTTCATCACCCACATCCGCCGTCTGCGCGATATCGAAAAACCCCTGGCCAATTTTTTCGCCTCCGGGGTGCTGGAACTGAAGGAAAAACTCGGGCCGATCCTTTGGCAATTCCCGCCCAACTTCACTTTCGACCCCGAGCGTTTCGAAGCCTTTCTCGACCAGTTGCCCCACGACACCCAGGCCGCTGCCGCCCTCGCCCGTCAGCACGACTCACACCTGCACGGTCACGCGAGCCTGAAGGCCTACGGCAAAAAACCGCTGCGCCATGCCGTGGAAATCCGCAACGACAGTTTCATCGATCCCGACTTCGTGCGCCTGCTCAAGCGCTACAACACTGCGCTGGTGATCGCCGACACCGCCGGGAAATGGCCGTACCGCGAAGACCTCACCAGTGACTTCGTCTACCTGCGCCTGCACGGTGCCGAAGAACTTTACGCCAGCGGCTACACCCCAGCTGCGCTGCGACGCTGGGCCGAGCGGATTGATGACTGGCACCATGGCCGGCAACCGGGCGACGCCCATTTGATCGCCCCGCGCCTGAAGCCTCGGGCGCGTAAATCCCGTGAGGTTTTCTGCTACTTCGACAACGACATCAAGGTCCGCGCGCCGTTCGATGCCCGCAGCCTGCTGCAGCGCTTCGATCTGGATAAAACACTCGAAACCGTGCCCGGCGAACCGGCTGCCGAGGGGGTACTCGCATGAGCATTCCCGAGCCGCTCGGCTTCACCGACGAGCAGTCCACGGTCATCACCACCGAGCGCCGTTTTACTGTGCTGACGGTAAACACCCACAAGGGCTTCACCGCGCTGAACCGGCGCTTCATCCTGCCGGAATTGCGCGAAGCGGTGCGCAGCGTGTCCGCCGACGTGGTGTTTCTTCAGGAAGTGCACGGCACCCACGAACATCATCCCAAGCGCTACAACAATTGGCCGACGATGCCGCAGTACGAATTTCTTGCCGACAGTCTCTGGCCGCAGTTCGCCTACGGCCGCAACGCCGTGTACCCGGAGGGCGATCATGGCAATGCGGTGCTGTCGAAATTCCAGATCGTGCGCCATGACAACCTCGACGTGTCGATCAGCGGCCACGAAAACCGCGGGCTGCTGCATTGCGTGCTGCGCCTGCCGGGAGACGACCGTGAAGTGCACGCGATCTGCGTCCATCTGGGCCTGCGCGAAAGCCATCGCAACGATCAGTTGGCTCTGCTGAAAAAGCGCCTGGCCGAACTGCCTGAGGATGCGCCGGTGATCGTCGCCGGCGATTTCAACGACTGGCGCCAGCGCGCCGATGCCTTGCTTGAACCCTGCGGTCTGCGTGAGGTGTTCGCTGCGCATCACGGCCGGGCAGCGCGCAGTTTTCCCGCACGCCTGCCGTTGCTGCGCCTGGACCGGATCTACGTGCGCAACCTCAAGGCCAGCCAGCCCAAAGTGCTGGCGAACCGTCCCTGGTCACACCTTTCCGACCATGCACCGCTATCGGTGGAGATTGAACTATGAGCAGTGCACCGCTGGAGAAATCCGCCGTAGAGCCGGTCAGCATCAACCCACCCGTGCGCCAGCCCGGCACCGTCGATGTCGAGTATCGCTGGCAGGGTAACAACCGCGTCGAGTTGCTGGAAAACGGCGAAGAGTATTTCCCCCGGGTCTTCGAAGCGATGCGCGCAGCGAAAAGCGAAATCCTGCTGGAGACCTTCATCGTCTTCGAAGACAAGGTCGGGAAAGAGTTGCAGGAAATTCTGATCGATGCCGCCCGCCGTGGCGTGCGCACCACCGTCAGCCTCGACGGCTTCGGTTGCGGCGAACTGAGCACCGGTTATCTGGCCGCGCTGAGCGAAGCCGGCGTCCACCTGCAGATCTTCGATCCGGCCCCCAAGCATCTGGGTATTCGCACCAACTGGTTCCGCCGTTTGCACCGCAAGATTGTGGTGGTCGACGGGCTGGTTGCGTTCATCGGCGGGATCAATTTTTCCGGCGATCATCTGGCCGATTTCGGTCCCGAAGCGAAGCAGGATTACTCGGTGGAAATTCAGGGCCCGGCGGTGGCCGACATCCATCATTTCGCCCTGCTGCAAAGCGGCCGCCCGGGACGCGCAAGGTTCTGGTGGCAACGCCGTCGACAGCGGCGCGCCGAGATGGCATTCGATGATCACGACGGTCAGGTGCGTCTGGTGTTCCGCGACAACGACCGCCACCCCACCGATATCGAAGACGTCTATCTGCAGGTGCTGCGCCGCGCCCAACGGCGGGTGGTGATCGCCAACGCCTACTTCTTTCCTGGCTACCGCCTGCTGCGCGAGCTCCGCAACGCCGCCCGGCGCGGAGTCGAGGTGCGGCTGATTCTGCAAGGGCAGCCGGACATGCTGGTGGCCAAACTCGCCGCGCGCATGACCTACGACTACCTGCTCAAGGCCGGGGTGCAGATTCACGAATATTGCGAGCGGCCGCTGCACGGCAAAGTGGCACTGGTGGACGAGGAATGGAGCACCGTCGGCTCGAGCAATCTCGATCCGCTGAGCCTGTCGCTGAACCTGGAAGCCAACGTGCTGATCCGCGACCGCGCCTTCAATCGCCACCTGTTCGAACGCCTCGAAGACCTCAGCCACAACCACTGCAAGGCGATGGACGCCACGAAATCGCCACGCGGACGGATCTGGCACATGACCGTGGGCTTTCTGGTGTTTCACTTCCTGCGGCATTTTCCGGCCATGGCCGGTTGGCTGCCGGCGCACAAGCCACGACTCAAACCCTTTTCCCATGCCGCCGGGAGCGATCCTTCATGAGCCAATCCGAAGCCCACGCGGCGGTGCATCCGGCACCGGCGAGCAAGTCCCGCTGGGGTCGCTGGAAACGTCCGCTGACCCTGCTGTTTTTTCTGGCGCTGATCGTCCTGCTGACAATGTTCGCCAGCCGCATCGAATGGGCCGAGGTATTGCAAACCCTTGCCGACTTCAAGGTACGCACGCTGATCATCGCCTCCAGCCTGACCTTGCTGAGCTTTTTGGTGTACGCCAGTTTCGACCTGATCGGCCGCACTTACATTCGTCAGGACCTGACGTGGAAACAGATCCTGCCGGTGGGCGTCATCAGCTATGCATTCAACCTCAACCTCAGCGCATGGGTCGGCGGGATCGCCATGCGTTATCGGTTGTACTCGCGGCTCGGGGTGAGCAAAAGCAACATCGCCAAGATCCTCGGCCTGAGCCTGGCGACCAACTGGTTCGGCTACATGACCATCGCCGGCGTGGTGTTCGCCAGCGGGCTGGTGCGCATGCCACCGGGCTGGAAAGTCAGCAGCGGCGCGTTGCAGGGCATTGGCGTGTTGCTGCTGTTGGTCAGTGTCGGTTATCTGGTTGCCTGCCAGTTTTCCCGGCGTCGCGAGTGGTCGATTCGTGGGGTGGAAATCAACCTGCCGTCTCTTCGCATGGCGGTTCTGCAATTGCTGCTCGGAGCGCTCAACTGGTCGCTGATGGCGGCGGTGATTTTCACCTTGCTGCCGAGCAAGCTCGACTATCCGCTGGTGCTCGGAGTGCTGTTGATCAGCGCGATTGCCGGGGTCATCACCCACATTCCCGCTGGGCTCGGCGTGCTGGAAGCGGTGTTCGTGGCGCTGCTGCAACACGAGGCTTCGCGCGGCAGTCTGGTGGCAGGATTGCTGGCCTATCGGGCAATCTATTTCCTGCTGCCGCTGCTGATCACCGTGCTGATGTACCTGGTGGTGGAAGCCAAGGCCAAGGCGTTGCGGATCGAGAAGAAACCCAAATCTGATCAGCGCGACTGAATGATGCTCAACCGCTCACCCACCACCATCTCGGTGATCCAGTCGACCAGAATCGAGGTGTAGGCCTGCTGCGAGGTCGGATCGCTCAGGGCATGGTCGGCGCCATCGATGATGCGGTGGGTCAGTGAATGGGTCTGCTGACACGCGGCGCGGTAACTCATGATCGTCGCGTGGGGCACATAGTCATCGGTTTCCGATTGCACCAGTAGCACGTCGCCAGTAAATTGCGAGCAGGCGTGCAAGGCGCGGTTACTGTCGGCGCGGATCAGCGTGCTGCGATAATCGCGCAGATCGGCCTTGTCCAGCTCGCGCTTGGGCGTGTGCCATTGCTCGTCGCGGTACAGCGCCGGCACCCGCAGCGCCAGCCAGCGCACCGGGCGCAGCGAGGTCAGGATCGAGGCGAGGTAACCGCCATAGCTGGTGCCCACCACCGCGATGGCCGAAGTATCCAGCGCCGGGTGGGCGAGCAGCCGGTCGTAGGCCGCCAGCAAGTCACGCAGATTGTCTTCGCGGGTGACCCGGCTCAGCGGAATGCCAGTACCGCCGGTGTGCCCGCGCAGATCGAACGTCAGGCACACGCAGCCCAGGCCGGCGATGCCTTTGGCCCGTTCCAGATCCCGCTCCTGACTGCCGCCCCAGCCGTGCACGAACAACACACCGGGGACTTTCGATTTGGGACTGAGGAACGTCCCGCTCATCTTTTCATCATCAATGTCGATTTGAATGCTTTCGCTTCTAGCCGTCATAGGATTTGACCGTTACGTATTTGAGGAGAAAGTCGCTGTTCTCGGCCGGCCCGCGATACACCTCGATGGCATCCGCCGGCAGGGCCTGATCGGTATAGGTTTCCACCGACGACACGCGGATCGCACGCATCGAAGGATCGTTGACGAAACTTTGCAGCGCCGCCACTTCCGCGCTGCTGGCGCCGCCCATGCGCCAGGACTGTTCGAGCACGCCGCTGCGCGGCCGGCCTTCGCTGTCCAGGCCTTGGGCGATGTCGTAATTGCGCCGAGAGGCATAAAAACGCGGATAGGCTTCGTCCGCCGCCCGGTCGAACACCTGCGCCTGCCGGATCCCCAGACGCACGTCGTCGGGCAGATCCAGCGCCAACAGATCCTCGTAACCGCCCTGCACCACCAGCAGGTTCGAGCCGCCGTACACCTCTTCGCCGTGGGCGTCCTTGGTCAAGTATTGATCACCGCAGTAACTCAGCACCCTGCCGCCGATGAACGACTGGCCGACGCTGTGGGTAACCACCTGACTCAAATCCTGCTCCAGCACCACGCCATCGCTGAACAGTTCTCCAGCCTCGGGTCGGGCGAGGATTTCGTCGAACGCATCGAGACTCTTGATCACTTCCTGCCCACGCCCGGCACAGGCATGGATCGGCTTGATCCGGATCGGCCCGCTGTACAACAGATGTTCGGCGGCGGGCCGTGCATCCTCAAGCGCAAAAACACTGAGCCCGTCCAGCACCACGGTGCGCACCCGCTCGGAAAACAATGACGACCAGCCTTGCGGCGCATGGGCCTGATGGCTGCGCAAACCGTGGCTGATGGCTTTGGTGCAGATGAAATCGTGCTCGACAAAACCGCCCCACAAATCGTCCGGGCCGCTCACGCCCAGTTCGCGGGCCGCAGCGCCAACGAGGGTCTGGGTCGGCAGCAGATAAATATCCCGGCCGCGATGTTTTTCAGCGTCGTAACTGCCGCCGAACTTGAGGCCGAGGATCTGCGCCAGCCATCGCGCGAGGGCCTTGTTGGTCTGCACTTCATGTTGTGGTGCGCCGGGCCGGACCGAATGGGCGACGACCACTTTCCTGCGGGATGTCGGGGTCATGCGTCCCCTCCAACGGCGGGTTGAATGTAGGTCAGAGGGTGCAGAGATCAGGCCAACCGGGGCTCGCCTGAAACACTCTGAAAATCAGCCACTTGAAAAACCCGTACTGGCACCGCGCCCGTTTCAATCTGCACGACCGCGCTGCAGGGTCCGGCATTTTGCACGACGGGTACGTTTTACTTCGCCACGGCAGGCGGCGGACTGACGCCGAATCGCGCACGATATTCACTCGGCGCCAGCCCGGTGATTTTCTTGAACGTCGCGCGAAAGGCGCCCGGATCCTGATAGCCCACCGTCCACGCAATATGGTCGATGGTGCCATTGGTGAATTCGAGCATTTCCCGGGCCTTGCCGACCCGCAGGTGCTGGCAGTATTCGGTGGGTTTCAGGCCGGTCGCCGCACGGAACCGGCGCAGAAATGTTCGCTCCTCCAGACCCGCACGTTCGGCCATTGCCGTCAGCGAGACATCGGTCGCGCCGGTGCCCTGCAGCCAATGCTGAACCTGAAGAATCGGCCCGTCGCCATGATTGAGGATCGGCGCAAAATTGCTGCCGCACGCACTGGCGCTGTCGCTGTGCTCCACCACCAGAAACCGCGCGGTGCTGCTGGCGATGCTCGGCCCGAGCAATCGGTCCACCAGACGCAAACCAAGCTCTGACCAGGCCATCAGCCCCGCCGTCGTTATCAGGTCACCGTCGTCGACAATCGGCGTGTCGGCCTTGAGCCTGATCTTCGGGTAACACTCGGCGAAGGCCTTGGCCGAAGTCCAGTGCGTGGTAGCGCTGCGACCATCGAGCAACCCGCTCTCCGCCAGCAGCCACGAGCCGACACAAACCCCGCCAAGCGTCGCGCCACGAGCATGTTGTTCACGCAGCCAGGGCAGCAGCCCGGCCGGCATCTGTGCCGCGGAAAAACCGGCAATGGACGGCGGGATCAACACCGCCAGCAAACCGTTGTCGGCAGCTGGATGACTGTCATGGACCCGTACCGGTGGCCGATCTCCATCGACCTGCCAGTGGCTGATCCGCAGCAGCGGCAGCTGTGTGGACTGGTGTTCGGCGGCGATCCGGTTGGCGACCCCGAACAGGTCGGTCAGGCCATGCACCGCCGCCATTTGCGCCCCGGGATACATCAGCACGCCCAGTTCCGCGACGGTCCTTTCTGCACCCATTGTCAGTTTTCCCCTGTGTATTGTCGGTGCGGCCAATCCTCGAAACCGTGGCCAGCGCCAATACTGAACCCACGCCAACCCACACTTCGAGGACACACCCATGGCCAAGCAAGCGCTCATCGTAGTCGATATCCAGAACGACTACTTCCCCCAAGGCAAATGGCCGCTGGTCGGTGCCGACGCCGCCGCCGACAACGCCGCCCGGCTGATCGCGGCCTTCCGTGAAGCCGGTGATTCGGTGGTGCATATCCGCCACGAATTCACCTCGCCCGAGGCACCGTTTTTCACCCCGGGCTCCGAAGGCGCGAAACTGCATCCGAAAGTGCTCAACCGCACCGACGAGCCGGTGGTGCTCAAGCACTTCGTCAACTCGTTCCGCGAAACCGAGCTGCAATCGATCCTCGACGAACAAGGCATCAAGGAGCTCGTGGTGGTCGGCAGCATGAGCCACATGTGCGTCGACGGCATCACCCGTGCGGCGGCGGATCTGGGTTACACCGTTACGGTGATCCACGATGCCTGCGCCAGCCGTGACCTGGAATTCAACGGTCTGACCGTGCCCGCCGCCCACGTGCATGCGGCGTTCATGTCGGCGCTGGGCTTTGCCTACGCCAGCGTGGTGTCCACCGACGAATTCCTCGCCGCCAGCCGCTGAGCCCGCTCTGATACAACTGGAAATACCTGCGCCCGCCTCGTTGCGGGCGTTTTTCCGTGGGTCATGAAAATCTCACGCGTGAGCCATTGATGGCATTTTGATTTGGTTGTAGTGTGGCTCACGCGTGAGATGTTCATAACGGAGTCATCGCCATGAAAAGCCGCTCCCCTGCCACCAAGTCAGAGAGCCCAAAGGGAGTGCGCTCGACACCGTCCGCGAAAAAACCGTCGAGCTTCTACATGAAGCAGATGCGCGCGGGCCTGGCTGCCGCCGGTTATGTGAAACACGAAACTTGGGTGCTTCCGGAAAACCGAAGCTTGCTCAAGCAAATGGAGCAACAGCTACGCCAACCGATTCTGGCTGGCTCTTTCATGTCGGAGAATTACATGAGCGCAGGCAACAACTGGAACATCGATAGCCTCTACAACGCTTTCAAGGCGCTGGACGAGGTGGCTTCGCAAGAGATCACGCTGTCTCTGATCCAGAGCTCCGAACCCAGCCTCAAGCTGGAAATGAACGAATTCGGCGGTCTGCCGATTCACATCGCCCTCGCCGGTCAGCAGATCATCGTCGACACCGTGCTGGTGGACATCGATTCGATCACCGACGTGCGCGCCTTCAACGACGCCGTGCTGCGCAGCCGGGAAATGTTCCCGCTGTCGTCGATCGGCATCGAGACCATGCCCAACGGCCAGACCGTCTACAACATGTTCGGTGCACTGAGTGCCGACTCGAGCCTGACCAACGTGGTCACCGAGGTGAAAACCCTGGTCGACAACGTACAGCGCGCCAGCGAAGCCTTCGAACACTTCTTCAAGTAATCAACAGGGAATATCCAATGACTCAGTCCATCTGGAGCAAGTTGTTCACCGCGCTGCGCGGCGGCGCCAACGAAGTCGGCGAAGCGATCGCCGATCAACAGGCCCTGCGCATCCTCGATCAGGAAATCCGTGACGCCGACAGCGCGCTGTCCAACGCCCGTCGCGAACTGGTCACCATCATGGCCAAGCACAAACTCTCCGCCGACCGCGTGAGCGAATACGAAGCCAAGATCAGGGACCTGGAAGCCAAGGCCGTTTCCGCCCTGAACGCCGGCCGCGAAGACCTGGCGCTGGAAGTGGCCGAAGCGATCTCGACCCTGACCAACGACCTGGGCGTCGAGAAGAAACAAAGCGACGAGTTCGGCACCTACGCCGACAACATGCGCAAGGACATCAACAAGGCCGAAGCGCGGATCAAGAGCCTGCGCCAGCAAGTGGACATGGCCAAGGCCCGTGACAGCGTGCAGAAGGCTCAGGTCAGCGCCTCGATCGCCAGCGGCGGCGCCAACGGCAAGCTGGAAACCGCCGTCGGCACCCTGAACCGTCTGCAAGCCAAGCAGCAGCAACGCGCTGCCGAGCTGAGCGCTGCCGACGAGCTGGCCGATGCGTCGACCGGCAACGACCTGGATCGCAAGCTGCGCGAAGCCGGCATCACGCCGAACGAAGGCAGCGCCAACGCCATCCTCGAGCGTCTGAAGCAGAAGTCCGCCCAGTAACGGCGGCGGGAGTAAAGAAGGGCACCGGGTGCCCTTCTTTTTTGCCTGCTCGTTCGCCGCGCGCCCGGTACACTAGCGGCGTTTTTGCAAACGAATACCTCCACCCGCTTCAAGGAATGTACCCATGGGATGGTTCAAAGATTTGCTCGGCACCAGCAACTGGCAGTCGGCCGCGCCGGCGTCCGGGTCTGCCGGCGGCCCCCTCGGACTGGCGCAGGGCAAGGCGATCCGCTTCGACACGACCCTCGGCCTGTTGCTCGACGGCAGCACTTCAGTGCGGGTTCCCGACGCCCAGGCCATCTGGAGCGCCGGCTGGATCGACCTCGGTCAGTCGAACAAACTGCATCGCTACTACCTGAACGATGAAGAATTCTGGGTACAGATCCATGTCACGGGCGACGATCAGATCGAATCGGTGACGCTGTTCAATTACGTCAGCTATGTGACGGTCAACAGTGACGCCGAATTGCAGCGCCTGGCCGGGCCGAACAGCCTGATCGGCCTGCCGACCTACCGCCACGAAGGTGTCGAATACACCCGTGAATGGGGCACCGAACGCGGCCAGACCGAACTGGTGCCGCTCACCGAACAGGTGGTCAACCCCGACGAGTCCTACACCATCAACCATCACTCGATGCTCTACGCCCGGGAGACCGGCCTGACCGATCGCCGCGAGCTCTTGCTGTTCTCCGTCGAACAGGACGAAGAAGGCACCGTCAGCCTGAGCACCTCGCTGGGCATCTCGCTGTACACCACCGATTTGAGCACCATCTAAAAGGAAGTTTTCCATGCTGGAAGCGTTGTCCATCTCCCTGAACAAAGCCGCGCTGGTCGGTTTCGTCGCCTACCTGATCGGCGCCGTGCTGCTGTTCATGCTGTTTCAGTTCGTCTACACCCGCATCACGCCGCACAAGGAATTCGAGCTGATCCGTGCTGGCAACAGCGCCGCCGCGATCGCACTGTCCGGCGCAATCATCGGCTTCGCGATTCCGGCCAGCAACGTGATCGCTCATTCGATCAACGTCCTCGACTTCGTTCTCTGGGCGGTGATCGCGGCCGCGGTGCAATTGCTGGCTTTCCTGGCGACCGGGCTGGTGCTCAAAGGCACGTCCCAGCGCATCGTTAACGGTGAAATCGCCGCCGGCATCTATGTGGCGGCGGTGGCGATCAGCGTCGGCATGCTCAACGCCGCGTGCATGACCCCGTCCTACTGATCGGCAGGAAGCCTGAGATGAAACGAAGCAAGTACGTTCAACTGTCGCTGGCCGCTTCGGTAGCCCTGGCGATTTCCGCTGAAGTGGCCGCCCAGGAGCAGCAACGCAACTTCCAGAGCGTCGAACAATGCGTCGACGCCGAAGTGGCGCCGGATGTCTGCTCGAACGCCTACGTCGCAGCCCTGGCCGAACACCGGCGGATCTCCCCGGCCTACGACGACAAGGCTGCCTGCGACGCGGACTTCGCCGCCGACTGGTGTCAGAAAAATTCCGCCGGCCGTTTCGTACCGAAACTCGGTGGCTTCAAAGTGCCGCAGGACGGTGAGCCGGCGCAGAACCTCGATGCGATCGCCAATGCCCAGATGCCCGCCGGCGACGCGGCCGCCGTGCAGAGCAATCAGACCAGCACTTCGCACTCGTCCAGCGGTGCAGGCAACGGCTGGCTCACCGGATGGCTGATCGGCAATGCCATGAGCAACAACCGCGCGATCGACTCGCGGCCGGTTTATCGTGAGCGCAATACCCGCCAGACCTACGACACCTCGACGCTGAACCGTCGCATCGAATCGGCGCCGAGCCGCAGCCAGCGGGACTACGACAGCGATTACCGCAAACCGGTCAACGTCGCTGCGTCCACCTCCCGTGGCGGCTTCGGCAGCCAGTCCAGCGCACGCAGCGGTTGGGGCGGCTGGGGCCGTTCGAGCAGCTGACCATGAAGAAGATCCACTGCGCCGAGCGCCACGACTGGAAACAGACCGCCGAGAGCCTCGGCTTTCTGTTTCACACCATCGACGACGAGCCGTACTGGGACGAGCGCGCCTACTACCAGTTCACGCTCGCGCAGATCGAAAACGATCTGGAGGATCCGACCACTGAACTGCACGAGATGTGCATGGACCTGGTCGACCGCGTCGTGCACAGCGAAGAACTGCTGGATCGCCTGAGCATTCCGGCGTCGTACTACGACATGATCCGAACGTCCTGGCTGGAAGGTCATCCGCATCTGTACGGGCGTATGGACTTCTCCTACAGCGGCAAGGGCCCGGCGAAGCTGCTCGAACTCAACTACGACACGCCCACCAGCCTTTATGAAGCGGCGGCGTTTCAGTGGGGCTGGCTGGAGCAATGCATCGAGCGCGGAATGCTGCCGCGCCATGCCGATCAGTTCAACAGCATCGACACCCGGCTGCACGAGGCCTTTGCCGAACTGAAACTCACGCGGCCGTTTTACTTCGCCTCGATGAAAGACTCGGTCGAAGACAAGGGCACCACGGATTATCTGCGGCTGATCGCAGAGAAGGTCGGCATCGAATCGCGGCACATCGACATCGAAGACATCGGCCTGAGCGCTGACGGTCGTTTCGTGGATCTCGAAGATCGCTGGATCCCGCACCTGTTCAAGCTGCACGCCTGGGAGTTCATCTTCCACGAACCGTTCGGCGCGGCGATCGCCGGATGCGACACCCAGTTTTTCGAACCGGCGTGGAAATCCATCCTCTCCAACAAAGGCGCCCTGCCGTTGCTTTGGGAACTGCACAAAGGCCACCCGAATCTGCTCGCCGCGCACCTCGACCCGAATCCGGGCAGCGCGGTGCCCAAGGGCTGGGTGCGTAAACCGTACTTCTCGCGGGAAGGCGCCAACATCGAGTTGCAGACCGCTGAAGGCCTGATCGTCAAAGAGGATGGGCCCTACACCGATGCGCCATTCATCCTGCAGGAACTTGCCCCTTTGCCGAAGTTCGACGACAGCTACACGCTGATTGGCTCGTGGGTGATCGGCGACCAGGCGGCCGGGATTGGCGTGCGCGAAGATAACAGCCTGATCACCAAGGATTCGAGCCGGTTTTTGCCGCATTTGATTCTTGACTGAAAAACCTGCGGGCATGAAAAAGGCCCGTCGTGTTCAGCGACGGGCCTTTTTTATTCAGCGTGAATTCAGCAGCGACTCAGAACGGAATGTCGTCATCGAAGCTGTCGAAATCCGGGGCCGGTTGCGGTGCGGCCTGCTGTGGAGCCGGGGCCGAACGCTGCTGAGGTGCCGACTGCTGCGGACGCGGAGCCTGCTGACGCGGCGCCTGCTGCTGGTAGTTGTTGCCACCGCCTTGTTGGTCGCCCTGTTGTGGACGGCCGCCCAGCAGTTGCATGGTGCCCTGCATGTCGACCACGATCTCGGTGGTGTAACGCTTGATACCGTCTTTTTCCCACTCACGGGTCTGCAGCTTGCCTTCGATGTAGACCTGCGAACCCTTGCGCAGGTATTCGCCGGCGATTTCGGCAACCTTGCCGAACATCGATACGCGGTGCCACTCGGTCTTCTCGACCTTCTGACCGGTCTGCTTGTCGGTCCACTGCTCGCTGGTCGCCAGACTCAGGTTGGTCACGGCGTTACCGTTGGGCAGGTAGCGTACTTCGGGATCCTGGCCGCAAGTACCGACCAGAATGACTTTGTTAACCCCACGGGCCATAACGTTCTCCTAGGCTTCGCACGCAGTCTGCGCCGGGTTGTTCACCAGGCGTTCGAGAGTGGTGCGATCCATTAATTCGGTGTCCAGTTTGATGTAGATCGCCGCTTCATCAGCGACTATCACTGCATCAGTTACCCCTACGAGGGCCTTGAGACGCTCGACCAGACCCGCTTCGCGGATCGCTTCGGGCGACAACGGCAGGCGCAGGCTCGTCACGTAGGGAGGTTCGCGCATGGTAACAGCAAAGGCCAGCCAAAGTGCAGCCAGCCCGGCACATCCGAGGAACACAACCGACAGACCGCCATGCTGGAACATCCAGCCGCCGAGAATCCCGCCGAGTGCCGAACCGAGGAACTGACTGGTGGAGTACACGCCCATGGCCGTGCCTTTGCCACCCGCCGGTGAAACCTTGCTGATCAGTGACGGCAGCGATGCCTCCAGCAGATTGAACGCGGTGAAGAACACCACCGTCCCGATCACCAGAGCCCGCAGGCTGTCGCCGAACTGCCAGAAGAATAGCTCAGTCAGCATCAGCGTCATCACGGCGCCGAGCAGAACTCGTTTCATTTTGCGTCTCTTCTCGCCGTAGATGATGAACGGAATCATGGCGAAGAAGGAAATCAGCAGTGCGGTGAGGTACACCCACCAGTGCTGCTCCTTGGGCAGACCGGCCTTTTCGACCAGCGCCAGGGGCAGTGCGACGAAGCTCGACATCAACATCGCATGTAACACAAAAATGCCCAGGTCCAGCCGCAGCAGGTCCGGGTGCTTGAGCGTCGGCATCAACGCCTGGCGTGCAACGCCGGACTCGCGATGACTCAGCGGCCCGGTGGACTTCGGCACCATGAACATCACGATCACGATCCCGACCAGGGCCATGCCGCCGGTGGCGAGAAACAGGCCGGACAGGCCGAACGCACGGGTCAGCAGCGGGCCGACAACCATGGCCACGGCGAACGACAGGCCGATGGTCATGCCGATCATGGCCATGGCTTTGGTGCGGTGCTGTTCGCGGGTCAGGTCGGAGAGCAGGGCCATGACCGCCGCGGAAATTGCCCCGGCGCCCTGCAGGATCCGCCCGGCGATCACGCCCCAGATCGAATCGGCCTGAGCCGCCAGCACGCTGCCGAGAGCGAAAACGATCAGCCCCAGGTAAATCACCGGACGCCGGTCAATGCGGTCGGAAATGATCCCGAACGGAATCTGGAAAATCGCCTGGGTCAGGCCATAAGCGCCGATCGCCAGCCCGATCAGGGCCGGGGTCGCTCCCGCCAGATCCATGCCGTAGGTCGCCAGTACCGGCAACACCATGAACATGCCAAGCATACGGAAGGCGAACACCAGGGCCAGACCGCTCGCCGCGCGGGTCTCGCTGCCACTCATGCGTTCGCTGTGGGGATCGTGCATGGAAAAACCTCGTGTGAACCGGCGGCGATTCTACCAGTCCCATCGAGAGACGGGGTATATCGCGACGCTTTGACGCGTACAGATGAAACTCTCTTCATGTAAGGCAAAAAACCCTTCACTTGATAGTGTGCATCCATCCAGTATTTGGCCGTATACTCCTGTGTTTTCGACGCCCGCCGAGCGAGGCCATTTTGGACAAGATCCTGATTCGTGGGGCCCGCACCCACAACCTGAAGAACATCGACCTGACCCTGCCACGGGACAAACTGATCGTCATCACCGGCCTGTCCGGATCCGGCAAGTCTTCCCTGGCTTTCGACACGCTGTACGCCGAAGGTCAGCGCCGCTATGTCGAATCCCTGTCGGCCTATGCCCGGCAGTTCCTGTCGATGATGGAAAAACCCGACGTCGACACCATCGAAGGCCTGTCGCCGGCGATCTCCATCGAACAGAAGTCGACCTCGCACAACCCGCGTTCCACGGTCGGCACCATCACCGAAATCTACGACTATCTGCGTCTGCTTTATGCGCGCGTCGGTACGCCGCGCTGCCCGGATCACGACATTCCGCTGGAAGCGCAGACCGTCAGCCAGATGGTCGACCTGGTACTCGCCCAGCCGGAAGGCAGCAAGCTGATGCTGCTGGCGCCGGTGATCCGCGAGCGCAAGGGCGAGCACCTGTCGGTGTTCGAAGAACTGCGTGCCCAGGGCTTCGTCCGGGCCCGGGTCAACGGCCGGCTCTGCGAGCTGGACGAACTGCCGAAGCTGGATAAACAGAAGAAGCACACGATTGAAGTGGTGGTCGACCGCTTCAAGGTCCGCGCCGATCTGCAACAGCGTCTGGCCGAATCCTTCGAAACCGCGCTGAAGCTGGCCGACGGCATCGCTTTGGTGGCGCCGATGGACGACGAGCCGGGCGAAGAGATGATCTTCTCCGCGCGCTTCGCCTGCCCGGTCTGCGGCCACGCGATCAGCGAGCTGGAACCCAAGCTGTTTTCCTTCAACAACCCGGCCGGCGCCTGCCCGACCTGCGACGGTCTGGGGGTGAAGCAGTTTTTCGACATCAAGCGACTGGTCAACGGTGATTTGACCCTGGCCGAAGGCGCGATCCGTGGCTGGGACAGGCGCAACGTCTATTACTTCCAGATGCTCGGCTCGCTGGCCGCGCATTACGGCTTCAGTCTGGAGCAGCCGTTCAACGAGCTGCCGGCCGATCAGCAGAAGTTCATCCTGCACGGCAGCGGTTCACAGAACGTCGATTTCAAATACCTCAACGACCGGGGCGACATCGTCAAACGCTCACACCCGTTCGAAGGCATCGTGCCGAACCTAGAGCGCCGCTACCGCGAAACCGAATCGGCCAGCGTGCGTGAAGAACTGGCGAAGTTCCTCAGCACCCAGTCGTGCCCGGATTGCCGTGGCACCCGTCTGCGTCGCGAAGCGCGGCATGTGTGGGTCGGCGAGAAAACCCTGCCGGCGGTGACCAACCTGCCGATAGGCGATGCCTGCGATTACTTCGGCGCGCTGAAGATGACCGGCCGCCGTGGCGAGATCGCCGACAAGATTCTCAAGGAAATCCGCGAGCGCCTGCAGTTTCTGGTTAACGTCGGTCTCGACTACCTGTCGCTGGATCGCAGTGCCGACACTCTGTCTGGCGGTGAAGCGCAGCGGATTCGTCTGGCCAGCCAGATCGGCGCGGGCCTTGTGGGTGTTCTGTACATCCTCGATGAGCCGTCGATTGGTCTGCACCAGCGCGACAACGATCGGCTGCTCGGCACCCTCAAGCACCTGCGCGACATCGGCAACACGGTGATTGTGGTCGAACACGACGAAGACGCGATTCGACTGGCCGACTACGTAGTGGATATCGGCCCGGGCGCCGGTGTTCATGGTGGGCAGATCGTCGCTGAAGGCACGCCGGACGAGGTCATGGCGCACCCGGATTCGTTGACCGGTAAATACCTGTCGGGCCGGGTCAAGATCGAGGTGCCGGCCAAGCGCACGCCGCGCAACAAGAAACAGGTGCTGTCGCTCAAGGGCGCGCGGGGCAACAACCTGCGCAACGTCGACCTTGAAATCCCGATCGGCCTGCTGACCTGCGTGACCGGCGTCTCCGGCTCCGGCAAATCGACGCTGATCAACAACACGCTATTCCCGCTGAGTGCCACGGCACTCAATGGCGCGACTACCCTGGAAGCGGCAGCCCACGACAGCATCAAGGGCCTGGAACATCTGGACAAGGTCGTCGACATTGACCAGAGCCCGATCGGCCGCACGCCGCGCTCCAACCCGGCGACCTACACCGGCCTGTTCACGCCGATTCGCGAACTCTTCGCCGGCGTGCCCGAGTCCCGCTCCCGTGGTTACGGGCCGGGGCGTTTCTCGTTCAACGTCAAGGGCGGGCGTTGCGAGGCCTGCCAGGGCGACGGTCTGATCAAGGTGGAAATGCATTTCCTGCCGGACATCTACGTTCCGTGTGACGTGTGCAAGAGCAAGCGCTACAACCGCGAAACCCTGGAGATCAAATACAAGGGCAAGAGCATCCACGAAACCCTCGAGATGACTATCGAGGAAGCGCGGGAGTTCTTCGACGCGGTGCCGGCGCTGGCGCGCAAGCTGCAAACGCTGATGGATGTGGGCCTGTCGTACATCAAGCTCGGGCAGTCGGCCACGACGCTGTCTGGTGGTGAGGCCCAACGGGTCAAGTTGTCCCGCGAACTGTCCAAGCGCGATACCGGCAAAACCCTGTACATCCTCGATGAGCCGACCACCGGTCTGCACTTCGCGGATATCCAGCAACTGCTCGACGTACTGCATCGCCTGCGCGACCACGGCAACACCGTGGTGGTGATCGAGCACAACCTCGACGTGATCAAGACGGCCGACTGGCTGGTGGATCTTGGCCCCGAGGGTGGTTCGAAAGGTGGACAGATCATCGCCACCGGTACGCCGGAGGAAGTGGCCGAGATGAAGCAATCTCACACCGGTCACTATCTCAAGCCGCTGTTGATTCGCGATCGGGCCTGATTGCCGGGCATGAAAAAGCCCCTGTCACTTCGTCAGTGACAGGGGCTTTTTTTGTATCAATTGCAATCAGGACGCGTGGGACTGCAGGTAGTTCTGGATACCGATCAGCTTGATCAGGCCGAGCTGCTTTTCAAGCCAGTAGGTGTGATCTTCTTCGGTGTCATTGAGCTGAACCCGCAGGATCTCGCGACTGACATAGTCGCCGTGCTGTTCGCACAGTTCGATGCCCTTGCACAGCGCGGCGCGCACCTTGTACTCCAGGCGCAGATCCGCTTCGAGCATGGTTTGCACGGTAGTGCCGACATCCAGATCATCCGGGCGCATGCGCGGGGTGCCTTCAAGCATCAGAATCCGGCGCATCAGCGCATCGGCATGACCGGCCTCTTCTTCCATCTCGTGGTTGATTCGTTCGTAGAGCTTGGTGAATCCCCAGTCCTCATACATCCGCGAGTGAACGAAATATTGGTCACGCGCGGCCAGTTCGCCGGTCAGCAACGTGTTGAGGTAATCGATAACGTCTGGGTGGCCTTGCATCGCCCTACATCTCCCTGCTTGAAAGTCTGTAGTTTGAACCAACCTGACTGGAAGGTCACTCACTTAGCGCAATAAAAGCGAAGATATTCCGAGAAAAGCAGCCTAAATAACGCAAAAACCGCCCAAATGAGGGCGGTTCTGCTTCTCGTTTAGACTTCGTTAAGCTGTACGTTGAGCAGCTTTGCGATTGCTTCTCCGTACGCCGGATCGGCCCTGTAGAAATGCTGCAGCTGACGATCGACTACGTCACTCGACACCCCCGCCATCGCCCCGGCGATGTTGCTGACCAGCAGCGCTTTCTGTTCGTCACTCATCAAGCGGAACAGCGCACCGGCGTGACTGTAGTAGTCAGTGTCTTCACGGTGATCGTAACGATCAGCCGCGCCGCTCAGGGCCAGTGCAGGCTCGGCGTAGTGCGGCGCTTGTTTCGGCGACTCCACGTAGCTGTTCGGCTCGTAGTTAGGCGCTGCGCCACCATTGCTCCCAAAAGCCATCGAACCATCACGCTGGTAAGTATTCACCGGGCTACGCGGAGCGTTCACTGGCAGTTGCTGGTGATTGGTACCTACGCGGTAGCGGTGGGCATCGGCGTACGCGAATACCCGACCTTGCAGCATGCGATCTGGCGACAGACCTACGCCAGGCACCATGTTGCTCGGGCCGAACGCGGCTTGCTCGACTTCGGCAAAGTAGTTGAGCGGGTTACGGTTCAGTTCCAGTTCACCCACTTCGATCAGTGGAAACTCCTTTTGCGACCAGGTCTTGGTCACGTCGAACGGGTTCTCATAGTGCGCAGCGGCTTGGGCTTCGGTCATGATCTGGATGCATACGCTCCATTTCGGGAAGTCACCACGCTCGATGGCTTCGAACAGGTCACGCTGTGCGTAATCCGGATCAGTGCCCGCCAGGCGTGCAGCGTCTGCCGGCGCAAGGTTCTTGATCCCTTGCTTGGTCTTGTAGTGCCACTTCACCCAGTGACGCTCGCCCTGAGCACTGATCAGGCTGTAGGTGTGACTGCCGAAACCGTGCATATGGCGATATCCGTCCGGAATACCGCGATCAGAGAACAGAATCGTGACCTGGTGCAGCGCTTCAGGCGAATGCGACCAGAAGTCCCACATCATCTGCGCGCTTTTCAGGTTGCTTTGCGGCAGGCGTTTCTGGGTGTGGATAAAGTCAGGGAATTTCAGTGGATCACGAATGAAGAACACGGGCGTATTGTTGCCAACGATGTCCCAGTTGCCTTCTTCGGTATAGAACTTGAGAGCGAAGCCACGTGGATCGCGCTCGGTGTCAGCCGAGCCACGCTCGCCACCTACAGTGGAGAAGCGCAGG
The DNA here is from genome assembly GCF_048654275.1 of Candidatus Pseudomonas auctus. NCBI lineage: Bacteria > Pseudomonadati > Pseudomonadota > Gammaproteobacteria > Pseudomonadales > Pseudomonadaceae > Pseudomonas > Candidatus Pseudomonas auctus. The sequence continues at coordinate 34,942 of NZ_JBJYZK010000008.1, read as the reverse complement.
AATGTCGGGGTTTGCTTGCCGACGGCAGAAAACAGTTTGGCGCTGGTGTACTGAGTAATGTCACGGGTGACGGTAAAAGTGCCGTAGGCACCCGACCCCTTGGCGTGTACACGACGCTCAGGAATGTTTTCCCGGTTGAAGTGGGCGAGCTTCTCGATCAAGTGGAAGTCATCGAGCAGCAACGGGCCACGAGGGCCAGCGGAGCGAGAGTTCTGGTTGTCGGCGACAGGTGCGCCACTGGCGGTCGTAAGCGTCTTGTTCTGGCTCATGCGATCTTCATCCTCTATCGGTCTTGAACTGCCGGCTAATCGGCTTGCTGGGGAGTATCGATCATCAATATGACAGCCACAAATTCATTAACTTATGGTCATCAATAGATAAAAACTAACGATCAATCCGCACACATAGTGCAGACCCAAACAGGGTAGAAGCTTGTACGAACAGCGCATTTCTTACAGGCACAAAAAACCGGGCACTAGGCCCGGTTCTTTGTTTCAGACTGACGTCTTACTCAGCGGATACAGCTTCACCGCCGACAGCACGATCAACCAGTTCGACGTACGCCATAGGCGCGTTGTCGCCAGCGCGGAAACCGCACTTGAGGATGCGCAGGTAGCCACCCTCACGGGTAGCGTAACGCTTGCCCAGGTCGTTGAAGAGCTTACCAACGATAGCTTTCGAACGAGTACGGTCGAAAGCCAGACGACGGTTAGCAACGCTGTCTGTCTTGGCCAGAGTGATCAGCGGCTCGGCAACGCGGCGCAGTTCTTTGGCTTTTGGCAGAGTAGTTTTGATCAGCTCGTGCTCGAACAGCGACACCGCCATGTTTTGGAACATGGCCTTGCGGTGCGAGCTGGTGCGGCTCAGGTGACGCCCACTTTTACGATGACGCATGGTTCATTCCTTACCAAACACTACGTTCGGTGATTACGACGATCAGGCAGTCGCCTTGTCGTCCTTCTTAAGACTTGCAGGCGGCCAGTTGTCGAGGCGCATGCCGAGGGACAGACCGCGGGAGGCCAGAACGTCCTTGATTTCAGTCAAGGATTTCTTGCCCAGGTTCGGAGTCTTCAACAGCTCTACTTCGGTACGCTGAATCAGGTCGCCGATGTAGTAGATGTTTTCCGCCTTAAGGCAGTTAGCCGAACGTACAGTCAGTTCCAGATCGTCAACCGGGCGAAGCAGGATCGGATCGATCTCGTCTTCCTGCTCGACAACCACTGGCTCACTGTCACCTTTGAGGTCGACGAACGCAGCCAACTGCTGTTGCAGGATGGTTGCAGCGCGGCGGATAGCCTCTTCAGGATCCAGGGTACCGTTGGTTTCCAGATCAATAACCAGCTTGTCCAGGTTGGTACGCTGCTCGACACGGGCGTTTTCCACCACGTATGCGATACGGCGAACCGGGCTGAACGAAGAGTCAAGCTGCAAGCGACCGATGCTGCGGCTTTCGTCTTCATCGCTCTGACGCGAGTCGGCTGGTTCATAACCACGACCACGAGCTACAGTGAGCTTCATGTTCAGGGCGCCGTTAGACGCCAGGTTAGCGATTACGTGATCGGGATTAACGATCTCGACATCATGATCCAGCTGAATATCGGCAGCGGTAACCACCCCCGAACCCTTCTTCGACAAGGTCAGCGTAACTTCGTCACGACCGTGCAGCTTGATGGCCAGACCTTTAAGGTTCAACAGGATTTCAATTACGTCTTCCTGTACACCTTCGATGGCGCTGTACTCGTGGAGCACACCGTCAATCTCGGCCTCGACTACTGCGCAGCCGGGCATTGAGGACAACAGGATGCGGCGCAGCGCGTTGCCCAGGGTGTGGCCAAAACCACGCTCGAGAGGCTCGAGAGTGATCTTGGCGCGGGTTGGACTGACAACCTGCACATCAATGTGGCGGGGTGTCAGGAACTCATTTACCGAAATCTGCATGGATGCACCTATTTTCTAGCCCTTACTTACTTGGAGTAGAGCTCGACAATCAGGCTTTCGTTGATGTCGGCGGACAGATCACTGCGAGCAGGAACGTTCTTGAAAACGCCCGACTTCTTCTCAGCATCTACCTCTACCCATTCTACGCGACCACGTTGGGCGCACAGCTCGAGAGCTTGGACAATGCGAAGTTGGTTCTTTGCCTTCTCGCGAACAGCAACCACGTCACCAGCACGAACCTGGTAGGACGGAACGTTTACGGTCTGGCCGTTAACGCTGATCGACTTGTGCGATACCAGCTGACGGGATTCGGCACGAGTCGAACCGAAGCCCATACGGTATACAACGTTGTCCAGACGGCATTCGAGCAGTTGCAGCAGGTTTTCACCAGTTGCACCTTTCTTGCTGGCAGCAGCTTTGTAGTAGCCGCTGAACTGACGCTCGAGAACGCCGTAGATACGACGGACCTTCTGCTTTTCGCGCAGTTGGGTGCCGTAATCGGACTGGCGACCGCGGCGTTGGCCGTGGATACCAGGTGCTGCTTCAATGTTGCACTTCGATTCGATCGCGCGCACGCCGCTCTTCAGGAAGAGATCGGTGCCTTCGCGACGAGCGAGTTTGCATTTTGGACCAATGTAACGAGCCATTCTTTACAATCTCCTGGATTACACGCGGCGCTTCTTCGGCGGACGGCACCCGTTGTGCGGGATTGGCGTCACGTCGGTGATGCTGGCGATCTTGTAGCCACAGCCGTTCAAAGCGCGGACTGCGGATTCACGACCTGGACCTGGGCCCTTGACGTTCACGTCGAGGTTTTTCAGGCCGTATTCCAGCGCAGCTTGACCAGCACGCTCAGCAGCTACTTGAGCAGCGAACGGGGTGGACTTGCGGGAACCGCGGAAACCCGAACCACCGGAGGTAGCCCAGGAAAGAGCGTTACCTTGACGGTCGGTGATGGTCACGATGGTGTTGTTAAAAGAGGCATGGATGTGGGCGATGCCATCAACCACTGTCTTTTTAACTTTTTTACGAGGACGAGCAGCAGGTTTTGCCATGATTAAATTCCTGTCGATTCGCTGGGGCGATTACTTGCGGATCGGCTTACGCGGACCTTTACGGGTACGCGCGTTGGTCTTGGTACGCTGACCGCGTACTGGCAGACCACGACGATGACGCAGACCGCGATAGCAACCGAGGTCCATCAAGCGCTTGATTTTCATGTTGATTTCGCGACGCAGGTCACCTTCAGTGGTGAACTTCGCCACTTCGCCACGCAGCTGTTCAATCTGCTCGTCGCTCAGATCCTTGATCTTTGCGGCTGGGTTTACCCCAGTCTCTGCACAGATCTTCTGTGCAGTAGTGCGACCAACACCATAGATGTAGGTCAGCGAGATAACAGTATGCTTGTTATCTGGAATGTTAACGCCTGCAATACGGGCCATTCAGTGGGACTCCAATTGACAGCTACCTACGCCCCGGAAGCCAAGAAATAGGGCGCGAGATAATATCGCTGTAATAACAAATAATCAACCCGGTAGCGCACTAGCTACCGGGCTTGAAGCACAATCACACTCAGCCTTGGCGCTGTTTGTGACGCGGTTCCGCGCTGCAAATTACTCGAACAACACCTTCGCGGCGAATAATCTTGCAGTTACGGCACAGCTTTTTCACCGATGCACGAACTTTCATCACCAACTCCTCGAACCTTATGGGTACTCAGCGCAACATGCCGCTGCCGTAACCCTTCAGGTTGGCTTTCTTCATCAGGGATTCGTACTGGTGCGAAACGAGGTGCGATTGTACTTGGGACATGAAGTCCATCACAACCACGACCACGATCAGCAACGAGGTCCCGCCAAGGTAGAACGGAACGTTTGCTGCAACCACCAGGAACTGGGGCAACAAGCACACGGCCGTCATGTAAAGAGCACCGAACATGGTCAAGCGAGTCAGAACGCCATCAATATAGCGTGCGGACTGCTCACCTGGACGGATGCCCGGAATAAAGGCACCGGACTTCTTCAGGTTTTCCGCTACGTCTTTCGGATTGAACATCAACGCCGTATAGAAGAAGCAGAAGAAAATAATCCCTGCACTAAACAGCAGAATATTCAACGGCTGACCAGGAGCGATCGACTGCGAGATGTCCTGCAACCAGCCCATACCTTCAGACTGACCGAACCAGGCACCCAACGAAGCCGGGAACAGCAAAATGCTGCTCGCGAAAATAGCCGGAATAACACCGGCCATGTTCACCTTCAGCGGCAAGTGGCTTGTCTGCGCAGCAAAAACCTTGCGGCCCTGCTGACGCTTGGCGTAGTGAACAGCGATACGACGCTGACCACGCTCAATGAACACCACGAAACCGATAATCGCTACTGCCAGCAAACCGATGGCAACCAAGGCGAAGATATTGATATCGCCCTGACGCGCAGACTCGAAAGACTGCCCGATTGCTCTCGGAAGACCGGCGACGATACCCGAAAAAATCAACATCGAGATACCGTTGCCTACACCACGCTCAGTAATCTGCTCACCCAGCCACATCATGAACATCGCGCCAGCCACAAACGTGGAGACCGCGACGAAATGGAAGCCAAAGTCACCAGTGAACGCAACGCCCTGCCCCGCCAGACCAATGGACATGCCAATGGCCTGAACGAGAGCTAGGACGACGGTGCCGTAGCGGGTGTACTGGCTGATCTTGCGACGGCCAGCTTCACCTTCCTTCTTCAACTGCTCCAGCTGCGGGCTGACGGCGGTCATCAGTTGCATGATGATCGATGCCGAAATGTACGGCATGATCCCCAGTGCAAAGATGCTCATCCGCTCCAGCGCGCCGCCGGAAAACATGTTGAACAAGCTAAGAATGGTCCCCTCATTCTGTCGAAACAGGTCTGCGAGTCGGTCCGGGTTGATACCTGGAACCGGGATGTGTGCGCCTATTCGGTAGACGATAATCGCCAGGAACAGAAAACGCAGACGAGCCCAAAGTTCAGACATACCGCCTTTGCCGAGCGCAGAGAGAGCACCTTGCTTAGCCATTTATTCCTCGAACTTGCCGCCAGCTGCTTCGATAGCCGCACGCGCACCTTTGGTGGCGCCGATTCCCTTGCCGATAGTGACAGCGCGAGCCACTTCACCGGACAGCATGATTTTCACACGCTGCACGTTGACGTTGATCACGTTGGCATCTTTCAGGGACTGCACGGTGACGATGTCGCCTTCCACTTTAGCCAGCTCGGACAGACGCACTTCTGCGCGATCCATGGCTTTCAGGGAAACGAAACCGAACTTCGGCAGGCGACGATGCAGCGGCTGTTGACCGCCTTCAAAGCCTGGAGCAATGGTGCCACCGGAGCGGGAAGTCTGACCTTTGTGACCACGGCCACCAGTCTTACCCAAACCACTACCGATACCACGGCCCGGACGATGCTTTTCGCGACGGGAACCCGGCGCTGGACTCAGATCATTGAGTTTCATCGATTAACCCTCGACACGCAGCATGTAGTAAGCCTTGTTGATCATCCCGCGATTCTCGGGAGTATCCTGGACTTCTACAGTGTGACCGATGCGACGCAGACCCAGACCCTTAACGCACAGTTTGTGGTTAGGGATGCGGCCGGTCATGCTTTTGATCAGCGTTACTTTAACGGTAGCCATGATCAGAAGATCTCCTTGACAGTCAGGCCGCGCTTGGCAGCGATGGACTCAGGAGATTGCATAGCTTTCAGACCCTTGAAAGTGGCGTGAACCACGTTTACCGGGTTAGTCGAGCCGTAGCACTTGGCCAGAACGTTCTGAACGCCAGCAACTTCGAGGACAGCACGCATAGCGCCGCCAGCGATGATACCGGTACCTTCAGAAGCAGGCTGCATGTACACCTTCGAAGCGCCGTGAGCGGACTTCATTGCGTACTGCAGAGTGGTGCCGTTCAGATCAACCTGGATCATGTTGCGGCGAGCAGCTTCCATTGCCTTCTGGATCGCAGCAGGCACTTCACGCGACTTGCCACGGCCGAAGCCAACACGCCCTTTACCATCACCAACCACGGTCAACGCGGTGAAAGTGAAGATACGGCCGCCTTTAACGGTTTTGGCTACGCGGTTAACTTGAACCAGCTTCTCGATGTAGCCTTCGTCGCGCTTTTGGTCGTTATTTGACATAACTTAGAACTCCAGCCCAGCTTCACGAGCAGCATCAGCCAGCGCTTTAACGCGGCCGTGGTACTTGAAGCCAGAGCGGTCGAAAGCCACCTGCGAGACGCCAGCGGCCTTAGCACGCGTAGCGACCAGCTGGCCAACCTTAGTGGCCGCGTCGATGTTGCCAGTGGCGCCATCACGCAGTTCTTTATCCAAAGTCGAGGCGCTTGCCAGGACTTTGTTGCCGTCGGCCGAAATGACCTGGGCGTAGATGTGCTGCGAAGAGCGGAACACGCAGAGACGCACGACTTCGAGTTCGTGCATTTTCAGGCGTGCTTTGCGAGCGCGACGCAGTCGAGTAACTTTTTTGTCGGTCATTTGCTATGCCCTACTTCTTCTTGGCTTCTTTACGACGGACGACTTCGTCCGCGTAGCGCACACCTTTGCCTTTGTACGGCTCTGGTGGACGGAAGTCGCGGATCTCGGCGGCCACTTGACCTACCAGCTGCTTGTCGATGCCCTTGATCAGGATATCGGTCTGGCTAGGAGTCTCAGCGGTGATGCCTTCCGGCAGTTCGTAATCCACTGGGTGCGAGAAGCCAAGAGCCAGGTTCAGCACCTGACCTTTTGCTTGCGCTTTGTAACCAACACCGACCAGCTGGAGCTTGCGCTCGAAGCCTTGGCTTACGCCCTGGACCATGTTGTTTACCAACGCACGAGTGGTACCGGCCATTGCGCGAGTCTGTTGATCGCCATTGCGAGCAGCAAAACGCAGCTCACCGGCTTCTTCAACGACTTCAACGGACGAATGGACGTTCAGTTCAAGAGTACCCTTGGCACCCTTCACCGAAAGCTGTTGGCCTGCGAATTTTACTTCGACACCGGCTGGCAGCTTAACGGGGTTCTTAGCGACGCGAGACATGCTTATCCCCCCTTAGAACACAGTGCAAAGAACTTCGCCGCCGACACCGGCAGCGCGCGCAGCACGATCAGTCATCACACCTTTGTTGGTGGAGACGATAGACACACCGAGGCCGCCACGTACTTTTGGCAGATCTTCGACGGACTTGTACTGACGCAGGCCTGGACGGCTAACGCGCTTCACTTCCTCGATGACCGGACGGCCTTCGAAGTATTTCAGCTCGATGGACAGCAGCGGCTTGGTTTCGCTGCTGATCTGATAACCCGCGATGTAACCTTCGTCCTTCAGGACTTTTGCTACAGCCACCTTCAACGTGGAAGACGGCATGCTTACGACGGACTTTTCAGCCATCTGGGCATTACGGATTCGAGTTAGCATGTCCGCTAACGGGTCCTGCATACTCATGGGCTAGACGCTCCTAATACAGAAAAATTAGCCTTGCGGCTACTACTTGTCGCCGAGGAATTCCGGGCGTAAAAAACACGGGCTCAGGCGAGCCGGTCATTCTAGACACACCCCAGAAATGAATCAAGCCCCAAAAGGGGCTTGATTCAAGTTCAAGGCCACCGATGGTCAGGTTCTTGCGACCCCGACCATCAAGGCTTTGACAGCAATTACCAGCTGGCTTTAACCAGACCTGGTACGTCACCACGCATTGCCGCTTCACGCAGTTTGTTACGGCCGAGGCCGAACTTGCGGTAAACGCCGTGCGGACGACCGGTCAGACGGCAACGGTTACGCATGCGCGAAGCGCTTGCGTCACGCGGTTGCTTCTGCAGAGCTACGGTAGCTTCCCAACGCGCTTCTGGACTTGCGTTCAGATCGACGATGATAGCTTTCAGCGCTGCACGCTTGACGGCGTATTTGGCAACAGTGAGCTGACGCTTCAGCTCACGGTTTTTCATGCTCTTCTTGGCCATTTTCCTACTCCAATCAGTTGCGGAACGGGAATTTGAAAGCACGCAGCAGAGCGCGGCCTTCGTCATCGTTCTTGGCAGTGGTGGTCAGGGTAATGTCCAGACCGCGGAGAGCATCGATCTTGTCGTAGTCGATTTCCGGGAAAATGATCTGCTCTTTCACGCCCATGCTGTAGTTGCCACGACCATCGAAGGACTTGGCATTCAGGCCGCGGAAGTCGCGAACCCGAGGCAGGGAGATAGACAGCAGACGATCCAGGAACTCGTACATACGCTCACGGCGCAGGGTCACTTTGACGCCGATCGGCCAACCTTCACGGACTTTAAAGCCTGCGATGGATTTGCGAGCGTAGGTCACAACGACTTTCTGGCCGGTGATCTTTTCCAGGTCAGCAACAGCGTGCTCGATGACTTTTTTGTCGCCGATCGCTTCGCCCAGACCCATGTTCAGGGTGATCTTGGTAACGCGCGGAACTTCCATCACGTTCGAAAGCTTAAGTTCTTCCTTAAGTTTCGGAGCGATTTCCTTCCGGTAAATCTCTTTTAGTCGTGCCATGGTCTTCTACCTAGCAGTGTTCAAGCATCAACCGCTTTTTGGGTCGACTTGAAGACACGAATTTTCTTACCGTCTTCTACTTTGAAACCAACGCGGTCAGCCTTGTTGGTTTCGCCGTTGAAGATGGCGACGTTGGAAGCGTGCAGTGGCGCTTCTTTCTCGACGATACCGCCCTGTACGCCCGACATCGGGTTAGGCTTGGTATGACGCTTGACCAGGTTCAGACCACCAACAACCAGACGGTTGTCAGCAAGAACCTTCAGCACCTTACCGCGCTTACCTTTGTCTTTGCCGGCGATCACGATGATCTCGTCGTCACGACGAATCTTTTGCATGTCGGATCTCCTTACAGCACTTCTGGGGCGAGCGAGACGATCTTCATGAACTTCTCGGTACGAAGTTCACGGGTCACTGGCCCAAAGATACGGGTGCCGATCGGCTCTTGCTTGTTGTTCAGAAGAACAGCAGCGTTGCCATCAAAGCGGATAATGGAGCCATCAGCACGACGTACGCCGTGACGAGTGCGGACTACAACAGCAGTCATCACTTGGCCTTTTTTCACCTTACCGCGAGGAATTGCTTCCTTCACGGTAACTTTGATGATGTCACCGATACCAGCGTAACGACGATGGGAGCCACCCAGCACCTTGATGCACATAACACGGCGAGCGCCGCTGTTATCGGCCACATCGAGCATGGATTGAGTCTGAATCATATAATTTCTCCGACCCCTAGCCCTTAGACTTCCACAGCGCGTTCGAGAACATCAACCAGCGCCCAAGACTTGGTCTTGGCCATCGGACGAGTTTCACGAATAGTGACTTTGTCGCCGATGTGGCACTGATTGGTTTCGTCGTGCGCGTGCAGCTTAGTCGAACGCTTAACGTATTTACCGTAGATCGGGTGCTTAACGCGACGCTCGATCAGAACGGTGATGGTTTTGTCCATCTTGTCGCTGACAACACGGCCAGTCAGCGTACGGACAGTTTTTTCGGCTTCAGCCATGATCACTTACCTGCCTGCTGGTTGAGCACAGTCTTCACGCGAGCAATGTCACGCTTAACTTGCGAGAGCAGATGAGACTGCCCCAACTGGCCAGTTGCTTTCTGCATGCGCAGATTGAACTGGTCGCGCAGCAAGCCGAGCAGTTGCTCGTTCAGCTGCTGTGCGGATTTTTCACGAAGTTCATTCGCTTTCATCACATCACCGTCCGTTTAACAAAGGAGGTGGCGAGCGGCAGCTTTGCAGCAGCCAGGGCGAAAGCCTCACGCGCCAGCTCTTCAGAAACACCCTCGATTTCATACAGGACTTTGCCTGGCTGAATCTGGGCAACCCAGTACTCCACGTTACCCTTACCTTTACCCATACGAACCTCGAGAGGCTTCTTGGAGATCGGCTTGTCCGGGAATACACGGATCCAGATCTTGCCGCCACGTTTTACGTGACGGGTCAGTGCACGACGCGCTGACTCGATCTGACGAGCGGTGAGACGACCACGAGCTACAGACTTCAGCGCGAACTCGCCGAAGCTGACTTTGCTACCGCGCAGTGCCAGACCACGGTTGTGGCCGGTCATCTGCTTGCGGAACTTCGTACGCTTAGGTTGCAACATTTGGCGTACCCCTTACTTAGCAGCTTTTTTACGAGGCGCTGGTGCTTGTGGCTTCAGCTCTTCTTGGCGACCACCAATTACTTCGCCTTTGAAGATCCAAACCTTTACACCGATCACACCGTAAGTGGTGTGAGCTTCGTAGTTGGCATAGTCGATGTCGGCACGCAGGGTGTGCAGTGGCACACGACCTTCGCGATACCATTCAGTACGTGCAATTTCAGCACCGCCGAGACGACCGCTCACTTGGATTTTGATGCCTTTGGCACCAATGCGCATGGCGTTCTGTACAGCGCGCTTCATGGCGCGACGGAACATTACACGACGCTCCAGCTGCTGAGCTACGCTCTGCGCAACCAGCATACCGTCGAGCTCCGGCTTGCGGATCTCTTCGATATTGATGTGCACAGGCACACCCATTTGCTTGGTCAGGTCCTGACGCAGTTTCTCAACATCTTCACCTTTCTTCCCGATAACAATACCTGGACGAGCGGTGTGGATGGTGATGCGTGCAGTTTGGGCCGGACGATGGATATCGATACGGCTTACGGACGCGCTTTTTAGTTTGTCTTGGAGGTATTCACGCACCTTCAGATCAGCGAACAAGTAGTCCGCATAAGTCCGACCGTCTGCGTACCAGACGGAGGTGTGCTCCTTGACGATTCCCAGGCGAATGCCAATGGGATGTACTTTCTGACCCATCTCTTCGACTCCGTTACTTGTCAGCAACCTTGACAGTGATATGGCAAGACCGCTTGACGATGCGATCAGCACGGCCTTTGGCACGTGGCATGATGCGCTTCAGCGAACGCCCTTCGTTGACGAAAACGGTGCTGACCTTCAGGTCATCAACGTCTGCGCCTTCGTTATGCTCGGCGTTGGCTACGGCCGACTCCAGCACTTTTTTCATGATCTCGGCGGCTTTCTTACTGCTGAAAGCCAACAGGTTGAGCGCTTCGCCCACCTTCTTCCCGCGGATCTGGTCGGCGACCAAGCGGGCTTTCTGGGCGGAGATTCGAGCGCCCGACAACTTAGCGGCTACTTCCATTTCCTTACCCCTTAACGCTTGGCTTTCTTGTCTGCCACGTGCCCGCGATAGTTGCGGGTACCGGCGAACTCGCCCAGTTTGTGGCCGACCATGTCTTCGTTAACGAGAACTGGGACGTGCTGACGACCGTTGTGTACTGCGATGGTCAGACCGACCATTTGTGGCAGGATCATCGAACGACGCGACCAAGTCTTAATTGGTTTGCGATCGTTCTTTTCCGCCGCCACTTCGATCTTCTTCAGTAGGTGAAGATCAATAAAAGGACCTTTTTTCAGAGAACGTGGCACTGTCGTATCCCTCTATTTACTTGCGACGACGGACGATCATTTTGTCGGTACGCTTATTACCACGAGTCTTCGCGCCCTTAGTCGGGAAGCCCCATGGCGATACCGGATGACGACCACCAGAGGTACGACCTTCACCACCACCATGTGGGTGGTCAACCGGGTTCATGGCAACACCACGAACGGTTGGGCGAACGCCACGCCAGCGCTTGGCACCAGCTTTACCCAGCGAACGCAGGCTGTGCTCGGAGTTCGAGACTTCGCCCAGGGTCGCACGGCACTCAGCCAGTACTTTACGCATTTCACCGGAACGCAGACGCAGGGTCACGTAAACGCCTTCACGAGCGATCAGCTGAGCCGAAGCGCCAGCGGAACGAGCGATTTGCGCGCCTTTACCTGGCTTCAGTTCGATGCCGTGTACGGTGCTACCAACTGGAATGTTGCGCAGTTGCAGAGCGTTGCCCGGCTTGATCGGTGCCAGAGCACCTGCGATCAGCTGGTCGCCAGCGCTCACGCCTTTAGGGGCGATGATGTAGCGACGCTCGCCATCTGCGTACAGCAGCAGAGCGATGTGAGCAGTACGGTTTGGATCGTATTCGATACGCTCGACAGTGGCAGCGATGCCATCCTTGTCGTTGCGACGGAAGTCGACCAGACGATAATGCTGCTTATGACCACCACCGATGTGACGAGTGGTAATACGGCCATTGTTGTTACGACCACCAGACTTCGATTTTTTCTCGAGCAGCGGTGCGTGAGGAGCGCCTTTATGCAGCTCCTGGTTGACCACCTTGACCACAAAACGGCGGCCAGGGGAAGTCGGTTTGCATTTAACGATTGCCATGATGCACCCCTTCCTTACTCAGCACTGCTGCTGAAATCGAGATCTTGGCCTGGCTGAAGGGAGATAACTGCCTTCTTCCAGTCATTACGCTTGCCCAGACCGCGAGCGGTGCGCTTGCTCTTACCCAGAACATTCAGGGTAGTAACACGCTCAACTTTCACGCTGAACAGGCTTTCGACGGCCTTCTTGATTTCCAGCTTGGTTGCATCAGTAGCAACCTTGAAAACGAACTGGCCTTTCTTGTCTGCCAGAACCGTAGCCTTCTCGGAAACGTGCGGGCCAAGCAGAACTTTAAATACGCGTTCCTGGTTCATCCCAGCAGCTCCTCGAATTTCTTCACGGCCGACACGGTGATCAACACCTTGTCGTATGCGATCAGACTAACTGGATCGGAACCTTGCACGTCACGTACATCAACGTGTGGCAGGTTGCGAGCAGCCAGGTACAGGTTCTGATCAACAGCGTCCGACACGATCAGAACATCGGTCAGGCTCATGTTGTTCAGTTTGCCCAGCAGGTCTTTGGTTTTCGGAGTTTCAACTGCGAAATCCTGAACCACCACCAGACGATCAGTACGCACCAGCTCAGCAAGGATGGAACGCATTGCTGCGCGATACATCTTCTTGTTCAGCTTCTGGGAGTGATCCTGTGGACGAGCTGCAAAGGTGGTGCCGCCGCCGCGCCAGATTGGGCTGCGGATAGTACCGGCACGAGCACGGCCAGTACCTTTCTGACGCCATGGGCGCTTGCCGCCACCACGAACGTCGGAACGGGTCTTCTGCTGCTTGCTACCCTGACGGCCGCCAGCCATGTAGGCCACGACTGCTTGGTGAACCAGCGTCTCGTTGAACTCGCCGCCAAATGTCAGTTCGGAAACTTCGATCGCTTGAGCGTCATTTACATTTAATTGCATGTCAGCTTCCCCTTAACCGCGAGCCTTGGCTGCCGGACGTACAACCAGGTTGCCGCCAGTAGCGCCAGGTACAGCGCCCTTGACCAACAACAGATTGCGTTCAGCGTCCACGCGCACTACTTCCAGGGACTGCACGGTCACGCGCTCAGCGCCCATATGACCGGACATTTTTTTGCCCTTGAATACACGACCAGGAGTCTGGCACTGGCCGATAGAGCCTGGGACGCGGTGGGATACGGAGTTACCGTGGGTGTTATCTTGCCCGCGGAAGTTCCAACGCTTGATCGTACCCTGGAAGCCTTTACCTTTGGACTGACCGGTTACATCAACCAGTTGACCAGCAGCGAAGATTTCAGCGTTGATCAGATCGCCGGCCTGGTACTCGCCTTCTTCAAGACGGAATTCCATTACGGTACGACCAGCGGCAACGTTCGCCTTGGCGAAGTGGCCAGCTTGAGCAGCTGTAACACGGGAAGCACGACGCTCGCCGACAGTGACTTGCACTGCACGATAGCCATCGGTTTCTTCAGTTTTGAACTGGGTGACGCGATTCGGCTCGATCTCAATGACCGTGACCGGAATGGAGACACCTTCTTCGGTGAAAATACGGGTCATACCCGCTTTACGACCGACTACACCAATAGTCATGTTGTAAACCTCATGAGTGTACGGGGCTTTCACCCGCTATGGCCGCCCATTTCAGAGCGTTACACGACCAAGACCGAGTCTTAGCCGAGGCTGATCTGCACTTCCACACCGGCCGCAAGATCAAGCTTCATAAGTGCATCAACGGTTTTATCCGTTGGCTGGACGATGTCCAGAACGCGCTTATGAGTGCGGATCTCGTACTGGTCACGCGCGTCTTTGTTGACGTGCGGAGAAACCAGAACGGTGAACCGCTCTTTACGGGTAGGCAGTGGAATTGGACCACGCACTTGAGCACCAGTACGTTTCGCGGTTTCCACGATTTCCTGGGTTGATTGGTCGATCAGGCGATGGTCAAAAGCCTTCAACCTGATACGGATTTGCTGATTTTGCATTGGATTTCAGACTCCGGCTGCTATTCCCACCGGGCGCAATACGCCCGTTAAAAGGAGGCGCAATTCTATAGACGCCCCAGATAGGTGTCAACCCAATAAAAAAGCCCCCGCTAAGCGGGGGCTTTTTCAACTCATCAAAGCTGACTCAATAAAGAGATCACTCGATGATTTTAGCTACGACGCCAGCACCAACGGTACGGCCGCCTTCACGGATTGCGAAACGCAGACCGTCTTCCATCGCGATGGTTTTGATCAGGGTAACAGTCATCTGAATGTTGTCACCTGGCATTACCATTTCAACGCCTTCTGGCAGCTCGCAGTTACCAGTCACGTCAGTAGTACGGAAGTAGAACTGTGGACGGTAGCCTTTGAAGAACGGAGTGTGACGGCCGCCTTCTTCCTTGCTCAGAACGTAAACCTCTGCGGTGAACTTGGTGTGCGGCTTAACCGAACCCGGCTTAACCAGAACCTGACCACGCTCAACGTCGTCACGCTTGGTACCACGCAGCAGAACGCCGCAGTTCTCGCCAGCACGACCTTCGTCCAGCAGCTTGCGGAACATCTCAACACCGGTGCAGGTGGTGGTGGTGGTGTCACGCAGACCAACGATTTCCAGGGCGTCTTGAACGCGAACGATACCGCGCTCGATACGACCGGTCACAACAGTACCGCGACCCGAGATCGAGAACACGTCTTCGATTGGCATCAGGAACGGCTTGTCGATAGCACGCTCTGGCTCTGGGATGTAGCTGTCCAGAGTTTCCACCAGCTTCTTAACAGCGGTGGTGCCCATTTCGTTGTCGTCTTTGCCTTCCAGCGCCATACGAGCAGAACCGATGATGATCGGAGTGTCGTCGCCTGGGAAGTCATAGGTGGACAGCAGGTCGCGAACTTCCATCTCAACCAGTTCCAGCAGCTCAGCGTCGTCTACCAGGTCAGCCTTGTTCAGGAAAACCACGATGTACGGAACGCCTACCTGACGGGACAGCAGGATGTGCTCACGGGTTTGCGGCATCGGACCATCAGCGGCCGAGCAAACCAGGATCGCGCCGTCCATCTGCGCAGCACCAGTGATCATGTTCTTCACGTAGTCAGCGTGACCTGGGCAGTCAACGTGAGCGTAGTGACGAATGTTCGAGTTGTACTCAACGTGCGCGGTGTTGATGGTGATACCGCGAGCTTTTTCTTCTGGTGCGCTGTCGATCTTGTCGAATTCAACTACGGCCGAACCGAAAACTTCGGAGCAGACGCGAGTCAGAGCAGCGGTCAGAGTGGTTTTACCGTGGTCAACGTGGCCGATGGTGCCAACGTTTACGTGCGGTAGGGAACGATCAAATTTTTCTTTAGCCACGACAATTAACTCCTAGCCTAAAGGGGCTGAATCAGCCTTGTTTTTTGGTAACGGATTCGACGATGTGCGACGGAGCCGTATCGTATTTTTTGAATTCCATAGAGTAGCTTGCGCGACCCTGGGACATGGAACGAACGTCGGTCGCATAACCGAACATCTCACCCAGTGGAACCTCGGCACGGATAACCTTGCCGGACACTGTGTCTTCCATACCCTGGATCATGCCGCGACGACGGTTAAGGTCGCCCATCACATCACCCATATAGTCTTCAGGCGTAACAACCTCTACCGCCATGATCGGCTCGAGCAACTCACCACCGCCCTTCTGGGCCAGTTGCTTGGTCGCCATGGAAGCAGCCACTTTAAACGCCATCTCGTTGGAGTCGACGTCGTGGTAAGAACCATCGAACACGGTAGCCTTCAGGCCGATCAGCGGATAGCCGGCAACAACGCCGTTCTTCATCTGCTCTTCGATACCCTTCTGGATAGCCGGGATGTATTCCTTAGGAACCACACCACCCACTACTTCGTTCAGGAATTGCAGACCTTCCTGACCTTCGTCAGCAGGAGCAAAGCGAATCCAGCAGTGACCGAACTGGCCACGACCGCCGGACTGACGAACGAACTTGCCTTCGATTTCGCAGTTCTTCGTGATGCGCTCACGGTACGAAACCTGTGGCTTGCCGATGTTGGCTTCGACGTTGAACTCACGGCGCATCCGGTCAACCAGGATGTCCAGGTGCAACTCGCCCATGCCGGAGATGATCGTTTGACCAGTCTCTTCATCAGTTTTAACGCGGAAAGATGGGTCTTCCTGAGCAAGCTTGCCCAGAGCGATACCCATTTTTTCCTGGTCATCCTTGGTCTTAGGCTCTACGGCAACCGAAATAACCGGCTCCGGGAAGTCCATGCGAACCAGGATGATTGGCTTGTCAGCGTTGCAGAGGGTTTCACCAGTGGTGACGTCCTTCATGCCGATCAGGGCCGCGATGTCGCCAGCGCGTACTTCCTTGATCTCTTCACGGGCGTTTGCGTGCATTTGCACCATACGACCCACGCGCTCTTTCTTGCCTTTAACCGAGTTGATCACGCCGTCGCCGGAGTTCAACACGCCCGAGTAAACGCGGACGAAGGTCAAGGTACCCACGAATGGGTCGGTAGCGATCTTGAACGCCAAGGCCGCGAACGGCTCGTCGTCGCTTGCATGACGCTCCATCTCTTCTTCCTCGTTATCAGGATTGGAACCCTTGATAGCAGGAATGTCGGTCGGAGCAGGCAGGAAGTCGATAACGGCGTCGAGAACCAGGGGAACACCCTTGTTCTTGAACGAAGAACCGCAAACAGCCAGAACGATTTCGCCGGCGATAGTACGTGCACGCAAAGCAGCCTTGATCTCTTCGATCGACAGCTCTTCACCTTCCAGGTACTTGTTCATCAACTCTTCGCTGGCTTCGGCGGCAGCTTCAACCATGTTGTTGCGCCATTCTTCAGCCAGTTCAAGCATGTCCGCAGGGATTTCCTTGCGAACCGGAACCATACCCTTGTCAGAGTCGTTCCAGTAGACAGCTTGCATGTTGATCAGGTCGATCTGGCCCTGGAAGTTATCTTCCGAACCGATAGCCAGCTGGATCGGCACCGGAGTGTGACCCAGACGCTGTTTGATCTGACCGATCACGCGCAGGAAGTTGGCACCAGCACGGTCCATCTTGTTTACGTAAACAAGACGTGGAACGCCGTATTTGTTGGCCTGACGCCATACGGTTTCCGACTGAGGCTCAACACCCGAAGTACCGCAGAACACAACAACAGCGCCGTCGAGTACACGCAGGGAACGCTCTACTTCAATAGTGAAGTCTACGTGGCCCGGGGTATCGATTACGTTGAAGCGATGCTCGTGTGGGTACTGCTTCTCGGAACCTTTCCAGAAGGCGGTAATGGCAGCAGAAGTAATGGTAATACCACGCTCCTGCTCCTGAACCATCCAGTCCGTGGTCGCGGCGCCATCATGCACCTCGCCCATTTTGTGACTTTTGCCAGTGTAAAAAAGGACGCGCTCGGTAGTGGTGGTTTTACCAGCATCCACGTGAGCGACGATACCGATGTTACGGTAGCGACTAATCGGAGTAGTACGAGCCATAAAGCCCTCGCAAAATTAGTGAAGCTAAAATTAGAAGCGGTAGTGCGAGAAAGCTTTGTTAGCTTCGGCCATACGGTGCACGTCTTCACGCTTCTTAACAGCAGCACCTTTACCTTCAGCAGCATCCAGCAGCTCGCCAGCCAAGCGCAGAGCCATAGACTTCTCGCCACGCTTGCGGGCGAAGTCTACCAACCAGCGCATTGCCAGAGCGTTACGACGGGACGGACGAACCTCGACCGGAACCTGGTAAGTAGCACCACCAACGCGGCGCGACTTCACTTCGACCAGCGGAGCGATGGCGTCGAGTGCTTTTTCGAAGAGTTCCAGGGGATCGGTGCCGGTCTTGCGAGCCGCAACGGTTTCCAGGGCACCATAAACGATACGCTCGGCAACGGCTTTCTTGCCGCTTTCCATAACGTGGTTCATGAATTTGGCGAGGATTTGGCTTCCGTATTTCGGATCGTCCAGAATCTCACGCTTTGCTGCTACGCGACGTCTTGGCATTGATAAGCCCTCAAACGGTCTTCAGGTTAGCTCGGGACAGATCCAGTGGATGCGCGCCCGACCTTACTCTTATCGACTCAATAAAATGAAAATCTGCAAAACGGCCGATTACTTCGGACGCTTGGTACCGTACTTCGAACGACCCTGGTTACGGCCTTTAACGCCGGAAGTATCCAAGGAGCCGCGAACGGTGTGGTAACGAACACCTGGCAAGTCTTTTACACGACCGCCGCGGATCAGTACCACGCTGTGCTCTTGCAGGTTGTGGCCTTCACCACCGATGTACGAGGAAACCTCGAAACCGTTGGTCAGACGCACACGGCATACTTTACGCAGTGCCGAGTTAGGTTTTTTCGGCGTAGTGGTGTACACACGGGTGCACACGCCACGACGTTGCGGGCAGTTCTGCAGCGCAGGCACGTCGGATTTCTCGACGATACGCTTACGCGGCTGACGTACCAGCTGGTTGATAGTTGCCATCTACTAGCTCCACTGTTGTCTTGCGACGCTATTGTCTTGCAAGAAAAGCAAAATGGCAGGAACGAATTCCCGCCAAATTTAGGGGATCAAGAGTCTAAAGAGGATCTTGTCCCCAGTCAAGGCAAGGCCCCGACCTCCCCGCTCGTCGAACCTCGACAAATTGTCTCGATTCGATGAACGGCTTGATCAGGGCCTCAGCTCATTTTTCGCAGAACTCAGTTACCGCTCGAGTTCAGCGCTTCGGTCAGTGCAGCTTCCACTTCACTGGCGCTTACGCGCAACGGCTTGTCTGCATCACGACGACGCTTGCGCTCGCTGTGATAAGCCAGACCGGTACCGGCCGGGATCAGACGACCCACAACCACGTTTTCTTTCAGGCCGCGCAGGTAATCGCGCTTGCCGGTTACCGCTGCTTCGGTCAGTACGCGAGTGGTCTCCTGGAAGGAGGCCGCCGAGATGAACGATTCAGTCGACAACGACGCCTTGGTGATACCCAGCAGCACGCGAGTGAACTTGGACACGAATTTGTCTTCGGTCGCCAAGCGCTCGTTTTCCACCAGTACGTGAGTCAGTTCCATCTGGTCGCCCTTGATGAAGCTGGAGTCGCCGGACTCGGAGATCTCAACTTTACGCAGCATCTGACGCAGGATGGTCTCGATGTGCTTGTCGTTGATCTTCACGCCTTGCAGGCGGTAAACGTCCTGGATCTCGTTGACGATGTACTTGGCCAACGCGCTTACACCCAGCAGACGCAGGATGTCGTGCGGATCGCTCGGACCGTCGGAGATAACTTCGCCGCGGTTTACCTGTTCGCCTTCGAACACGTTCAGGTGACGCCACTTCGGAATCAGCTCTTCGTACGGATCGCTACCGTCGTTCGGGGTAATGACCAGACGGCGCTTGCCCTTGGTCTCTTTACCGAACGCGATGGTGCCGCTGACTTCAGCCAGAATCGACGCTTCTTTCGGACGACGGGCTTCGAACAGGTCGGCAACACGCGGCAGACCACCGGTGATGTCACGGGTTTTCGAAGTTTCTTGCGGGATACGAGCGATAACGTCACCGATCGCAATCTTTGCACCGTCCGCAACACCGACCAGGGCGTTGGCTGGCAGGAAGTACTGAGCGATAACGTCAGTGCCTGGCAGCAACAGATCCTTGCCGTTGTCATCGACCATCTTCACCGCAGGACGGATGTCCTTGCCGGCGGCCGGACGGTCTTTGGCATCGAGTACTTCAATGTTGGTCATACCGGTCAATTCGTCAGTCTGACGCTTGATCGTGATGCCTTCTTCCATGCCCACGTAGGTCACGGTACCTTTCATTTCGGTAACGATCGGGTGAGTGTGCGGATCCCACTTGGCCACGATTGCGCCAGCGTCGACCTTGTCACCTTCTTTAACCGAAATCACGGCACCGTACGGCAGCTTGTAACGCTCGCGCTCACGACCGAAGTCGTCAGCGATTGCCAGCTCACCGGAACGAGACACGGCAACCAGGTTGCCATCCACACGCTCAACGTGTTTCAGGTTGTGCAGACGGACGGTACCGCCATTCTTCACCTGAACGCTGTCGGCTGCGGAAGTACGGCTTGCCGCACCACCGATGTGGAACGTACGCATCGTCAGCTGGGTACCCGGCTCACCGATGGACTGGGCAGCGATAACGCCGACCGCTTCACCGATGTTCACCTGGTGACCACGAGCCAGGTCACGGCCGTAGCACTTGGCGCAAATGCCATAGCGGGTTTCGCAGCTGATCGGCGAACGCACGATTACTTCGTCGATGCTGTTCAGCTCGATGAACTCAACCCACTTCTCGTCTACCAGAGTGCCTGCAGGAACGATAACGTCCTCGGTACCCGGCTTGAATACGTCACGGGCGATGACACGACCCAATACGCGCTCACCCAACGGTTCTACAACGTCACCGCCTTCAATGTGCGGAGTCATCAGCAGACCGTGTTCGGTGCCGCAATCGATCTCGGTCACGACCAGATCCTGCGCCACGTCTACCAGACGACGAGTCAGGTAACCGGAGTTCGCAGTTTTCAACGCGGTATCCGCCAGACCTTTACGAGCACCGTGAGTCGAGATGAAGTACTGGAGTACGCTCAGACCTTCACGGAAGTTCGCAGTAATCGGCGTTTCAATGATGGAACCGTCCGGCTTGGCCATCAGACCACGCATACCGGCCAGCTGACGAATCTGTGCTGCGGAACCCCGCGCACCCGAGTCGGCCATCATGTACATCGAGTTGAACGATTCTTGCTCGACTTCGTCGCCGTGACGGTCGATGACTTTCTCTTTCGAGAGGTTGGCCATCATCGCCTTGGAGACTTCGTCGTTCGCTTTCGACCAAAGGTCGATCACTTTGTTGTACTTCTCGCCCTGGGTTACCAGGCCGGAGGCGTACTGGCTCTCGATTTCTTTCACTTCGTCGGTGGCAGCACCGATGATGCGGGCTTTTTCGTCCGGGATAACGAAGTCGTTAACACCGATGGAAACGCCGGAAATGGTCGAGTAGGCAAAACCGGTGTACATCAACTGGTCAGCGAAGATCACGGTCTCTTTCAGACCAACCACGCGGTAGCACTGGTTGATCAGCTTGGAGATCGCCTTTTTCTTCATCGGCAGGTTGACGACGTCGAACGACAGACCTTTTGGCACAACCTGGAACAGCAGCGCACGGCCGACAGTGGTGTCGACGATACGGGTGTTGTTCACGCTGTTGCCGTCACGATCGTTCACGGTTTCGTTGATACGAACCTTGATCTTGGCGTGCAGTGCGGCTTCGCCGGCACGGAACACACGGTCAACTTCCTGCAGATCCGCGAACACACGACCTTCGCCCTTGGCGTTGATCGCTTCACGAGTCATGTAGTAGAGACCCAATACAACGTCCTGCGACGGAACGATGATTGGCTCACCGTTGGCTGGCGACAGAATGTTGTTGGTCGACATCATCAACGCACGCGCTTCGAGCTGGGCTTCCAGCGTCAGCGGTACGTGCACGGCCATTTGGTCGCCGTCGAAGTCGGCGTTGTACGCGGCGCAGACCAGAGGGTGCAGCTGGATAGCCTTACCTTCGATCAGTACCGGTTCAAACGCCTGGATACCCAGACGGTGAAGGGTCGGTGCACGGTTGAGAAGAACCGGGTGTTCGCGAATCACTTCAGCGAGAACGTCCCAAACCTCTGGCAGTTCGCGCTCGACCATTTTCTTGGCCGCTTTGATGGTGGTCGCCAGACCACGCATTTCCAGCTTGCCGAAAATGAACGGCTTGAACAGCTCGAGAGCCATCTTCTTCGGCAGACCGCACTGGTGCAGACGCAGGGTCGGACCAACGGTAATTACCGAACGACCGGAGTAGTCAACACGCTTACCGAGCAAGTTCTGACGGAAACGACCTTGCTTACCCTTGATCATGTCAGCCAGGGATTTCAGAGGACGCTTGTTGGAACCTGTGATAGCGCGCCCACGACGACCGTTGTCGAGCAGTGCATCGACAGCTTCCTGCAACATACGCTTTTCGTTGCGCACGATGATGTCCGGAGCGGACAGATCCAACAGGCGCTTCAAACGGTTGTTACGGTTGATCACTCGACGATACAGATCGTTGAGGTCGGAAGTCGCGAAACGACCGCCATCCAGTGGAACCAGTGGACGCAGATCTGGCGGCAGAACCGGCAGAACGGTCAGCACCATCCACTCTGGCAGGTTGCCGGAGCCCTGGAAGGCTTCCATCAACTTCAGACGCTTGGACAGCTTCTTGATCTTGGTTTCGGAGTTGGTTTGCGGAATTTCTTCACGCAGCCGGCCGATCTCGTGTTCCAGGTCGATAGCGTGCAGCAGTTCACGGACAGCTTCGGCACCCATGCGGGCGTCGAAATCGTCACCGAACTCTTCCAGCGCTTCGAAGTACTGCTCGTCGTTCAGCAACTGACCTTTTTCAAGAGTGGTCATGCCCGGATCGATAACGACATAGCTCTCGAAGTAGAGAACGCGTTCGATATCACGCAGGGTCATGTCCATCAGCAGGCCGATACGGGACGGCAGCGATTTCAGGAACCAGATGTGGGCAACCGGCGAAGCCAGTTCGATGTGCGCCATGCGCTCACGACGAACCTTGGCCAGTGCAACTTCAACGCCGCACTTCTCGCAGATCACACCACGGTGCTTCAAGCGCTTGTACTTACCGCACAGGCACTCGTAATCCTTTACCGGGCCAAAGATCTTGGCGCAGAACAGACCGTCACGCTCAGGTTTGAACGTACGGTAGTTGATGGTTTCCGGCTTTTTAACTTCACCGAACGACCACGAGCGGATCATCTCAGGCGAGGCCAATCCGATACGGATGGCGTCGAACTCTTCGACTTGACCCTGGTTTTTCAGCAAATTCAGTAGGTCTTTCAAGGCCTTTCCTCCTGGCGGAGCAGAGAGCGGGCAATCCTGCCCCGCTCTCGATCGCGTCACGTGTTATTCGGTTTCCAGATCGATATCGATGCCGAGGGAACGAATTTCCTTGATCAACACGTTGAAGGACTCGGGCATGCCCGGCTCCATACGGTGATCGCCGTCCACGATGTTTTTGTACATCTTGGTCCGGCCGTTCACATCGTCCGACTTCACTGTGAGCATTTCTTGCAGAGTGTAAGCAGCACCGTATGCTTCCAGTGCCCAGACCTCCATCTCCCCGAAACGCTGACCACCGAACTGCGCCTTACCACCCAGCGGCTGCTGGGTAACCAGGCTGTACGAACCGGTAGAACGCGCGTGCATCTTGTCGTCTACCAAGTGGTTCAGCTTCAGCATGTACATGTAGCCAACGGTAACTGGACGCTCGAACTTGTTGCCGGTACGGCCGTCGGTCAGCTGCATCTGGCCGCTTTCTGGCAGGTCTGCCAGTTTCAGCATGGCCTTGATTTCGCTTTCCTTGGCACCGTCGAACACTGGAGTGGCCATTGGAACACCGCCACGCAGGTTCTTCGCCAGATCCAGGATTTCCTGATCGGAGAAGCTGTCCAGATCTTCGTTACGACCGCCGATCTGGTTGTAGATCTCGTCCAGGAAGGTGCGCAGTTCAGCGACTTTACGCTGCTCTTCGACCATCCGGTTGATCTTCTCGCCCAGACCTTTGGCCGCGAGGCCGAGGTGGGTTTCAAGGATCTGACCAACGTTCATACGCGAAGGTACGCCCAGTGGGTTGAGGACGACGTCGACCGGTGTGCCATTGGCATCGTGCGGCATGTCTTCAACCGGCATGATCACGGAGACCACACCTTTGTTACCGTGACGACCGGCCATCTTGTCGCCCGGCTGGATGCGACGACGGATTGCCAGGTAAACCTTGACGATTTTCAGCACACCTGGAGCCAGGTCATCGCCCTGCTGCAGTTTGCGCTTCTTGTCTTCGAACTTGTCGTCCAGCAGACGGCGACGATCAACGATGTAGGCCTGGGCCTTCTCGAGCTGCTCGTTCAGAGCATCTTCAGCCATGCGCAGTTTGAACCACTGACCATGCTCAAGACCGTCGAGTACTTCGTCGGTGATGTCCTGACCTTTCTTCAGGCCCGCGCCGCCTTCAGCCTTGTGGCCTACCAGAGCGGAACGCAGACGCTCGAAGGTCGCGCCTTCAACGATGCGGAACTCTTCGTTCAGATCCTTGCGGATCTCGTCCAGCTGGGACTTCTCGATCGACAGGGCACGAGCATCACGCTCAACGCCGTCACGAGTGAAGACCTGTACGTCGATGACAGTACCTTTGGTGCCGGTTGGCACACGCAGGGAAGTGTCTTTAACGTCGCTGGCTTTCTCACCGAAGATTGCGCGCAGCAGTTTTTCTTCCGGAGTGAGTTGGGTCTCGCCTTTCGGAGTGACCTTACCTACCAGGATGTCGCCTGCGCCGACTTCAGCACCTACGTAAACGATACCGGCTTCGTCCAGCTTGTTCAGCGCAGCTTCACCCACGTTAGGGATGTCCGCAGTGATTTCCTCTGGGCCAAGCTTGGTGTCACGAGCCACACAGGTCAGTTCCTGAATGTGGATCGTGGTGAAACGGTCTTCCTGAACCACACGCTCGGACAGGCAGATGGAGTCTTCGAAGTTGAAGCCGTTCCATGCCATGAACGCGATGCGCATGTTCTGACCCAGAGCCAGTTCACCCATGTCGGTGGACGGACCGTCGGCCATGATGTCGCCACGCTGAACACGATCACCCTTGCTCACCAGCGGACGCTGGTTGATGCAGGTGTTCTGGTTCGAGCGGGTGTATTTGGTCAGGTTGTAGATGTCGACACCAGCTTCGCCGGTTTCAACTTCGTCATCGGCAACGCGAACCACGATACGGCTGGCATCAACAGAGTCGATCACGCCGCCACGACGAGCCACGACGCAAACGCCGGAGTCGCGAGCCACGTTACGCTCCATGCCGGTACCGACCAGCGGCTTGTCAGCGCGCAGGGTTGGTACAGCTTGACGCTGCATGTTCGAACCCATCAACGCACGGTTGGCGTCGTCGTGCTCGAGGAACGGAATCAGCGACGCTGCAACCGAAACTACCTGCTTCGGCGAAACGTCCATCAAGGTGACGTCTTCCGGCGCCTTGACGGTGAATTCGTTCAGGTGACGTACGGCTACCAGTTCGTCGATCAGGACTTTCTGCTCGTTCATGGTCGCCGAAGCCTGCGCGATCACGTGATCGGCTTCTTCAATGGCGGACAGGAACACGATGTCGTCGGTGACCACACCCTCTTTCACCACGCGGTACGGGCTCTCGAGGAAGCCGTACTGGTTGGTGCGAGCGTAAGCAGCCAGGGAGTTGATCAGACCGATGTTCGGACCTTCCGGCGTTTCAATCGGGCAGACACGACCGTAATGAGTCGGGTGTACGTCACGGACTTCGAAGCCCGCGCGCTCACGAGTCAGACCGCCAGGGCCGAGTGCAGAGACACGACGCTTGTGGGTGATCTCGGACAGCGGGTTGTTCTGGTCCATGAACTGCGACAGCTGGCTGGAACCGAAGAACTCTTTCACCGCCGCAGCCACTGGCTTGGCGTTGATCAGGTCTTGCGGCATCAGGCCTTCGCTTTCAGCCATCGACAGACGCTCTTTGACCGCACGCTCAACACGTACCAGGCCAACGCGGAACTGGTTCTCTGCCATCTCGCCTACACAGCGAACACGACGGTTACCCAGGTGGTCGATGTCGTCGACGATGCCTTTACCGTTACGGATGTCGACCAGAGTCTTCAGTACCGCGACGATGTCTTCCTTGCACAGCACGCCCGAACCTTCGATCTCGGTACGACCGATACGACGGTTGAACTTCATCCGGCCGACCGCAGACAGGTCATAGCGCTCAGGGCTGAAGAACAGGTTGTTGAACAGGGTCTCGGCAGCGTCCTTGGTTGGCGGCTCGCCTGGACGCATCATGCGATAGATCTCGACCAGCGCTTCCAATTGGTTGCTGGTGGAGTCGATCTTCAGCGTGTCGGAGACGAACGGACCGCAGTCGATGTCGTTGGTGTACAGAGTTTCGATGCGTACGACGCCGGCCTTGGCGATTTTCGCCAGGATCTCGGTCGACAGCTCGGTGTTGCACTCTGCCAGGATCTCACCGGTAGCCGGGTGCACGATGGCCTTGGCGGTGGTACGACCCAGAACGTAATCCAGAGGCACGTCCAGCTCTTTGATCCCGGCTTTTTCCAGCTGGTTGATGTGGCGGGCAGTAATACGACGGCCCTGCTCAACGATCACCTTGCCTTTGTCATCCTGGATGTCGAGAACAGCAACTTCACCACGCAGGCGCTGAGGCACCAGCTCCAGGCTCAGGCCTTCGCCTTTCACGTGGAATACGTTGGTGGTGTAGAACGCGTCCAGCACTTCCTCGGTGGTATAACCGAGCGCGCGCAGCAGTACCGAGGCCGGCAGCTTGCGACGACGGTCGATACGCACGAATACGCAGTCTTTCGGGTCGAACTCGAAGTCCAGCCACGAACCGCGGTAAGGAATGATGCGCGCGGAGTACAGCAGCTTGCCGGAGCTGTGCGTCTTGCCACGGTCGTGGTCGAAGAACACGCCCGGGGAACGGTGCAGCTGGGAAACGATAACACGCTCGGTACCGTTGATTACGAAGGTACCGTTCTCAGTCATCAATGGGATTTCACCCATGTAGACTTCTTGCTCTTTGATGTCCTTGATCGCTTTGTTCGACGATTCTTTGTCGAAAATGATCAGGCGCACTTTTACCCGCAAAGGTACGGCGAAAGTTACACCGCGCAATACGCATTCTTTGACATCAAATGCCGGTTCGCCCAAGCGATAACCGACGTACTCCAGCGCAGCATTGCCGGAGTAGCTGATGATCGGGAAAACGGATTTGAAGGCCGCATGCAGGCCCACGTCGCGGAACTGATCTTTAGTCGCTCCCGCTTGCAAGAATTCACGATACGAATCCAGCTGGATGGCCAGGAGGTAAGGCACATCCATGACGTCCGGCAACTTGCTAAAGTCCTTGCGGATACGTTTTTTCTCAGTATATGAGTAAGCCATCAGCGTTCCCCAGCTTGGTCACCTGCTTGTTTGGCCCCTCCCGACGGGAGCAGCCAGAAAATCGTGCAAACCCCATGGTTTGCGCCACCGCATCGGGTGGTTGCAACTCGCTATCGACACCGACCCAGTCGGCTGCCAATAACGGAAAAAGGCCGGTGGCAAGAGCCACCAGCCATCAGCCTGTCGCTTGACGCTCGGGCTGGAGGTGCAAAGTCGATGCTTACTTCAGCTCGACTTTAGCGCCTGCTTCTTCCAGCTTCTTCTTAGCGTCTTCAGCCGCTTCTTTCGAAACGCCTTCAGCTACAACCTGAGGAGCGCCGTCGACTTTCTCTTTGGCTTCTTTCAGGCCCAGACCGGTCAGTTCACGAACTGCCTTGATCACGTTGACTTTCTTCTCGCCGGCTTCAACCAGAACAACGTTGAACTCGGTTTGCTCTTCGACAACAGCGGCAGCAGCAGCTGGACCAGCAGCAGCAACAGCAGCGGTCACGCCGAAGGTTTCTTCCATTGCTTTGATCAGCTCAACAACTTCCAGAACGGTTTTCTGGCCGATTGCTTCGATGATTTGTTCGTTAGTCAGAGACATGACTCAATTCCTGATTTGGTGGACAGCCTGTACGGCCGTCGAAATAAACAAAAATACGCGAGAGTGGAAACGCTCAGCCTCAGGCTGCAGCTGCTTCTTTCTGATCGCGAATTGCCGCCAGAGTACGAGCCAGCTTGCTGGTAGCGCCTTGAATCACGCTCATCAGTTTCGCAATAGCTTCGTCGCGAGTTGGCAGGCTTGCCAGCACGTCGATCTCATTCGCTGCGAGGAACTTGCCCTCAAACGATGCTGCCTTGATCTCGAACTTATCCTGACCCTTGGCAAATTCCTTGAACAGACGAGCAGCAGCGCCCGGGTGTTCGTTGGAGAATGCGATCAGGGTCGGGCCAGTGAACGCGTCGTTCAGCACTTCATACGAAGTGCCAGCAACAGCGCGCTTGAGCAGGGTGTTACGTACAACACGTACGTAAACGCCAGCTTCACGAGCCTCTTTACGGAGTCCGGTCATTGCGCCTACTGTTACGCCACGGGCATCAACCACGACAGCGGACAGAGCGACTTTGGCAGCCTCGTTGACTTCAGCGACGATGGCCTTCTTGTCTTCGAGATTAATTGCCACGGGTTTAACTCCTGCTTGTTACCGTTTCATTCGATCGAAACCGAATGTCGTTTTGGTGTCTGATTCGGTAAGGAACCGGGAGCACCATCTGCGTAGGCTTGAGGTTTAAGACTTGCGTCGCCTACGGTCTTGGATAGCCCCCGCCAGGCAGGGACCCCAATCTTTCAATTGGCGCAGTCAACTGCGCCAATTTTTGTCTTACGCGTCCAGCGAGCTCTGGTCGATAACCAGACCTGGGCCCATAGTGGTGCTCAGGGTAACGCGCTTGACGTAGATACCTTTCGAAGAAGCTGGCTTGATACGCTTCAGATCAGCGATCAGGGCTTCAACGTTTTCCTTCAGCTTGACGGCATCGAAGCCGATCTTGCCAACGGAAGTGTGGATGATGCCGTTTTTGTCGGTGCGATAACGAACCTGACCAGCCTTGGCATTTTTAACCGCGGTAGCGACGTCTGGGGTAACAGTGCCGACTTTCGGGTTAGGCATCAGACCACGTGGACCGAGGATCTGACCCAGTTGACCTACAACGCGCATGGCATCCGGGGATGCGATCACTACGTCATAGTTCAGGTCGCCGCCTTTCATTTCGGCAGCCAGGTCGTCCATACCTACACGGTCAGCGCCGGCAGCCAGAGCGGCCTCAGCAGCTGGACCCTGGGTGAACACAGCAACGCGAACAGTCTTGCCAGTGCCGTGTGGCAGCACAGTAGCGCTACGAACAACCTGGTCGGATTTACGCGGGTCTACGCCCAGGTTTACAGCTACGTCGAACGACTCGCTGAACTTGACAGTCGACAGCTCGGCCAGCAGTGCAGCGGCGTCTACAATGTTGTAGGCCTTGCCTGCTTCGATTTTGCCGGCGATAGCCTTTTGACGCTTGGTCAGCTTAGCCATTACACACCCTCCACGTTAAGGCCCATGCTACGAGCAGAACCGGCGATAGTACGCACGGCTGCATCCATATCAGCTGCAGTCAGATCCGCGTTTTTGGTTTTCGCGATTTCTTCCAGCTGAGCACGGGTAACAGTGCCAACCTTAACGGTGTTCGGACGAGCGGAACCGCTGGTCAGACCGGCCGCCTTCTTCAGCAGAACCGAAGCAGGGGTGGATTTGGTTTCGAAAGTGAAGCTACGGTCGCTGTAGACAGTGATGATCACTGGAGTCGGCAGACCAGCTTCCAGACCCTGGGTACGGGCGTTGAAAGCTTTGCAGAATTCCATGATGTTCACGCCGTGCTGACCCAGAGCAGGACCAACAGGTGGGCTTGGGTTAGCCTGAGCGGCCTTCACTTGCAGCTTGATGTAAGCGGTAATCTTCTTGGCCATGAGGCACTCCAATTACGGGTTCGAACGCCTCGAAAGGCTCCCCGGTTACTTGCGCGTTTATCCCAGTGACGACAAAACCCCACAGCCTAGGGCTGCGGGGTTGGGATGCTTGCTCAGCTAGACCTTTTCGACCTGACTGAACTCCAACTCTACCGGAGTAGAGCGTCCGAAAATGAGCACTGCCACTTGGATCCGGCTCTTTTCGTAGTTAACTTCTTCAACAACGCCGTTAAAGTCAGCGAACGGCCCGTCATTGACTCGAACGGTTTCGCCTGGCTCGAACAACGTCTTCGGCTTCGGCTTGTCGCTACCATCGGCAACGCGACGCAAAATCGCCTCAGCTTCTTTATCGGTGATTGGTGCCGGCTTATCAGCAGTACCGCCGATAAAACCCATCACCCGAGGAGTATCCTTGACCAAGTGCCAAGTACCCTCGTTCATATCCATCTGAACCAGCACATAACCTGGGAAGAATTTGCGCTCGCTTTTGCGTTTCTGGCCATTACGCATTTCAACCACTTCTTCAGTGGGAACCAGAATTTCGCCGAAGCCATCTTCCATGCCAGCCAGCTTTACACGCTCGATCAACGAACGCATGACATGCTTCTCGTAACCCGAGTAAGCATGCACAACGTACCAACGCTTAGCCACGGGACACCCTTAGCCGACAATCAAGGAAACAAGCCAACCGAGCAGGGAATCAAGCCCCCACAACAGCAACGCCATAACCAGGACAACAGCCACAACAATCAGTGTGGTCTGCGTGGTTTCTTGGCGAGTTGGCCATACGACTTTACGAATCTCGGTGCGAGCTTCCTTAACCAGTACAAAGAAAGACTTGCCCTTGGCAGTCTGCAGGCCTACAAAGGCAGCTACAGCAGCAATGACAAGCAATACGAGTACACGGTACAGGATCGGCGAAGCAGCGTAATACTGATTACCGACAACGCCAACAATTACCAAAGCGACTACTACAAGCCACTTGAGCAAATCGAAGCGAGAGCCTTGAGCTTCAGCTTTAGGAGTCATCTATGAAGATCCTGTGAAAAGAAAGCCAGACACACCAAGTTAATCTGGCAGGTCAGGAGGGAATCGAACCCCCAACCTACGGTTTTGGAGACCGTCGCTCTGCCAATTGAGCTACTGACCTAAAACAAAATCAGGCCGACCATTATGCCGGCCTGAAAAAGACATTACAACTGTTTACTCGATGATCTTGGCCACTACGCCAGCACCAACGGTACGACCGCCTTCACGGATTGCGAAACGCAGACCGTCTTCCATCGCGATGGTTTTGATCAGGGTAACAGTCATCTGAATGTTGTCACCTGGCATTACCATTTCAACGCCTTCTGGCAGCTCGCAGTTACCAGTCACGTCAGTAGTACGGAAGTAGAACTGCGGACGGTAGCCCTTGAAGAACGGAGTGTGACGACCGCCTTCTTCCTTGCTCAGAACGTAAACTTCTGCGGTGAACTTGGTGTGTGGCTTAACCGAACCCGGCTTAACCAGAACCTGACCACGCTCAACGTCGTCACGCTTGGTGCCACGCAGCAGAACGCCGCAGTTCTCGCCAGCACGACCTTCGTCCAGCAGCTTGCGGAACATCTCAACACCAGTGCAGGTGGTGGTGGTGGTGTCACGCAGACCAACGATTTCCAGGGCGTCTTGAACGCGAACGATACCGCGCTCGATACGACCGGTCACAACAGTACCGCGACCCGAGATCGAGAACACGTCTTCGATTGGCATCAGGAACGGCTTGTCGATAGCACGCTCTGGCTCTGGGATGTAGCTGTCCAGAGTCTCCACCAGCTTCTTAACAGCGGTGGTGCCCATTTCGTTGTCATCTTTGCCTTCCAGCGCCATACGAGCAGAACCGATGATGATCGGAGTGTCGTCGCCTGGGAAGTCATAGGTGGACAGCAGGTCGCGAACTTCCATCTCAACCAGTTCCAGCAGCTCAGCGTCATCTACCAGGTCAGCCTTGTTCAGGAAAACCACGATGTACGGAACACCTACCTGACGGGACAGCAAGATGTGCTCACGAGTTTGCGGCATCGGACCATCAGCGGCCGAGCAAACCAGGATCGCGCCGTCCATCTGCGCAGCACCAGTGATCATGTTCTTCACGTAGTCAGCGTGACCTGGGCAGTCAACGTGAGCGTAGTGACGAATGTTCGAGTTGTACTCAACGTGCGCGGTGTTGATGGTAATACCGCGAGCCTTTTCTTCTGGAGCGCTGTCGATCTTGTCGAATTCAACTACGGCCGAACCGAAAACTTCGGAGCAGACGCGAGTCAGAGCAGCGGTCAGCGTGGTTTTACCGTGGTCTACGTGACCGATGGTGCCAACGTTGACGTGCGGCAGGGAACGATCAAATTTTTCCTTAGCCATCGATATCACCCCTAACAGAAGAAATTGAGCAAACAACACAAGCCATTAAAACAAAGGCAGATATTTTCATATCTGCCTTGTTATATGGAGCTCTTGAGCGGATTTGAACCGCTGACCTCACCCTTACCAAGGGTGTGCTCTACCAACT
Source organism: Candidatus Pseudomonas auctus (assembly GCF_048654275.1). Classification (NCBI taxonomy): domain Bacteria; kingdom Pseudomonadati; phylum Pseudomonadota; class Gammaproteobacteria; order Pseudomonadales; family Pseudomonadaceae; genus Pseudomonas; species Candidatus Pseudomonas auctus. The sequence goes on along the minus strand of NZ_JBJYZK010000008.1, from coordinate 2,669 downwards.
GAGCTACAAGAGCGTAACACTTTGCACAACCTGCAAACTTGGAGCGGGTAGCGGGAATCGAACCCGCATCATCAGCTTGGAAGGCTGAGGTTCTACCACTAAACTATACCCGCGGAGCCTGCAGCTCACGCTAAAATCTGGTGGAGGGAGAAGGATTCGAACCTTCGAAGTCGTAGACGTCAGATTTACAGTCTGATCCCTTTGGCCGCTCGGGAACCCCTCCTAATCAGGCCGGCATTCTATACTATGCCAAACCCCTGTCAAGCATTTTCTCATTTAAAAACCTGAGGTTAGCTGCATTGACACCACCCCGCTGCTGCTACCTTTTCAGGTCTTCGCTGTGGAGCGGGCGCCATTCTATGCAAACTATTCAGTAGGTGCAACCCCCTCGCACAGCATTATTTTATGTTTTAACTCATTGAATTCCTTGGAAAGGTTTTGCAGCTGAGCATCACCCAACAAACGCTGGGTTTCGGGCGTAACCTGGAACCAATATGAGCCGCCGGAAGACTCTTTTGACGAAGGAAGAACTTTTGCACCAAGCTCCGCCAAACGCTGCTCCAACGCCTGAGCGGACTCGGGGCGCGCCAAACCACCCACATAAAGGCACTGCCCATCAGGCTTTCCTCCAGTCCTTTTTTCACGGGAAGCATCACCACCAGCCTCACTCAGCAAGCGAATATCCTGTTGCGAGCCACGATAAAGACTGAGCGGCGTGACATCCTTTGCGCGTAGCGGGGCCTCCTGCTGATGCCAGACGTAATAAAAAACATTGAGTACCAGAAGCAGAAGGAACAACCAACGCATACAAACCTCAGGACAAAGGACACGCCATAGCCAAACCCACGAACACCAGATCGGAAACAACCCGAGCGTCAGGCGCAACATCCGAGACCAGTTCGGCATCACCACCCGTAATGAAGACACTGTAGTCATCACCCCAATAGGAATGCGCCATCTCCAGCTGCGTCAATACGAACCCTCTGAGCATCAACGAACAGCCACGCTCTACAGCCTCAGCCGTGTTGCGCCCAGGAGCCTGACTCGCCAATGCCCGCTCCGCCGCCAGATCCCCATAGCGAATTTTCCGAGTATGCGTACGCAACTGATTACGCATCAGCGGCATGCCAGGACAAATGAAGCCTCCCAGATGTTCACCGTCCGCGGAGACAAAGTCCGCGGTCACCGCCGTCCCGAAATCAAGAACCAGACAAGCACCTTTAGCCAGGTGAAAACCACCAAGCATCGCCAGCCAGCGATCGAGACCAAGGCGCTCATAGTCGTCGTAACCGTTCGTTACGCCAGACATCTCACGAGCGGGCGACGCACAGACAACGGAAATGCCGAACTCGCGCCTGAGCAAGCCAATAAGCAAATTGGTCTCATCTTCAGTTCTTACGCTGACAAGGCGACATTTACCGAGAGATATCTTCTCAAGCGACCGAAGACTATCGACCAAGGCGCCATCAGAGTCGACCACACCTTCTGCGACCAAGGCGCCCAACTCTGCACTCAGCACCCGCCATTTGATAAAACTGTTTCCACAATCGAGCTCAAGAATCATGACGCAACCTCAAGCTGAGCTCACCACCACTAAAGACCTTTTCCACACCATCTACCTTTAGCCGCAGCGCGCCTTGATTATCGATTCCCAGCACCACACCCTCTACCTGATTGACACCGGCAGTGAGAGAAACCTGCTGCCCCTGCCACAAATGGCTCGCCTCCCACTCCGCCTGAAGCGCAGAGAAGCCGTCTGACTGGTGACGTCGCAGATAGAGTTGCAACTGCTTACTCAGCTCAACCGCCAGAATATTGCGATCACAAGATTTACCCGACTCTAGACGCAGTGAAGTCCATTGCTGATCGACTTCGTCTGTAGCCTGCATGTTCACATTAATGCCCACGCCCAACACTACATGACAAACGTCCGCTGGATCTCCGACGAGCTCCAGCAGGATGCCTGCAATTTTTTTTCGCCCGACCAAAACATCATTGGGCCATTTCAGTCCCGCACCTGGCACCCCAAACGCGCGCAGGGTCTGCATGACCGCGAGACCGACAACGAGACTTAACCCCTCGAGCTGACGCATCCCTCCATCGATACGCAACACGAGGCTGTAATAAAGGTTTTCAGCAAACGGGCTTACCCATTTACGCCCCCTGCGCCCGCGCCCGGAACTCTGACGCTCAGCCAGTATTAGAAAAGGCGCAACCCGCCCTCGATCTACCGCTCGCAACGATTCAGCATTAGTTGAGTCGATGGAATCGAAGACACTGACAGACCAGCCGGCAAGACCTTCCTCTACTGCGAGCGAGTCAAGCAACGCCAGCGGCGAAGCCAATTGATAGCCCCGCCCTCGAACTTTATGTATGGATAACCCAAGCTCCGTCTCCAGATGCTGAAGCTGCTTCCACACCGCACTTCGACTAATTCCCAGAGCAACGCCCAGGGCCTGACCGGAATGGAATCGACCATCCTTCAGAAGGTTCAACAACGTCAGCATGCAGGTCTCGCCTCAGAATGAGGCCCGAATAATAGCCATGCACCGGGCCGCTGCATAGAATTCAAACAACCCATTTTCTTGCGGACAAAACAAAACCCCAACTGCTTTCGCAATTGGGGTTTCGGAATTTAATCTTGACGATGACCTACTCTCACATGGGGA
>NZ_JBJYZK010000007.1:0-308086 GCF_048654275.1 Candidatus Pseudomonas auctus | reverse complement strand
TCATGAAAAATCAGAGCGAATACCAACCCAATTTAAGGTTGCAGGGTTCCCCTGCAACATAGAATCTCCCACATTTGGAATGCACTTTCCTGTGGGAGCGAGCCTGCTCGCGAAGAGGCCAGCACGGCCACCACAAGACTCAGGGCTCCAACCCGATCCCCCGCAAAATCACACTCGTCACCGTCTGCACCGCCCGCTCGAACTGCATGTCCGACAGCGGCTGGTGCTCATTCAGAATATTCACCTGATGATCGAAGTCCGCATAGTGCTGCGTCGAGGCCCAGATCATGTACAGCAGGCTCGACGGCTCCACCGGCAGAATCCGCTTGTCCTCCACCCACTGCCGGATCTTCGCCTCCTTCATCTTCGCCCAGTCGTACAGGCTCACATCCAGCGCCTCGCCGAGGGTCGGGGCGCCGTGGATGATTTCGTTGGCCCAGACTTTCGAACCGTACGGCCGGCTGCGCGAGTGGTTCATCTTGGCGCGGATGTAGCTGCTGAGCACCACGCGCGGATCGTCGAACATCTCGAAGCACAGCGCGTCCTGCTTCCACACTTCCAGCAGGTCGAACAGCACCGCGCTGTACAGCTCGCTCTTGGTCGAAAAGTAGTAATGCAGATTGGAGCGCGGCAGCTGCACTTCCGCGGCGATGTCCGCCATGGCGGTGCCGCCGAAACCTTTCTCGGCGAAGACTTTCTCCGCCGCCAGCAGGATCTTGTCGACGTTAGTGCGGCGGATTTCGATCTTGTGATTGCCCATGAGGGCTCCCTGAAGGCAACGTTGTTGAAGACTAGCATCCGCTCTGGGCACGGGGCGACAGCCGAGAACGATTCTTCACACACTTGTGCTTTTTTCTGGTTTAGGATCGCCCTCCTTCTCCCCGTCAGACACTGAAGGATCCTGCCCATGACCATTCGAAAGCGCATCGCTGCGGATGATCCGCAGCTCGCCGCACTGTGGGAGCGCTCGGTCCGCGCCACCCACGATTTCCTCCCGGAAGACGATATCCATCGGCTGTTCCCGCTGGTGCGTGACACCTACCTGCCCGCGCTGGATGTGCAGGTTTTCGAGAACCCTGACCACTCCCCGGCAGGCTTTATCGCCACCGACGAGGACACCGTACAAATGCTGTTCATTGACCCGGCTCAGCGTGGCCAGGGTATCGGCCGGCGCTTGCTCGACCATGTCCGCCGCCCACTGCTGAAGGTCGACGTCAATGAACAGAACCCGCAAGCCCACGGCTTCTACCGTCACTACGGATTCGAAGACATCGGCCGCTCGGCACTCGACGGCGAAGGCCGGCCCTTTCCGGTCATTCACATGCGCCTGAAAGCCCTGTGATCCACGTTCTATACTCAGCCCGCCATTTCACTGAAAGGAATCTTTCCATGCCGATGAAAAAACTGTTCACCGCTGGCGCACTGCTGGCTTCGCTGATCGTCACTTCCCAGGCGTTCGCCCACGCCCATCTGAAAAGCCAAACTCCGGCTGCCGACAGCACCGTCGCGGCACCGGCAGATCTGCGCCTGGTGTTTTCCGAAGGCGTCGAAGCCAGCTTCACCAAAGTCACCGTGACCCACGATGGCAAGCCGGTGACGGTCAAACCGCTGACCACCGAAGGTGACAAGAAAACCCTGATCGTCACCCCCGAAACACCGCTGACCGCTGGCGAGTACAAGGTCGAATGGCATGCGGTGTCGGTCGACACACACACAAGCGAAGGCGCCTATCAGTTCAAGGTTGGCCAGTAATTCATGAGTGAAGCGCTGGTGCTGTGCCGGTTCCTGCATTTCATCGTGGTGTTGATGCTGTTCGGGGCCTGGCTGTTCCGGCCGCTGCTGCTCAAAGGTGAAGCGCCGGCGCTGGATCGGCAGCTGGCGCGACTGTCCCGCTGGTTGGCGGCGATTGCCCTGGTCAGCGGCGTCATCTGGGCGTTGTTGATTACCGCAAGCATGGCCGGTTCGGCGGCTGCCGCGTTTGATCCGGCCACCGTCGAGCTGGTTCTCGGTCATACGTTTTTCGGTCAGGTCTGGCGCTGGCATCTGCTGATCAATGCGCTGTTGCTGGCGTTGCTGTTTACGCCGTGGCGTTCGAACCGGTCATTGCGACTGGGCCTGAGCGCGCTGCTGCTAATGACGCTGGCACCAGTCGGACACGGCGCGATGCTCGACGGATTCAGCGGCCAGATGCTGATCCTCAATCAGGTCATTCATTTGACCTGCGTCGGCGCCTGGCTCGGCGGGCTGCTGATGCTGGTGATGATCCTGCGCCAACCTGACAAAGACATGCGCGAAGTCTTGCAGCGTTTCAGCGGGCTCGGTTACGCACTGGTCGCCGGCCTGCTGATCACTGGGCTGATCAATGTGCGCGTACTCACCGGCCAATGGTGGCCGACGCCGCTGTTCTCGGGCTTCGCCCTGATCCTGTTGATCAAGGCGCTGCTGGTGTTTGGCATGCTCGCCCTGGCGCTGTTCAATCGCCTGCGGATCAACGATTGCGAACAGCGGATCGACACCCTCAAACGCAGCGTCATGCTCGAATGGTTGCTGGGGATCGGCGCGGTGGCGGCGGTTTCCGTGCTTGGCACCTTGCCGCCGATGACCGCCGCCTGAGGTCAGTGTTTCTGGGTGTCACCCGCCGCCGTATCAATGCTGACCACCACCGACATCCCCGGCCGCAGGCGCTCGCTCTCCTGCTGATCCGGATCGATGGTGATGCGCACCGGCACCCGCTGGGCGATTTTCACGAAGTTGCCGGTGGCGTTGTCGGCCTGCAACAACGCGAATTCGGAACCGGTGCCCGGTGAGATGTGCTGCACATGGCCGGTGAATTTGCGGTGGTTCAAGGCATCGACGGTGAAACTCGCCGGCTGCCCCACGCGCACATTGTCCATCTGGGTTTCCTTGAGGTTGGCGATCACCCATTTCTGGTTCGGCACCAGCGCCATCAACTGCGCCCCGGAGTTGACGTAAGCGCCGAGGCGCACGCCAATCTGCCCGAGCTGACCGTCACGCGGAGCAATGATCCGGGTGTTGGACAAATCGATCCGCGCCAACTGCACCGCCGCCTCGGCACTGGCCACCGCCGCCTCCAGTGAACCGCGATTGACGATCACCGTTTGCAGATCCTGTCGGGCGATCTCCAGATTGGCCTTGGCCTGCGCCACCGCCGCAATGCTTTGCGCATTGGCGGCCAGCGCCACGTCCATCTCACGCTTGGACACGGAACCGTCATTGACCAGCGCCTTGTTGCGTCGCAAGTCGGCCTCGCTTTTGCGCAACTGCGCCTCGCTGTCGGCCACCACCGCCTGCCGCAGCTTGATCGTGGCTTCGGCGCTGTTGCGCTGCTGCACCACGTTGGCCAGCGAGGCCTTCTGCACCGCCAGTTGCGCCAGCGACTGATCGAGGCGTTGCTGATAGATGCGGTCATCGAGACGTACCAGCAAATCACCTTCCTTCACGAACTGGAAATCCTGCACCGGCACTTCAAACACATACCCACTGAGCTGCGGGCCGATGATCGTCACCTGCCCGCGCACCAAGGCGTTTTCGGTGGTCTCAACTGCGCTGCTGAACGGCGGCAGTTGCCAGGCGTAAAGCACGATCAGCACACCGACGATGGCAATCGCGGCAAAGCCCAGCGACGAGATGATCCGCACCCGCAACGAACGCGGCTCGGTGTTCGGTGATGACGGCGGCGCCACACCTTCAGGGGTGGCGGCGATGGCATTGGTGGTCGTAGTGGTCGGTTCGGTCATGAAGAAGTGGCACCGCTGGAAGGTACGGAAGGTGTCGGGGCGACGGCTTTGGTGGTACTGATCAGCCACAGCGCACGGATGGAAATCCAGATCATGGTCAGGATCGCGATCACCGCAATCAGCATGAACACATCGTTATAGGCCAGTACGTTGGCTTCGCGGGTGGCAGCGTTGGCCAAGCTGCGAATGCCCTGCAGATTACGCAGACTCGGGTCGGCAATCACGGAGCCGACCGCCGATCCGCCGCTCTGTACCCGGGCGGCGACACGCGGGTCGGACATCACCAGTTGCTCGACGATGTGGCTGGAATGAAATTTCTCGCGCACGATCTGGAAAGTCCCCAGCAACGCCGCGCCGATCAGGCCGCCGAGGTTGTTGCAGATCCCGAACAACACCGAAAAACTCACGAGGTTGCGCGGGTTGGTCAGCACGTTGCGCGTGCCCAGCACCATGGTCGGGCCGAGGAAGAACGTACTGCCGAACGCCAGCAGGAACTGGCTGAAATACAGGTTGCCGGGGCGGGTCAGGTTGTTCGATGAGCTGTCCATGATCGAGCCGGTGGCCATCAACGCCAGCGAAATGATCAGCGGCATCAGCAGGTGTTTCGGGTCGATGGTCAGCGCGCTGGTCAGCAGCCCGGCGACGCTGCCGATCAGCATCACCACATACAGGCTATGAAGCTGCTGGCTGCTCATGTTCAGGTTTTGCATGAAGCCGACGGCGCCGGTGGATTGCTCCGAGGTCACCATGCGAATCAGGATCACCGCCAGCGCCAGGCGGATCATCACCCCGCTGCCGAGCCAGCGGGTCATCAGCATCGGGTTGCTGCGGTTATGTTCGATGGCCAGCCCCGCGAGAATCAGCGCAATCGACGCGGCCAGGGCGATACCGATCCAGTCGGCCTCCAGCCACCAGTCGATCCGCCCCAGGGACAACACCGCGCACAACAGCGCGACGCCGCTGGCGAGGATCGCGAAGGTCAGGAAGTCGAGCGGTTCGAAGGTCTTGAACCGGTCACCCGGCGGCAGTTTGAGCATCAGGACGCAGCCCAACGACAGCAGCGCCATACCCAGTTCAAACAGGTACAGGCCGCGCCATTCGGCGATCTGCAGCAGGTCTTCGGAAAACAGTCGCGCCAGTGGCAAGGCCAGCTGTGAGGTGCCGAGGCCCAGCACCAGCGCCTTCATCCGCCATTTGGCCGGGAACGCCTGCACCATGTAATACAGGCCCAGTGAACTGAGCGCCGCGCCAACCATGCCGTGGGCCGCACGCACGGCGATCGCCGAATTCAGGTCATTGACGAACAGATGGCCGAAGGTCACCAGCGCATACAGCACCAGAAACACCTCGGTGAACGCCCGCAGGCCGAACTGCTGGCGAAACTTCACCAGCAGCAGGTTCATCGACACGTTGGTCATCACATACGCCGCCGGCAGCCAGGCCATCTCCGCCGTCGTCGCCCCGAGCGCGCCTTGCAGATAAGGCAGGTTGGCGACCACCAGCGCATTACCCAGCCCACCGGTTACCGCCACCAGCAAGCCCACCAGCGCATAAGCCAGACGCTTGGGGTTGGAGTGCAGCGGCGTCGAGGGGGAGCCGGGCAGACTGGGCTTCTCGTGCGGCTGCCAGTTGCGCGGGGCGTATTGATCCATTGAAAGGCCTTGTCTTGTAGTCGCTTAAGTGTGCCGCAAATCCTGACCAAACACCTATCCAGTGTGGGAGCGAGCCTGCTCCCACAAGGGATTTTGGGTGGATTCGTAAATTCTGTTTAAAAGACATCTCGCCCGCAGCGGATTTTTCCAAAGCGTAGCGGATGCCAACCTTGCAGCACTTCTCAACCTGAAAGGTGCCCGATATGACCACTCCCCGTTGGCAACGCTCCCCGCGTCTGCTGAAAAACCTGCTGGCCGCCGCGCTGTTGCTGCCAGCCCTCACCTTCGCTCAGGAACGCCCGTGGCCGGATGGCTCGCAACTGGTGATTTCGGTGTCGATGCAATTCGAAACCGGCGGTCAGCCCGAAGGCGCTGAAAGTCCGTTTTCCGGTACACCGCTGCCAAAAGGCTACCCGGACCTGCCGGCGCAGACCTGGTTCGATTACGGCTACAAGGAAGGCCTGTGGCGCATGCTCGATCTGTGGGATCGCACCGGCATCAAAGTCACCTCCCACGTGGTCGGCGAAGCGGCGCTCAAGCACCCGGACCTGGCCAAGGCGATTGCCGAGCGCGGCCATGAACTGGCGGCCCACGGCATGCGCTGGGCCGACTCGTACAACATGAATTACGCCCAGGAAAAACAGTTCATCGGTGATGGCGTCGCGGCGGTGGAAAAAATCACCGGTCAGCGCTCGGTCGGCTACAACGCCAACTGGCTGCGCCGCAGCCCCAATACGTTGAAGGTGCTGCAGGATCTGAATTTCACCTATCACATCGACGATGTCAGCCGCGACGAGCCGTTCGTGACCATGGTTCGTGGACGCAAATTCGCCGTGGTGCCGTACACCCTGCGCAACAACGACATCGTTCTGGTCGAGGGCCGGCATTTCTCTGCCGAACAGTTCTATCAGCAACTGGTGCTGGAATTCGATCGCCTCTACGCCGAAGGCGCGAGCAAGCGGCGGATGATGTCGGTGAGTCTGCACGACCGCATCGGTGGCACCCCGGCGATGGTCGAGGCTATGGAGCGCTTCATCCGGTACGCCCAGTCGCATTCGAAGGTGAGTTTCATGCGCAAGGATCAGATCGCGCAGATCGTGCTGACCGAAAAAAATCCCCTGATCGATAACACTGAAGCGCTCTACAACCAGTAAACGTGCCGAAAGCAGCCCTCTTCACAGCGCTTTGAGGGCTGCCCGCTCACCCAAAGTCATCGTACGACGCCCTGTTGACTTTTCCGGAAAACCTCGCAAATATCCGCAACCATGTTGTACGACGACGTATAACAAATAATAAAAACAACAAATGAAACAGGGAGCGTCACAGTGAGCACACTCGTCTGCAATTCCGTCCGCACGTCCCGTTTTTCTATCCCCCGCCCGCGTTCCACCCTGAGCCTGATCGGCTGCGGCAGTCTCGCCCTCGCCTTGCCGATGAGCGCCGATGCCGAGGGCTTCCTCGAAGACAGCAAAGCCACGCTGAACCTGCGCAACGCCTACTTCAACCGCAACTTCGTCAACCCGAACTATCCGCAGGGCAAGGCTGAAGAGTGGACGCAGAACTTCATCCTCGACGCCAAATCCGGTTTTACCCAGGGCACCGTCGGCTTTGGCCTGGACGTGCTGGGTATGTATTCGCAGAAGCTTGATGGCGGCAAAGGCACGGGCGGTACGCAGCTGCTGCCGATTCACGATGACGGACGCCCGGCGGACAATTTCGGGCGACTGGGTGTTGCGCTCAAGGCCAAGGTGTCGAAGACCGAACTGAAGGTGGGTGAATGGATGCCGGTGTTGCCCATCCTGCGCTCGGACGATGGTCGCTCCCTGCCCCAGACCTTTCGTGGCGGCCAGATCACCTCTACCGAAATCAATGGCCTGACCCTTTACGGCGGGCAGTTCCGTGGCAACAGCCCACGCAACGATGCCAGCATGGAAGACATGTCGATGAACGGCCGCGGCGCCTTCACCTCCGACCGCTTTAACTTTGGCGGCGGCGAATACACCTTCAACGACAAACGCACGCTTGTCGGTCTGTGGTACGCCGAACTCAGCGACATCTACCAACAACAGTACTTCAACCTCAGCCACAGCCAGCCGCTGGGCGACTGGACGCTGGGCGCCAATCTCGGTTTCTTCACCGGCAAGGAAGATGGCAGCGCCCAGGCCGGCGACCTCGACAACAAAACCGCTTTCGCCATGCTCTCGGCCCGGTACGGCGGAAACACGTTCTACATCGGCCTGCAAAAACTCAGTGGCGACGATGCCTGGATGCGCGTCAACGGCACCAGCGGCGGCACCCTGGCCAACGACAGCTACAACGCCAGCTACGACAACGCGCAGGAGCGTTCCTGGCAGATCCGCCACGACTACAACTTCGTGGTCCTCGGCGTCCCCGGGCTGACGCTGATGAACCGCTACATCAGCGGTGACAACGTGCACACCGGCACCATCACCGACGGCAAGGAATGGGGGCGCGAGTCGGAGCTGGCCTACACAGTGCAGAGCGGTCCGCTGAAAAACCTCAACGTCAAATGGCGCAACGCGACGATTCGCCGGGACTTCAGCACCAATGAATTCGACGAGAACCGGATCTTCATCAGTTACCCGATTTCGTTGTTGTAAACCCTGGCATGGGGTGAACGGAGGGTGAATCGGCCTTCCGTCACTTACACCGAAAGTCGCGTTGACAAGTTCCGGAAACCCTACCGATACTTCAGCGCAGTCATACGACAACCTACAACAAACCTAATAACAACGTGTAAGGGATTGCCATGACGTCCACCTCCACCGCCCCAACTCCGTTCAATCGCCTGCTGCTGACCGGCGCCGCCGGTGGCCTGGGCAAAGTCCTGCGTGAACGTCTGCGCCCGTATGCCAACGTGCTGCGCCTGTCGGACATCGCCGCCCTCGCCCCGGCCATCGATGACCGCGAAGAAATCGTGCTCTGCGACCTCGCCGACAAAGCTGCCGTGCATCAGCTGGTCGAAGGCGTGGATGCGATCCTGCACTTCGGTGGCGTCTCGGTGGAGCGCCCCTTCGAAGAAATCCTCGGCGCCAACATCTGCGGCGTATTCCATATCTATGAAGCGGCACGCCGACACGGTGTGAAACGGGTGATTTTCGCCAGCTCCAACCATGTCATCGGCTTCTACAAACAGAACGAACACCTCGACGCCAGCTCTGCTCGCCGCCCCGACGGCTACTACGGTCTGTCCAAGTCCTACGGCGAAGACATGGCCAGTTTCTACTTCGATCGCTATGGCATCGAAACTGTCAGCATCCGCATCGGCTCGTCGTTTCCCGAACCACAGAACCGCCGAATGATGCACACCTGGCTGAGCTTCGACGATCTCACCCAACTGCTCGAACGTTCGCTGTACACCCCCAACGTCGGCCACACCGTGGTTTATGGCATGTCCGCCAACAAGGATGTGTGGTGGGACAACCGCTTCGCCAGTCACCTCGGTTTCGAGGCCAAAGACACCTCCGAAGTGTTTCGCGAAAAGGTCGAGGCGCAGCCGATGCCCGCCAGCGATGACCCGGCGCGGATCTATCAGGGCGGCGCCTTCGTTGCGGCCGGCCCGTTCGGCGATTGACCGGCGCGATTCACGTCTCCAATAAAACCAAGGGAATGAGTATGCAAGCCGAATTGATCGTCGACGCCCGCAACGCGGTGGGTGAAAGCCCGGTCTGGGTGCCACAGGAAAACGCCTTGTACTGGGTCGATATCCCCAACGGTGGCCTGCAGCGCTGGAACGCCGACACTGGCCATGTTCACGCCTGGAAGGCGCCCGAGATGCTCGCCTGCCTCGCCCGACACAGTCGCGGCGGCTGGGTGGCCGGCATGGAGAGCGGATTCTTTCACCTGCAACCGCATGCCGATGGCAGCCTCGACAGCGACCTGCTCGGCCCGGTGGAACACAACCGCCAAGACATGCGCCTGAACGACGGTCGCTGCGACCGCCAGGGTCGGTTCTGGGCCGGCAGCATGGTGCTGAACATGGGTCTGAATCTGCCGGAGGGCCGGCTCTATCGTTACGGTGCCGGGCAAACAGGCGTGATCGAGGCACAGCTTGATGGCTTCATCGTGCCCAACGGCCTGGGCTTCAGCCCGGACGGCAAAACCATGTACCTGTCGGACTCGCACCCGAACGTCCAACTGATCTGGACTTTCGACTACGACACCGAGACAGGCACACCCTCCAACCGGCGGGTGTTCGTGGACATGAACCATTTTTACGGCCGCCCCGACGGCGCAGCCGTGGATGCCGATGGTTGCTACTGGATCTGCGCCAACGACGTCGGCCTGATCCATCGTTTTACCCCCGACGGTCGCCTTGACCGCTCGCTGCAGGTACCGGTGAAAAAACCCACCATGTGCGCCTTCGGCGGCAGCCGGATGGACACCTTGTTCGTGACTTCGATTCGCCCCGGCGACGACCAGGATCCGCAGTCCCTGGCCGGCGGCGTGTTCGCCCTCAACCCCGGCGTCAAAGGCCTGCCGGAGCCAATGTTCGACGATCTGCTGTAACCCGCCCTTGCTGCATTGCTGTGCCTTGAACACAAAAATAACAAGACTGGAGAACCCCTCATGGACTTCAAACGCACGTTGCTCGCCGTCGCCCTCCCTCTCGCGCTCACCTTCGGCAGCGCGGCCCAGGCGCTGGAAATCAAATTCGCCGACATCCACCCCGCCGGGTATCCGACCGTGGTCGCCGAAGAACAGTTGGGCAAGACCCTGGTTGCCGAAAGTGACGGCAAGCTGACCTTCAAGATGTTCCCCGGCGGTGTACTCGGCTCGGAAAAGGAAGTGGTCGAACAGGCCCAGGTCGGCGCCATCCAGATGGCCCGCGTCAGCCTCGGGATCGTCGGCCCTGTGGTGCCGGACGTGAACGTGTTCAACATGCCGTTCGTGTTCCGTGACCAGGCGCACATGCGCAAAATCATCGACGGTGAAATCGGTGACGAGATCCTCGACAAGATCACCAACTCCGAATTCAACCTCGTGGCGCTGGCGTGGATGGATGGCGGCACGCGCAACATCTACACCAAGAAACCGGTGCGCAGCCTGGCGGACCTCAAGGGCATGAAAATCCGCGTGCAGGGCAACCCGATGTTCATCGAAACCATCAACGCCATGGGCGGCAACGGTATTGCCATGGACACCGGCGAAATCTTCAGTGCCCTGCAGACCGGCGTCATCGATGGCGCGGAAAACAATCCGCCGACCCTGCTTGAACACAACCACTACCAGAACGCCAAGTTCTACAGCCTGACCGGGCACCTGATCCTGCCCGAGCCCATCGTGATGTCGAAAATCACCTGGGAAAAACTCAGCCCCGATCAGCAGACCCTGGTGAAAAAAGCCGCCAAGGCTGCGCAGGCCCAGGAGCGCACGCTGTGGGACGCCAAGTCGGCCAGCAGTGAAGAGAAACTCAAGGCCGCCGGCGTCGAGTTCATCACCGTCGACAAGAAACCCTTCTACGAGGCCACCGCTTCGATCCGCGAAAAATACGGCGCGCCCTACGTCGACCTGATCAAACGCATCGAAGCCGTTCAGTAACCTCCCTGCCCTCAATACAAGGCCCGGCAGCGCTGGCGTCGCTCGGCGCTCACGCCTGCCCGGTTACGGTGGAACCCGATGAAGAATTTGCTGCTGCGCATCAATGACCGGATCTACATGGCCTGCATCTGGGTCGCCGGTCTGTCGGTGCTGACCATTTCCCTGATCATTCCCTGGGGCGTGTTCGCCCGTTACGTTCTCGGCACCGGCTCAAGCTGGCCGGAGCCCACCGCCATCCTGCTGATGATGGTCTTCACCTTCATCGGCGCCGCCGCCAGCTATCGCGCCGGCGCGCACATGGCGGTGGCGATGGTCACCGACCGCCTGCAACCGAACATGCGTCGAACCATGAGCATCGTTTCCCAAGTGCTCATGGGCACCATCTGCCTGTTCATGACCATCTGGGGCACCAAGCTCTGCCTGTCAACGTGGAACCAGTTCATGAGCGCCCTGCCGACATTGCGCGTCGGCATCACCTACATGCCGATCCCGATTGGCGGCGCGCTGACGCTGATTTTCGTGCTGGAAAAACTCTTGCTCGGCGATCAAAGCAATCGCCGCGTGGTGCGGTTCGACCTGGTTGAAGAAAACGAAGGGGCTGCCTGATGGACGCATTGATTCTGCTGGGCAGTTTTATCGCACTGATCCTGATCGGCATGCCGGTTGCCTATGCGCTCGGGCTGTCGGCGCTGATTGGCGCGTGGTGGATCGACATCCCGTTCCAGGCCCTGATGATTCAGGTGGCGGGCGGGGTGAACAAATTCTCGCTGCTGGCGATTCCATTCTTCGTGCTCGCCGGCGCGATCATGGCCGAGGGCGGCATGTCGCGGCGACTGGTTGCGTTCGCCGGGGTCCTGGTGGGCTTCGTGCGTGGCGGGCTGTCGCTGGTCAACATCATGGCCTCGACCTTTTTCGGTGCGATTTCCGGCTCGTCGGTGGCCGATACCGCGTCGGTGGGTTCGGTACTGATCCCGGAAATGGAGCGCAAGGGTTATCCCCGGGACTTCTCCACGGCAGTGACCGTCAGTGGTTCGGTGCAGGCCTTGCTGACTCCGCCGAGTCACAATTCGGTGCTCTACTCGCTGGCCGCCGGCGGCACCGTGTCCATCGCTTCGCTGTTCATGGCGGGTGTCGTGCCGGGCCTGTTGATGAGCGCATGCCTGATGGTGCTGTGCCTGATTTTCGCGCGCAAACGCGACTATCCCAAAGGCGAAGTGATCCCGATGCGCGAAGCCTTGAAGATCTGCGGCGAAGCGCTGTGGGGGCTGATGGCGATGGTGATCATTCTCGGCGGGATTCTCTCGGGGATCTTCACGGCCACCGAGTCGGCGGCCATCGCCGTGCTGTGGTCGTTTTTCGTCACCATGTTCATTTACCGCGACTACAAATGGAGTGAGCTGCCGAAACTGATGCATCGCACGGTGCGCACCATTTCCATCGTGATGATCCTGATCGGCTTCGCCGCCAGCTTCGGCTACATCATGACCCTGATGCAGATCCCGGCGAAAATCACCACGCTGTTCCTGACCCTGTCCGACAACCGCTACGTGATCCTGATGTGCATCAACGTCATGCTGCTGTTGCTCGGCACCGTGATGGACATGGCACCGCTGATCCTGATCCTTACGCCGATCCTGATGCCGGTGATCCTCGGTATCGGCGTCGACCCGGTGCAGTTCGGCATGATCATGCTGGTCAACCTCGGTATCGGCCTGATAACGCCGCCGGTGGGCGCCGTGCTGTTCGTGGGTTCGGCGGTGGGCAAGGTCAGCATCGAAAGCACCGTGAAGGCGCTGCTGCCGTTCTATGCGGTGCTGTTCCTGGTGCTGATGCTGGTGACCTATGTTCCGGCACTGTCGCTGTGGTTACCGCACCTGGTGTTGTAACGCGATCACTGTGGCGAGGGCGCTTGCTCCCTCGCCACAGGTGTTGTCTCACGCCCGCAGCAACATATAAGCCGCAACCACCAGGCACACACTGGCAAACCCTACCTGCAACGTCCTGGCCGGTACTCGCGCGCAAAGTTGGCGACCGATGATCATGCCGATGATGCTCGCCACAATGAACGCAGCACCCAGTCGATCTATCCGCACACCCGCGTGAAACGCGCCGATCACGCCGATGGCGGAAATCAGGCTGATGACCATCAGTGAAGTGGCGACGATCCCGCGCATCTGTACATCGGTCAGTTGCTTGAACGCCGGCACGATCAGAAACCCGCCGCCCACCCCCAGCAACCCGGACACCACACCCGTGACAGCGCCCAGTGCCGCAAGGGTCGCGGTGCATTTGGCGGTCCAGTCGAAACGCCCGGTCTGTTCATTGAGCATGCAGTTCTTCTGGCCCCAACTGGCGTGGCCATGGTCGCTCGGGCCCTCCTGCTGGCGTTCGCGACGCAGCATGCGCCACGCCACCATCACCATCAGCAGGCTGAACAGAATCATCAAAACCTTTTCCGGCAACTGATGGGCGAAGTAGATGCCCACTGGCGAAAACACCGCGCCGAGCGCTGCAATCAGCAGCGCCGCGCGATAACGCACCAGACCATGGCGCAAACCATCAATCGCGCCGACTGCCGCCGCGCTGCCCACTGCAAACAACGCCACCGGCGCCGCTTGCGTCATCGTCCAGCCCAGCCCCAGCACCAGCGCCGGCACGGCGAGAATCCCGCCGCCGGCCCCGGTCAGACCAAGGACCAATCCCATCACCACGCCAAACAGACTTGCCAGCAACATAGAGTGTTCTCAGTCGACCCTGGACAGACGCGTCAGCCATTCGCGGCCCTTGAGCATGCCGTTCCAGTAGAACCACGGCAGCAGCGTCGCCTTCAGCCACCACGCGGAGCGGCGCGGCACGGTCGGGTCGAGGGGAAAGGTCGGCAGCAGTTTTCCGCCGTAGCCGAACTCGGCGAGGATCACCTTGCCCTTCTCTACCGTCAGCGGGCAGGAACCATAGCCGTCATACTTCAGCGGCAGTGCCAGATCCTTGCGCAGGGCCAGCAGGTTTTCCGCCACCACCACGACTTGCTTGCGCACTGCTGCGGCGGTTTTCGCATGGGTGGTGCCGCAGATATCGCCCAGGGCAAACACGTCGGGATAACGCGGATGTTGCAGCGTGTGCGGGTTGACCTCGCACCAGCCGCTGGCGTCGGCCAACCGACTCTGCGCGATGAAATCCGGCGAAACCTGCGGCGGGACGACGTGCAGCAGATCGAAAGTCTTGGCCTGACGGGTGACGTTGCCGTCCGCATCCTTGACGTCGAACCAGGCAGTTTTCGCCGGGCCGTCGACCTTCACCAGATTGGAATTGAACGCCAGCCGCGCGTTGTATTTTTCGATGTACTTCATCAGCGGCGGCACGAAGGTCGGGACGCCGAACAATGCGGCGCCGGCCAGATTGAACTCGACCTCGACCTTGCTCAGCACGTTGCGCTTGAGCCAGTGATCGCAGGACAGGTACAGCGCCTTCTGCGGCGCGCCGGCGCACTTGATCGGGATTGGCGGCTGGGTGAACAGGGCTTTGCCGCCGCGCAGTTTCTGCACCTGATCCCAGGTGTATTGCGCGTACTGATAGCTGTAGTTGGAAGTGACGCCGTGCTGGCCGAGGCTGTCCTGCAGGCCTTCGATCTTCTCCCACGCCAGGCGCAGGCCGGGGCAGACGATCAGGTTCTGATAGGTGATGGTGCGTTGATCGTTGAGGGTGAGACGGCGCTGGTCGGGGTCGATGCCGGTCACTGCCGCCTGAATCCAGGTGGCCTGGCGCGGCATCACTTTGTTCATCGGTCGGGCGGTGTCTTTGGCGTCATAGGCGCCACCGCCGACCAGCGTCCACGCCGGTTGGTAGTAATGCAGGGTGCTCGGCTCGATCACCGTGATTTTCAGGCCGGGATCGCGCTTGAGCAGGCTCGCGACAAAACCGATACCGGCAGTGCCGCCGCCGATGACCACGATGTCCGCACTGATGGATGGGCCCCAGTGTTGATCGTTCATTGTTTGTTCCTTATGGCTGCACGCAAGGATAGCCGGGACTATTGCGCCCAGCTTTTGAGCACGGCTCCGCAGTAGAGTCCGGAAAGGGTTTTCATCACCTGGATCACTTCGTGACTGGCGAGACCGTAAAAAATGTACTTGCCTTCACGACGAGTCGCGACCAGCCCTTCATCGCGCAGGATGCCCAGTTGCTGGGACAGGGTCGGCTGACGCACGCCGGTCATTTTTTCCAGCTCGCCGACGTTGCGCTCGCCCTGGGTCAACTGGCACAGGATCAGCAGCCGATCCTCATTGGCCA
The DNA here is from genome assembly GCF_048654275.1 of Candidatus Pseudomonas auctus. Taxonomy (NCBI): domain Bacteria; kingdom Pseudomonadati; phylum Pseudomonadota; class Gammaproteobacteria; order Pseudomonadales; family Pseudomonadaceae; genus Pseudomonas; species Candidatus Pseudomonas auctus. The sequence continues at coordinate 292,827 of NZ_JBJYZK010000007.1, read as the reverse complement.
AGGCCTTGAGCAAAGAACAGGCCTTGGAAGCCGAGGCGCGCAGTTGCGCCACTTCACATTCGGTCAGACTGGATTGCATTTGCAGGATGCCTTCAACGTCACTTAAGCTGCGGACATTATGTGTTTACATAAAGTGTTGCAACCCTGACTTCCCACCTTCTGCACAGGACCGTGTTCATGCCCGCGCTGATTGAAGCTTTCCTCGACCCCGCCTCCTCGACCTACAGCTACGTGGTCTACGAGGCCGACGGCGGGCAGTGCGCGATCGTCGACCCGGTGCTTGATTACGATGGCGCCGCCGGCCGCACCTGCACGGCTCAGGCGGACAGGATCATCGCCTTTGTTCGCACCCATAACCTGCAAGTGCAGTGGCTGCTGGAAACCCACGCCCACGCCGATCACCTGTCCGCCGCGCCCTATCTGCGCCGGGAACTGGGCGGGAAGATCGCGATTGGCGAATCGATCAGTAAAGTGCAGAACGTGTTCAAGGCGCTGTTCAACCTGGAACCGGAGTTTCGCGTTGACGGCTCGCAGTTCGATCATCTGTTCGCACCGAACGAGTCGTTCCGGATCGGCAATCTCAAGGCCACCGCCCTGCACGTCCCCGGGCATACCCCGGCGGACATGGCCTATTTGATCGATGGCGAGCAGATTCTGGTCGGCGACACGCTGTTCATGCCCGACGTCGGCACCGCCCGTTGCGACTTTCCCGGCGGCAACGCCCATCAATTGTTCAATTCGATTCACAAGCTGCTGGCCTTCCCCGCCAGCGTGAAGCTTTACGTCTGCCACGACTACCCGCCGCAAGGTCGCGCCTCGCAGTGCCAGACCACCGTGGGTGAACAGCGCAAAAGCAATATCCACGTGCATGACGGCGTCGACGAAGCCGCGTTTGTCGAGATGCGCACCAAGCGCGATGCAGGGTTGAGCATGCCGACGCTGTTGCTGCCGGCGATTCAGGTGAATGTGCGCGCAGGAAATTTGCCGCCGGCGGAAGGCAATGGCGTTGTCTACCTGAAGATTCCGATCAACTCCGTGTAAGAAAAGATCAGTGAAGCAATTCGAATCAAGGGGATTCGTACCTGTCACGTCGGATCCCGTGAACTGGGCGTAATCTCGGCCGACAGGCAGACTTCATGGAGTAATCAACCCATGGAGATTTGGCAATATGGATATTCGCCGCAACCACCGGGATCTGTCCCGAGAGGAAAAGGCCGCCTTCATCAACGCGGTCCTGAGGCTGAAAAACAACGTGAACAGCGTACTGCGTCCCGGCCAGCAAAGCCGTTACGACGATTTTGTACAGATCCACAAGAATTCAATGGGACGAGGTAATCCTCTTGTTCCCAATCCGCATCGCAGCCCCCTGTTCTATCCGTGGCACCGTGTGCTGATCCGCCAGTTCGAGTTGGCACTGCAGGCCGCTGCTGATGACCCTCGCATCACCCTGCCCTACTGGAACTGGCAACTCGGCGGCGCCGACAATCCGTTCACTTCGGACTTCATGGGCGGCAACGGTGACACTACCCAAAACATGCTGGTAACAACCGGGCCCTTTTCCAGTACACAGTCGTCATTCATTGTCTCCGTATGGGACGAGGGGTTCGGTAACGCCGGGGTGCGCCGCAATCTCGGCGCTGCGGGTGCCTTGCCGTCACCAGAAACCGTCATTTCGGCGCTGAACAGAACGTCGTACTGGATGGAGCCGGGCGGTTGGGAAAACGTCTCCGAGCGCGAACTGCACAATCAGGTACATGCCTGGATCGGGGGCAACATGATGGAAGCATCGTCCCCCAACGACCCGATATTCTTCCTGCATCATTGCTATCTGGATCTGCTCTGGGAGCGGTGGAAGAAGCTGCATCCGAACGTCCCCTCCTTCACGCAGGACGACCTGAATCACTCGACACTGGTCTTTCACCCGGAAAACGAACCCGCTCCCTGGCCTGAGAGCTTTACCGTTCAGCAGACACTTGTTACCGAAGACCTGGAATATCGCTATGAATACCTGTGAACTGCATCGCGCTCAGTTACCCAGCGTCAAGCCATTCGCCGGCAACGGCAACGCCGTCTTGTAGCGCACCTGCTTGAGCGCAAAACTTGACCGGATGTTGGCCACGCCCGGCACCTTGGTCAGAAAGTCCATCATGAAGCGTTCGAGCGACTGGATGGTCGGCACCAGCACCCGGATCAGATAGTCCGGGTCGCCGGCCATCAGGTAGCACTCCATGACCTCAGGGCGATCGGAAATCGCCTCTTCGAAATGCTGCAGCGCTTCCTCTACCTGTTTCTCGAGACTGACGTGGATGAACACGTTGACGTGCAGCCCCAGCAGGTCGGCATCCAGCAGGGTCACCTGCTCGCGGATCAGCCCCAGTTCTTCCATCGCCTTGACCCGGTTGAAGCACGGCGTCGGTGAAAGATTGACCGATCGGGCCAGGTCGGCGTTGGTGATGCGCGCGTTCTCTTGAAGGCTGTTGAGAATGCCGATATCGGTACGGTCCAGTTTGCGCATGAGACAAAACCACCTGTTTTTTATGTTTATGCAGAATTTCTATCTGCAAATGATCTTCAGCGCAACGAAACAGAGAGAAATATTCTTCTTGCCCGGGCCTATGATTGTTGTAGGACAAGATTTCTTTTATCGAAGAATGACTGCCAGCTCACTACAAGAAATTCACAAGATCGAGCGTAGAAGCCATGACCCAAGCGTATGAACCGCTGCGTCTGCACGTCCCTGAACCCTCGGGCCGCCCAGGCTGCAAAACCGATTTCTCCTACCTGCATCTGACCGATGCCGGCACGGTGCGCAAACCTTCCATCGACGTTGAACCGGCCGACACCGCCGACCTGGCCCGTGGCCTGATCCGCGTGCTCGACGACCAGGGCAACGCCCTCGGCCCATGGGCCGAAAACGTGCCGGTCGAGATCCTGCGCAAAGGCATGCGCGCCATGCTCAAGACCCGGATCTACGACAACCGTATGGTGGTCGCCCAGCGTCAGAAAAAAATGTCGTTCTACATGCAGAGCCTCGGCGAAGAAGCCATCGGCAGCGCCCAGGCCCTGGCCTTGAACATCGACGACATGTGCTTCCCGACCTACCGCCAGCAAAGCATTCTGATGGCCCGCGACGTGCCATTGGTCGACCTGATCTGCCAACTGCTGTCCAACGAGCGCGATCCGCTCAAGGGCCGTCAGCTGCCGATCATGTACTCGGTCAAGGATGCGGGTTTCTTCACCATTTCCGGCAACCTCGCCACCCAATTCATTCAGGGCGTGGGCTGGGGCATGGCCTCTGCGATCAAGGGCGACACCAAAATCGCCTCGGCCTGGATCGGTGACGGCGCCACCGCCGAATCGGACTTCCACACCGCCCTCACCTTCGCTCACGTCTACCGGGCGCCAGTGATCCTCAACGTGGTCAACAACCAGTGGGCGATCTCGACCTTCCAGGCCATCGCCGGTGGTGAAGCCACCACCTTCGCCGGACGCGGCGTCGGTTGCGGCATCGCTTCGCTGCGAGTTGACGGCAACGACTTCTACGCGGTCTACGCCGCCTCCGCCTGGGCTGCCGAACGCGCGCGCCGCGGCCTCGGCCCGACCATGATCGAATGGGTCACCTACCGCGCCGGCCCGCACTCGACCTCCGACGATCCGTCCAAATACCGTCCCGCCGACGATTGGAGCCACTTCCCGCTGGGCGACCCGATTGCCCGCCTGAAACAGCACCTGATCAAGGTCGGCCACTGGTCGGAAGAAGAGCACGCCGCCGTCAGCGCCGAGCTCGAGGCCGAAGTGATTGCCGCACAGAAACAGGCCGAACAGTACGGCACCCTCGCCGGCGGCCAGATTCCAAGCGCCGCGACCATGTTCGAAGACGTCTACAAAGAGATGCCGGAGCACTTGAAGCGCCAGCGTCAGCAGTTGGGGATCTGACATGAACGATCACAACAACAATATTCAGTTGGAAACCGCCATGACCACGACCACCATGACCATGATCCAGGCCCTGCGCTCGGCCATGGATGTGATGCTTGAGCGTGACGACAACGTGGTGGTGTTCGGCCAGGACGTCGGTTACTTCGGCGGCGTGTTCCGTTGCACCGAAGGCTTGCAGACCAAGTACGGCACCTCGCGGGTGTTCGACGCGCCGATCTCCGAGAGCGGCATCGTCGGCGTCGCGGTGGGCATGGGCGCTTATGGCTTGCGTCCGGTGGCCGAGATCCAGTTCGCCGACTACGTGTACCCGGCGTCCGACCAGATCATTTCCGAAGCCGCCCGCTTGCGTTATCGCTCGGCGGGCGAGTTCACCGCCCCGATGACCCTGCGCATGCCGTGCGGCGGCGGCATCTACGGCGGCCAGACCCACAGCCAGAGCATCGAGGCGATGTTCACTCAGGTCTGCGGCCTGCGCACCGTCATGCCGTCCAACCCGTATGACGCCAAAGGCCTGCTGATCGCCTCCATCGAAAACGATGACCCGGTGATCTTCCTCGAGCCGAAACGCCTGTACAACGGCCCGTTCGATGGCCATCACGACCGCCCGGTAACCCCGTGGTCGAAACACCCGCAAGCCCAGGTGCCAGATGGTTACTACACCGTGCCATTGGACGTTGCCGCCATCACTCGTCCGGGCAAGGACGTGACCGTGCTGACCTACGGCACCACCGTGTACGTGTCGCAAGTCGCCGCCGAAGAATCCGGCGTGGATGCCGAAGTCATCGACCTGCGCAGCCTGTGGCCGCTGGATCTGGAAACCATCGTCAAATCCGTGAAGAAAACCGGCCGTTGCGTCGTGGTTCACGAAGCCACCCGCACCTGCGGTTTCGGCGCCGAACTGGTGTCGCTGGTGCAAGAGCATTGCTTCCACCACCTGGAGGCGCCGATCGAACGCGTCACCGGTTGGGACACCCCCTACCCGCACGCGCAGGAGTGGGCGTATTTCCCTGGGCCGTCCCGAGTGGGCGCGGCGCTGAAACGGGTCATGGAGGTCTGAATGGGCACGCACGTTATCAAGATGCCGGACATCGGCGAAGGCATCGCAGAAGTAGAACTGTCGCAGTGGCACGTCAAGGTTGGTGATCTGGTCGTTGAAGATCAGGTGCTGGCGGATGTGATGACCGACAAGGCGATGGTCGATATTCCCTCGCCGGTCTACGGCAAGGTGATTGCGCTGGGTGGTCAGCCGGGTGAAGTGATGGCGGTCGGCAGTGTGCTGATCAGCATCGAGGTTGAAGGTGCTGGCAATCTGAAGGAGTCGGACAAACCGGCGCCTGTTGCGGCGAAAGAAACACCTGTCGCACCTAAAGTTGAAGCTGTCGTTGAAAGCAAACCCGCCGCGCCGCGTACGGCTCCGGTTTGCCAGGGCCCGGTGGTCGCTCGCCAAGCCGATGAGCGCCCGCTGGCCTCGCCGGCCGTGCGCAAACATGCGCTGGATCTGGGCATTCAATTGCGTCTGGTGCGCGGCTCCGGCCCAGCCGGTCGCGTGTTGCACGAAGACCTCGAGGCCTATCTGGCGCAGGGTCAGTCGAATGCTTCGGCGCCGGTCGCCGCTGCGTACACCCAGCGTCACGATGAAGAACAGATTCAAGTGATCGGCATGCGCCGCAAGATTGCCCAGCGCATGCAGGACGCGACTCAGCGTGCCGCGCACTTCAGTTATGTCGAGGAAATCGACGTCACCGCGATTGAAGAACTTCGTGCCCACCTGAACGAAAAACACGGCGCCAGCCGTGGCAAGCTGACCTTGCTGCCGTTCCTGGTGCGTGCCTTGGTCGTCGCCCTGCGCGACTTCCCGCAGATGAACGCCCGCTACGACGATGAAGCCCAGGTCATCACCCGCCTCGGCGCGGTGCATGTCGGCGTCGCTACGCAAAGCGATGTCGGCCTGATGGTGCCGGTGGTGCGTCACGCCGAGGCTCGCAGCCTGTGGGACAGCGCGGCGGAAATCTCCCGCCTGGCCACCGCTGCGCGCAATGGCAAGGCCAGCCGCGATGAGCTGTCCGGCTCGACCATCACCCTGACCAGCCTCGGCGCCCTTGGCGGCATCGTCAGCACCCCGGTGCTGAACCTGCCGGAAGTCGCGATCGTCGGCGTCAACAAAATCGTCGAACGCCCAATGGTTGTCAAAGGCCAGGTGGTGATCCGCAAGATGATGAACCTCTCCAGCTCCTTCGATCACCGCGTGGTCGACGGCATGGACGCGGCGCTCTTCATCCAGGCCATTCGTGGTCTGCTCGAACAACCCGCGACCCTGTTTGTGGAGTGATGGCATGCAAACTCTGAACACCACGCTGCTGATCATTGGTGGCGGCCCCGGCGGTTATGTAACGGCCATTCGCGCCGGGCAACTGGGCATTTCGACCATTCTGGTCGAGGGCGAATCGCTGGGCGGCACCTGCCTGAACATCGGCTGCATTCCGTCGAAAGCGCTGATCCATGTGGCCGAACAGTTTCACCAGACGCAACATCACAATCAGCATTCGGCACTGGGCATCAGCGTTTCGGCGCCGACCCTCGACATCACCAAGAGCGTCGAGTGGAAGGACGGCATCGTCGATCGCCTGACCACCGGCGTCGCCGCGTTGCTGAAGAAGCACAAGGTTCAGGTCATCAATGGCTGGGCCAAGGTCATCGACGGCAAGACCGTGGAAGTCGGCGATACCCGCATCCAGTGCGAGCATCTGGTGCTGGCCACCGGATCGAAAAGCGTCAACCTGCCGATCCTGCCGATTGGCGGGCCGATCATTTCGTCGACCGAAGCGTTGGCACCGAAGTCGGTTCCGAAACGCTTGATCGTGGTCGGCGGTGGTTACATCGGTCTGGAGCTGGGAATTGCCTATCGCAAGCTCGGCGCCGAGGTCAGTGTGGTCGAGGCGCAGGATCGCATCCTGCCGGCCTACGACGCCGAACTGACCCAACCGGTGCACGACGCGCTGAAGCAACTGGGCGTGAAGCTGTACCTCAAGCACAGCGTGCTGGGCTTCGACGGGACATTGCAGGTGCGCGATCCGAACGGCGACACCTTGAACCTGGAAACCGATCAGGTGCTGGTGGCCGTCGGTCGCAAACCCAACACCCAAGGCTGGAACCTTGAAGCGCTGAACCTGGACATGAACGGTTCGGCGATCAAGATCGACAGCCGCTGCCAGACCAGCATGCGCAACGTCTACGCCATCGGCGACCTGAGCGGCGAACCGATGCTGGCCCACCGCGCCATGGCTCAGGGCGAGATGGTCGCCGAGCTGATTAGCGGTAAGACCCGCGAGTTCAACCCGACCGCCATCGCTGCCGTGTGCTTCACCGACCCGGAGCTGGTGGTCGTCGGCAAGACCCCGGACGAGGCCAAGGCGGCGGGACTTGACTGCATCGTGTCGAACTTCCCGTTCGCGGCCAATGGCCGGGCGATGACACTGGAATCGAAAACCGGCTTCGTGCGGGTGGTCGCTCGTCGGGACAATCATGTGATTGTCGGCTGGCAGGCGGTCGGTGTTGGTGTGTCGGAGCTGTCGACCGCGTTCGCGCAAAGCCTGGAAATGGGTGCGCGACTGGAAGACATCGGCGGCACCATCCATGCACACCCGACCCTGGGTGAAGCGGTGCAGGAAGCGGCGTTGCGTGCGCTTGGGCACGCGTTGCACCTGTAAAAACCCGACACGGGGGAGTTTTTTCATAAGCAGGCTAATAAATCTGCTGCTCCCCCCATCGCCCGGGCTGCGAAACCGCTCAAGAATGAAGTATTGTTGTGCCCATCCAAAAAAACGTCAGAAGCCTTGAACCGCTTCGGCGGTTGTTCAGTGATAGAGGGTGTCATGGGTAACGAAAGCATCAACTGGGACAAGCTGGGTTTTGACTACATCAAGACCGACAAACGCTATCTGTCGTACTTTCGCAACGGCGAGTGGGACAAAGGCACCCTGACCGAAGACAACGTGCTGCACATCAGCGAAGGCTCCACTGCCCTTCACTATGGCCAGCAATGCTTCGAAGGCCTGAAGGCCTATCGTTGCAAGGACGGCTCGATCAACCTGTTCCGTCCGGACCAGAACGCCGCGCGCATGCAACGCAGCTGCGCCCGCCTGCTGATGCCGCATGTCTCCACCGAGCAGTTCATTGAAGCATGCAAGCAAGTGGTACGCGCCAACGAGCGCTTCATCCCGCCTTACGGCACCGGCGGCGCGCTGTACCTGCGTCCGTTCGTGATCGGCGTGGGTGACAACATTGGCGTGCGTACTGCACCTGAGTTCATCTTTTCGGTATTCGCGATCCCGGTCGGCGCCTACTTCAAGGGCGGCCTGACCCCGCACAACTTCCAGATCTCCACCTTCGACCGCGCCGCGCCACAAGGCACCGGTGCCGCCAAGGTCGGTGGCAACTACGCTGCCAGCCTGATGCCGGGCTCCCAGGCCAAGAAAGCGCACTTCGCTGACGCCATCTACCTGGATCCGCTGACCCACAAAAAGATCGAGGAAGTCGGTTCGGCCAACTTCTTCGGGATCACTCACGACAACAAGTTCGTGACCCCAAACTCGCCGTCAGTACTGCCGGGTATCACCCGTCTGTCGCTGATCGAACTGGCCAAGTCCCGCCTGGGCCTGGAAGTGGTCGAAGGTGATGTGTTCATCGACAAGCTGTCGGACTTCAAAGAGGCCGGTGCTTGCGGTACTGCTGCGGTGATCACCCCGATCGGCGGCATCAGCTACAACGACCACCTGCACGTGTTCCACAGCGAAACCGAAGTCGGCCCGGTCACCCAGAAGCTCTACAAAGAGCTGACCGGCGTACAGACTGGCGACGTCGAAGCGCCAGCAGGCTGGATCGTCAAGGTTTGACCTAACGGCCAGAAACACAAAAGCCCCCATCGAGTAATCGATGGGGGCTTTTTCATTCGCCTCGCTCGCCGGCCTTCATGGCAATCCGCTTGCCCGCCCGGCCGGCAATCCCGCTCGCCTGTCCGTTCTGCTGCTTGCCCATTCGGGCCTGGGTAATCAATCCGGGAATCAGCTCCCCCTCCGGCAGGTTCTTCCAGAACCGCGTCGGCAAATGCCCCTGCATCACCTTTTCGTTCAGCCGCGCCGGGTTGAAGATGTGGCTGTAGTACGTCAGCCACAAGTCACCGTGGGGATCGTCGACGTTCTGCGCCAGTTGCTGCCACTCCAGCGGACACTGACGTTCATGGATCAGTTGTTCACCATCGTAATACACCCCGTCGCGGGGCGTGGCGATCAGCCAGCGATGCCGGCACATGCGCCCGATAAAGTGTTCACTGGCGCTGTGCAGGATGTCGTGGGCCGGCTCGTGCCACGCGACATATTGCGGGCCCGGCAGCTCTGCCGGGCGCTCGATGAAACGCACGAACGCATGCAGATGATGGGCTTCGCGCTGCACCTGCTTGATCCGCCGCTGCAACTCGCTGCCCAGCTTGTCGCCGGCCATCATTGCCGTGCGGTCGCCGTGGCTGACTCGCCACAGCACTTCATACAGCAAACTCCAGCGTTGATCGCCACGGTAGCGCGAAGCTTGTTCGAGGGTGTCGAGCAACGCACGCGGAATACGTGCCTGAAACGGCCCCTGCCCTTCGGGCACCGCCACGTCACTGGCAAACAGATCACTCACCCCTTCCGACGCCCAGCTCACCAGACTCGGGTCGATTTCATGGCTGAGCAGCCAGCGCGCCTGCTGGCGCCAGGTGTCGAACAGGTCGTCGCAATCGAGGTTGATCATCCCCATAGCCCCATCTGCTGCGGCATCGGTCGGTCGCGCAACTGCTGATAAAGCATCTGGCTAGTGACCTCCGCCTGCTGCGGGTGGTAATCACTGGTAATGATGAACGGTTTGGCTTTGGCCAGCACACAGCGCATGCGCGCCACGTCTTCGTAGCGAATGCGCCGCTGCCGGCGCAGCTCCACCAGACGTTCGGTGGTGCGCAGGCCGATGCCGGGAATGCGCGAGATCAGCGCCGGTTCAGCGCGATTGAGGTCCAGCGGGAACACCTCGCGATTCTGCAGCGCCCAGGCCAGTTTCGGGTCGATGTCCAACGCCAGATTGCCCGGCCCCGTGAGCAACTCATCGGCGGTATAGCCATAACCGCGCAACAGGAAATCCGCCTGATACAAGCGGTGCTCGCGCATCAGCGGCGGTGCGGCCAACGGCACGCTTTTCGGGCTGTCGGGAATCGGGCTGAACGCCGAGTAATAGACCCGGCGCAGACGGAAGTTGCCATACAAAGCTTGAGCGCTGTGCAGGATGGTGCTGTCGTCGGTGTCATCGGCACCGACGATCATCTGCGTGCTCTGCCCGGCCGGGGCGAACTTCGGAGCGCGGGGTTCGTTGAGCACGGTCTGCACGCCGGTGTAGATGGTATTCATCGCCTGCTTGATCGAACCGATGTGCTTCTCCGGCGCCAGGGTTTGCAGGCTGGCATCCGTGGGCAATTCGATGTTGACGCTCAAGCGATCGGCATAACGCCCGGCTTCTTCGATCAGCGCAGGATCCGCATCGGGAATGGTCTTGAGATGAATGTAGCCACGGAACTCATGCTCTTCGCGCAGCAGCTTCGCGACACGCACCAGTTGCTCCATGGTGTAGTCCGCCGAACGGATAATCCCCGAACTGAGGAACAACCCGCTGACGCAATTGCGCCGGTAGAAATCCAGGGTCAGCGTGACCACTTCCTCTGGCGTGAAACGCGCACGCGGCACATCGCTGGAGCGGCGGTTGACACAGTATTGGCAATCGTAGAGACAGAAATTGGTCAGCAGAACCTTGAGCAGCGACACGCAACGCCCGTCCGGCGTGTAGCTGTGGCAGATGCCCATGCCATCGGTCGAGCCCAGCCCGCTCTTGCCCTCGGAACTGCGCTTGGGCGCGCCACTGCTGGCGCAGGAGGCGTCGTACTTGGCGGCGTCGGCGAGGATGCTGAGCTTGTCGATGATTTGCATGGCACGGACTCAATACTGTTCGCATATACAGTATAGAGAGCGATTGGCTCATACAAGACGCAATGCCGCTCTTCGTCGGAATGTCGAGTTGCGGCAGTCAGGTCAATTTGACTCAATAGCAGTCAGATTGACTCGATCTCCCAAGAGTCATAATGACTACCAATCTTGCGCAGCCCTTGATATCAAAGGCTGTCCGGCATGGCCCGAAAATTGACTGGTCCCCCGTAGCCATTTGGCTGAAGACCAAAAACGGGAGTTGAACATGGATCAAGTTTTTCAGGGCAAGCTTGCCGTCCTCACCGGTGCCAGTTCGGGCATAGGCCTGGCCGCTACCGAACGCCTGCTGGATCAAGGCGCACGCGTGTTGGCCATGTCGCGAAAGCTCGGCCCACTGGCCGAACTGCTTGAGCGGTATCCCCACCAACTGGTCTGGCATCCCGGCGATGTCACTCAAGCCTCTGACCTTGCCTCCTTGGCCGAGCAGGCTGCGAGTCTGGGCCCGGTGAGTTTCGTGGTGCCCAACGCCGGTATCGCCGAACTCGCCGACGGGCTCGACAGTTCGGCGTTCGATCGCCAATGGGCGGTGAACGGCGTCGGCGCCCTGAACACGTTGGCCATCCTGCGCCCGCACCTCGCAGACAGCGCTTCGGTGGTGTTCATCGGTACTTTTCTGGCCCAAATCAGTTTCGCAGGACTGGCTGCCTACATCGCGTCAAAAGCGGCATTGATCGCCCACGCCCGAACCCTCGCGGTCGAGCTGGCACCCCACGGTGTGCGCATCAATTGCGTCTCCCCCGGCCCGACCGCAACGCCGATCTGGTCGACACTGGGCTTGAGCGACGAAGCGCTCGGCGACGTGGCTCAAGGCGTCAATAAACGGCTATTGGGCGGACAATTCCTGGAACCTGCGGCAGTGGCCGACGTCATTCTTTTTCAGTTGGGCAATGGCGCACGCGGCGTCATCGGTCAGGACTGGGTGGTCGATAGTGGATACACCCTGAGCTAACGCACATGCACCGATCCGGGCGTGGATTCCGTCAACTGGCGACCTGACGAATCCCGCCCGGACTCGAGCAAAACCAGACCCCAGCGCGATAACAATTCTCGGCGCCCCTGCACCGTCAACGTCAGTGCGCGACTGTCCAGATCCTGCGTCACCCATCTACGCTTCAACGCCGTCTGCAATAACGCGGCCCCGAGCGAGCCGCCCAGATGTGGCCGACGCATGCTCCAGTCCAGACACGGGCAGGCGAAGCGGCGGCGCAGCGTCGATAGATCCTTGACCTCAATGCCCAGCTCTTCAAAAAACGCCTCCCCGCTTTCACTGAGGCGATAAACCTGCTCATCGGTTTCCACCAGCCATCCCGCCTCAAGCAGGCGGTCATGCAACAACACCGCGAGCGTCCCGGCCATATGGTCGTAGCAGGTGCGGGCGAATTGCAGGCGATCCGGCGTGTGCGACTTGAAGGGCGGCGCGGGGTTCTGACCGATCACCATCAGCGCTTCCAGCGCCTGGGCCACGCGCTTGTCGGCGAGGCTGTAATAACGGTGGCGGCCCTGCACGTGCAGGCGCACCAAGACCAGATCCTTGAGCTTGGCCAGGTGTGCGCTGGCGGTCGAGGCGCTGACGTCGGCGAGGATCGCCAGCTCCGTGGCGGTGCGGGCGTGGCCGTCCATCAGCGAGCACAGCATTTTGGTCCGCGCCGGTTCTGCGATGGCGGCGGCCACTTGCGAGACGCCGAGGTCTTGATGTTCTGCGTGCATATTTCGCTCCCGGACGAATCATCGCCCTCAAGGACTGGAGATAGTAGCAACACTTTCCCCACCGACAAGGTTGCGATCCATGGACCCGATCATCGCTGCGACTCACGCCGATCCCTACCCCTACTACGCCGAACTGCGCGCGGAGGGCGGGCTGACTTTTCATCATGGACTGAAACTGTGGGTGGCCAGCAGCGCCCGGGCGGTCTGCGCGGTGTTGGCGCATCCGGATTGCCGAGTGCGTCCGGTTCAGGAGCCGGTGCCCAAAGCCATCGTCGATGGCATGGCGGGCAAGGTGTTCGGCCAGTTGATGCGCATGAATGACGGCGAAGCTCAGCGCTGCCCGCGTTCGGCCATCGAGCCACCGTTGGGGCTGTTTGATCGGGAAGAAGTCAGCGCTCTGGTGTCCGCGCGGTTGATCACCAATGATTCCGACGGCCTCTATAAAGCCATGTTTCGCGGCCCGGTGTGCGTGGTTGCATCGTTGCTCGGATTCACCCCGGCGCAGGCGCGGGTCATCAGTGAACTGACGGCAGATTTCGCGGCGTGTCTGTCGCCGCTGAGCAATGACCTGCAACTGGCGGCAGCGCATCGGGCGGCGGAGCAATTGCGCGGGTACTTCATTGAATTGCTGGCGGATCCGAACCCGTTTCTCGCGGACATCCGACAGCGTTTTGTCGGCGATGAGGACGTGCTGCTCGCCAACCTGATCGGCCTCTGTTCGCAGACATTCGAGGCCACCGCCGGGTTGATTGGCAATGCGCTGGTGGCGTTGCAGCGTCAGCCTGAATTACGCAATGCGTCCTTAGATTCGCTGCTCGCCGAAGTCCAGCGTTTCGATCCCTCGGTACAGAACACTCGCCGTTTTGTGGCGAACAGCTGCGAAATCGACGGCGTGCGGCTGGAAGCCGGCGACGTGATTCTGGTGCTGCTGGCCTCGGCCAATCACGACCCCGCACTGAATGAAAACCCGGATCGCTTTATGGTGGATCGCCCGAACCGCCGCAGTTTCACGTTCGGCAGCGGTCGGCATCAATGTCCCGAACAGACGCTGGCCATGACGATCGCCAGCGCCACGCTCACCGAAATCCTCGCCCGCGACATTGATCCGGGAAGACTCGCGTGGCACTACCGGCCTTCGTTGAATGGACGAATTCCGATGTTCAGCGAGATGCATGTTTAAGTACCGCTGCAATCAATCATCAGGTGGCCCATTGCATGGATGGAGACAACTGGAAACAGAGGTCTACTTCCAGTTTTGCGGCGGCCGACAGGTTGACCAGCGCATCCAGCGAGAACTTGTCGATTTTGCCGTTGAGTACGTCGTTGAGACGCGGCTGAGTGACGCCAAGACGCTTGGCCGCCTCCTTTTGGGGAAGCTCCCACGCACGAATCGTTTCGCAAAGCGTGCGCATCAGCTTGGCCCGCAGACGCATGTTGGCCGCTTCCTGCGGCGTGTCTTCCAGCGCATCCCAGATGCTTGAGAAACGCTGAGGGGGATTTTGATGATCCTTCATGGATTAACCTGTTCCTGGCATTTGAATGTGCCACGCAGGCTATATCGAAACCGATATAAATCAAGCTCGAAGTGGCTTATTAAATATTCGGTATCACAAAGAGGATGTTCACAAGCAAGCACGCTTCACAGGCCGGCGGCGACCTCTTATGTGAGCCATAAAGCCTGACAAATGAAGCATCATTTTGCCCTCATCCGCGAGGCTACATCGCCTTGCGCCTTTGCCTACAACTACGCCAGAATCCGCCGGCTTGTGCGGTTTTGAGGGCGTCGGTAACTTGGTCCGCGTCACTGAATGGTCAGTGATCGGGTTTAGTCGCTCGATGATTTCTCAAAACTTTACATGTGCTCCAGACAGTCAGGTGACCTTCATCTGCACTCTATGGCGGCTGTGTGCAGGGCACCCTCGGGTGCGCCGGTTTTGGGAAGTCGCCGGTCGACTAACCTGCGTACAGCTGCCACCTATTCGTTTAGTCGCGAGGTGGTGTCGGCATCACTTTGAGGCTTTCCCGAATGTTCAAATACGTTCCCGATCCACCCGAAACAGACATACCCAACGAGTCCGACCCGACTTCGCCCTACTCCTCCACCGACTCAAAAAAACTCCACGAAGCCGCCGAACGCGCCCTCGACCATTACCTGAAACCCACCGCCCCGAAACAACACTGCCCCGGCCGCATGTTCCTCGTCGCCCCAGACCTGGATCAACATGCCCTGCTGGCCCACGCCTGCGAATCGATGACTTCGGCCAGCGTGATGCTCAGCGACTTCGCCGCACTGCTGGACCCGCCCTACCGCAGCACCGTGCTGGGCATCGCCCAAGTGGTGATGTGTGGCGAACTCGCGGTGAACCGGACGCTGGACACTCTCGATGCCACGACCTGAGGAACACCCATGGAAAGCAAATCCGATGCACACATCGTCGCCGCCCTGATCTCCATCGGCCTCAACGAGAAAGACAGCCAATGGGCCCAGAAAGCCTGTCTGCTACTGCTCGAGAGCGAACGGAAATCCATCGTCAGCGCCGCCCTCACCGCCCTCGTCCAGATTGCCCGCGACCATGGCGAACTGGACCGCAACCGCCTGCTGCCGGCACTCACCAGCGTAAAACGCAGGTTCCCAAGCCTGACCGGCACGGTTGCCGCGACGCTGGATGAGATGGCAATGGCTGCGTAATACCCGGGGCGCAAGGCAAGAAAAAACCCGCTGCCTCCGTTGAGGGAGGCTGCGGGTTTTGTGTGCAGATGTGGTTAACGCCGAAAGTCAGCCAGAACGAAAGGCGTATGCGCCCTCAAGTAAGCCTCGACCTCTTCCAGCGAAAGCAACCCTACGCGGGACGAAACAGTGGCTTCTTTGTCATCGTCACGAGTCACTGTCACGGTGTAAGCGCCTTCCGTCTCCTGCAAAACGCCGGTGAGTCTGACCTTCTGCCCGTCTTCCTCGGCGAAGGAAATCGCAGACAGTGGCTTTGACGCCAAGACCTGAGCCTTGCGGGCCAGAAAGGCTTCTCGCCGTGCGAGGACATCCTTTCCGGCGAACCACAAAAAAATCATCATGGCCGCGAAGAATACCAACTGGATGTTGTAAATCGGGCTCCGTCGCCCCGGGTGTTCGATAGTCAACCACGCAACAGTTTTGTAAATGATCTGTTCAACTTCCATCGACCTGATCCTTGAGCCGTTCGAACAAGATGACCTCCGGTCATCAATCCTCCCGCGTCAAAACCTCAAGCAACTCAATCTCAAACACCAGATTCGAATTCGGCGGAATCTTGCCCATCGTCCGCTCGCCATAACCCAGATGCGCCGGCACCAGCAGTTTGCGCTTGCCGCCCACCTGCATCCCCATAATCCCCTGATCCCAACCCTTGATCACCCGACCGGTGCCGATCACACACTGAAACGGCTTGCCCCGGCTCCAGGACGAATCGAATTCGGTGCCGTCTTCCAGCCAACCGGTGTATTGGGTGGTGATCAACGCGCCTTTGACGGCGGCTTTTCCGTCACCGGGCTGAAGATCGACTATCTGCAGTTCATCATTCATAACATTCGCTCTATTGTTCCGCTGGCCGCCGTTTTCCCAGAAATGCCGGCCATTGGCAACCGTTTGACCCAAGGTTGCCGCTGTTTCCGGTGTTGACCGCGAATGAGGATTGTGTGGCGGACAGGCGCTGAGTCATGACCGGGCTGATTGAATTTTCAGCGCTCGGGCGTGCCGAATACAACGCCATTAAAGGTATGCGTGCAGCACTGGCACGTAGGCGTCATGTCTTCGGCTTTCAGGGCGGGATTGACGATTTGCAGGCGCTTGTTCTCATCGACGTATAACCCGCTGTAGATGCTGGACTCACCCACCCCCACCACATCCCTTCGCTCATGTTCATGCAGAGCGACCATCCAGAACACCGGTTCCTGCCGATCCAGCCGCGACACGGCTTCACTGAAAATCTCGTCCCAATCACCGCCAACACGCGACAGCAAAAAGCGAAACAACGGCGTGTAATCGTAGCCATGGTGCTTGATGCCATGCATCGAACCGCGTGTAGCCTCGCTGTGGATTTCAGACTTGGTGTTTCGTTGATGTCGGTAATGCCCGCCCGGGTTGTTGCGCCAAACGTTGTGGGCGGTGGTGTTTTCTTTGCGATAAAGGGGTTTCTTGTCCAACGATTTGCTCCTGACATCCAGTCACTCGAAACGCCCCTCGCGTTTTACCGGAACGGCGCTCGAATGCAATCAACCGTCCATGGCCAATTGTTGCTTGAGGTCAGCGCTCCACCGGCTGAATCGCCACAATCGTCCCGTTGGTGATCATCACCATCACGTACTTGTCATTGATCTGCACCCACTGCGCCTGTGGCTCTGGTTGTTTGAGGCCTTTCTGTTTCCAGTTTTTGATGGCTTTTTCGCTGCGCTGGTAGATATCCGGGGCGCGGTCGTTGACGTTCAGTTCGCGGTTTCCGGTCGGTGATTGCTCAACAGTGTCGTTCGAGGTTTGCGCCGCTTGAACGAGGGGGCTGATCCCGGCGATGCCGGCGACGAGGGCCAGGCTGGCGATTAGGGTCTTGCTGTTCATCGGTGAACCTCCTTCAGATGTGTGATACCTGAACTCCGACTGCGGGGTTCTGGAATCATTCCTTGTTTTTTGATGGCGCTGAGCCGGAGATTGTAGTCGCCAGTCATGACGCTATCGCTGGCAAGCCAGCTCCCACAACGATCTCGATTGATCCGCATTGCACATCAATTCATGCCAACAATGCAATTAACAAATCGATCCCTGCGCGCCACTATCCGCCCCAATAAGAACCGTGCGCCGCCTCCCCGTCGCGCACGTCATAAAAGCGGTGGAGTACTTTTCTATGACAGCCTCAATCCCACACGGCGGCTCGCGGGCCGGCGCCATTTTCCGGGTGACCTCGGGTAACTTCCTCGAACAGTTCGACTTCTTTCTGTTCGGCTTCTACGCCACGCAGATCGCGGCGGTGTTCTTTCCGGCGAGCAGTGAGTTCGCGTCCCTGATGATGACTTTCGCAGTGTTCGGCGCAGGCTTTTTGATGCGTCCGCTGGGGGCTATCGTGCTCGGCGCGTACATCGATGACGTCGGTCGTCGCAAAGGTTTGATCGTCACCCTGTCGATCATGGCCAGCGGCACGATCCTGATTGTGCTGGTGCCCGGATATGAAACCATCGGCCTGTTTGCCCCGGCGCTGGTGTTGATCGGGCGGCTGCTGCAAGGCTTCTCCGCCGGTGCCGAACTGGGCGGGGTTTCGGTGTATCTCTCGGAGATCGCCACACCCGGTCGCAAAGGCTTTTTCACCGCCTGGCAGTCGGCCAGTCAGCAAGTGGCCATCGTCGTCGCCGCTGCGCTGGGTTATGGCTTGAACCAGTGGATGGCGCCGCAAGCCGTCGCCGATTGGGGCTGGCGGATTCCGTTTTTCGTCGGCTGCATGATCGTGCCGTTCATCTTCTTTCTGCGGCGCAATCTGGCGGAAACCGAAGAGTTCGCCGCTCGTAAACATCGTCCGAACATGAAGGAAGTGTTCCGCACCCTCGGTCAGAACTGGGGCGTGGTACTGGGCGGGATGCTGATGGTTGCCCTGACCACCACCGCGTTTTACTTGATTACCGTGTACGCACCGACCTTCGGCAAAACCGTGCTGCACCTGAGCACTTCCGATGCGTTGCTGGTGACGCTGCTGGTGGGTGTTTCCAACTTCTTCTGGCTGCCGATTGGCGGTGCATTGTCCGATCGCGTCGGCCGCCGTCCGGTGCTGATCGCCATGGCGCTGCTGGCGCTGGCTACCACGTATCCGGCGCTGTCGTATCTGGTGCAGGCGCCTAGCTTCAGCCACATGCTGCTGTCGCTGTTGTGGCTGTCGTTTATCTACGGCCTGTACAACGGCGCAATGATTCCGGCCCTGACCGAGATCATGCCGGTGGAAGTGCGGGTGGCCGGTTTCTCCCTGGCCTATAGCCTCGCCACTGCCGTGTTCGGCGGGTTCACTCCAGCGATGTCGACCTTCCTGATTGAGTACACCGGCGACAAAGCCGCACCGGGTTACTGGATGAGCATCGGCGCACTGTGTGCATTGTGCGCCACGCTTTATCTGTATCGCCGGGCCGGCGGTCGTCTGCAACCTGTTACTGCCTGAGAACATCACCATGAAAAAACTGTTTACCGTTTCAGCCCTGCTCGCCGGTCTTGCGTTCAACGTTGCGGCCCAGGCCGAAGAACTGCGGGTCATGACCTCCGGCGGTTTCACCGCCGCCTACAAGATCCTCGGGCCGAAATTCGCCGCCGCCACCGGCAACACGCTGGACACCCAACTCGGTCCGTCAATGGGCAAGGCCCCCGAAGCGATCCCCAACCGCCTCGCCCGTGGTGAAAAGGCCGACGTGGTGATCATGGTCGGTTACGCCCTCGACGATTTGATCAAGCAAGGCAAGGTCGACCCGGCTTCGCGTGTGGAACTGGCGGATTCGCGAATCGGCCTGGTAGTGCGCGAAGGCGCGCCGAAGCCGGACATCAGCAACGTCGATGCCCTGAAGAAAACCTTGCTCGGCGCCCAATCGGTGGCCTACTCCGACAGCGCCAGCGGCGTGTACATCGAGCAGCAGTTGTTCAAGAAACTCGGCATCGAAGATCAGCTGAAACCCAAGGCGAAGATGATCCCGAAAATCCCGGTGGGCTCGGTGGTCGCCACCGGCGACTATCAACTGGGCTTCCAGCAGGTCAGCGAATTGCTGCCGGTGCCGGGGGTGAGTTTTGTGGCGAAGATTCCTGAATCGGTGCAGTCGGTAACCCGATTTGCAGCGGGGATTCCGGTGGGTGCGCAGCATCCACAGGAAGCCAAGGCGTTGCTCGCTTATCTGGCCGCACCTGCCGCCCAGGTTGACGTGCAGGCCACCGGTCTGGATTCGGTCAAGCGCTGACCGTCGGCGGCTGGACTTTCATTTCCACCACCAGCCGCTCCAGTTCCAGTGCCGCCGGGGTCAGCGTACGACCCCGGCGTTTGATGATGCCGACGCTGCGCATCACTTGCGGCTCGGTCAGCGGCACCCGCGTCAGGATCGGATGATCCGCCGCCGGCATCGCCATCAGCGGCACCGCCGCCACACCCAACCCCGCTTCCACCAGACCGATCATGGTCGTCACATGCCGCGTCTCGCAGATGCTCGGGCGCTGCGGCACCACTTTGGCCAGGGCCTGATCCAGCAGAAAACGGTTGCCCGAGGTTTTGTCGAGCGAGATGTAATCCTGCCGGTAGAACTCGTCCCAGGTCACGCTGCTACGCCCGGCCAACGGATGATCGCGGCGGCAGGCAACGACGTAGCTTTCCTGTACCAGAGGCTCAAAATCCACGCCCGCCTCCTGGGTGCCCATGAAACTCAGACCGAAATCCGCCTCGCCGTTGACCACTGCGCTCAGCACGTCGTGGGCGCTGGAATCGAGGACTTTGACTTTGATGCGCGGAAACTGCCGGTGATAAAGGGCGACCACGCTCGGCATGAAGTAGTACGCCGCCGACGGCACGCAGGCAACGGTTACGTGGCCCTGCCGATTCGAGGCGACTTCGCTGATGCCCAACAACGCGACGTCCAGATCGTCGAGCAAACGTTCGACGCTGGGCATGAAACCGCGTCCGGCCTGGGTCAGGCTGACCTTGCGCGTGGTGCGTTCGAACAGCTTTACGCCGAGGGCGTCTTCGAGCTTTTCGATGCGCCGGCTCAGTGCCGGTTGCGACAGGCGCACGGTGTCGGCGGCCTTGCGGAAACTGCCCTGCTCGACCACGGCGCGAAAGGCTTGCAGGTCGTTGAGGTCGAAGTTGATGGCCATGGAAGACTCGAAAGGAATTGATTCGCTGAGGCTATAAATGTAACCAATTGATGCAAATTATTACAGAAGCACATCTGCTCAAGCATGTGCTGCCCTGGAGTGTTCACATAGCCTGGGATCATCTCAGTCTCCCTTGTGGGAGTGGGCTTGCTCGCGAAGAGGTCGTGTCAGGCAACTAGTCTGCGGAATGACACACGGCCTTCGCGAGCAAGCCCGCTCCCACATCAGGATCTGCGGTGGATCTTGAATCGTTGCAACCTTTATCCTTGTCGCCCCCCGCCGTACCGCGTTACTGGAGTTCCGCTCATGCCCCATGAAGGCAATCTGTTACAAGCCGCCGTCGTCTTTCTCTTCGCCGCCGTGCTCACCGTTCCCCTGGCCAAGCGCCTGCAACTGGGCGCGGTGCTCGGTTATCTGTTTGCCGGGGTGATCATCGGCCCGTCAGTGCTGGGCCTGATCGGCAATCCGCAAAGCGTCAGCCATATCTCGGAACTGGGCGTGGTGCTGCTGTTGTTCATCATCGGTCTGGAGCTGTCGCCGCGACGTTTGTGGGTGATGCGCAAATCGGTGTTCGGCGTGGGTCTGGCGCAGGTGCTGCTGACCGGTTCGGTGATCGGGGTACTGGCGTTGTCGGTGTTCGGTCAGCCGTTGAACAGCGCGATTGTCTTGGGCCTGGGTCTGGCGCTGTCGTCCACCGCGTTCGGGTTGCAAAGCCTCGCCGAGCGAAAGGAACTGACCAGCCCCCACGGTCGTCTCGCGTTTGCGATTCTGCTGTTCCAGGACATCGCCGCGATCCCGCTGATCGCGCTGGTGCCGATGCTCGCGGGGGTCGATCACCACACCAGCACCGCCGACGACGTGCGCCACAGTTTGCAGGTGCTCGGCGGCATCGCGGTGGTGGTGATCGGCGGACGTTATCTGCTGCGTCCAGTGTTTCGCATCGTGGCGAAAACCGGTCTGCCGGAAGTCTCCACCGCCACCGCGTTGCTGGTGGTGATCGGCACCGCGTGGCTGATGGACATGGTCGGTGTGTCAATGGCGTTGGGCGCGTTTCTTGCGGGCCTGCTGCTGGCGGATTCGGAATATCGCCATGAGCTGGAAGCGCAGATCGAGCCGTTCAAGGGCCTGCTGCTGGGACTGTTTTTCATCAGTGTCGGCATGGGCACCAACCTCAGTCTGCTGCTCAGCGCGCCGATCACGGTGCTGGGGCTGACGCTGCTGCTGATCGCCCTGAAGTTGCCGCTGTTGTTTGTGGTCGGGCGTCTGGCCGGCGGGTTGAACAAGGTCAGCGCGATTCGCCTTGGCATCGTGCTGGCGGCGGGCGGTGAATTTGCGTTTGTGGTGTTCAAGATCGGTCGCGATCAGGGGCTGTTCGAACCGCGTCTGTACGATCTGCTGGTGCTGACCATCACCCTGTCGATGGCGGTCACGCCGCTGTTGCTGTTGGTCTGCGCACGACTGGTCAGCCCGAAGGTGCAGCCGGTGGAAGTGCCGGAGAAATTCCGCCAGATCGAGACCGAAACCCCACGGGTGGTAATCGCCGGCATGGGTCGGATGGGCCAGATCGTGGCGCGGATCCTGCGGGCGCAGAACATCAAGTTCGTGGCGCTGGACACCTCGGTGGAGACTATCGAACTGTCGCGCAGTTTTGGGGGTGTGCCGGTGTTCTACGGTGACCCGATGCGTCCGGAAATCCTCAGTGCGGCCAAGGTCGGTGAAGCGGAGTACTTCGTGATTGCCACAGATGATCCGGAAACCAACATCAAGACCGCCGAGATCGTGCGCAAGCTCTACCCAGACATGAAGATCATCGCCCGGGCGCGTAACCGGCAGCATGTGCATCGGTTGGTGGATGTGGGGGCCGATCCGATCCGGGAGACCTACTACTCAAGCCTGGAAATGAGCCGTCGCACCCTGGTAGGCCTCGGCTTGACCCAGGCCCAGGCCGATGCGCGGATCAAGCGCTTCAAGCACCATGACGAACAGGTGCTCGAGGCGCAACACGCGGTGTACGACGACGCGGCCAAAGTCCTGCAGACCGCCCAGGAAGCGCGGGCGGAACTGGCCCGGTTGTTCGAGTCGGATCAACTGGAAGAACAATCGGGCCAGTCCTGAAGGTTGCAGAGTTCCAAATGTGGGAGCCAGCCTGCTGGCGATTGCGACAGCTCGGCCACCATCAAGGGTGGCTGAACCGGCCTCATCGCCAGCAGGCTGGCTCCCACAAGTTCAGGCTATCTCCAGCTCCCTCTCTTCTTTGGCCGGCGCCACTTCAAACCGGTCCGCCAGAAACGGTGTGATGTCCAGCGGCAGCGGTTCATCGTTGACCAGTTTGTCCAGCAACACCCCGGTGATCGCCGACGTCAGTACCCCGGTGCGGAAATGCCCGCAGGCGTTGAGGTAACCGTCGACCCCGGCCATCGGCCCGAGAATCGGCAATTCGTCCGGCGAACCCGGCCGCAATCCGGCCCAGGTACGCTTGAGGTTGATGTCCGCCAATTCCGGCAAACAACGCACGGCGCCCTGCACCAGCCCGGCGATTTCCGGCCAGGTGGTGGTGACGTCGAAGCCCTTGTCCTCGGTGGTGCTGCCGATCAGGATTTCGCCGTTGTCCTTCTGCGCCATGTAGCAATCGCTGGTGGTCAGGCAACCGTTGAGGATTTTCGGCAGGCGTTCGGTCAGCAGGATCTGGCCTTTCACCGGTTTCACCGGAATCCGGATGCCTGTGGCCCACTCGCTCAAGTCCGCTGCCCAGGCGCCGGCGGCGTTGATCAGGGTTTTGCAGTGGAACACCCCGGCTTCAGCCGTCTGCACCCCGGTCACCCGCGTGCCGTGATGCAACACGCCGGTGATGTTGGTGTTGACGAACATGTCCACACCATTCTGCCGGGCGCCTTCGGTGTAGGCGTCGGCCAGGCGGAACGGGCTGACCTGATGGTCGCAGAGAAACTCCAGCGCCCCGCGCGCTTCATGGCTGACGCTCGGCTCGGACTCGCGCAATGCCGCCTGATCCAGCCAGCGCACCTGATCGGCCAGATGCGGAATGCAGCCGACGATATGCTCGGCGTACAACCGGTCTTCATCGTCATAGATCACGAACTTGAGCCCGGTCCTTTCGAACTTGAAATCCATCCCGTGGTTGTCTTTCAGCTCACGGTGCAACGCCGGGTACAACGCATTGGACTGCAAGGCGAAATCGAAAAATGACGGCGGCAGAATGTGCGGCGTGCTGGCGTCCACTGCCACCGCCGCGCCCTGGGTTTCGCGCTTGCGGTTGGCCGACATCATGCGGAAGAAAATCACCCCGCAGCCCAGCCCCACCGACTCGCCGATGGCCCACAAGCCGCCGGCGGAGGCACGGGTCGCGTTGCCCGGACGCTTGGCGTCGATCAGCGCGACCTTGAGGCCCTTGCGCTTGGACAATTGGTAGGCGATGGACGCGCCGATCACACCGCCGCCGGCAATGACCACGTCATAGAACTTACTCATGGGAAACGGCCTCCGTGCCGAGGGACTGGAACGCGGAAAAAGGAATCGGATCGATCGGGAAACGCGGCCGCAGCCAGCCGACATCCTGGCGCCCGGTGGCCTGCCGCAAACGGTCGCTGCAATAGCCGACGCACATCCGCCCCTGACAGTCGCCCATGCTCACGCGAGTGCGCATTTTCAGGCTGGCGATGTCTTGCACGCCCTGCTCCAGCGCGCGGTCGATGTCGGCGCGGGTCGCGTGTTCGCAACGGCAGATCACCGTGTCGGCCGCCGGCAAGGCGGTCTGCCCGACACCGCGTTCGGTGTAGCGATCCACCGCCGCGCGGAAACGCACGATGGCTTTGAGTTTGCCCAAGTAGCGGTCGCGACGGACGCGCGCCAGCTCTTCTTCCAGCACGCCGCGTTGCAGCAGGATCGAAGTGGCAGCGATCTTGCCGGCGAGCATCGCCGCTTCACCACCACGAATCCCGCCCATGTCACCGGCCAGGTGCACGTGGGGCTCGCTGCTTTGCTGCCAGATATTGGCGTTGGCGCGCAGGTAGCCGTCGTCGCTGAAGCCGTGATCCAGGCCCATTTGCTGACTCAGTTGCGTACGCGGAATGAAGCCGTAACCGACCGCCAGCGTCTTCGCTTCGAAGCGCTCAACGCGGCTCATGTCCGGCTCCCACGTCGCCGAGTACGGCGCCACGCTGACGCTTTTCAGTTCGCCTTCGCCGTGCGCCTCGACCACGCCCCAGCCGTAGTGCATCGGGATGCCGTGCAGTTTCAGATAGGCGAGCATGCTCAAGCCATCGAGGAACAGCTGCGGCTTGTTCAGCAGCGCCAGACTTTCCTTGGCGATCTTGCCGAACGCGCAGGCCTCGTAGACACCCGCGACGCTCACGCCAGACGCATGCAACTGAGTCGCCACCAGCGGCAACAGCGGCCCGGTGCCGGCGATCACCACCGGCCCCTGCGGTTTGACCACGCCGCTTTTGATCTGCAATTGCAGGCCGCCAAGCATGATCACACCGGGCAAGGTCCAGCCGGGAAACGGCACGCTGCGCTCATGGCAACCGGCGGCCAGCAGCAGTTGCGGGTATTCGATTTCGTGCAGACGCTCGTCGCCGTCCAGCACCACCAGCGAGCGCGTGCCTTCGGCGCCAACCACGCGGTGGTTGAGGCGCACGTCGATCAGCCCGGATTGCTCCTGGAAATCGCCGTGCAGTTTGCCCAGCACCTCGGCATAGCGCGGCCCCAGGTAATCCAGCTGCACACCATCACGCAGCGGCCCGCGATAGACCACGCCACCCAGGCGCGAAGCCTCTTCAAGCAAGGTGCAGCGCACCCCGTGCAGGGCCAGTTCGATGGCCGCCGCCATGCCCGCCGGACCACCGCCGACGATTACCGGATTCAGGCTCATACCACCTCCTGCCCGTGAATGCGGTTGACCTGGGTCTCGATCAGCATGCCGTCGCGCACCACAGTCTGGCAGGCGCGGCGCTTGTGCCGACCGTTGATTTTCACCAGGCAGCACTGGCACACGCCCATGCCGCAATAGGCACCGCTGATCTGGTTGTGATCGTTGCGCGCGACCTGGCGCACGCCGAGGGACTGAATGACGCTGAGCACGGTTTCGCCGATAGCGGCGCTGACCGGCTGGCCGTTGACGTGGACAGTCATATCCGCCTGCGTCAAAGGCTGGATATCGAAGGTTCTTTCTAGGCAGTGCATTGCAATGATCATCCGTGAAAAGTTCAGGTGAGGTTGAAACAGCTCCTTGCTGCACTACACCTCGCCGGCTCGTGGGGGTTATCGCTCTCTATCGGGCCGGCAGGCGGGTTTTGCTCGCGCAGCAAAGTGCGCGCAAGCAATGTAGTCGATCCAGCGGCAAGGGCCTGGAAATTTCACGGTAGGGGATATTGCGCCGACGAATATTGATCCAGGCCATGGAAATGACTGTACGGTTCTGCCGCCGATCAGTTGGAGAAGACGAACTGGCCCTTGATCTTTTTCGACCCGATGAAACCAAGGTCGGGGAACAGTTTGGTTTTCAGCCACGCCACAAAAAACACCATGGCCAAGGTCAGGCCTGCACCGATCAGGGTGGATACCGGATCCTCGGAATAGCCTTTGAACAGGCGAGAAATCTGACTGAGCGTGAGGATCACGTAAATGGTGTAAGCCTGAGCGGAATATTTATAGAAGCCCCAGGCAAACAGCAGCGGAATACCGGCGGCGATCAGCGTGAATACCAGGGCAAATCCGACACCGATGTCCAGCCCCATGAAAAAACCGGCGAGCGCGCCGAGCAGTGCCTGAATACAGGTCAGAACGATCAGAATCGTGACCTTGCGCGCATGCTGCCGGCGCAACTGGGGGTCAATCCGCGAACCTATCCAGTAAGCCAGAACCCGATCCTTGACAGCTCCACCGGAAAACGCCTTGAAGGTTTCATTTTTCGAGCGTCCTGCATCGAGCATCTCATCCAGCTGCCGTTTGATTTCCTTCTTGTCCAACGTATTCATCCTTAAATAAAAGACAGAAACGGCCATCCCACTTCTGCCGCGAGATAATCGCCGCTTACCTACCAGAAAGCAAAAACCTCAGATGCACGCGGGATAATTTGTTATCCCCGCGATTCGTAACAGCTGACCGAGACATCACGACATCCATCAAAAAGGTTCAAATCACGTCTTCTTTAGTCAATAACGATATAAAAGATTGGTATTTCTTACAGTTATGCACTTTTTGAAAAGCCCGCATCCTGAGTGGCGCCTAACCTCCTCTTCCCACCTGGACAAGACAGAAATCAAGGACGATCGATGATGAATACTGCGAGCCAAAAGCCTTCAGAAATTTTGAATCTTTCTCTCAACTCAACCAATCAGCGGCTTCAGCATCTGGCAGTCATTCTCGACGGAAACAGACGCTGGGCACGAGCGAATGGAGTGTCGACGCGAGAGGGTTATCGCAAAGGAGGTGAGGCAGTACACAGGCTGCTTTCATGGTGTGAAGAAAACTCCATTCCCCTGGTTACATTATGGCCTCTCTCTAAAGACAACTTGAAACGTGAACCTTCCGAGGTGGAAGATTTACTAATAACCATCGCCGAAGTAATTGAGCAACTCGTCGACAGTGGCAAATGGCGCCTGACTTTTTTTGGCGAGAAAAGTGTTCTTCCAGAAAACCTGATCAAGATCATCTCCAACGCGGAATCAAGCACCCGAACAATCAGTGGAACCCGCGTCAACATCGGCGTGGCATACAGTGGAAAACTGGAAATCATTCACGCACTTCAAGAAATACTGGCTACGCATATATCTAAAAACCCACCCAATGCGCCAAACCGCAAAATATCTATCGATGAAATAACAAACAACTTATACAGCGCAGGAACACCAGACCCTGATCTAGTAATCAGAACGTCCGGAGAGCAACGCCTTTCCGACTTTATGCTTTGGCAATGCGCTTACAGCGAATTTTATTTTTGCGATGTTTGTTGGCCAGACTTCAGCCGTGAGGATTTTGATCTAGCGCTGCAAAGTTTCGCAACACGGCAGCGTCGTATCGGTTACTAACTATAAAAATGATCCATCGATAATGATAACTTCAAGGGGCCGCGCGCTATGTTTTCGACAAAAAACCATCTTGATTTCCCTTTCTTGAATTATCCTTTCCCATCTGAAAAACATCCGTCAGCAGAATTAGTCGATACACAAATGATCGAGTGGTTGTCCCTGCACAAATTACTAGAAAATGAAAAACTTGCATTTGCCGTTCACCATGGTCGCTTCGGTGAATTTGCCGCGAGAGAATATCCCAACGCCACAGCTGATGGATTGCAACTCATAACCTATGTATTCGGATGGCTTTTCGTTATCGACGACATTATTGCTGACTGTGGCTTTCTCGGAAAACAACCTGCAGAGCTTTGCCGCGTTCAGCTTTGGCTGCGTGAAATAATGGACGCACCAAGAACATTCGACAGGAAAACTTTCGACTTTTCGAACTACCCATCGGATCAAATAGCGATTTTGAGTAATTTGGGAGAAGCAACTGCTGATCTATGGGAACGTTTAGAAATTTTTTGCTCGGCCACTCAATATATGCGCTGCGCTGAAGCAGCCAGCTACTATTTTCTCGGTCTTATATGGGAGGCTGGGTGGCACCAGGCAAATAAACTCCCGACACCGAACGAATATCTTAGTGGAAGAAAATTTACGACAGCCACACCCCTTGGACTTGCACTTCAAGACGTAGCAATGCAACGCGAAGTACCTTCTGAAGAATACCAAAGCAAAGAAATTCGCAAACTGATTGCAATAACTACCAGTTTGACTGCGTATTGCAATGACATTTTTTCTTTTCCAAAGGAGCGGGACGAGCCTCATACGTTATCTCTCAACTACCCTGCCACTCTAATTTTCCACAAAGGACTTGATGCACAGGACGCCATAAACTTCGCAGCTGATAGCCATAACAAACTGATGGCGGAATTTTTACACCTGGAACAAACTTGCAGCCAACATGCAAGCCTGCAATGTCTTCATTTTCTTAATGCCATGCGTTCAGAGTTGAGAGGACATTACGACTGGGCACTCAACTCTCCGCGGTATGCCCTCTCAAAGCACTACGCTAACGTTGGTTAGATCGTCCGCCCCTGCTCGACGAAAAAGCCGCTTCAACCCGAAGGTGGAAGCGGCCAAGGCATATGCCTCAAGGAATCAGTGCACGAACAGAGCGATCAGGATGATGATCGGGATCGGTACGCCGAGGAAAAACAGCAGTAGTGAGCGCATGGTGAGTCTCCTTGATTAACGGACCGGCGGCTGCGTGGTCGTGGTGTAGGTTTCGACTTCGACGTACTCGACCGCATCCCGGCGGCGACCGCCGAAGGTGGCCGAGAGGCTGGCGAAGAACGCACCGGCCAGCAGCGCAATGAACATCCACAGCGAAGTCCAGGCGGCGACTTTGGCGGCGGTGTCGGCGGCTTGTTGCGCTTTCACCTTGGCGTCGGCGATTGCTTTCTGGGTGCGGGCGTAGATTTCATCAACCCGACGTTCGGCGTCAGCCTGGGTCAGGTTGGTACGCTGAGCGACCAGTTGAGCGAGGTAGGTACGATCTTCGGCGCTGAGCTGACCGTTTGCCAGGCTCTGGGCGAAGATCCGGGTCACGGTGCCACGGGCGGCGTCATCGCTGACGGCGGCGGGACGATCGTCGCGGAACAGGCTGTCGACGAAGTAGCCGTACTGATCGCCGTCAGTGTTGCCCGCTGCGGTGCCAGCGGCCTGGGTCATGGCGCCTGCTGCGCCGCCGGCAACACTCGCACCGGCCTGCACGCCACCGCTGACAATGCTGCTGACCGAACCGACCACCAGCGTAGCGGTGACCAGCGTGGCCACGCACCAGGCGAGGAAGCCATGAGCGGTGTCGCGGAAATACACCTCGTCACCGTGCATGTTGGCCCACTTCACCCGCAGGCGACCGGCGATATAGCCACCGAGCCCCGAGGCAATGATTTGCGTGGCGGCCAGCCAGATGATGGTGGAAATGCCCAGGCCCTTGGCGCTGACGCCCTCCCCGGCCCACGGAGAAACGGCGGAAAAGCCCAGACCGAATCCCAACAGCACCAGAATCAGCGACAGTGCCGCTGCAGCGGCAGCCCCTGCGAAGATCGCGCCCCAGGACACGCCCGAGACGTTGCTCGACTCTCCTTCGTAGGCAGGATAAAACCCATCAGAGGATCTATTCATTGTTGTAGTGCTCCAGGCATGAAAAATGGTGTTACAACTCGTCATCAGATGAATTGCAGTGACCGTGCCAGTCGGCAACATTAAATAAATCGTTTTAATTCAATCAGTTAAAAACTCTGAACTTCTTAGGACCATGCAATTTGCAACAACGGCTCGATAACAGCGGGTTTTATGCATTGGCACAAAAGCCCGGTCGTAGCGTTTGTATCCGCTAAAACATGAAAGTTAATTTAAAGCGCCCGCGCAAAATCTTGGCAAAATGCTGCCATTGCGTTTGAACAGACCAGCAGGCCCACCATGACTCGCATCCTCACCATCGAAGACGACGCCGTGACCGCCCGGGAAATTGTCGCCGAACTGAGCAGCCACGGCCTCGACGTGGACTGGGTCGACAATGGCCGTGAAGGCCTGGACCGCGCCGTCAGCGGCAACTACGACCTGATCACCCTTGACCGCATGCTGCCGGAGCTTGATGGCCTGGCCATCGTCACCACGCTGCGGACCATGGGCGTGGCGACGCCGATCCTGATGATCAGCGCCCTCTCCGACGTCGACGAGCGCGTGCGTGGCTTGCGCGCCGGCGGCGATGACTACCTGACCAAACCGTTCGCCACCGATGAAATGGCCGCCCGGGTCGAAGTATTGCTGCGTCGCCAGAACAGCAACGGCGCACAACCGACCACGTTGCAGGTGGCGGATCTGCAACTCGACCTGATCAGCCACGAAGCCCGCCGCGCCGAGCAGGTGCTGACGCTGTTGCCGACCGAGTACAAGCTGCTGGAATTCCTGATGCGCAACAGCGGCCAGATCCTGTCGCGGATGATGATTTTCGAGGAGGTCTGGGGCTATCACTTCGACCCTGGCACCAACCTGATCGACGTGCACATCGGCCGCCTGCGCAAGAAGATCGACCCGCCGGGCAATGTCCCGCTGATCCGTACGGTGCGAGGCTCGGGTTATGTCATTGCCGAACCCGTCTGACGGTTGGCGTTCTTCCAGCAGTCGCTTGCTGGCGCTGTACAGTTCGTTGTTCGTGGCCTGGAGCGCGATCCTGATGGGGGTCATGTACTTCGAGGTCTCCGGTTACCTCGACAACCTGGCCAAGCATTCGCTGATGCAACGTCAGCATCTGTTTTCGCACTTTCGCGGCGATCAGCTGGAAGACGCGCTCGCCGCCAGCATGACCTTCGACATTCGCGGCATCGACGCCTACGGTCTGTTCGACGCCCAGCATCGCTACCTCGGCGGCGCGTTGCAGAGGATCCCCGAGGGCCTGCCGCTGGACGGCAAGATCCACATGCTCAGCGAATGCGCCGACTCCGACGACCCGACCCTGCCCGCCGACAGCTGCGACGCAGTCGCCACCCCGACCCGCGACGGCCGCTGGCTGGTGTTGTTGCGCGACAACGGTTCGCTGTTCGCGGTGACCAGGATCATTCTGCATGCGTTGCTCTGGGGCGTGTCGCTGACGATTGTGCCGGGGATCATCGGCTGGCATCTGCTGCGTCGGCGGCCGATGCGGCGGATCCGGGCGATCCAGGACAGTGCCCAGTCGATCGTCGCCGGCGACCTGACTCATCGCTTGCCGCTGTCCAATCGCCGCGATGAACTGGACATGCTCGCCGCCATCGTCAACGCCATGCTTGATCGCATCGAGCGCTTGATGAACGAAGTCAAAGGCGTGTGCGATAACATCGCCCATGACCTGCGCACCCCGCTGACCCGTTTGCGCGCGCAGTTGTATCGCATGCAGCAGCAGGCCGGCGAAGGTTCGCCGGAAGCGGCGCAACTGGATCTGGTGCTGGCCGAGGCCGATACGCTGATGGCGCGGTTTCGCGGTTTATTGAGGATTTCCGAACTGGAGGATCGTCAGCGGCGCTCGGGGTTTGTTGAGCTCGATCCGGTGTTGTTGCTGCAGGAACTGCACGAGTTCTATTT
Source organism: Candidatus Pseudomonas auctus (assembly GCF_048654275.1). Classification (NCBI taxonomy): domain Bacteria; kingdom Pseudomonadati; phylum Pseudomonadota; class Gammaproteobacteria; order Pseudomonadales; family Pseudomonadaceae; genus Pseudomonas; species Candidatus Pseudomonas auctus. The sequence goes on along the minus strand of NZ_JBJYZK010000007.1, from coordinate 261,118 downwards.
GCCGCTGGCCGAAGACGACGAGTTGCGCTTCGAGCTGAACATGCCGGAAACCCTGCCGATGCTGAACGGTGATCGAGCGTTGCTGTTTGAAGCGCTGGCGAACCTGTTGAGCAATTCGATCAAGTTCACCCCGGCCGGTGGCACGGTGGTGTTGCGCGGGGTCAATGATGCAGGGCATACGCGGATCGAAGTGCATGACTCCGGGCCTGGTATTCCCGAGTCAGAACGGGAGGCGGTGTTCCAGCGCTTTTATCGCGCCGAGGGCGGGCAACCGCAGAATGGCTTTGGCCTGGGGCTGTCGATCGTCGCGGCGATCGTCAACCTGCACGGGTTCAGTCTTGAGGTGGGACGCAGTGATCTGGGCGGGGCGAAGCTGGTGCTCGATTGTCGGCAGAGTCTGATTTCACAGTCTTGACGGTTTGATAGATCGTTCCCACGCTCTGCGTGGGAATGCAGCCCGGGACGCTCCGCGTCCCTTCCAGAGCTGGAACGCGGAGCGTCCCTTGAGGCGTTCCCACGCAGAGCGTGGGAGCGATCAAGTAGAGCTCAGGCGGGATAGTTCGCGCGCAGCGCTTCGAGGCCACCCTGATAGATGCCGCTGAACAACGCCACCACTTCCTCATCGCTCACGCCCTTGGCCGTGAAGCGTCCCGACCACGTCACCTTCGCGCCCTGCCCCTGGGCTTCAACACGAATCGTCGCCAGATAATCGGTGGCCGGAAACGGTGCCTGCAGAATCGAATAGCTGTAGGTTTTGCCCGCGTTATCGAACGTCTCCAGACGCTCGACCACCACCCCGCCGTCAGCGGTTTGCAGGGTGCGCACACGCCCGCCTTCACTCAGTTCGCTGTTGGGAATGAACGGCAGCCAGTCCGGCAGGGTGTTGAAGCCGCCAATCAATTGCCAGACCTGATCGGCCGAAGCCGGGATGTCGATCGTTGCTGATGCTGTTGCCATAAATAAAAAGTCTCTCGATAAATTCAGATAGTCAGGCTGTCGACCACGCCGCCGTCGACCCGCAACGCGGCGCCGGTGGTGGCTGAAGACAGCGGTGAAGCGATGTAGGTGACCAGGTGCGCGACCTCTTCGACATCCGCCACGCGCTGGATGATCGAGCTCGGGCGGGCGCGGCGCACAAAGGCGTCAGCCTCGTCCCGCAGGCTGCGGCCAGATTCGGCGGCGGCATCCTTGAGCATTTCCTCGACACCGTCGGTGAAGGTCGGCCCGGGCAAAATCGCATTAACCGTAACCCCGGTGCCCGCCAGGCGTTTGGCCAGGCCGTGGGACACCGCAAGGTTGGCGCTTTTGGTCACGCCGTAATTGATCATGTCAGCCGGAGTGGCCACGCCGGATTCCGAAGACAGGAAGATCACCCGGCCCCAGCCCTGTTCGACCATCGCCGGCACGTAATGCCGCGACAGGCGCACGCCGGAGATCACGTTGATTTCATAGAAGCGCGTCCACTCATCGTCCGGCGCATCGAAGAAATCCACGGCGTTGTAGATGCCGAGGTTGTTCACCAGGATGTCGGCTTTCGGTTCAGCGGCGAACAGTTTCTGCGCGCCTTCGGCCGTGCCCAGATCCGCCGTCAGACCGCGCAGTTGCGCCCCCGGCACTTTGCCTCGAATGCTTGCCAGCGCCTGCTCGACCTTGGCCGCGTCGCGACCGATCACCACCACCGTGGCGCCCGCCTCGGCCAGCGACTGGCTGATGCCCAAACCGATGCCCGCCGTGCTGCCGCTGACAATCGCCAGTTTTCCGCTCAGATCGATCTTCATGCTTTCACCTCGTCGATGGGTAATGGTGCACGTTCGGACACCAGTTTCGCTTCACGCATGGCCTGCCAGAAACCGGCCGGAATGACCGCCGACAGCGCCGCCACATCTTCAGCGATGCGCCCCGGTTTGCTCGCGCCGGGAATCACGGCTGCCACGGCCGGATTGGCCAGCGAGAATTGTAGTGCAGCCGCTTTGACATCCACGCCATGGGCCGCAGCAATGCGTTTGATCTGCTCGACCTTCGCCACGATCTCAGGGCTGGCCTTCTGGTATTCGAAGTGCGCGCCGCCGGCCAGGATCCCCGAGCTGTAGGGGCCGCCGACCACGATTTCAACATTCTGCGCCCGCGCCGAATCCATCAAACGCTGCAAGGCGCGGTCGTGGTCGAGCAAGGTATAGCGGCCGGCCAGCAGGAAGCCGTCAGGCTGCGCCTCGGTCAGGTCCAGCGTCAACTCGCACGGCTCGACCTTGTTCACGCCCAGGCCCCAGCCCTTGATCACGCCTTCTTCGCGCAGGCGGGTCAGGACTTTGAAGGCGCCGGTGCGGGCCTGATTGAAGTACTCGAGCCATTGATCGCCGTAGAAATCCTGAGCGATGTCGTGGACCCAGACGATGTCGAGGCGATCGGTTTTCAGACGCTTGAGGCTGTCTTCGATCGAGCGCAGCGTGGCGTCGGCGCTGTAGTCGTTGACGATCTTGTTCGGGCGACCGTGTTCGAACACCCCACTTTTCTCGCCCAGATCCCGGGCGGCGGCGTCTTCGACTTCATCGAGAATCACCCGGCCGACCTTGGTGCTGAGCACATAGTCGTCGCGCTTGTAGCGGGACAGTGCTTCGCCGAGGCGGATTTCCGAGAGGCCCGAGCCGTAGAACGGTGCGGTGTCGAAGTACCGCACGCCGGCATCCCACGCTGCGTGCACGGTGGCTTGCGCTTCTTCTTCAGGAATGGCGCGAAACATGTTGCCCAGTGGCGCGGTGCCGAAGCCGAGTTGGCCGGGGAGTTTGTCTTTCAAGCTCATGATGCTGTCCTCGTAGTTCGTGGTCGGTGTTGACCGTTGAGCAAATCCTAGATTGCGCCACTCAGACCGTCCAAGACATAATCCGCAGCACTTGAGTCCCTGAAGGTCTGACATGATCAACATCCGCCAATTGCGCTACTTCGTCGCCGTCGCCGAGGAAGAACACGTCGGCCGCGCCGCCGAGCGCCTGCACATTTCCCAGTCGCCCCTGAGCCGACAGATCGCCCAGCTCGAAGAACGCCTGGGCCTGACCCTGTTCGAACGCAGCCAGCAGCGCATTCGCCTGACCCGCGACGGCCAGACCTTTCTCGCCGAAACCCGCGCCCTGCTGACCCACGCCAACCGCCTGGAATCCCTCGGCAAACGCCTGGGCCGTGGCGAAGAAGGCGGCCTGTGCATCGGCTACATCGAGAACGCGATGCACGCCGGGGTTTTGCCCAATGCCTTGCGCGTACTGCGGGTCGACCGGCCTAACGTGCATGTCGCGCTGTACAACCTGAGTTCTGCCGAACAACTGGAAGGCCTGCGTCAGCGTAGCCTCGATATCGCGCTGGTCAGTGAACCGCCGACGATCGACGATCCCGACCTGCTGGGCTTTCAGGTGCTGGACGACCCGATGCTGCTGGCGCTGCCCGAAGGACACCCGCTGAACCAACTGGCGTCGCTGACCCCGGCGGATCTGGCCGATCAGGAATGGATCGGCGTGCAGCCACGCCAAGGGGCCGACGATGAGTTCGTCAGCGCCTGCATCCGTGCAGGCTTCACCCCGGATGTGCGGATGCAGGCCACCGAGCCGTTTACCGCGCTGGGGCTGGTCGCCTCGGGCCTGGGGATCGCGATGATCCAGAAAGGCCTGAGCCACAACGCACCGCCGGGCGTGGTGCTGCGGGAAGTGCCGTGGCTGGCGTTTACCACGCCGTTGTGGGCGGCTTGGCACCGAGTCAATTTACGGCCGTTGGTGGAGACGTTTCGTAAAGTGTTGACCGGGTCCGATATCTCCGGCGCCTGAAAATCCGCAGGTCCTCACCCTGGCCCTCTCGAAGCGTCGGACCGCCCGTAGGGAGAGGGGTCCTATCGAGGGATATTGACGTGATACAACGACCTGAAAAATCTGGTGTGAATCCATAACCAGGTTGATCCGGCACTGAGAGTTGGTCTGGTCTACAGTGAATTTTCCATTCCACTTCACAAGGACGTGAAGCATGCAAAATCGCCCGACCCTCGACCAGCGCCGATTCGCCCGCCGCTTACGCGCCAGCCAGACCGATTGTGAGCAACTGCTCTGGCAGAAGCTGCGGGCGCGGCAGGTGGCGGGGCTGAAATTTCGGCGGCAGGTGCCGGTTCCGCCATTTGTGCTGGATTTCTACTGTGTGGAATTGAAGCTGGCGGTAGAGCTGGATGGGGGCAGCACTTTGAGGAGGTGGGAGAAATTCATGACCGGCGGCGTACGGTTTATCTTCAGCGGCTGGGGATTGAGGTGGTGCGGTTCAGTAACCTGGAGGTGATTCAGCAGATGGGTGAGGTGTTGGAGCAGATTGAGCGGATTGCGCAGGAGCGTCGATTGCGACTCTGATCCAGAAGCCCCCTCACCCTAGCCCTCTCCCGGAGGGAGAGGGCACCGATCGGGGGATATTGAAGAGATCCGCCGACGTGAGCGAAATGTTTTGAATCCATAATCGACTCGAAGTCCCAGGTAGACGCCCGGAATCCATAGTCGACTCGAAGTCCCAGATAGACGCCCGGAATCCATAGTCGACTCGGTATCTCAGGTCGATGCATCCCTCAAAACACCTCGGTCGGCCCCCTCTCCCTCCGGGCGGTCCGACGTTTCGGGAGGGCTGGGGTGAGGGCAAGCGGTCTACGCGGAACTCCTGAGCATTCAAGCCCCCTACCGCGCCCACCCCGCCAACAGCTGCGCACTGATACTCACCCCGCCACAAACAATGACCACCACATCATGCGCTCCCGCCAGCGCCGAATGATCAAGGTACGCCACCGCCAGCGAAACCGCGCACGCCGTTGATCCTCCATACGCCGTTGCCAGCGGCTAAACGCCGGGGATCGTGCCGGGATCTACACTGAACGGAACAGCCCGTGAGGTGCCTATGAAAATGTCTGCGCAAATGACCGTGGTCGCAGTGCTCGCCACCCTCGCCTATCTGGGCCTGGCGATGTGGGGCATCGGTGGCGTGGCGGTGTTTTTTTCTCACGGCGCATTGGTCGTGGTGGCCTTGGCCACGCTGGCCATGGTGGTGGCGTCGCTGTTCACGGAAGTGAATCTGAGCACCGGCGAGCGCGAGGACCGGGCCAATCGCTGGGTGATTCCGGCGTTCGCCGTAATCGGATTGGTCAGTGCCTTTCTGCCGGCTTATTGCGACCGCATCGGCTTTTGGACCATCGGCCGCGAAGGCACCCGTTGGCTGGGAGCGCTGTTGTTTATCGTCGGCGGCGGATTGCGTTTATGGCCGGTGTTTGTGCTGGGCCATCGGTTCAGCGGGTTGGTGGCGATTCAGCCGGGGCACAGGTTGGTCACCGAAGGCATCTACCGGCATCTGCGCAACCCCAGTTATCTGGGGCTGGTGATCAATGCGATCGGCTGGGCACTGGCGTTTCGTTCGGTGGTCGGCCTGTTGCTGGCGGCGCTGACGCTGATCCCGCTGATCGCCCGCATCCACGCCGAAGAGGCCCTGCTGCGTGCGCAGTTCGGCGCCGAATACGACGCTTATTGCGCGCGCAGCTGGCGACTGGTGCCCTGGGTTTATTGAGGTTGCAGGCGCAGCTGGCCGTCGCTGTCGATGCTCAGCGCAATGTCGCGGTAACTGGCGATGGTCGCGTGTGCAGTTTCAAGCGGATGCTGGTGAGTCGTGGTGATGATCATCAACGGCGCACCGGCGGCTTCAGCGGCCTGGATGCCGACGGTGGCGTCTTCGAAAATCAGGCAGTCCGCCGGCTCAAGGCCCAGGCGTTTGGCCGCCAGTCGATAACCGGCCGGATCCGGTTTGCCGGCGCTCACGTCTTCAGCGGTGATCATCACCGCCGGTTCAGGAATCCCCGCCGCCGCCATCCGCCGCAATGCCAGATCCCGTGGCGCCGAGGTCACCATGGCCCAGCGATCCGCCGGCAACGACTTGAGAAACGCCGCAGCACCGGGAATCTCGACAATGCCTTCGACGTCTTCGATTTCCGCCGTGGTGATGAACGCCGCTTGCGCCTCGGCGTCCACGCCCGGCAGGTTCAAACGCGTGATGGTGTCGATGGCGCGCACGCCATGGATGGTCGGCAGGAACGTTTCGACGTTCACCCCGTGGCGCACGGCCCAGGCGGACCAGATCCGCTCGGCGGCGGCGATGGAGTTGAGGACGGTGCCGTCCATGTCGAACAGGAACGCGCCGAACGCGCGGTTGAAAATAGTCTCGTGAGCTGACAAAAGATCACTTCCTCGCAAGGGGCCGGGCAACGATGCCCGGCAATGTAGCACTTGCAGGACGCTTCAGTGCAGACGCGGCGCCCTGGATTTGAACGCACTGTCCACGCAATCGAGCAACTGGCCGATTGCCCAAGGCTTCTTGATGAACGCCACCGGATGTTTCACCCCTGAGGTTTCCGGCGTTTCATAACCGGACATGACCATCACCGGTTTGTCCGGCCAGCGATCGCCGACCAGATTGGCCAGGTCCGCGCCGTTAAGGGTGCCGGGCATGGTGATGTCGGTGAGCAGCAGCGCCACTTCCGGCGCGTGCTCTTCCAGGTATTGCGAGGCCGCATCGGCACTGGTCTGCGGCTCGACCTTGAAACCTTCCTCCTGAAGAATTTCGCAAAGAAACTCCAGAATCAACGGATCGTCCTCGACTACCAGAATCAATCCGCCAGGAAGGTGCGCGCTCGACGTCGAAATTGGACACATGAACTGGCACTCCCTGAATTGCATGAACGATTTAGCGGCTTGATCCCGCTGCTTATCTGGTATGAGCAGCGCCTTCTACAGAAATTCATTTTTGATACAGGTCTTTTCGATAACAGCCGTTCGACGGGCAGTCGCCGGCGCATAATTGCGTTTAAAATGCGCGCCCTTTTGCTGGCCGATCCTGATTGATGAACCCTCAAGCCCTAGCCGTTCTCCATGCCCACCTGCTCACTGCGCTGACTTCGGCCCCGGCCGAAACCCGGCGTCTGTTCCATGGGCGCGGGCGTTGCTGGCCGGGGCTGGAGCAAGTCACTGTGGATTGGCTGCAGGGCGTGGTGCTGGTGTCATTGTTCAAGGAGCCCGAGGCTTCGCAGCTGGACGACCTCAAGCGCCTGCTGCTGGAAATCACCGGTTCGGAGCCATGGCAGCAGTCCGGCGCCCACACCCTGCTGATCCAGCACCGTTACTTGCCGCAAAGCACCGCCGAATGGCTGCTCGGTGAAGAAATCGACGAAATGACCATCGTCGAAGGCGGGCTCAAATACCGCGTGGATCTGGGCCGCAAGCAGAACGCCGGGCTGTTCCTCGACATGCGTTACGGGCGCAACTGGGTACGTGAACAGGCGGCGGGCAAACGGGTGCTGAACCTCTTCGCCTACACCTGCGGCTTCTCGGTGGCGGCCATCGAAGGTGGCGCCAGCCATGTGGTCAACCTCGACATGTCCCGCGCGGCCCTGAGCCGGGGCCGCGACAATCACCGGTTGAACGGGCACGACCTGAGCAAGGTGAGCTTCCTCGGCCACGACCTGTTCAAGTCCTGGGGCAAGGTGATCAACAGCGGCCCGTACGATCTGGTGATTATCGACCCGCCGTCGTTCCAGAAAGGCAGTTTTCTGCTGACCAAGGATTACCAGCGCGTGCTGCGTCGTCTGCCGGAATTGCTGACTGCCCAAGGCAGCGTGCTGGCGTGCATGAACGATCCTTCGTTCGGTTCGGACTTCCTGATCGACGGCGTGACCCGGGAAGCGCCGAGCCTGCGCTTCGAGCAGCGGCTGGAAAATCCGCCGGAGTTTCCGGATATCGACCCGGAAAGCGGTCTGAAAGCGCTGCTGTTCAAGCAGATCGGCTGACCCGGTCAGCGCGGCCGCAACACCAGCGCAAACAACTCGCCATGCCCGGTGACGTTGAGCTTGTGATAGAGATTGCGCCGGTGCACCTTCACGGTCTCCGGCGAAATGTTCATGTGCTGGGCGATGGCCTTGCTGGAAAAGCCCTGGAGAATCAGACGAGCCGTGTCGATCTCGCGCGCGGTCAGGCGGGCGTCGAAGCGGTCGAGCAGCGCCGCAATATCGCCGACCGGCGCTTCGACCGCCGCGCCTTGCGGCGGCATCAACTGCACATGCCGACGCATCGCTGACAGCACCCAATCCCGCACGCAGAGCAGGCGCCCCTGCTCCTGCAAACTGAACGCCGTCGAGCGGCCCATCGACAAGCCGAGCACGCCGTCGTCGAGGTTGACCAGAAATTGCAGCTCATCCGCGCCGACCACCGAGCGGAAGTAACTCTGGTAGTACTCGCTGTGCAGAAACTGGTCCGGCGCCACGGATGCAAGGCTGTGCAAACCGTCGGAGATCCCGGCGCAGGCGGCCTGATAGAACGGATCAAGCAGGTACATGCCGGCACAGTAACCAGCCAGTTCTTCCTGCTCGTCGGCGCGGCCCTGGCTGTCGAAGTCGATCAGCAATTGCGGCGGGCGCCCCGTTTGCATCACCGCCACCAGCGCATTGTCCAGCGGCACCAGCAACCGCAGCGTATCGACCAGCGCCCGCCAGAAACCGTCCTGACCGACCGTAGCGAACACTCGCGACAGGCTCTGATGCACCGGCAATTCCTGCAGCAACGCGTCCACGCTCTACCCCTTTTGAGTAACCCATGATGGGAATGGGTGCGGCGCGGCCCGCCCGATAGGCTGACCACTCCTGTTCATCACCGGCCTGCCAACAGGCCAGGAGTGCCGCATCATGCGTGGTCATCGTGGGTATATCAACCTGGGTCTGATGGGCATTTTGTCCGCGGCGCTGAGTGCGCAGGCGGCCGATGCGCCGAGCGTGCATGTCTATAACTGGTACGACTACATCGGCCCGAACACCCTGCATGATTTCAAGCGTGACAGCGGTATCGAACCGGTCTACGACACCTTCGACAGTGCCGAAGTACTGGAAGGCAAACTGATGACCAGTCGCAGCGGCTACGACGTGGTGGTGGCGAGCAACTTCAGCCTGCCGACCCTGATCAAGGCCGGCGCCCTCGCCCCGCTGCCCCGCGATCAACTGCCGGGCTGGAAGAACCTCGACAACGATCTGCTGAGCAAACTGGCCAACAACGACCCCGGCAACCAGTACGCCGTGCCTTACCTGTGGGGCACCAACGGCATCGGCTACAACGTCGACAAGGTGCGCGCCGTGCTGGGCGATAAGGCCCCGCTGGATTCCTGGGATCTGGTGTTCAAGGAAGAGAACCTGGCCAAACTCGGCGAATGCGGCGTGGCGATGCTCGATTCGCCGTCGGAAATGCTCCCGGTCGCGCTGCACTTCCTCGGCCTGCCGCCGAACAGCACCAAGGCCGAGGACTATCAGAAAGCCGAAGCGCTGCTGCTGAAACTGCGCCCGCACATTGCCTACTTCAATTCCTCTAAATTCATCAGTGATCTGTCCAACGGCAACATCTGCGTGGCGGTCGGTTGGTCCGGCGCGATGCTCGAAGCCAAGACCACCGCCGAGCAGGCCGGCAACGGCGTGAAGATTCAGTACAGCCTGCCGAAGGAAGGCGCGCCGGTGTGGTTCGACACGCTGGTCTTGCTCAAGGACGCGCCGCATCCGGCCCAAGGCCTGGCGTTCATCGACTATTTGCTGCGGCCCGATGTGATTGCGCCGGTCAGCGATCACCTGTCCTACCCCAACGGCAATCGCGCCGCCACGGCGCTGGTTGCCCAGATCACCCGCGACAACCCGGCGGTGTACCCGTCAGCCACGGCGATGGCCACGTTGTACACCCTCGAGCCCTTGCCCAAAGCCACCGAACGGGTGCGTACGCGGGTGTGGAGCAAGGTCAAGAACGGTCAATAAAAGCCCTCGAATCACTGCCTTCAACAGAGAGAACATCAATGAAACCACGTGCCCGCGATCTCCATATCCGCATCGGTCAATTGCAGCCTGGCCCGCTCAACGCCATCACCGACGTACCCGGCGTACGAATCGGCCATAGCAACCTACGCGGCCGCACTGCCAGCGGTCGTGACATTTGCAGCGGCGTCACCCTGATCGAACCACGCGCCGGTTCGACCAATGCCCAGCCGTGTTTCGCCGGGGTCCATGTGCTTAACGGCAATGGCGATGCCACGGGACTTGAATGGATTCGGGAAGCCGGCCTGCTGACCAGTCCGATCGCCTTCACCAACACCCACAGCCTCGGCGTGGTGCGCGATGCCTTGATCGAACTGGATCGCGCGCAGCAACCGGACGACGGTCGGCTCTACTGGAACATGCCGGTGGTGCTTGAAACCTTCGATGGGTTGCTCAACGACATCAACGGCTTTCATGTGAAACCCAAACATGTGGCCGAAGCGATGAGCAATGCGGTTGATGGCCCGGTGCAGGAAGGCGCGGTGGGCGGTGGCAGCGGCATGATCTGCCATGAATTCAAGGGCGGGATCGGCACCGCGTCGCGCCGCTTGAGCAAGGCTCAGGGCGGCTGGACAGTAGGCGCAATCGTGCAGGCCAACCACGGGATTCGCAGCGAACTGCGAGTCGACGGCTACCCGGTCGGGCGCTACATGGAACAAGTGGATTCGCCGTTCCTGCGCGCTTCGTTGCCGCATCCTGGCATGGGCTCGATCGTAGTGGCCCTCGCCACCGATGCACCGCTGTTGCCGCATCAATGCACGCGACTGGCGCAACGGGCGAGCCTCGGTCTGGCGCGCACCGGCGGCGGCAATGAGGATCACAGCGGTGACATCTTCATCGCCTTCGCCACCGGCAACGGTCATATTCCCGCCGCCGCCTATGAAGGTAAAGGCGAGTCGACCTGCGACGGCTTGCGGATGGTCAACAACGATCACATCAGCGAGTTGTTCCTGGCGGCGACCGAGGCTGTGGAAGAAGCGATCATCAACGCCTTGCTGGCCAGCGACAGCACCGAAGGCAACGGGCATTCGGTGCCGGGGCTGGATGCCGCCACCCTGCTCGCGGCCCTGGATAAAGCCGGGTGGCCGGGCGCTCGCTGACACTCAGCGGAACAACCCAAGTCCGAGTTCGCGCGCCGCCTGCAACTGCATCGCCGGATCGCTCGACTCGGACTCCAGCAACAATGCCGAGCCCGCCACCGTCGCCCCGCAGTAATCGAAAATCCCGTGATCGATTTGCGCTTTCATCGCCGCGCCGTAGCCGTGGCGTTCGTAGGTACGCGCATCCGCCCCGCCGAGGCCGACCAGATGCACGCGCAATCGCCCGAGCTTCTTCAGGGTCTTATCGCCGTCAAAATCGTACGCCCAACCGTTGCTGAATACCCGGTCGATCCAGCCCTTGAGCAACGCCGGCATCGACCACCAGAACACCGGATAGACCAGCACCAGCGCGTCGGCGCGTTCAATGCGGGCCTGCTCGGCCAGCACGTCCGCCGGTGGCGCGGATTCGCGGTGATGCACCGCCCAGTCAGCCACGCCGAAGCGCGGGTCGAACTCCTCGGCGTGCAGGTCGGCGATTTCGAAGGTGTTGGATGGATCGCTTTCCGACAGGCCTTTGGCAATCTGTTGCGCCAACGCGCGGGTCAGCGAACGTGGATCATCGTGGTCTACAACAATCAATGCGTGCATGGGGAAATCTCCGGTTGGTGATTGCTGACCAAGGGCTTATCCTTTCGATAAGTTACGATTAGTAAGTTACCATCAGTAAGTTACGTTTGGTATATAAGCAATGTCAACCACTGAAACCCCAGATCCCGCACAACCCCGTCGCCGCCTGTCCCGGGAAGATCGCCAGCGCCAGTTGCTCGACATGGCCTGGCAGCTGATTCGCGAGGAAGGCACCGATGCCCTGACTCTCGGCTACCTGGCGGAAAAAGCCGGCGTGACCAAACCGGTGGTCTACGACCATTTCACCACCCGCGCCGGCTTGCTCGCGGCGCTGTACCAGGATTTCGACCGGCGCCAGACGGCGCTGATGGACGCGGCGCTGGCCAATGCCGAAGCGACCTTGAACGGCATCGCGACGGTGATTGCCACGGCGTATGTCGATTGCGTGCTGACCCAGGGCAACGAGATTCCGGGGGTGATTGCCGCCCTGGCGAGCACGCCGGAACTGGAGAAGATCAAGCGCGAATACGATGCGATCTTTCTGGAGAAATGCCGCAATGTGCTATCGCCTTTCGCTGACGGCGCAGAGATCGGACAGCCAGGATTACGCGCCATGCTCGGCGCCGCCGAAGCCTTGTCGCAAGCAGCCGCCACCGACGAAATCAGCGCCGAACAGGCCCGTGACGAGCTATTGGCAACCATCATTGCGATGGTCGAAAGAGCCGCCACCCGCACCACCCAAGCAGGTGACTGACGGTACTTGAGCGCATCCCCCCTCCTTCCTACGATGGAACTACGCAGTCGCTTGGTCCGCCAAGCCGTTGCGTAGGTGCGGGTGCTCTGAACCCCAATCAAGCCTGCACCTGGCTTCATGCGCATCTTGAGCCTCGCGGGCTCTACTTCCTCCCCATCAAAGAGTCTTGAGGCTCTTTTTTTGTCTCGGAAAATCAGTGTTCGGGGTCGCGTCGGATCGAACGCCACGCGGCCTGAGCCAGCAATTGGCGATAGGCCTTCGGACTGCCCTGCACTCGCCCGGACAACCACGCACGGCAATAGCTGTCGGCCTGCCCGACGATCAGCGACGGCAACAGTTCGGCTGGGCACTCATTGAGTTCAGCCGCGCGCCCGGACTCGGCCAGCCAGGTACGCAAGCCGAGGTTGCGGGTCTTGTTGCGCTCGGCCAGTTCGTCCTTGTGCGGGCCCCGGGTCACGGCATAACGCGCGTGATACTGGAACCGCGCCCACTCCGGCTGGTTCTCGACCCAATCCACGTAGCTGTAGACCAGCGCCTGCACGCCCTCTTCGGTGGTCGTCGCGTCGGCCAGATAGGCGTCGCGCAGGCGCGCCTGGTCCTCCAGCGCAGTGAAGAACAGCGCGGCCACCAGCCCTTCCTTGTTGCCGAAGTGGTGGTAGATCGCCCCGACACTGGTGTCACACTCGGCACGGATCATTTCGATGGTGGTGGCCTCGATGCCCTGCTCGTTGAACAGGCGCAGGGCCTTGCGAAAGATGTCGCGCTTGAGTTCGGCGCGGCGGCCGGGGTAGCTGCGTTCGAGTAGATCTGCGGTGTCCATGGGCCTTGAAAATCCGGGTAAAGGGCACGTCCGTGCCGGTGATCGAAACGCGCACAGGTTGACAGATTTCCCGCAGACAGAATACCGTTCCGTTACAGAACAATATTCTGTTACGGAACATGATTCTGTAAAACCCCTAACCGCGAGGCTCCCCCCCCATGAGTCAGTTTCTCAGCATGTTCAACAGTGTCGGTTCCCAGGCGTTCAGCCAGATGGCCTGCCAGGTCGCGCCGTACTTCAGCACCATCAACCCGCTGGTGACCGAATTGCGGGCAGGTTCGGCGCAGGTGCAGGTGCCGTTTCGCCGCGAGATCACCAACCACCTCGGCACCGTGCACGCCATCGCGCTGTGCAACGCCGCTGAACTGGCGGCCGGGATGATGACCGACGTGTCGATTCCCGCCGGCGCACGCTGGATTCCCAAAGGCATGACCGTCGAATACCTGGCCAAGGCCAAGACCGACGTGACCGCCGTGGCCAATGGCGAAGGGCTGGACTGGCAGACCGAAGGCGACAAGATCGTCCCAGTGGATGTTCACGACGCCGAAGGCAAGAAAGTGTTCACGGCGCGGATCACCATGAACGTGAAACTGTCCTGAAATCACCGGCACAAAAAAGCCCTTGCTGCGCATATCGCAACAAGGGCTTTCGTCGTTTCAAAGAGAAGGGATCAGTGAACGGTCAGGCGCTGACGAACAAATTCTTCGGTGCGGCGGGTGACCTGATCCAGATGCCGGTCGCGCTGTTTCTCGGCATCGAGCATCGCGCGCTTGCCGTGCTTTTGCAGAAGGTAGGTGTGGATTTGCTGCACTTCCAGCGAACGGTAGATCGGTGTCGTGTCGATAAAACCGCGCAACCCGTTGCTGCGGTAATGCCGAGTGCTCATCAGCACCTGCGTTTCGAGCTGGCCCAGCACCTCGAAACCCAGCGCTTCGAAATACGGCACCTTGCCGACGCTGCAGGTCAGTTCGGCATGGGGGTAACGCGCCACCATGTCCGCGATCAACGAACGGGCCACACCCTGACGCCGATGCCCCTCGCGCACCGCCAGATAGGCCACGTTGCACGCCTCCCAATCGCCCTGCACCGGCAGGTACAACAGGAAGCCGATCACCTGCTCCGGATCATCGTCGTCGGTGGCCACCAGCAGCTCCACTTCGGTGCCCTTCTCGCCGTTCAACGCCTCCAGGTACAGATGAACCTCGTAGCCGATCGCGTACTGATAGACGTTGTACAGCAGATTGCTCGGGCCCAGCCCTACAGCGCTGATGTCGGTCAGATAGTCGACCACCATCTGCAGGATCTGGCTGTTGACGCCTTCGGGGCATGGGGATTTGTAGTGGGTGATGCGGGGCATGGCGGGCGGACTCCAACGGTAAAACACAGGTTGCCGGGCGAGTTGAGCGACCGGCGAACCGCGACATCATACCTTGTGCACGCCTGACAAAAATTTCATCTGCCCGAGAACGGATCTTTCGCCGATTTGGCGTCCAATTTTTCAACTGCGTTCATTTCCCGACGCAGGCCTTGAGGAGTTGCCATGAACGTTCTGCGTTCCGCGAAAACCATCAAATCCTTGCTCGCTGCCGCGCTGGTAGCGATCACCCTCTCGGGCTGTGTCGTCGAACCGGTTCGCCCGCATCGGCCACCACCGATCGTTGAGGTGGTTCCGGTCATGCCTGCGCCGGGTTATCACTGGGTTGCCGGGCATTACCGCTGGGCCGGCAACCAATGGCGCTGGATGCCAGGGCATTGGCGAGCGTACTGAGGCCGGTCACTGCGCGGGGGCAACGACCTTGAACTTGATGTCGATGTCCTTGGAAACCACGGTGTCCGCCCACTCCCCTGCACCGAGCCCGAACTGGTCGCGCTTGAGCACCAGTTCGCCGTCGAAAATGCCGATGCTGCTGTCGGGTTTGAGTTGCACCGGCACCTGCACCTCACGGGTGATGCCTTTGAGCGTGAGATGGCCGTTAACCAGATAACGGTTGTCGCCGGCCGGGCTGAAGCGGGTCGACTCGAACACCGCCACCGGGAATTTCTCGGTGTCGAACCATGCCGGTTTCACCAGCTCGGTGTTGGCGTCTTCACTGCCGGCGTCGATGCTGGTCAGGTCGATGTGCAGCGTGGTGCGGGCATTGGCGAGATTGTCGCTGTCGAAATCCAGCGTCGCATCGAACTTGCCGAACGTGCCGTACATCCGCGAGCCCATCTGGTTGTAGGTGAAACTGATCTGACTGGCGGTGGTATTGACGCGGGTGTACTCCACCGCTTGCACAGCAGGGACGACAATCAGGCAACACGCGGCAGCCAATAACAATTGAATCGACATGGAGAGCTCCGGCGCCCGATGGGTCTCGAATGACTTAAGCAAACTTCCGGCACTTGCGCCAGCCCCGCCAAGGCCCACCCGGCCCGTCACACCAATCGCTCGATCTTCTGATGCTTCCAGACTCGTTTGTAATACAGCGTCTGCAGCACCAGCATCCCCAGATACGCAATCGGAAACGCCATCCACACACCCTGCAGACCGAACTGCCCGTCCAGCCAGTAGGCCGCCGGCAACTGCACACCGAGCACACAGATGATCGCCACGCCCACCGGCACCAGCACCGTGCCGCTGGCGCGCATGATGCCGCCGATGATCGCCTGGAAACCGAAGATCAACAGGCTCCACAACATGATGTGCAACAGGTGCTCGGCCATCGCCCGGGTCGAGTCTTCGGTCAGGAACAACCCCAACAACCAGTGCGACAACAGGTAACCCGACAGGATCAAGCCACCGGTCAGGCACACGTTGATCCACAGCCCGGTGCGCAGGATCGGGCCCATTCGCTCCAACCGCCCGGCACCGATCGCCTGGGCGCCGAGGATCGACGCGGTGATCGCAATCGACAGCGCCGGGAACTGCACGTAGTTGACGATCTGCGTCACCGCACCATAGGCCGCCGTCGCCTGCGAGCCGTGCTGGTTGACCAGCGCCAGAATCACCAGCTCCGACAGCGACAGCACAATCATCTGCACCCCGGTCGGCAGGCCGATACGCAACACCTTGCCGAGAATTGCGCCGTCCAGTCGCAGCGCCGCGAAGAACTCACGATCCGGCGCCAGTGGATGACCCTTGCGGATCAGGCTCCATGACAGCCACGCCATCGACGTCAGCGTGCCGGCCAGACCTGCAACCGCCGCGCTCTGGATGCCCAGTTGCGGCAAGCCGATCCAGCCGCGAATGAACGCCGGAGTCAGCGCCAGCCCGACAACGGTCGACAGCAGCAGCGCCAACATCGGCGACAGTGTGTCGCTCACCCCGCGTAACAACTGGGTGAACAGCACGTACACCAGCACAAACGGCAAGGTCCACATCATCACCCGGGCATAGGCCACCGCATCGTCCAGCACATCCGCCGGCGTGCCCAAACCCTGCAAGGCCTGACGCGCAAACACACTGCCCAGCACCGCCGCCACCAGCCCGATCAATACCCCAAGCAACAGCGTCGCCCCGGCAATCGCCTTGACCATATGCGACTCACGCGCGCCCCACGCCTGACCGATCAACACCCCTGCCCCGGCGCCCAGGCCGATGACCAGCGCGATAAAGAAAAAAATGATCGGAAACATCCCCGACACCGCCGCCAGCGCCTGCGTACCGAGCATCTGGCCGATGTAGATGCTGTTGACCGTGCCCGACATCGATTGCAGGAAGTTCGACAGCACCATCGGGGCCAGGAACAGCAGGTAGGTTTTCCAGAGGGGGGATTGAGCGGGGGTTTGCATTGAGGTCCGTCTCGGGTGGGAGCTGATGACAGAGTCTAAGGTATGCGATGCCGTTCAGGTCGTACCGGTTTGCATTAAAACTTCGTAATCTGCACCTCGACCAATGTGCATAGCCTCCCCATCACGACAGGAAGTGAATCCCCCCCATGCGCCGTTCCCCATTTCTGCTGAGTTGCACCTTATTGACTGTTTTGACGACGACTGCCCACGCCGCTCCCGCCCCCTCGCCCGAGGTGGTGCAAGGATTGGTGAACACGTTGAACGAACGCCTGAACATCGGCGACCTCGTCGCGCTGACCAAATGGGACAGTGGCAAGCCGATTCAGGACAGCCCCCGTGAGGCGCAGGTGATCGACAACGCGCGCAAACTGGCCACCGAACGCAAGCTCGACCCGGAAGACGTCGCGCAGTTGATCACCGCACAGATGGAGGCCAACAAACTGGTGCAATACGGTTTGCTCGCACAGTGGCAGGCAGCCGGTGCCGCGCCGGACACGCCGCGCCCGGATCTGGGCAAGCAGATTCGCCCGCGTCTGGATGAGTTGCAAACCCGTCTGCTGCAGCAATACGCCGACTTCACACCCTACCGTCACGACCCGAACTGCCCGGCGTGGCTGGCCAAGGCGCGCACCGGTCTGACCCGCGATGCGCTGCATGATCTGGCCCTGACCCGCGCCACCGGAGAGCTGTGCATTCGGCCGCTGGTGCCCTAGAACAAGGGTTCCGGCGTCCATTGCTGGCGTCGATAGTCACCATCAGTTCAATGAAGTTCTCATAAAAAATCCGCGGCGTAACATCGGCTCCATACCAAACAAACAACACCCCTGGAGCACACGATCATGAAATGCCAAATCCTTCTCGGCATCGCTTTCTCGGTTCTTGCAGTCAACGCTTTTGCAGCCAAACCCGCCCACACCATGATCGCCGAAGGCGGTTCGGATCGGTTGATTGAAAGTCGTTTAGCTGAGGGTGGTTCGGATCGTTTGATCGAACGTCGTGTTGCCGAAGGTGGCGCTGATCGTCTGATTGAACGCCGCGTTGCTGAAGGTGGTTCGGATCGTCTGATCGAACGTCGTGTTGCTGAAGGTGGCGCTGATCGTGTGATCGAACGTCGCGTAGCTGAAGGTGGCGCTGATCGTCTGATCGAACGCCGCGTTGCTGAAGGTGGCGCTGATCGCCTGATCGAACGCCGCGTTGCATAAGTAAGCAGCGCATAAAGATAAGCCCGGCCTGATCAGCCGGGCTTTTCTTTGCGCGCGCTTTTTGCGTTTGCTGGGTAAGCTCTTAGCCCGACGCTGCGAATTCAGGTTTCCCATGGACATTGAACGACTACTGAAGAAAAAACAGCTCAACGTGCAGGAGCAAAACGCAGTCGTTGCGCATCGTTTGATGCTTTGCGCCAGTGAATGGCGCAAACAGGGTGTACCTGTCGCCCTGGCCCGATACGCAGAGTACCAAGGCATCGACTGGTCGTCGTCCATCGTGCTGGAACTGGAAATCGACTTTCCCGGCATGCCTCGCCTGTTCGGACTTTTGCTGGATCAAAACGAATGTTTCATCGCATTTGAAATCGATACGGACGCCTCCCATGAACACATTGAATCCGTGGATCGCTGGGAGGACGTCTCGTCGATGCAAAATACTTCGACATCTAATCCGGGCACAGGTAAAGGCTTTGCCTCGATCGCGC
Organism: Candidatus Pseudomonas auctus; assembly: GCF_048654275.1. NCBI lineage: Bacteria > Pseudomonadati > Pseudomonadota > Gammaproteobacteria > Pseudomonadales > Pseudomonadaceae > Pseudomonas > Candidatus Pseudomonas auctus. The sequence continues at coordinate 242,530 of NZ_JBJYZK010000007.1, read as the reverse complement.
TGGACGTGAAGCGTCAGCTTGTTTGATCGCTCTTTGCGCAACGCTCACTCTTCGGCGTCTTGAAGTCGTCACTGGTTGAGTATCTACGCCTCATCAAAAGGAGCACTCATTGAACATGGGCCCGAAAACCGAAACGCTGATCAAGGTACTGAATGAGCTAATCAGTGTTCTGGAAAGCGACGGAGAAGCGCACTGGAGCGCGTGGATGCGAAAAGCTCGCGCACGATTGCTGGACTCCGATTATTCCGGAATCACGTGGCTGCTCTCGGCCTATGGCGGGATGGGGTCCTTCAATGATGTCGTGCTCGGACAAACCAGCATCAACGGTGCATTTGCCTGGAAGCGCGGCTATGGCGAACTGAATGCAAAATTTGCCGAACTCCGTGAGCAAGCCTACGAGCTGGCCAATGAAATCAGGCACATGCAGCGATAACGGCATTCATTGCTGGCGTCGATAGTCACCATCAGCTCAATGAAGTTCTCATAAAAAATTCGCGGCGTAACATCGGCTCCATACCCAACAAACAACACCCCTGGAGCACACGATCATGAAACGCCAAATCCTTCTCGGCATCGCTTTCTCGGTTCTTGCAGTCAACGCTTTTGCAGCCAAACCCGTCCACACCATGATCGCCGAAGGCGGTTCGGATCGGTTGATTGAAAGTCGCTTGGCCGAGGGTGGTTCGGATCGTTTGATCGAACGTCGTGTGGCTGAAGGTGGCGCTGATCGTCTGATTGAACGCCGCGTTGCTGAAGGTGGCTCGGATCGTCTGCAAGAACGTCGCGTTGCCGAAGGTGGAGCTGATCGTCTGCAAGAACGCCGCGTTGCCGAAGGTGGTGCTGATCGTCTGCAAGAACGCCGCGTTGCCGAAGGTGGCGCTGATCGGCTGCAAGAACGCCGCGTCGCCTGAATCAAACGCTCTAGCGCTGTACAAACAAAAAGCCCGGCCTGATCAGCCGGGCTTTTTCACGTCCAACCGGTGCTTATTGCACGGTTTTCAGTTTGACCACGTCACCGGAGACCTTGGTGGTGTAGCCGCTCAGGACCCATGCCCAGAACCAGTTTTCCTGAATCTGAGTGTTGATCATGGCATCGCCGCCCTTGGCCTGGATGGCGGCCTCTTGCGCACGGACGAAACGGCTGTTCTGCCGGATCGGGATCACGCCGAACAGCATCAGGCCGGTGGCAGTGGCTTCGCTGTGGCCAATCACGGTGTATTGGCTGCTGTCGTAATGTCTGGTGTTCATCGGGGTGCCGGTGCAACCTGCCAGAACCACACCGAACAGTGCGGCGGCGACTACTTTGCTGAGGTATTTCACTGCAAGACTCCATGGGTAAACGCCTGGGATCCGTCTCTCGGGCGGCGCACACTCTACCGAACGCAGTGGCTCATTGATATCAGCCTCGGCAGATTTTCATTAAACGCCTTGCTGGCAGCCCGTCCACGATGTCGCATACCATGGCGCCACTCCAATAAAGACAGACATTTCTCCATGCTCAAAGCCAGTCTGCGCAGCCACCTGACCCTTTGGTTTGCCGGTTTGTCTCTGCTGACGCTATTGAGCGTGGGCTTTTACGTCGGTGATATCGCCACTGAACAAATGAAACGCGCCAGCGGCAATGCGCTGCTGAGTACCGCGCGGTCGGCGGCGACGCTGCTGGGCGAGCAGTTGCGCGAGCGGCAACTGGAGGTCTATCTGCTCAGCCGGGCGCCACATCTGGAACGCGGCGATCTGGACAATCCGGCAATTCTCAAATCGATGCAGCTGCGCACCGAAGCCCGCTCCGAGTATGCGTGGATGGGGGTGACCGATGCTCAGGGGCTTGTGCATCAGGCAGTCAACGGTTTGCTGGTCGGTCAGGTCGTGCAACAGCGCCCATGGTTTCAGGCCGGTCTGCGCGGGGAATACACCGGCGATCCGCACGAAGCCATTTTGTTGGCGAAACTGTTGCCAGGTCTGCCCAACGGCGAGCCACTGCGCTTCATCGACTTCGCCGCGCCCATCCGCAACGCCGATGGCCAGGTGATCGGTGTGCTCGGCGCCCATGCGCACTGGAGCTGGGTCACGCACATCGTCGAATCGGCAGCGATGTCGCACAAGGGGGCGGAGCCGGATATCGAAGCGCTGATAATCGATCACGACGGCAAGGTGCTGTACCCGGAAGCGCTGGTTGGCCAACAAATGCCGGCCAAGGATCCGAAGTCCCCAGGCTGGGTCGTCGGCAACGGGTACCTGACCAGCGAGGTGACTGTGCCGACGCCTACGGGCACTGCGCTGTCGTGGTCGATTGCGGTGCGTCAACCACTGGACACTGCACTGCAACCGGCGCGACTGCTGTTTTATAAATTGCTGTTGCTGGGTGTTTTCGCTGCCGTGGCATTCGGATTCGTGGCGTATTACCTGGCGCTGTACCTGAGTCGGCCCATCGAGCACCTCGCGCGCTCAGCCCAAAAAGTGCAGAACAACCAACCGGGGGCCCACTTCCCTCTCCAGCATCCCGTGCGGGAAATTGCCCAGCTCGGCCAGTCCATCGATGCCATGACCCAGTCGCTGCTTGCCAAGGAGCGTGAGCTGCAAGAGACCAACGCTTCGCTCGAAGCCACCGTCGCCCAACGCACGGCGGCCCTGACCCTGGCCAACGCCGAGCTGCTGAACCTGGCCACCCACGATGGCTTGACCGGTGTCTATAACCGCCGCCGCTTCGACGAAAAACTCACCGAATACAGCCTGCTGTTCCGTCGTACCGGGCGGCCGTTTGCATTGCTTCTGATTGATGCCGATCACTTCAAGCACATCAACGACACTCACGGCCATGCGGCCGGCGACGACGTACTGCAGCAATTGGCGCAGCTGATCCAGATCAGCATCCGGAGCACGGATTTCGTCGCCCGTTACGGAGGCGAAGAATTTGCGGTGCTGCTGCCGGAAATCGCCAAGCCCGATACGCCCGATATCGTCGCCGAAAAGATTCGATCAGCGATTGCCGCAGCGAGCTTTCCAACGGTCGGCCCGGTGACGGTCAGCATCGGTGTCGGCCTTGCCGACCCGGCCGACAATGCTCCGACAGCACTGCTCAAACGTGCTGATCAACAGTTGTATCAGGCGAAAGCCGCGGGTCGTAATCGCGTAGCCTGCCAGACGTCACTCACCGAAGTGGCCGGACTCGGCTGACCTGCAATTGAATCAGGTGTTGGTCTTCAACCGGGTCCAGAACCGTGTCATCAACCGGGCAATCACTGCCGGCAGTTCATCACAGTGAACGGGAACTGCATCGCGCAGCCCCTGCACAGATTCTTCATTGCTGAGAAAAGGTCTGCAGATACGCCAACAAATTATCAATCTTCTCCTCGTCACTCAGCCCCCAAAAGATCATCCGCGTCCCCGGCACCACGCCCTTCGGATCCTTCAGATACGCCGTCAGCGTTTCACGATTCCAGGTCAGGCCGGAGTTTTTCATTGCGTCCGAATACACGTAATTCGCCGACGTCCCCGCCGGGCGGCCGATGATGCCGTTGAGTTCCGGACCGAATCCCGGCCGGGCAGATTCGCCGACCTGGTGGCAGCCGCCGCACAGGCGCGGGAAGATTTTGGCGCCGGCCTCGGCGTCACCAGCGGCCAGAACGGGTGTGCTGAGCAGGCCAGCGTTGAGGATCAGGGCGAAAGTCAGTGCAGCGTTTTTCATCAGGGATTTCCAGGTCTTCGGCGGCGCCAAGGGTAATCCTGCGCGGTCACTTGCGCTACAGATAGGCGCCCACGACCTGACGGACTTTGAGCAAGGCTTGACGCAGGGCAAGCATGTCCACCGATCCCAACGCCAGACGAATCGCGTGAGGCACATGGGCGGACACGGTGAAGGGTTCTGCGGTGGTGACGGAAACCTGTTCGTGCATCAACTCGACCACGATGTGGTCGGCCCGAACATCTTCCGGTAGCGGCAGCCAGAGGAAATACGAAGAGGGATGGCCGACAGTCGGCAGGCCTTCGAGGATCTGCGCAGCCAGAACTTGCCGGGCCTGGGCGTCGCTGCGCTTTTGCGCTTCGAGCAAGGTGACGGTGCCGTCGTCGAGCCAGCCGCAGGCGATGGCGGTCATCACGCCGGGGGTGTTCCAGGTGGTCGCGCGGATGATCCGCTCCAGCGCCGCCACCCGCTCGACCGGCGCGGCGATGAAGCCGACACGCAGGCCAGTGGCGATGTTTTTCGACAGGCCCGACACGTAGACCGTGCGTTCCGGTGCCAGAACCGCCAACGGAGGTGGCGGGTTATCGACCAGAAAGGCGTAGGCCGCATCTTCGATGATCGTCAGATCATGTCGGCGGGCAATCGCGATCAAATCCTCACGTTGCTCCAAAGGCATCACCCAGCCCAGTGGATTGTGCAGGGTCGGCATGCTGTACACCGCACGCACCGGTCGTTGGCGGCAGAGTTTGTCGAGGGCCGCCAGATCGGGGCCCTGCTCATTGACGGGGATCGCCACCACTTCAAGGTGCAGCGCTTCGGCCAGCACTTTGAATCCCGAATAGGTCAAGGCGTCGGCGGCAACCACATCGCCGGGTTTGAGTAGCGCCATCAGCGTCACCGCCAGCCCTTGCTGCGCGCCGTTGACGATCAGCACCTGCTCGGCCTCGACACTCAAACCGCGTGTTTGCAGATGCCGCGCCACCGAGGCCCGTTCATGCTGGCGACCGGCGTGGGGCTGATAGCGCAGCAGCGCTTCAAGGTCGCCGGACAACGCCAGCTGCCGCAACGCGGTGCGCAGCAACTCGGCCTGCCCCGGCAATGACGGGTAGTTGAAGTTCAGATCGATCATGCCCACCGCGACGTCTTTCTGGTCGATGCCCTGCCCCGGCAACAACGACGTTTCCCGCACGAACGTGCCGCGCCCGGCTTCGCCGCTGACCAGGCCCATGGCCTCGAGCTCGGCGTATACGCGCGAGGCCGTGACCAGCGCCAGCCCTTCGCTGGCTGCCAATTGCCGGTGAGTCGGCAAACGCGTGCCGGGCAACAGGCGGCCAGCGCGGATGTCGGCGGCATAGGTGTCGACGAGGGTCTTGTAGCGGGAGCGCGGCATGTCGGCTTGTATCCATGACAATTTTTTGATTGTGCTGATTCTCAGCCCTAGGATCGATCCAACGCAACCCACCTCCGAGCGCCACACCCATGGAACGAACCACCCACCTCGGCACCCCGGCCCTGGAAAAAACCAGCGGCTGGATCAATGGCCTCATCGGCGTCGTGATTTTCAGCGGCTCGCTGCCCGCCACGCGGTTGGCGGTGCTGGAGTTCGACCCGGTGTTTCTCACCGTCATCCGCGCGACCATCGCCGGCGCCCTGGCGTTGTGCCTGTTGTGGCTGTTTCGCGAACGACGTCCGGCGCGGGATCAGTGGTTGTCGTTGTTGATCGTGGCGCTGGGCGTGGTCGTGGGTTTCCCGCTGTTGACGGCCCTGGCGCTGCAATACGTGACGTCGGCGCATTCGATTGTGTTTGTAGGATTGCTGCCGCTGGCGACGGCGATTTTTGGTGTGTTGCGCGGTGGCGAACGGCCGCGTCCGGTGTTCTGGATTTTTTCGGTGCTGGGCAGTTCGCTGGTGGTCGGCTTTGCGATTTCGCAAGGCCTGACCGCTTCGCCCACCGGGGATCTGCTGATGCTGGCGGCGATTCTCGCCTGCGGCCTCGGTTATGCCGAAGGCGCAAAACTGTCGCGCACCCTCGGCGGCTGGCAGGTGATTTGCTGGGCGCTGGTGTTGTCGTTGCCGGTGATGGCCGTGCTGAGCGTATGGCTTGCGCCCGCCTCGTTCAGCGGTATCAGCGTGTCGGCGTGGGTGTGTCTGGCTTACGTTTCGCTGTTCAGCATGCTGATCGGTTTCGTGTTCTGGTATCGCGGGCTGGCTCAGGGCGGGATTGCGGCGGTCGGACAGCTGCAATTGCTACAACCGTTTTTTGGCCTGGCACTGGCCGCGACCTTGCTCCATGAGCATGTCAGCGTGGGCATGCTGGAGGTTACGCTGGGGGTGATCCTGTGCGTGGCCGGGGCGAAGAAATTCGCCAGATAGTCTTCAACTCGCGCCAGCCTTCCATTCCCGCGGGCTGAGCCCGGTCTTGCGTCGAAACGCCCGGGCTAGCGCCGAAGGACTTTCATAACCGACTTCTTCGGCAATCAGGGCGATCGGTCGTCCCTCGCGCAGGCGTTTCTGCGCGAGGCTGACCCGCCAGTTCACCAGATAATCCACCGGCGTGTGCCCCACCACCCGCCGGAAGTGGTCGGCGAAACCGGCGCGGGACAGGTTAGCGGCGCTCGCCAGTTCGGCGACGCTCCAGGCCTTGGCCGGCTGGTCGTGCATCAGGTTCAAGGCTCGGGAAATCTTCGGATCGGCCAGCCCCGCCATCATGCCGGGCTGCTGGTTGCGACTGCTGATGAGGTGGCGCAGCAACAGGATTACCAGCAACTCGAACAACCGATCCATCACCGCTTCGCGCCCGCAGTGGCCGTCGAAAGCTTCCTTGAACAGCCACTCCAGGGTGTTGGCCATTTCCGGAAGGTCGGCGAGTTTCAGCACCAGATAATCCGGCAGCGCTGCTGCCAAAGCATTGCCAGCGCCGCCGTCGAAGGTCAGCGAAGCACACACCAGTTGCGTGCCCATGGCTTCGTTGGCGAACAAGCGATGGGCCATGGGGCGAGGGAAAAAGATCAGGGTCGGTTCATTGAGCGAGACTTCAGGATCATTGCCCGGCTTGAGCAACAACTCCCCCGCCTGCAACAGGTGCACATGCCCGCACACCTGATCGCCGCCGTAGGCGCTCACCCCGCAGAACGTGCCGCTGTGAAACGTACCGGCATTGACGCCGAAATGGCTGAGCAACGTAGAAAGGCGATCCATGACTGATTCTCGCAAAGACAGGTTTGGACGATCTGTCGCATATCCTCGACGATTTGCACCCAAAGCACCAGCCGCGCTCAATAACATGACATCCATCCCCGGCGCACTTCGCACCGGACTTTCGGAGAATCACCATGAGCCGCATCGCCCCTCTCAGCCTCGAAACCGCCACCGACGCCACTCGCCCAGTGCTTGAAGGCGTGCAGAAAAAAATCGGCTTCCTGCCCAACCTGTTCAAGACCCTGGCCGTCGCACCTGTCGCGCTGGATGCCTACGTGCAAATCTCGGCAACCCTGGGCAAGACATCCCTGAGTGCCAAGGAAAAAGAGGCGGTGTACCTGGCCACCTCGCAGGTCAACGGTTGCGACTATTGCCTGGCAGCGCACACCCTTTTCGCCAGCAAGGCCGGGCTGGCAGCAGAAGAAATCATCGAAGCGCGTCATGGCCGGCTCAATGCCTTCGCCACCCTCGCCCAACAACTGACCGAAACCCGTGGCCAATTGAGCGATGAGCAGATCGCCGCCGCCCGCGCTGCCGGCATCGACGACAAGAAGATCATCGAAGTGATCGCCCTCGTCGCTGTGCAAACCCTCACTAACTACCTGAACAACGCGGCGCTGACCGACATCGACTTCCCTGCTATCGATGCCTGATCAAACACAAAACCTGTGGGAGCCAGCCTGCTGGCTCCCACAATTGTTCAGTCGTGATCGACCCCGGCGCGTTTCAGCAATTTCTTGCAGCGCTCGGACAGGTGAAACACCTGCAACTGCTTGCCCGCCTTGGCGTAGCGTTCGCGCAGGGTTTTCAGCGCAGCGATGGCCGAGTAATCGACAAAGCTCAGGTGCCGGCAATCCAGCGTCACCCGTTGCGGATCGCTGGCCGGGTCGAATTGATTGAGGAACGGCGTGGTCGAGGCAAAAAACAGCGTGCCGTGCAGGCGATAGAGTTTGCTGCCGTCAGCTTCCAGATGCTCATCGGCGTACAGCTCGCGCGCTTGTTGCCAGGCAAAATTCAGCGCGGCGATGATAATCCCGCACAGCACCGCCGTGGCCAGATCGGTGAACACGGTGATGGTGGTTACCGCGATGATCACCAGTACATCGTTGAGCGGCACTTTGTTCAGCACCCGCAACGAAGCCCAGGCAAACGTCTGCTGCGACACCACGAACATCACGCCCACCAGCGCCGCCAGCGGAATCCGCTCGATCAGCGGCGACAGAAACAGAATGAACAGCAGAATCAACACACCCGCCACCACGCCGGACAAACGCCCGCGCCCGCCGGAACTGAGGTTGATCACGGTCTGGCCGATCATCGCGCAACCGCCCATACCGCCGAATGCACCGGAGACCACGTTTGCCGCCCCCAGCGCCACGCATTCGCGATCCGGGTAGCCACGGGTTTCGGTGATTTCGTCGGTGAGGTTGAGGGTCAGCAGGGTTTCCAGCAAACCGACCAGCGCCATCAGAATCGCGTAGGGCGCGATGATGCGCAGTGTGTCGAGATTCCACGGGATGTCCGGCAGCGCAAATTTCGGCAGGCCGCCGGCGATGTGCGCCATGTCGCCGAGGGTGCGGGTCGGCAGGCCAAGCAGATAAACCAGCAAGCCTACGCCGAGGATCGCCACCAGCGCCGGCGGCACCGCGCGGGTCAGGCGCGGCAGGATGTAGACGATGGCCATGGTCAGCAGCACCAGCCCGGTCATCAGGTACAACGGCGTGCCGCTGAGCCACTGTTCACCGCTCTTGAAATGCTCCAGTTGCGCCAGCGCGATGATGATCGCCAGGCCGTTGACGAACCCCAGCATCACCGGGTGCGGCACCATGCGCACCAGTTTGCCCAGCCGCAACAGCCCGAACGCCATCATGATCAAGCCGCCGAGCAACACCGTCGCCAACAGGTACTGCACGCCGTGCTGCACCACCAACGCGACGATCACCACCGCCATCGAACCCGCCGCCCCGGAGACCATGCCCGGCCGGCCACCGAACAGCGCGGTCAGCGTGCAAATGATGAAGGCGCCGTACAGGCCCATCAGCGGATTGAGGTGAGCCACCAGCGCAAATGCAATGCATTCGGGCAACAGGGCAAACGAGGTGGTGAGTCCGGCCAGGACATCGGCGCGCAGACGAATCGGTTTCATGGCTTACCTGACAGAGTGGCCGACGGGCGCGGCCGCATGCATTGGCGCAAAAGAGCGCCGAGGAAAAAGAGGGTTGCGGATGTTACGCAAATGCACCGGCGTGGGCCAGTTATCGCTGACAACCGCCGGCGCGCGCTCTATGCTGGCGCGCAGTTTTTGCCAGTGGAGCCCCGAATGCCGAGCGAATTGACCAGCCGCGAAGTGTGCCAGCGCTTGCGCGATGCCGCGCTGGGCGTGTGTGGTTTGCGAGTGATGGACGCGCGATCGGATCGGGTTGCGGTCGACATTGAAGGCTGGCGCTTGCAGCTGGACTTCGACGGCCAGCGTCTGCATCACTGCGCTGATTGTCTGTGCCCGAACGGTCGCGAATGGACGCTCGACACCCGGCAGCGCTTTGGCACCGATCCGGTCAGTCTGTTGAGTACCTGGGAACTGGCGCAGATCGAGGGCTTGTTGCGGCAACGTGAATGAGGGATGGCATTCAGAGTTGCTCAATGATGGCACTCTGCCCATAATTCGCCCCCCTCTTCTACGCGCAAGGAACTGCCGTGAAAAAATCGCTGTTGTTGATCCCGTTGTTTGCTCTGCTCCTGCAAGGCTGTGGCATGACCATGGCCCGTTACGAGCCAAGCTTCGACAATGTTCAGAAGCTCAAGCAGACCCCGCCGCTGCACGCGATCAGCAATCCACAGGTCACCGCTGAATCGGGCGAAGGCTCGTTGATGGTCCGCGCCAACCCGATCAAGTCGCCGACCGGCAGCATCCCGGCGCATATCCAGGACGCGATCACCGAAGAACTGCGCAAGGCCGGTCTGCTCGATCCGCAGTCGCCCCGTCATCTGCAAGTGCTGGTTGTAAAGAACCAATTGAACGCCGGCATGGGTACCGGTGATGGCACCATCGCCGCGCGCTTCACTCTGCGCAACGGCAACGATGTGGTGTACGACGCCACCAAAGACGTCAGTCATCAATGGAGCAGCAGCTTTTTCGGCTTTATCGCGATTCCCAACGCGACTAACGCCTACAACCCGATGCTGCAGGACTTGCTGAAAAATCTGTACAGCGATCCACAGTTCATTCAGGCCCTGAAGTAAGGGCAAAAAAAAGAGCCGCGATTGCGGCTCTTTTTTTGCCCACTCGCTGGAGTGAGTCAGATGCCCGAATACTTCGGACGGTTGCTGTCGGCCCATTCCTTGAGCAGCGCATTGACCTGCCGAGTGAATGTATCGGTCACCGCCGCTTTCGGCGTATTGAACGCCAGCGGGAGGAACCAGATGCCCATCCAGGTGCCGACCGCGTCATGGTTGCTGGCGGTAGACAACGGCTGGCCTTGCTGATCGAGGGTTTCCAGGCTCATGGTGTACTGGTCGGTGGCATAGGCTGGAATGATCGTCATGCTCAGACCACTGATGAACGCCAGCACCAGCTGACCGCCATTCGGCGGATGGTTGTACATTTTCAGGCGCAGGCTGTAGTCACCTGGCTGCTTCTCGAACTGGTCGAAGGTCACACGACCGAACAAACCGGAATCCTTCAGGACGGTTTGCAATTGCGGTTTGAGCATGTCCCGAGCTTGTGGCATTTCCACGGCGGAAGCGCTTTTCGGCTCGCCCTGGTAAAAGTCGAAATCGACATAGACGTTTGGCTTGTTGGCATAGCTGGCCATCGATGGCAGCGTGACCGGAGCCACTTCGTCCTGGGTGAAACTGGCACAGCCGCCCAGCGCGAGCACCAGACCCAGCGCCAGGATTTTCCCGAATTGCATGATGTCTTCCCTAAAAGTGATATCAAAGAGCCTCCATTGCGGAGCGCCGGGGGCGGATTCTAGTGATCGTCTACGTTCGGGGAAAGACCTGATTCGGGAAAACCCTGAAAAAGAGTGCGCCGGCTCAGCTTTGGCGCAAATCGAGGGTGTACGTGTAATAGCTCATATCGCGCACCCAACCGAGTGATTCGTACAAACCCTGGGCGCTGAAATTATCGGTGGCGGTTTCCAGCACCAGTCCCTTGGCACCGGTTTCGACGGCGAAGTCGCGGGCGGTGTTCATTAATAGCCGCCCCACTCCACAGCCACGGGCGGCCGGCGTGGTGAACAGGTCGCTGAGCAGCCAGGTGCGATGGGCATCAATCGAGGAAAACGTCGGGTACAGCTGCACAAATCCCAGCGCCTCACCGTCTTCATCCTCAACCAGAAAAATCGCCGATTCATTGCCGACCATACGCTCGGCGATGAAGGTCCGTGATTGCTCGAGATTCGATGGCTGGCCGTAAAAGCCGCGATAGGCGTCAAACAGCTTCGCCACTGCGTCAAGGTGAATCGTCGTGGCGCGCAGTGCCTGAAGGGTCATTGTGATTTTCCTGATGTCACTGAAATTGAAACCAGCATAGCGCTGAGGAGCGAGTTCGCTGGCTTAATCGCTATATAGTTTTGTATATTGCGAACCCGAAATGGCCAGACCCTCCATGCCGTCCATGAGCAGCATCCGCGCACGCAACCAGCAACTGATCCTGGCCGCCGCCAGTGAAGAATTCGCCGCAAACGGCTTCGACGCGACCCAGACCCGCGACATCGCCGCCCGCGCCGGTGTGCCCAAGGCCAATCTCTATTACTACTTCCAGAGCAAAGAAAACCTCTACGGCAAAGTGCTGCTCGGCTTCGTCGAACCGTTGCTGGAAGCTTCGGCGGTGCTGCGCGAAAGCGACGATCCGCTGATCGGCCTGCGCGCCTACGTCGCCGCCCGCATCCGCATCGCCCGCGAGCACCCGGCGATCGCCAAAGTGTTCAGCGGTGAGTTGCTGCTTGGCGGCCGCCAGTTGCCCGATGAATGCCGCGACCTGTTGCGCGGCGAAGCCCGGCGCAATGTCGAGTGTCTGCGCAGCTGGATCGACCGCGGTCTGCTGGCGCCGGTCGATCCCGAGCATTTGATGTTGTTCATCTGGTCGGCGACGCGCACCTACACCAACATTGGCTGGCAGATGGGGCGCATCACAGGGCGGGAGGTGCCGCAGGATGAGGATTATGCGGTGGCGGCGCAGACGATTACGCGGCTGGTGTTGAGCGGTGCGGTGTCCGAGCCGGTGAGTGATGTTCGCAGGTTGATGTTTGCGACCTGAACGGGAGATTCAGGGCATCAGGTCCAGAGGCAGTGTCGCATCCCCCGACAAGCGTTCACGCCATGCCAACAGCACATCAGGCACCCGCTTTTTCCATTTGGGAACGTTGGTGTAATACCGCGCCCTGACTTTGCGTTGCTCATCGAAAACCAATAACACCAGCCAAACTCGGCCGCCCGGCGCGCTCATCAGAATCGCCGCGTTGCTGGAAGCCAGACCTCGCAGCCAGAACTCATTGACCTCACCCTCCGGCACATCACCAGAGGTCTCGCCGGCTGCCATTGAGCCGCTATTTTGCAGCAGCGTCTGATAGTCATTTTTGAGCAACGTGCGTAATGCCTGATCTTCTTGCTGCGTACGCACGACGCCAAGGCTCAGCAAGTCGTATTCAATCGCGATCGGTTGGTCAGATGCCACATACCTTCCATCGTAGTAAACGCCCATCCCGCCACCACAAGCCCCCTCACCGCCATCGGAATCAACATCCAGCAAACCGTTGAGGGCGCTGAATTTCAGGGTGCAGTTGCCTTCAGCGAAATGCGCTACGGCACCGTCAATTGTGGCCACACCGTCCATGTCACCAGAGTTGCCACCATTTGACGCAGAAACATCAAAGGCAATATGCGTGGCGTCCACACGCTTGGTTATGACTTCTGCCGCCGATGAAACGCCCCACGGAATCATCTGCCAGGTGGCATCCCAGCTGAAAGGCTTGGCCACGTATTCAAGCGCTTTCAGACGCATCAAATATTCACGGCGCAGGCAGGAGCTATTGGCAGCGCATTGATTGCGCTGTTTCAACCATGAACGCTGATCAGCCTTGAGCGCTTGCGGGTCAGCCACCTGCGCCAACGTTGTCCGCCAGAGCGCCCCGAGTTTCTCATCGAGACTCGAGGTATACGGATCCGCACAAACGGCTTTTTCAACGGGGCTGGAAGCGCCGGCGCAGTCAAAACTGGCAGCGTGGGACGTGGTAGCAAATACGAGACACGTCAGCAGCAAGGCGTGACGGAGATTGAAAGCGAGCATCGACAGATTCCATTCCTGAGGCGGCGGCAGTATGCCGGGCCCGGGCTATCGATGCTCTGGTTTTTTCACTGGTTGCTCGCGAGCAACCGCGCTCTTGTGCAAGCAAGCATCAGAATGTGATCCCGGCCGCCGGCTTCACATCGATCCGCGCCACTGAACCGGTCAGGTGCGCCCAGTCCTTGTTGTGTTCGGCGATGACGTCTTCGGCGCTCATGTTGCCGTTGTCGACCGTCGTATGGGCGTCGGCCGCCAGCTCCACGTCGTAGCCCAACTGGTGGGCCTGACGCACGGTGGCGTTGACGCAGTAATCGGTTTGCATGCCGCAGATCACCAGGCGGTCGAAGTCTTCCCGGGGGATCAGTTTCTGCAGATTGGTCTGGTAGAACGAGTCGTTGGCAGTCTTGTCGACGCGCAGATCGCCAGGTGCAGTGCTCAGGCCTTCAGCCAATTGCCAGCCTTCGGCACCGTGGGCGAACGGGCTGTCCTTTTCGTTGTGCTGGATCAGCACCACCGGCACACCCGACTGGCGCGCGCGGGCGGAGAGGTCGTTGATGGTGTCGATTACCCGTTTGGCGTCGTGGCACTCGTATTCGCCCGCGCACAGGGCGCGCTGGACATCGATGATCAGCAATGCGGTGGTCATGGTGAGCCTTCCTTGATCGGTCCTTGGATAGGGGCGGACCTGTGCCCGCCCCCTTTTTACTCCGCTCAGTAACCCAATGACAACCCGGTGTTGCGCCGTGGATCGTTGGCGCCGTAGAAGCGGTTCTTGCCGACCGGTTTGCCACCCAGCGACGGTGCGCCGACCAGAATCGCAGCGATGTGGTTGGCGTCCTGCGGACCCGCGAACTTGTGGCCCCAGCTCTCGAGAATCTTCTTCGTGTCGGGGCTGGCGGCGAAGTCTTCGAGGTTGGTTTCCTCCGGCATCCACTGCTGGTGGAAACGTGGCGCATCGACCGCTTCCTGCAGGCCCATGCCGTAGTCGATGACGTTGAGCATGGTCAGCAACGTCGCGGTAATGATGCGACTGCCGCCCGGCGTACCGACCACCATCACCACTTTGCCGTCCTTGGTGACGATAGTCGGGCTCATCGAGGACAGCGGCGCCTTGCCCGGAGCAATGGCGTTGGCCTCACCCTGCACCAGGCCGTACATGTTCGGTACGCCGACCTTGGAAGTGAAGTCGTCCATTTCATCGTTGAGGATCACCCCGGTCTTGCTCGCCATCACGCCTGCGCCGAACCAGTCGTTGAGGGTGTAGGTGACCGAGACCGCGTTGCCCCATTTGTCGACGATCGAATAGTGCGTGGTGTTGCTGCCTTCATGGGGCGCGACACCGGGTTTGAGTTCCGCCGAAACACCGGCCTTCTGCGGCTGGATCGCGTTGCGCAGTTTGGTCGCGTAGTTCTTGTCCAGCAGGTGCTCTATCGGGTTCTTCACGAAATCCGGGTCGCCCAGATAACTGTTGCGATCCACGTATGCGTGGCGCATCGCCTCGATCTGATAGTGCATGCCCTGGGCCGAATGAAAGCCCAGATCCTTCATCGGATAGCCTTCGAGGATGTTCATGATCTGGCAGATCACGACGCCACCGGAGCTTGGCGGCGGAGCCGAGACAACGTGATAACCGCGATAGTCGCACTCCACCGGGGCCAGTTCACGGGTCTTGTATTTGTCGAGGTCGGCCTGGGTGATGATGCCCTTGTTGGCCTGACTGGAGGTGACGATGGCGTCAGCCACCCAGCCTTTGTAGAAGCCGTCGGCGCCTTTTTCGGAAATGGTGCGCAGGGTTTTGCCCAGGTCCTTCTGCACCAGTTTCTGCCCGACCTGCATCGGCTCGCCGTTGCTCAGAAAGATCGCGCCGGAATCCTTGATGTCTTTCTTGAACACGTCCGTGGCGTACTCCAAAAGCTCGACGTCGCCCTGTTCCAGTTCAAACCCGTCTTCGGCCAGTTTGATGGCGGGAGCGATCATTTCCTTGCGCGGTTTGGTGCCGTACTTGCTCAGCGCCAGCTCCATGCCGGACACGGTGCCCGGAACGCCGACCGCGAGGTGGCCACGGGTGCTCAGATCAGGGATGACGTTGCCGTCCTTGTCGAGGTACATGTTGGCCGTCGCGGCCAGCGGGGCTTTTTCCCGGAAGTCGAGGAAGGTCTTGCGTCCGTCCGCCAGTTGAATGGTCATGAAACCACCGCCACCGAGGTTGCCCGCCGCCGGGTAAACCACTGCCAGTGCATAACCCACGGCGACCGCCGCATCCACCGCGTTGCCACCACTTTTCAGCACGTCGACACCCACGTGAGTGGCCAGGTGCTGGGCGGTGACCACCATGCCGTTTTCGGCGGCCACCGGGGCAACCGAAGCCGCATGGGCCATGAGGCAGCTGAGCGCCAATGAGGTCGCAATCAGTGATTTGGCAAAACGTTCGTACTTCATGAGTCGGTCTCTTCTTTTTATAAGGTAGGAAAGCGCTTCAAGAGCATCAGCCAGTATGGTCGCGATTGCGGTTTGCGCCTCCCCGATCCGGCAGTATGCTGGGCGCAGTTTCCGCCCCGTCCCGGAGTTTTGCCCATGGCCTACACGTTCATCACCCTGCCCTCGCCTGTCGGCGAGTTGAAGCTGGTCGCGAACGGATCACGTCTGGCCGCCATCCTCTGGGAAAACGACAAACCGAACCGGGTGCGCCTGGGGCCGATGAGCGAGGCACCGGACAATCCGCTGTTGATGAAAACCGCGCGACAGCTGGAAGAATATTTTGCAGGAACGCGAAACGCGTTCGATCTGGAGCTGGACTTTGCCGGCACCGAATTCCAGAAAAAGGTCTGGGCCGCGTTGCTGACCATTCCGTTTGGCGAAACCCGCACCTACAGCCAGATTGCCGAACAGATCGGCCACCCGAGTGCGGTGCGTGCCGTCGGCGCGGCGAACGGGCGCAATCCGATTTCGATCATTGCGCCGTGCCATCGAGTCATCGGTGCCTCAGGAAAACTGACCGGTTTTGCCGGAGGCCTGGAAGCCAAGGAGCGTCTGCTGACCCTGGAGGGTGGCCAGTGGTCGAACATTGGTAAAACCGGTGACTTGTTTTAACTGCCAAACAGGTTATTCATCGCCGCGTATTGCAGCAGCATGATGGTCTTGGCATCGCAGATCTCACCTCGCTGGAATGCCGCCAGCGCGTCGTCGAAACGCCACTCCAGCACTTCAAGTTCTTCCGTTTCCTCTTCCAGACCGCCCCCTTCACTGACCTTTGACGAGGCATCGTACTCGGCGATGAAAAAGTGCAATTTCTCGGTCACCGAGCCGGGGCTCATGTAGGCCTCGAACACCTTCTTCACGTCATGCACGCGGTAACCGGTTTCTTCCTCGGCCTCGTCGCGGATGCGCTGCTCCGGCGCCGCGCCTTCAAGCAGTCCGGCCGCCACTTCAATCAGCAAACCGTCATGACCGTTGACGAACACCGGCAGGCGGAACTGCCGGGTCAGCACCACGGTGCGCTGCTCGCGGTTGAACAGCAGGATCGCCGCGCCATTGCCACGGTCGTAGACCTCGCGCGTCTGGCGCTGCCAGTCCCCGTTGTTGCGGTGATAGTCGAAGGTGATTTTCTTCAGCAGATACCAGTCGTGGGACAACACCTGGGTATCGACGATGTTGACCCGCTCGGCTGTGTTGGACATGACGCCTGATCCTTTTTTGTCATCGGAAGATGGCCATGGTAGGTGAAATGTTGCGAACCGCCGACGAAAAAAAGCCCGGCAGCGCTACCGGGCTTTTCGTTCAATGACTACTGATGAGCGACGCTCACCGTTGCGGCATCAGCGCCCTGCACCGCAGACGGCGCCCCGTGAATCAGTGGTCCATAACGCCGACTGAATTCCCAGTTGTAAGGCACGCGATCCTTGCTGGTGCCGTTGTCCCAGTTCACCGACCAGGTCATCAGGCCCTTGATCGGATGCCCTTTGACCGCCAGGCGTTTCATCGCGTTGCCGACCACGGTCTTGTCGATCACGTAACCGGTGGCGGCGGCATCGACGTTGGCCGGCAGGCCGATGACGAACTTGTCCGCCGGGATCTTCGTGAAGCCGCGGGTGCCGGTCACCAGGCTCTCGGTCAGGTAATAGAGGAAATCCTCTTTCATCGCGTCGTTGTTCTGGGCGATCCACGCCCCGTTGCCGTTATTGGCTTCCGGCACCCAGACCCCGTCGCCGCCCTGGTTGTAGAACTGCGGAGCGATGAAGTCGTAATAGCCTTCCAGCGCCTGCAGATATCCAACGTATTTGCCGGAGGCGGTCAAGTACGGAAATTCCGGCGCCATGCTGATGATGAAATGCTTGCCTTGGCCTGCGTAGTGATCCTTGACCAGTTTCAGCGCGGCAGGCAGGACGGTCTTGTTGGCAGCGAAATCAATCGCGCTCTGTTCAAGATCGATGTCCAGGCCGTCGAAACCGTAGGTTTCCACCAGACGGATGATTTCATTGGCCAGCGGTTGCTCCTGACCGGCGCGCAACTCGATATGCGCATCGGCACCGCCCAGGGAAATCAGCACGGCCCGCCCCTGACTGTTGAGCACGCCGACCTGACGGCGAAACTCGGCATCGGAGACGTTGAACGGCTTGAAGGTCGGAATCCCGCTGCCCTTCATGAAGGCCACCGCGATTACGTTGTATTCCTTCGGGACGTTTTCCAGGGTGATGTTGGCGAACTGGCCGCGCTGGTAACCATCGCTCGGGCCGGCCGGCCAGTTGTGCCAAAAGCCCATGAGGATCTTCTTGCCGGCAAGGCTCGGCATCAGCGATGCCGCATCGCTGGCCTGGTTATTCAATAGGGTGAAGTCAATGTTTGACATGTTCTAATCCTTCAGAACGTGTGGGTTTGACGTTGCGGGCTTATTTGAAGTCCACATCGAAGGCCTGATAGAAGGCGTTGCCGGTGTTGGCGACGATCCACATCAGCACGATGACGTGATGACCCTGCTTGTTGCCCGGAAGTTTCACGGCGTGATTGACCTTGGCTTTCAATTCCGCCGCATGACTGTAGTACGGCACTGGCGGATAGAAATCCTCGGCAAACGGTTGCGCTTCCAGTTGCGCCCGGGTGATGCGTTGTTTCGGGTCCCAGCCATCCCTGGTGATCAGCCAGCGGTAACCCCGAGTGGTATGCGGCGCGGTGTACTCCCATTTGACCTCAAGGGTCTGGCCGGGGGTGACATTGAGCAGTGGCCAGGAGAACGGGCGCCCGAGTTTCTTGCTCATTTCTTCTGCGGTGAAGTTCACACAGTCACGTGCGTCGTTCTTGCCGCCACTGAGAATATAGCCGTCAGCCGGCGGTACGACGCTCGGGTTGTCGCTTTCGAACGGCGCGGGGAACGGACCAGCCGCGAGTGCCGGGAAGTTCTTGCCGCCTTCCATTTCATTGACCTGCCAGCCGCCGAGCAATCCTTGCTCGATGGCCACCGCGCCGCGGCTTGCAGGGGAAATGACGCGACCGTGTCGCAGTTGGGTTTGAGCTTGTGGTTGGTTCATGTTTTTCACTCCGTTGATTTAAGAACTCTCCAGTCCGAGGAGAGGCCTTCAAGCTAACGGAGGGGGATTTTTTGTCCATCGGCGGTTTTGTCGCAGTCTGCCTTGGCAGAACCCGAAAAACGCCGAAAACACTGTATATAAACACAGTGCATTGCGACGACGCTCACCCGACGCATGGCAAAAGGACTACACCGCGTCATTACAAAAACCTGCATTCACCGGTTCAGGGAAGCTGCGCTCTGAACTCCTTTTGATACTGCCCGGCGAGCTGTTCCTTTTGCTTGTCGTCGAGCAGCTTGCCGGCCATCTGGAAGAATTTCTGCTCTTCCTCCTGCAAGTGGTGATGGACCTTATCCGAGAGCTTTTTTGCCATCGCCAGCCAGGCCGGGCTGGACATGTCGGTCTCGTCGAGCTCTTCCATCATCTCGTCCATTTCATGGTGTTCGGCAATGGCATGGCGACTGAGGTCGACACCCTTGTCGATCTCCATCAACGGGATATAGAAGTGACGCTCTTCGGCGGTTTCGTGGGCCTGAAGCTCAGCCTTCAGCTGCTTGTAGGCCTCGACCCTTTCCGGGGTGTCACCGCTGGTCTTGATCAACGATTTCGCGTAGGTCCGCTGACGATCGTGGCTTTCACGCAGGGCTTCGAAAATGTTCATGGAATCTCCCAGGCAAACGCGTACCGGATGGACGCCCTGAAGGGCTAGACCGCGCCACAGGAGCGACGGTTCCAAGCGATTGCTTCAATCGGCTGTGGCGCGATAGGCTGCCGATTCATTACTACAAGGAAGACGACATGACGTTGCGGATCGAGCTGTCACAGGACCCCACCGAAGAACAGCGCGCGGCCATCCTGGCGCCCCTGCGTGCCTACAACATTGCCAAGGCCGGGCCGTCGCTGTACGAACCGGTCGCGCTACTGGTGCGCGACGACAACGACGCGATCCTCGGTGGCCTCTATGGGCACACGTTCTATCGGTGGCTGTTTATCGAGTTGCTGGCGGTGCCGGAAGAAGGCCGGGGACAGGGCATCGGCTCGAAGCTGATGAACATGGTCGAGGAATTCGCCCGGGAAAAAGATTGCGTTGGGATCTGGCTCGATACCTTTGATTTTCAGGCGCCCGGGTTCTACAAAAAACTGGGTTATAGCGAGTGTGGCGAGATTGTGGATTATCCGCTGGGGCACAAGCGGCATTTCTTCCAGAAACGCTTGATTGATTGATTTCAGCGACCCTCGCCCGCAGGCTGGTGAGGGTCGCAAAATCAACGCATCCAGCCGCCCGTTACAGACAGGTCGCCAGCGCCGCCAAGCGGCGCTTGGCCACAAAATCATCCTTCTGCGCGTAGTAATTCAATACGGTACCGGACGCATCCGTGGTCAAGTCGACAAACGACTCCGCCGAGCGCGTGTAGACCGTCGAACCACCCTTCTTGCCCGGTTGCAGATACGCCGCCGCGTCCACGCCGAACACCGCTTCGTCCTGCCAGGCGAATTGCACGCACTGGGCCACGACTTTTTCGGGTTTGTCCGAATTCAGGGTCTTGTTAGGGGTTTGCGTGCGGGCGTCTTCCATCGCCGAACCCGCGCAACCGGCCAGCAGGGTTGCCGCCAGCACCACCATCAGCATTCGCATTGCATTCGCTCATTCGGAAAAAACCGGACTGTATCACCGCAACGGCAAAAATCGTTCTGCTTTACTGCATTTAAAACGCGACACATGCCGGCGCCTGCGGCACATTAACGGTGACCAGCCTCACAAGGAAAGCCCATGGCGCCTACTGACCAGCGACACGAACAAGCCTTGAAACTGTTTCTCGATGCACGCCCCGAGTTGCGCGAAGCCCTCGACCACCTCAACCCTTTGCTGGCCCAGGCCAAGGGCGAAACTCCGGCGCAGTACCGCGAAGAACGCCTGCACGAAGCTTTCGAAGCCGAGGCCGAAAGCCAAGGTTTGTTTGCCTGGGAATTGACGTTGCAACTGACTGCCACCACGCCCGAGGAGTATCAGGCACAACGCCTGGAAGTGCATCGCGAAGTGGCGGAAATGGCCGGGATGGACTGGCTGGAGTACTGCGATTTGTATGGCATAGAACCGTAAACCCCGCTTAAGGACGCTGCCTCGATGCTGCCTTCAACCTCGACCCACCGCGCCAGTCCCGGACATCTTCACATACAGAAATGGCGCGGCCGTGTGGGTCTGGCGCTGGTTGCCAGCCTGTCGGTACTGGCCGGCATGACCGACGCCATCGGCTTCATGGCCAGTGGCGATTTCGTTTCCTTCATGAGCGGCAACACCACGCGGCTGGCGGTGGCGATCAGCGATGGCGACAGCGCACTGACAGGGCGGCTGATCCTGCTCGTCGCAACGTTCATTGTCGGCAATGCCCTGGGTGTCGTGGTCAGTCGGTTGGGTGGTCGGCGGGCGCTGCCGTTGCTGTTGTCCATCGCCGCACTGCTCTGTGCCGCAGCCTGGCCCTTTGACACGCAACTGCCGGCCCTGCTGGCGGCGATCATTGCGATGGGCATGCTCAACGCGGCGGTGGAAGAAGTGAACGGCCTGCCGGTCGGGCTGACGTATGTCACCGGCGCCCTGTCCCGATTTGGTCGGGGATTGGGCCGGTGGGTGCTCGGCGAACGGCGAAGCGGCTGGCGGGTGCAACTGGTGCCGTGGAGCGGGATGCTGGTCGGGGCCATTCTGGGGGCGGTGCTGGAACATCATCTGGGACTCAAGGCCATGTTGGTCAGCGGTCTGTTCGCCGCCGTACTGGGGCTGCTGACCCTGAAAATTCCGCGGCGCTGGCAGCTGGGCTACATGCCGCGCTGACGGACGCCTGCTCGTATCGAGACGGGCGCGGGAAACATCCACTTCGCCGCCCCGCCGAGAAAGCTTTATCATGGCCGCAGTTTTGCTGATCGAGTCCGTCATGAAGTTCGCCATTGCGCTGTTTTCCGCCGCCCATGCGCCCTCCTCGCGCCGCGCCCTGCTGTTCGCCCAGGCTGCGCTCGCCGGCGGGCATGAGATTGTCCGGCTGTTTTTCTATCAGGACGGGGTCCACAACGCGTCCAACGCCGTGGTCACGCCGCAGGACGAACTGGACCTGCCCAAGCAGTGGCGCAATTTCATCACCGAACAAAACCTCGACGGCGTGGTGTGCATCGCCGCCGCCCTGCGCCGTGGCGTGTTGAATGCCGAGGAAGCCGGGCGTTATCAGCGTGATGCCGTGGCCGTCAGCGCGCCGTGGGAATTGTCCGGCCTCGGCCAGTTGCATGACTCGGTGCAGGATGCCGACCGCCTGATCTGTTTCGGAGGCGCATGACATGGCCAAATCCCTTCTGATTATCAGCCGTCAATCGCCGTGGTCCGGCCCCGGCGCCCGCGAAGCGCTGGACATCGTGCTCGCCGGCGGCGCCTTCGATCTGCCGATCGGCCTGCTGTTTCTCGACGACGGCGTGCTGCAACTGGCAGCCGGGCAAAACGCCAAGGCCCTGCAACAGAAAGACCTGAGCGCCAACCTGCAAGCGTTGCCGATGTTTGGCGTCGAAGAGCTGTTCTACTGCGCCGACAGCGCCAGTGTTCGCGGCCTCGGCGATCGTTCGCTGGACGAGGCGCAGCCTTTGGCCGCCGAGCAAATCACCGCCCTTATTGACCGTTACGACCAGGTGATCACCCTCTGATGTCGACTTTGCATGTGTTGTCCCACTCCCCGTTCGGCGACGAACGCCTGACCAGTTGCCTGCGCCTGCTCGGTTCTGCCGATGCACTGTTGCTGACTGGCGATGCTGCTTATGCGCTGCAGCCTGGCACCGCGCCGTTCAGTGCGCTGGAAATACGTCAGGTGAAATTGTTCGTGCTGGCCGAAGACGCGCAAGCCCGTGCCGTGCAGGTTCCGGACTGGGCCGAAGCCATCGATTACCCGGCCTTCGTCGAGCTGTCGATCCACCACGACAAGGTCAACAGCTGGCTATGAATGCGTTGACCGTCGGCGCCCGCGCCATCGAACTGGACAAGGACGGCTTCCTGGTCGACCTCAACGACTGGTCGGCCGAAGTCGCCAGCGCCCTCGCCGCTGCCGAAGACATCGAACTGAGCCCGGAACACTGGGAAGTCCTCGAATTGCTGCGCAGCTTCTATGCCGAATTCCAGCTGTCACCGGCCACCCGGCCGCTGATCAAGTACACCGCGCTCAAACTCGGCGCGGAGAAAGGCAACAGCCTGCACCTGAACCGACTGTTCAAAGGCACCCCTGCCAAACTCGCCGCGAAACTGGCGGGCCTGCCCAAACCGACGAATTGCCTATGACCGACTATCCAGCGCTGACCCTCGAAACGCCCGCCGAGCATCCATTCGCCCAGTTCGTGCGCATCCTCGGCAAGGGCAAGCGCGGTGCCCGCGACCTGACCCGCGAGGAAGCCCGGGAAGCCATGGGCATGGTGCTCGACGAAGCGGTCGAAGAAACCCAGCTCGGCGCGTTCCTGATGTTGCTGCGGCACAAGGAAGAAAGCGCTGAGGAAATGGCTGGCTTCACCGAGGCACTGCGCGAACGTTTGCAGGCGCCAGCGCTGAAGGTCGATCTGGACTGGCCGACCTACGCTGGCAAGAAGCGTCACCTGCCGTGGTATCTGCTGTCCGCCAAGTGCCTGGCACAGAACGGCGTGCGCATTTTCCTGCACGGAGGTGGCGCGCACACCGCCGGGCGCTTGTATTCCGAACAACTGCTCGGTGAGCTGAACATTCCGCTGTGCCGCAACTGGCAACAAGTCGGCGTGGCGCTGGATGACGGTGGCTTGGCGTTCATGCCGCTGGTGGACTGGGCACCGCAGCTGCAACGGATGATCGACCTGCGCAACACACTGGGCCTTCGTTCGCCGATCCATTCGCTGGCGCGGATCCTCAATCCATTGGGCGCGCGTTGCGGCTTGCAGAGTATTTTCCACCCCGGCTATCAAGCGGTGCACCGCGATGCCAGCGGCCTGCTCGGCGACACGGCCATCGTGATCAAGGGTGACGGCGGCGAAATCGAGATCAACCCGGATGCCGACAGCCACTTGTACGGCACCACCGGCGGCGAGAGCTGGGACGAGGAATGGCCGCAGCTGTCGGCGCAGCGTCACGTCAAACCGGCGTCGCTGGATATCGAGCATTTGAAGGCCGTTTGGCGCGGCGATGTGGTCGACAGTTACCCGCAAATGGCGTTGATCTCGACCATGGCGTTGGCGCTGCGCGGCCTCGGCCAAAGCCGTGAACAGGCTTTTGAAACCGCCGAGCAATACTGGGCCGCGCGGGATAAATCGATTTAACCGATCATTAACGCCCGATCTTTGCGCTTTTTGTTCGAACTCATCGGAATAGACTCAACTCCAACGAATTATTGGTTTCTGGAGTCTTGATCATGGGTTTACTCGTCGACGGCCGCTGGCAGGACAAGTGGTACGAAAGCAGCAAGGACGGCGCGTTCCAGCGCGAACAGGCGCAGCGCCGCAATTGGGTCACTCGCAATGGCGAGCCGGGCCCGAGCGGTGAAGGCGGTTTTGCCGCCGAAGCCGGGCGTTATCACCTTTATGTCTCTCTCGCCTGTCCGTGGGCGCATCGCACGCTGATCCTGCGCAAGCTCAAGGGCCTGGAAAGCCTGATCGACGTTTCGGTCGTCAGCTGGCTGATGCTGGAAAACGGCTGGACCTTCGACCAGAACCTCGGCTCGACCGGCGACAAACTCGACCACTTCGACTTCATGCACCAGCGCTACACCGCCGACACCGCCGACTACACCGGCCGCGTCACCGTGCCGGTGCTGTGGGACAAGAAGCTCAAGCGCATCGTCAGCAACGAATCGGCGGAGATCATCCGCATGTTCAACAGCGCCTTCGATGACTTGACCGGCAACGATCTGGACTTCTATCCGGCGCCGTTGCGCGGCGAGATCGATGCGCTGAACGAGCGGATCTACCCTGCCGTGAACAACGGCGTGTATCGCGCCGGGTTCGCGACCTCGCAGAAGGCCTATGAAGAAGCGTTCGATGATGTGTTTGCCGAACTGGATCATCTGGAACAGGTGCTGGACGCCAACCGTTATCTGACGGGTGAATACCTGACTGAGGCTGACGTGCGGTTATTCACCACGCTGATTCGTTTCGACGCGGTGTACCACGGGCACTTCAAATGCAATCTGCGGCGCATCAGCGATTATCCGAACCTGTCGAACTGGCTGCGTGAGATGTACCAGTGGCCGGGCGTTGCCGAGACCGTGGATTTCCAGCACATCAAGAACCACTACTACGGCAGCCACAAGACCATCAACCCGACCGGGGTGGTGCCGAAGGGGCCGGAGCAGGATTTCAATATTGCCCATGACCGGGACCGGTTGGGCGGGAAAGGGGTCTGGCGTCGGAGCTGAGTTATTCAGCGTTTGTGAAGGCCTCTTCGCGAGCAGGCTCGCTCCCACACTGGATCTGTGTCGTGCACAAATCCCCTGTGGGAGCGAGCCTGCTCGCGAATGGGGCTACTCGGCTTTCAGACCTGCGCCTGAGCGCCCTCGAACCACGCCAGTTTCTCGCGCAGTTGCACCACTTCGCCGACGATCACCAGGGTCGGCGCATGCACTTCATGCTCCGCCACCAGCCGCGGCAGGTCGGCCAGCGTGCCGGTGAAGACCCGCTGATTGACCGTAGTGCCCTGCTGGATCAGCGCAGCCGGGGTATCGGCCGCGCGACCATGCTTGATCAACTGCTCGCAAATGATCGGCAACCCCACCAACCCCATGTAGAACACCAGCGTCTGCGCCGGCGCGACGAGGTCCGACCACGGCAGATCGGTCGAACCGTCCTTCAAGTGCCCGGTGACGAAACGCACCGACTGAGCGTAGTCGCGATGAGTCAGCGGAATCCCGGCATACGCCGCGCAACCGCTGGCCGCCGTGATGCCCGGCACCACCTGAAACGGGATGCCATGGGCCGCCAGTTCCTCGATCTCTTCGCCGCCACGGCCGAAGATGAACGGATCCCCGCCCTTCAACCGCACCACACGCTTGCCGGCCTTGGCCAGATCCACCAGTTGCTGGTTGATCTGATCCTGCGGCACGGCGTGATCGGCGCGACGCTTGCCGACGTAGACCCGCTCGGCATCGCGACGGCACAGCTCAAGAATCGCCGGAGCCACCAAGCGGTCGTACAGCACCACGTCGGCTTGCTGCATCAGACGCAAGGCGCGGAAGGTCAGCAGATCCGGATCACCAGGTCCTGCCCCAACCAGATACACCTCACCGGTCGTGACCATGGCTTCGCCGTCAATCTTGGCTTGCAGCAAACGTTCGGCTTCGGCGCCCTGTCCTGCCAGCTGCCGGTCGGCAATCGGCCCCTGAAACACGTCTTCCCAAAAACCGCGACGCTGCTGCACATCAGGAAACAGGCCTTTGACCTGATCACGAAACCGCGCGGCCAGACCGGCCAGATGGCCGTAGGTCGAAGGAATCCAGGTTTCGATCTTGGCGCGGATCAGCCGGGCCAGCACCGGCGCATCGCCGCCGCTGGAGACCGCGATGATCAGCGGTGAACGATCGACGATTGCCGGAAAGATCACGCTACACAGCGCCGGCGCATCGACCACGTTGACCGGCACGCAGCGCCGATGGGCATCGGCAGAGACCTGCGCATTCAACGCTTCGTCGTCGGTGGCGGCAATGATCAGCCCGCAGCCGTCCAGATCCGTTTCGGCGTAGCCACGCAGCAGGCATTCGCCACCGCTGGCGGCAACCAGTTCGCGCAGTTGCGCTTCGATTTCAGGTGCGACCACCCGCAGCAGCGCACCGGCATCGGCCAGCAGGCGGGATTTGCGCAAGGCAATCTCCCCCCCACCGACGACCAACACACGACTGCCGCGCAGGTTGTGAAACAGCGGCAGATATTTCATTTAGCCGATGACCTCAAGGCCACCCATGTACGGCTTCAGCACGTCCGGCACACGGATCGAACCGTCGGCCTGCTGGTAGTTTTCCAGCACGGCCACCAGGGTACGACCGACTGCCAGACCGGAACCGTTCAGGGTGTGCACCAGCTCAGGCTTGCCGGTTTCCGGGTTGCGGAAACGCGCCTGCATGCGGCGGGCCTGGAAATCGCCGCAGTTGGAGCACGACGAGATTTCGCGGTACTTGTCCTGGCTCGGGATCCACACTTCCAGGTCGTACGTCTTGACCGCGCTGAAGCCCATGTCGCCGGTGCACAGTGCCAGGGTGCGGTAAGGCAGCTCCAGCAGTTGCAGGACTTTCTCGGCGTTGGCGGTCAGACTCTCGAGCGCTTCCATCGATTTCGACGGCTCGACGATCTGGACCATCTCGACCTTGTCGAACTGGTGCTGACGGATCATGCCGCGAGTGTCACGACCCGACGCGCCGGCTTCGCTGCGGAAGCACGGAGTGTGGGCAACAAACTTGATCGGCAGCTGTTTCGAATCGACGATTTCACCGGCCACGATGTTGGTCAGCGACACTTCGGCAGTCGGGATCAGGTACAGATCGGCTTCGCCTTCGCGAGCGATCTTGAACAGGTCTTCTTCGAACTTCGGCAGTTGACCGGTGCCTTGCAGCGCCGGGGCCTGAACCAGATAAGGCGTGTAGGCCTCTTCGTAACCGTGCTCGGTGACGTGCAGGTTGATCATGAACTGCGCCAGTGCGCGGTGCAGACGGGCAATCGGGCCGCGCAGCAGGGCGAAACGTGCGCCGGATAGCTTGGCGGCGGTTTCGAAGTCGAGCCAGCCGAACTTCTCGCCCAGAGCCACGTGGTCCTGAACCGGGAAGTCGAAGGCGGTCGGGGTGCCCCAGCGGCGCACTTCGACGTTGCCGTCTTCGTCTTCGCCGACCGGTACCGATTCGTGCGGCAAATTCGGGATGCCCAGCAGGATCGAATCCAGTTCGGTCTGGATCGCGTCCAGCTCGACTTTACCGGCGCTCAGTTCGCCCGCCATGCGCTCGACGTCCGCCATCAGCGGCGCGATGTCTTCGCCGCGCTGCTTGGCCTGACCGATGGATTTGGAACGCGCGTTACGCTCAGCCTGCAGTGCTTCGGTGCGGGTCTGGACGGTCTTGCGCTGTTCTTCCAGCGCTTCGATGCGCGCGACATCCAGGGCAAAGCCACGGGAAGCCAGGCGGTCCGCTACGTCCTGAAGGTTGCTACGTAACAGTTTGGAATCGAGCATGTCGGTTTCTCGTTATCAAAGTTTGGTCAGGGACAGGCCAGCCCAGGTCGCGAGCAGCCCGCCGAATACGCTGATGGCCACATAGCCCAGGGCCAGCGGCACTTGCCCGCTTTCGAGCAGGCGCACCGTATCCAGTGAAAAGGATGAAAAAGTCGTCAGCCCCCCGAGGAAGCCGACCATCAACCCGGCACGTACCTCGATCGGTACTTCCGGGCGTATCAAAAACAGGCCGTACAGCACGCCAATCAGCAGACAGCCCACGATATTAACGGCCAGCGTCGCGGTATAGAAGTGCCGCGGCCAATTGGCGTTCACCCAATTACCGGTGGCGAAGCGCAACAAAGTGCCAGCAATCCCGCCGACGGAGACCGCAACAATCAATGGAACCACTATTTTCTCCGCTGCCGGGGGCTTAAACGATCAAGTTGGGCGAGGTGGTTGAGCTTCTCGCCGATCTTCAACTCCAGGCCACGGGGCACCGGCTGGTAGAACGGAATCGGGTCGAGTTCTTCCGGGAAATAGTCTTCGCCGGCAGCGTAAGCGTCCGGTTCGTCGTGGGCATAGCGGTATTCGTCGCCATAACCCAATTGCTTCATCAATCTGGTCGGCGCATTGCGCAGATGTAGCGGCACTTCCAGCGAACCGTGTTCGGCGGCAGCGCGCAGTGCGGTCTTGAAACCCATGTACACCGCGTTGCTTTTCGGCGCACAGGCCAGATAAGTGATGGCCTGGGCCACTGCCAACTCACCTTCCGGGCTGCCGAGACGTTCCTGAACCTCCCACGCCGCCAGGCACAGGCTCAGGGCGCGAGGATCGGCGTTGCCGATGTCTTCGCTGGCCATCCGCACCACCCGCCGGGCCAGGTACAGCGGATCGCAGCCGCCGTCGATCATTCGCGCAAACCAGTACAGCGCGCCGTCAGGATTCGAGCCGCGAACCGATTTGTGCAGCGCGGAAATCTGGTCGTAGAACGCTTCGCCGCCCTTGTCGAAACGCCGGCGAGTGTCGCCGAGCAGGCTTTGCAGCAACTCGGTGCCCATCTCACTGTTGTCTTCGGCGAGGTCCGAGGCGTTTTCCAGCAGATTCAGCAGGCGCCGGCCATCGCCATCGGCGGCGGACAGCAGCATCTGAAAGCCTTCATCGCTGAGGGTCAGATGACGTTTTCCCAGACCACGCTCTTCAGTCAGCGCGCGGTGCACCAACTTGCGCAACGCCGCCTCGTCGAGGCTTTTGAGTACGTAGACCCGCGCCCGCGACAGCAATGCGTTGTTCAGTTCGAACGAAGGGTTTTCAGTGGTGGCGCCAATGAAGATCAGGGTGCCGTCTTCAACGTACGGCAGGAAGGCGTCCTGTTGAGACTTGTTGAAGCGGTGCACTTCATCGACAAACAGGATCGTGCGCTTGCCGTACTGGCCGGCCTGCTGCTTGGCGATTTCCACCGCCTGACGGATCTCCTTGACCCCGGCCAGCACCGCCGAAACCGTTTCGAAGTGCGCATCCGAGACTTCTGCCAGCAACCGCGCCAACGTGGTCTTGCCCACGCCCGGCGGGCCCCAGAAGATCATCGAATGCAGGGCACCCTGCTCCAGCGCTTCACGCAGAGGCTTGCCGCGAGCGAGCACGTGTTCCTGACCGACGTACTCATCCAGATTGGTCGCCCGCAAACGGGCAGCCAGTGGCTGGGCAATCGGTGCACTGCGAAACAGATCCATCACGTACCGTTGAAACCTCTGTGTTTATTCCTGGATCACATCGGCACCCTTGGGGATGTCGAACTTGAACTTCGAGGCCGGGACCGCTTCGTTGGCCTTCACACCGGTAAACAGGATGTTGGTGCGCTGGCCGACGCTGTCGATCAGTTGCATGTCATTGACCAGACCGTTGCGGAACGACAGGCGCAGGCTGTCGAACAGCGTGTCCTTGGTTTTCGGCTTCAGGGTGAAGTCGATCACGCCACCGGCCTCTTTCGCGGTGATGTCAAAGCTCTGACTGATCTTCGATACGTCGCCAGACAGCAACAGCGCCGGGGTCTGGGTCAGACGCTCATCGAGCTTCTTGATGGTGGCCTGCTCCAGGTCCGGGTCCCACAGCGTGACTTTCTTGCCGTCGGACACCATGGTCTGCTCGGCTGGCGCATTGGTGTGCCAGTAGAACAGGCCCGGACGCTGCAGGGTCATGTCGCCGGTGGTTTCCTGCAACTGGGTACCGCTGCCGTCGAGGGTCAGCTGGGAAAAATTGGCGGTCAGGGTCTTGGATGTTTCGAGCAATTGGGTCAGGCGAGCCACATCCTTGTCATCGGCGTGAGCCGTGAGGGTGGTCAGAGCCAGTACCGGCAGCAACATGCGGATAAGACGCATGGGAGTCCTCTTGAATACTCGTGGGAAAGTGGACGGCGCTTCATGCACCGCCCATTGCATTTGGATCAGGGTATCGAATCAGTCGCGTACCGGGCCAGGGGCCAGGACTTCGCGGGAACCGTTGGTGTTCATCGACGTCACGACCCCGGCCATTTCCATGGCTTCGATCATGCGTGCGGCACGGTTGTAGCCGATCTTCAGCTTGCGCTGTACAGCGGAGATGGAGGCGCGACGGCTTTCCAGCACGAACTGCACGGCTTCGTCGTACAGCGCGTCGGCTTCCGGATCGTCGCCGTCACCGCCGCCGCTGCTGCCTTCGAAACCACTGCCCGCCTCTTCGACACCGTTGAGGATGTCGTCGTTGTATTCCGGCGCGCCGCGCAGTTTCCAGGCTTCAACCACCCGGTGAACTTCATCGTCGGACACGAATGCGCCGTGAACCCGGATCGGCAGGCTGGTGCCCGGCGGCATGTAAAGCATGTCACCGTGGCCGAGCAGTTGTTCGGCGCCGCCCTGGTCGATGATGGTCCGGGAGTCGATCTTGCTCGATACCTGGAACGCCATCCGTGTCGGGATGTTGGCCTTGATCAGACCGGTGATCACATCCACCGACGGCCGTTGGGTCGCGAGGATCAGGTGGATACCGGCCGCACGCGCCTTCTGGGCGATACGGGCGATCAGTTCTTCTACCTTCTTGCCGACGATCATCATCATGTCGGCGAATTCGTCCACGACCACGACGATGGTCGGCAGCTTCTGCAACAGCGGTGCTTCGTCGTGGATGCTTTCGCGTTTGTACAGCGGATCGCTCAGCGGCTCGCCGGCGTCCTGGGCTTCCTTGACCTTGGCGTTGAAGCCGGACAGGTTTCGCACGCCCATCTTCGCCATCAGCTTGTAGCGACGCTCCATCTCAGCCACGCTCCAGCGCAGGGCGTTGGCGGCGTCCTTCATGTCGGTCACGACCGGGCACAGCAGGTGCGGGATGCCTTCGTAGATCGACAGCTCGAGCATTTTCGGGTCGATCATGATCAGCTTGGCGTCGTCCGGGCCGGACTTGAACAGAATCGACAGGATCATCGCGTTCACGCCCACCGACTTACCGGAACCGGTCGTACCGGCCACCAGCAGGTGCGGCATTTTCGCCAGGTCGGTGATGACCGGCTTGCCGCCGATGTCGTGGCCCAGGGCCAGGGTGACCGGCGATTTGAAGTTGTCATACTCAGGCGTCGACAGCACCTCGGAGAAGCGCACGATCTGCCGGTCTTCGTTGGGAATTTCGATACCGACCGTGGTCTTGCCCGGAATCACTTCCACCACCCGCACACTGGTCACGGCCAGCGAACGTGCAAGGTCTTTCGCCAGGTTGGCGATACGGCTGACCTTCACGCCCGCAGCAGGCTGGATTTCGTAACGGGTAATAACCGGGCCCGGATGGATCGAATCCACGGTGACTTCGACGCCGAATTCCTTGAGTTTGATCTCCAGCAAGTGGCCGACCGCCGCCAGGGATTCAGGCGAAT
The DNA here is from genome assembly GCF_048654275.1 of Candidatus Pseudomonas auctus. Classification (NCBI taxonomy): domain Bacteria; kingdom Pseudomonadati; phylum Pseudomonadota; class Gammaproteobacteria; order Pseudomonadales; family Pseudomonadaceae; genus Pseudomonas; species Candidatus Pseudomonas auctus. The sequence goes on along the minus strand of NZ_JBJYZK010000007.1, from coordinate 210,778 downwards.
AATTGAGTTGTTTCTTTTCCGCAGGATCGAGAATCGAGATCGGCGGCAAGGTGCCTTCCACGGCGCTGTCGACGAACAACGGCACCTGCTTCTCTTTCTGCACGCGCTTGCTTGGCTCCGGCGCTTTGACCGGGGCCGGGGCGATGACCGGCGGCACCTGTTTCTCGCGCTCGGACATGTGTTTGCTGAGGGCCTGTTCGCGCTCGATCAGACGTTCCTTGACCTTGGCCTGCTCGCGTTTGTCGGTGACCGTCGGTGCAACCACGTCATGCACGCGATCGTCGACTTCACGCAGCTGCGCGACCAGTTGCTTGCGCTCGGTACGCGCCGACCACCAGCGGTTTAGCGCGCCCTGGAACAGTTCGAACAGGTCAAGCGTGATCTTGCCGGTGATGTCCATCACCTTGAACCACGACAGGTCGGTGAACACCGTCAGGCCGAACAGAAACAGCGCGATGAACAGCAACGTGCTGCCCTGAATATTCAGGGCGTTGCGGGCCAGGTCACCGAGGCTTTCACCCAGCGCTCCACCCGCGCCGGCCGGCAATCCGGTGGCTGCATGGAAATGAATGTGCGCCAGTGCAGCGCCGGACAACACCAGAAACACCAGACCGATCAGGCGCCAGGAGAACAGCCAGCCGCTCCACTGCCACGGCTCATGACGCTGACGGAAGATCTGATACGCCTTGATCGCCAGCAGCAACGGAAAGATGTACGCGAAGTACCCCAGCACCATGAACAGGATGTCGGCGCTGTAGGAGCCCGCCGGGCCACCGAAATTCTGCACGTCGTCGATCTTGCTGTTGTGGCTCCAGCCCGGATCGTCCTTGCCGTAAGTCAGCAAGGCCATCATCAGGAACAGGCACAAGGCGCCGATGGCGATCAATGCACCTTCCTTGAGCCGGTAGTGCAACTGTTGACGCCATAGCGGAACGACTGTTTTTGGTGCTTCCGTGGATTTCTTCAAAACGCTTCTTTTCCTGCGCCAGAGGCGCGTCCATCTATTGAATGACGAAAAAAACTGCCCAATCCAGGCAGGTAAAAAAATTGACGTGCGCAACGGAGACTACTTTTAACACTGCGCCCCGCCTTTTATAAACACGGCACGCGGCGAATATTCTGTAACAGCCCGGCATTGTACGGGTTTGCGCGTTCGATGCCATGCTTCCAGGTCTCTGGTTCAAGCATAGCCAAACGCACAACACCCGGCGTTCAATTTGAGCATGCATTGTCTTTTGTGACAAAGGCTTATGAGGTGTATTTGATGAACGTAGCGAAGCATCCGCGCCTCATCTCCCATGAACGCCACAGATTGACGTCGGCAAGCTTGCTCGCACCGGTGTTGCGCCCGATTACGACCGCATCCGGATGCTCAAGTTGCAGCTACGCAAAAGCCGTACTGCAACGGAGGACATTCGCGTCATTTCCCGGCACACTTTACCGCGGGCCCACTGCCCACCGCCCTCCCCTTCTGCAAGCCTGGACGCCATGCTGACTTGGTTACAACGCAACTCACTGACTTTCCCGCCACTGGAAAAGGCCATGCGCGATCCCAACGGATTGCTGGCGGCCGGCGGCGACCTGTCCGCCGATCGCCTGATCCAGGCCTATCGCCATGGCTGCTTTCCATGGTTTTCCGAAGGTCAGCCGATTCTCTGGTGGTCGCCGGATCCGCGCACCGTGCTTTTTCCCGACGAACTGCACGTCTCGCGCAGCCTCGGCAAATTGATGCGCAAACAGCGTTATCAAGTGACCTTCGATCAGGATTTCGAAGCCGTGATCCGCGCCTGCGCCGCCCCCAGGGAATACGCCGACGGCACCTGGATCACCGAAGCAATGCAGAACGCCTATATCGAACTGCATCGGCGCGGCTTTGCCCACTCGGTGGAAGTCTGGGATCAGGGCGAACTGGTCGGCGGCCTGTACGGCTTGGCGATGGGGCAACTGTTTTTTGGCGAATCAATGTTCAGCCGCGCGGACAATGCTTCCAAGTACGGCTTTGCCTCGCTGGTGCAACATCTTAAGGAAGCGGGTTTCGTGCTGATCGACTGCCAGATGCCGACCGATCACCTGCACAGCCTTGGCGCCCGGGCCATTTCACGGCAGACATTCGCCGACTATCTAGCCCGGCACCTCGATCAACCCAATCATGCGACCTGGGTTTGCTGAGCGACTTTTGCGCGCGTGGCTTACACTTAATTCACCAGCTTACCCTTGAGGGTTGATCATGACCGAGTTGGCGCGTTTGAAGTTTTATGCCACTCAGCCTCACTCTTGCAGTTATCTGCCCGAGGAACAGGCGACGACCCTGTTTCTCGATCCGAGCCAGCCCATGGATGTGCATGTCTACGCAGATCTGTCGGAAATGGGCTTTCGTCGCAGCGGCGATCATCTTTACCGCCCGCATTGCCAGAACTGCAATGCCTGCGTGCCTGCGCGCATTCCGGTGGCGCAGTTCAACCCCAATCGCCAGCAAAAACGCATTTTCAAACGCAACATCGACTTGCAGGTACGTCCGGTCAAGCCGGCGTTCAGCGAAGAATATTTCGATCTCTATCAGCGCTACATCGAACAGCGCCACGCCGACGGCGACATGTATCCGCCCAGCCGCGATCAATTCTCGACTTTTCTGGTACGCGACCTGCCCTTCTCACGCTTTTATGAGTTTCGGCTCGACGGACGGTTACTTGCAGTCGCCGTCACCGACCTGCTGCCCAACGGCCTGTCCGCGGTCTACACCTTTTACGAACCGCAGGAAGAACGCCGCAGCCTGGGGCGCTACGCCATCCTCTGGCAAATCGCCGAAGCCCAACGCCTGGGGCTTGAAGCGGTGTACCTGGGCTACTGGATCAAAAACTGCAAAAAGATGAATTACAAGACCCAATATCGGCCCATCGAACTGCTCATTAATCAACGCTGGGTCATCCTGAACTGAATGCAGACCCTAAACCCCTTGGCGTAAACCCCATTTTTCGGGCACAATGCACGCCGCTTTTGCCTGGCGCAGTTGCACCGGGCCATTCATTGGATACCGAGGGCTTTACTGCATGTCGAAAGAAGACAGCTTCGAAATGGAAGGCACTGTCGTCGACACCCTGCCCAACACCATGTTTCGTGTGGAGTTGGAAAATGGGCACGTCGTAACCGCGCATATTTCCGGCAAGATGCGCAAGAACTACATTCGTATTCTTACCGGTGACAAAGTGCGCGTCGAGCTGACGCCCTATGACTTGAGCAAAGGGCGTATTACTTACCGCGCTCGCTAATCAAGTCAATACAAGACGCCCGGCTTAATGCCGGGCGTTTTTGTTTGTCTGGGTTTTGGGTTTGTGCTTGAGTTTTGGGTGTATATCCGTTGCTGCGGTAACGGCTTCTTATGGTTTCGCTCTTACAGCGAGTCCCTTTTTCAAACGCCAAAAAGGAACCAAAAGGCTTTTGCCCCGGCGTACGGCACTTCGCTTAGGCTCAGTGTTCCCTCGCTACGGTGTCCACCAGGGGGCATCGCCTACGGTTTGCTTCGCTGCACCTCCTCTCGATGTATGCGGCTTCGCCGCACGGCGCTACGCGCCTACCCCCTGATGGACACCTCCGCTCGGCCTGCCGAAGGGACTAAAGATCAAGAGCCAGATCAAGAGCCCCTCACCCTAGCCCTCTCCCGGAGGGAGAGGGGACCGACCGAGTTGATTGGGAGAGTTGTGCCGACGTGCAATACCGCGTTGAACTCAGGCTTTGAAAAGCACAAAAAACGGCTCCCTCTCCTCGGGGAGAGGGCTGGGGTGAGGGGTAAACCCACCACAAAAACCAAAGCCGAACACGCCCCGCTCCTCCCCACTCAAAACGATGAGCGTTAGCTCGAGTACCGTTTTTGATCGCAGGGCCCGTCGGCAGGCTGAGTGGAGGGATTGATCCGGGGGTGGGAGCGCAGCGACCGTTTGGCGAAGCCAAACACATCGAGAGGAGGTGCAGCGAAGCAAACCGTAGGCGATGCCCCCGGATCAATCCCGGAGCGAAGGAACCCGAGCCACAGCGAGGGCCGTACGTCAGGGTAAAGCCTTTTGGGTTACCTTTTCGGCGTTTGGAAAAGGTGACTCGCCGTAAGGGCGAAACCCTAAGAAGCCATTACCGCAGCAACGGATATGCCCCCCCAAACCAAAAACCGCAGACAGCAAAAAGGCGCCCAAAAGGCGCCTTTCGCTTTACAACAGACCAACAACCATCAAGCCATTTCCGCGGTGGTCTCGAAGTCAAACGTCAACTCACCATCCTTGATGTCGATGTGAACCACACCGCCATGCTCGGCCAGCTCGCCAAACAGAATCTCCTCCGCCAGCGGACGCTTGATCTTGTCCTGGATCAGGCGCGCCATCGGACGAGCGCCCATGGCCGAATCGTAACCACCGGCCGCCAGCCAGCTGCGCGCCGCATCGGTAACTTCCAGAAGCACCCGCTTGTCTTCCAGTTGCGCCTGAAGCTCGGTGAGGAACTTGTCCACCACGCTTTTGATGACCTCATGACTGAGGCGACCAAACTGAATGATGGTATCCAGGCGGTTGCGGAATTCCGGCGTGAAGCTCTTCTTGATCACTTCCATCGCATCGGACGAGTGATCCTGATGGGTGAAACCGATCGAAGCACGTGCCGCCGTTTCAGCACCGGCGTTGGTGGTCATGATGACGATCACGTTGCGGAAGTCCGCCTTGCGCCCGTTGTTGTCGGTCAGCGTACCGTGGTCCATCACCTGCAGCAGCAGATTGAAGACTTCCGGATGCGCCTTCTCGATTTCATCGAGCAGCAATACGCAATGCGGTTGCTTGGTGATCGCTTCGGTCAACAGACCGCCCTGGTCGAAACCGACATAACCCGGAGGCGCACCGATCAAACGCGATACGGTGTGGCGCTCCATGTACTCGGACATGTCGAAGCGAACCAGTTCGATCCCCAGCGCCTTGGCCAATTGACGCGCGGCTTCGGTTTTACCGACACCGGTCGGCCCTGCGAACAGGAACGAACCAACAGGCTTGTCGGGCGACTTCAGACCGGCACGGGACAGCTTGATCGCAGTCGACAGCGAATCGATCGCCGCGTCCTGACCGAACACCGTCAGCTTCAGATCACGCTCCAGATTACGCAGCAGTTCCTTGTCGGAGCTGGTGACGTGCTTCGGCGGAATCCGTGCGATTTTCGCAACGATGTCCTCGACTTCAGAGACTTCGATGCGTTTCACGCGCTTCTCGACCGGTTGCAGACGCTGGTACGCGCCTGCCTCGTCGATCACATCGATGGCTTTGTCCGGCATGTGCCGGTCATTGATGTAGCGCGAAGCCAGTTCCGCAGCGGCGCGCAGCGACTCATCACTGTATTCGATGTTGTGGTGCTGTTCGAAGCGACCTTTCAGGCCACGCAGGATACCGATGGTGTCCTCCACCGACGGCTCGACCACATCGACCTTCTGGAAGCGACGTGCCAGGGCACGGTCTTTTTCGAAGATGCCACGGAATTCCTGGAACGTGGTCGAGCCGATGCAGCGAATGTCGCCAGACGACAGCAGCGGTTTGAGCAGGTTCGAGGCATCCATGACGCCACCTGACGCAGCACCCGCACCGATGATTGTGTGGATCTCGTCGATGAACAGGATCGCCTGCGGACGTTTTTTCAGTTCGTTGAGCAACGCCTTGAAGCGCTTCTCGAAATCACCGCGATACTTGGTGCCTGCGAGCAGAGCGCCCAGATCGAGGGAATAAACGACGCTGTTGGCCAGCAGGTCCGGCACCTGGTTGTCGACAATGCGCTTGGCCAGGCCCTCGGCGATCGCGGTTTTACCCACGCCCGCCTCACCGACCAGCAGCGGATTGTTCTTGCGACGACGCGCCAGAATCTGCGCGACACGCTCGACTTCCGTTTCACGCCCGACCAGCGGATCGATCCGGCCCTGGCGTGCAAGTTCGTTAAGATTGCTGGCATAAGCGTCCAGCGGATTGCCTGAAGAAGAAGACTCACCGCCCTCGTCGTCCTGCATATCTTGTTCACCTTCAGAGTGATCGCCATGCCCCGGCACTTTGGAAATGCCGTGGGCGATATAGTTGACGACATCAATGCGTGCAACGCTCTGCTGTTTCAGCAGGAACACCGCCTGACTCTCTTGCTCACTGAAGATTGCAACCAGCACGTTGGCGCCGGTCACTTCGCGTTTGCCCGAGCTCTGCACATGAAAGACAGCACGTTGCAGCACACGCTGGAAGCCCAGGGTTGGCTGGGTTTCGCGATCCTCGTCGTGAACGGGGATCAGTGGCGTGGTGGAGTCGATGAACTCCTGCAGGTCGTGCTTGAGTTTGTCGAGGTTTGCGCCGCAGGCACGCAATACGGTGGCGGCAGCCTCATTGTCCAATAGGGCCAGCAGCAGGTGTTCGACGGTCATGAACTCATGACGTTTCGAACGTGCCTCCTTGAAGGCAAGATTGAGGGTGACTTCGAGCTCGCGGTTTAACATAGCTTCACCTCATACCCAAGTGGTCGGCGATTAACCGTCCTTCTCGATTTCACAGAGTAGCGGATGCTGGCTTTCCCTGGCGTACTGGTTGACCTGCATGGCCTTTGTCTCGGCGATGTCGCGGGTAAACACTCCACATACTGCCCGCCCTTCTGTGTGGACGGCCAGCATGACCTTGGTCGCCAGCTCGCGATTCAGGTTAAAAAACACCTCGAGCACTTCGACGACGAAATCCATCGGTGTGTAGTCATCATTGAACAAAACCACCTTGTACATCGGCGGCGCCTGTAACGCAGGCTTTGCTTCCTGAACAGCAACGCCTGCCGAATCGTCGTCGTGCTCCTGTGGAAGATCCTTTTGGAGAAGCGGGCGATCCTGATTGAATGTTAGTCGAATCTGGCTGATTGCATGCATGGAAAGAAAGGTTCGTCAGTTGTGCAAATACAGTGGTGGGGGCGGCTTGACACGTTTTCAACTCCGACTGCCCGGTCACCTTGACTATCGGGAAAACGGTGTTACAACCAATAGAACCCACAGTGGGGAAAAAAGATCCGCGGAGTCAATCTTTTTAACGGATTCGACTGCGGATGAATTGGATGATACTCCAGCGATGGAGACTGTTGCAGAGGGATTTGAGCATGGCTGTCGGCAAGGTGAAATGGTTCAACAATGCCAAGGGGTTCGGTTTCATCAATACCAAATCCCACGAGGGGAGGGACGAGGATGGCAAGGAGATCGATTTCTTCGCCCACTATTCCGCCATCAAGATGGACGGATACAAAACCCTGAAGGCCGGACAGGAGGTTAAATTCGACATCGTGCAAGGGCCCAAAGGCCTGCACGCAACAAATATTCAGAATGTCGACGCCGCGAAAGATGCCGCCTCGGTCGCAGCCGCTGCTGCCGCTAAGCACCAATCCGTGACCAGCTGAAGCAACCCCGAACACCTGCCAGAAAACAAACCGCCCGGCTCGATCACTCGAGCCGGGCGGTTTCGTTGCAGCCGTCTTTCTTACATATGCTTGATCAGCGCTTCACCGAAGCCCGAAGAAGACACCAGCGTGGCACCTTCCATCAGACGCTCGAAGTCGTAGGTCACGGTCTTGGCCTTGATCGCGCCATTGGTGCCCTTGATGATCAGGTCGGCCGCCTCGGTCCAGCCCAGGTGACGCAACATCATCTCCGCCGACAGGATCACCGAACCCGGGTTGACCTGGTCCTTGCCGGCATATTTCGGCGCGGTACCGTGGGTCGCCTCGAACATGGCCACGGTGTCGGACAGGTTGGCACCCGGCGCGATACCGATACCGCCCACTTCCGCCGCCAGGGCGTCGGACAGGTAGTCACCGTTGAGGTTGAGGGTAGCGATCACATCGTATTCGGCCGGACGCAGCAGGATCTGCTGGAGCATGGCATCGGCGATGGCGTCCTTGACGACGACTTCGCGGCCGGTTTTCGGGTTCTTGAATTTCATCCATGGGCCGCCGTCGAGCAGCTCGGCGCCGAATTCCTCCTTCGCCACCTCATAGCCCCAGTCCTTGAAGGCACCTTCGGTGAATTTCATGATGTTGCCCTTGTGTACGATGGTCAGCGACTTGCGGTCATTGTCCACTACGTATTGCAGGGCCTTGCGCACCAGACGCTTGGTGCCTTCTTTCGAAACCGGCTTGATGCCGATGCCGCAGTCCTGGTCGAAACGGATCTTGGTGACGCCCATTTCTTCTTTCAGGAACTTGATGACCTTGGTGGCCTCAGGCGAGCCGGCCTTCCATTCGATACCGGCATAAATGTCTTCGGAGTTCTCGCGGAAGATCACCATATCGACGTCGCCAGGCTTTTTCACTGGGCTCGGCACGCCTTCGAACCACACCACAGGGCGCAGGCAGACATAGAGATCGAGCTGTTGACGCAGGGCGACGTTGAGGGAGCGGATGCCGCCACCGACTGGAGTGGTCAGCGGGCCCTTGATGGAAACCACGTAATCCTTGACGGCATCCAGGGTTTCCTGGGGCAGCCAGGTGTCCTGGTCATAGACTTGAGTCGCTTTTTCGCCAGCATAAACCTCCATCCAGGAAATCTTGCGCTTGCCCCCGTAGGCTTTCTCTACGGCAGCATCAACCACTTTGATCATCACAGGGCTGACGTCGACGCCAATGCCGTCACCTTCGATGAAGGGAATGATCGGGTTATCAGGGACATTGAGAGAATGGTCTGCGTTGACGGTGATTTTGTCGCCGACGGCTGGAACCTGAATCTTCTTGTAACCCATGCTGAACTCCATTGTTTGGATTGAACATCTGGCTTGGTTCGAGCGTAACCCAGTTAAATCAACACGCAAACCCTCTGTTCCGGGCGCGACCACATCTCGGTTCGTACAAGCCTGAAAGCAAAGGGAAAAGCGCCAATCTCAAGCATTCACGGCGACTCTACGCCCCACCCCGGCCTGCGACCTTTAGACCAATGGACGAGAATCGTTGCATATGAACCATCGGCAGATTGCCAGCTACCTATGTATAATGCCGCCCGCTGACCAAAGGGTCACGACGGCTGGCCTCTCTAGCACGAGACTTTCCGCCTGATTGGTCGGGTTGTTACCGCAGTCCGACTGCTTGACGCTCTACTGATGCACCCAACATCACCGCGAAGATTCTCGACATTCGGTTCATGGATGACTTTGAACGAACGCGCTTACCCGGCGCCCCTCGAGTTTCTGCGCACGCTTTAGCAAAGAAGAGAGAGTTAATCCGAATATGCCCACCCGCTCGAAGATCATCTATACCTTCACCGACGAAGCTCCAGCCCTCGCCACCTATTCCCTGCTGCCGATCATCGAGGCTTACACCGCCTCGGCCGATATCGCCGTGGAAACCCGCGATATCTCTCTTGCAGCACGTATTCTGGCCAGCTTCCCCGAGCAACTGGGCGACAAAGCCGTAGCCGACCACCTCGCCGAACTGGGCGACCTGGCCGTTACGCCTGAAGCCAACATCATCAAGCTGCCGAACATCAGCGCCTCGGTTCCGCAACTGCAAGCCGCGATCAAAGAACTGCAGGCCCAGGGCTACAACCTGCCGGACTACCCGGAAACCGTGACCAGCGACGCCGACAAAGACGCCAAGGCGCGCTACGACAAGGTCAAGGGCAGCGCCGTGAACCCGGTTCTGCGTGAAGGCAACTCCGACCGTCGCGCTCCGCTGTCGGTCAAGAACTACGCTCGCAAGCACCCGCACAAAATGGGCGCCTGGGCCAAGGACTCCAAGTCCCACGTCGCTCACATGAGCACCGGCGATTTCTACGGCAGCGAAAAAGCGGCCCTGATCGACGCCGCTGACACCGTGAAAATCGAGCTGGTCGCCCAAGACGGCACCACCACCGTCCTGAAAGAAAAAACCACCGTTCAGGCGGGCGAGATCCTCGACTGCTCCGTGATGAGCAAAAAGGCCCTGCGCGCGTTCATCGCCGCTGAAATCGACAGCGCCAAGCAACAAGGCGTGCTGCTGTCGGTTCACCTGAAAGCCACCATGATGAAGGTCTCCGACCCGATCATGTTCGGCCAGATCGTTGCCGAGTTCTACAAGGACGCCCTGACCAAGCACGCCGACGTGCTGGCCGAAATCGGCTTCAACCTGAACAACGGCATCGGCGACCTGTACGCCCGCATCAAATCCCTGCCGGCCGAGCAGCAAGCCCAGATCGAAGCTGACGTGCAGGCGGTCTATGCCGTTCGTCCGTCGCTGGCGATGGTCAACTCCGACAAAGGCATCACCAACTTGCACGTGCCGAGCGACGTTATCGTCGACGCCTCGATGCCGGCCATGATCCGTGACTCCGGCAAGATGTGGGGCGCCGACGGTCAGCTGCACGACACCAAGGCTGTGATCCCGGATCGCTGCTACGCGACCATCTACCAGGCGGTGATCGAAGATTGCAAAGCCAATGGCGCTTTCGATCCGACCACCATGGGCAGCGTGCCAAACGTTGGCCTGATGGCCAAAAAGGCTGAAGAATACGGCTCCCACGACAAGACCTTCCAGATCAAGGCCGACGGCGTGGTTCGCGTGACCGACAGCAAAGGCACCCTGCTGATGGAACAGGCTGTTGAAGCCGGCGACATCTTCCGCATGTGCCAGACCAAAGACGCGCCGATCCAGGACTGGGTCAAACTGGCCGTCAACCGCGCTCGTGCAAGCGCAACTCCAGCCATTTTCTGGCTGGACCCGATGCGCGCCCACGACGGCGTGGTGATCGAGAAGGTCCAGGCTTACCTGAAGGATCACGACACCGCCGGTCTGGACATCCAGATCATGGCGCCGGTCGATGCCATGAAATACACCCTGCAGCGCACCCGCGAAGGCAAGGACACCATTTCGGTGACCGGCAACGTACTGCGCGACTACCTGACCGACCTGTTCCCGATCATGGAACTGGGCACCAGCGCCAAGATGCTGTCGATCGTACCGCTGATGAACGGCGGTGGCCTGTTCGAAACCGGCGCCGGCGGTTCGGCTCCGAAGCACGTGCAGCAACTGGTCGAAGAGAACTTCCTGCGCTGGGATTCGCTGGGTGAATTCCTGGCCCTGGCCGCTTCTCTCGAGCACCTGGGTGTGAACTACAACAACCCGAAAGCGCTGGTTCTGTCCAAGACTCTGGATCAGGCTACTGGCCAGTTCCTGGACAACAACAAGTCGCCATCGCGCAAAGTCGGCAACATCGACAACCGCGGCAGCCACTTCTACCTGGCGATGTACTGGGCACAAGCCCTGGCCGCCCAGACTGAAGACGCTGCACTGCAAGCGCAGTTCGCGACCTTGGCCAAGACCCTGACCGAGAACGAAGCGACCATCGTCGCCGAGCTCAACGCCGTTCAGGGCAAGCCAGTGGACATCGGTGGTTACTACCACGCCGATGCCGAGCTGATCAGCAAGGCCATGCGCCCAAGCGCAACCCTCAACGCGGCCATCGCTGCGCTGGTTTAAGGTTGTAAAGGGAACATCACAAACCCCGGCCATGCGCCGGGGTTTGTGTTTCTGCCTTTCGCCCAGGAGATTCAATCAATGCAATGGCTCCCCCACATCACCGTCGCCACCATCGTCGAGGACAACGGTCGTTTCCTGATGGTCGAGGAACACAAGGCCGGGCGTAACGTGCTCAATCAGCCGGCCGGCCATCTCGATCCGGACGAAACCCTGATCGAAGCCGCCGTGCGCGAAACCCTCGAGGAAACCGGCTGGGACGTCGAACCCACCGCCGTCATCGGCATTTATCTGTACACCGCCCCGAGCAACGGCGTGACTTACCAGCGGGTATGCTTCAGCGCCGAAGCGGTGAAACACCACCCGGATTATCAACTGGACGACGGCATCGTCGGCGCCAAGTGGCTGACTCGCGACGAATTATTGGCCCAGCGCGATAACTGGCGCAGCGAGCTGATCATCCGCTGCATCGACGATTATCTGGCCGGCAATCGCTTCGGCCTCGAACTGATCCGCCCTTCCCTTTAGCCTTGAGGCCGTGAGCCTGATAGAATCGCGTCCTTTTTCAAGACACTCATTGAATCCCTATGCGTGATCCAGCCCCTTCTGACACATCCAAGAAGCGCGTCATTGTCGGCATGTCCGGCGGCGTGGACTCTTCCGTTTCCGCTCTCCTGCTGATCGAGCAGGGCTATGAAGTGGAAGGCCTGTTCATGAAGAACTGGGAAGAAGACGACGGAACGGAATACTGCACCGCCATGGACGACCTGGCGGATGCCCAGGCTGTGTGCGACAAGATCGGTATCAAGCTGCACACCGCCAACTTCGCCGCCGAGTACTGGGACAATGTGTTCGAGCACTTCCTGGCCGAATACAAGGCCGGTCGCACGCCGAACCCGGACATCCTGTGCAACCGCGAGATCAAGTTCAAGGCGTTCCTCGACTACGCCATGATGCTCGGCGCCGATCTGATCGCCACCGGCCACTACGTGCGCCGCCGCGACATCGACGGCCGCACCGAACTGCTCAAGGGCCTGGATCCGAACAAGGATCAGAGCTACTTCCTGCACGCCGTCGGCGGCGAACAGATCGCCAAGACCCTGTTCCCGGTCGGCGAACTGGAAAAACCGGAAGTCCGTGCAATTGCCGAGAAATACGAGCTGGCAACCGCCAAGAAGAAGGATTCCACCGGGATCTGCTTCATCGGCGAGCGTCGCTTCAGCGATTTCCTCAAGCAATACCTGCCGGCGCAACCGGGCGAGATCAAGACCACCGAAGGCGAAGTCATCGGCCGTCACCACGGTTTGATGTACCACACCATCGGTCAACGCCAGGGCCTGGGCATCGGCGGCCTGAAAGACGCCGGCGACGAACCGTGGTATGTGCTGCGCAAGGATCTGGACACCAACGATCTGATCGTCGGCCAGGGCAACAACCATCCGTGGCTGTTTTCCAGCGCCCTGCTCGCTTCGGAAATCTATTGGGTCAATCCGATCGATCTGAGCCAGCCATTGCGCCTGACCGCCAAGGTTCGTTATCGCCAGAGCGATCAGGCCTGCACCCTGGAAAAAACCGCGACCGGCTATCGCGCCGTGTTCGACGAGCCGCAACGCGCAGTCACGCCGGGCCAGTCGGTGGTGTTTTATGACGGTGAAATCTGCCTCGGTGGCGGCGTGATCGAAGTCGCCGAGCCGTGGAGCGGCCAGGCATGAGCCCGACTCAGGAGCAATTGACCGCTCTGGGCGGCGTGTTTCTCGCCGCCGTGCTGGTTGACCGGATCGCCAAGACTGGCCAGACCAACGAGGCCGGCCTGAGCTGCATGCTCGGCAGCCTGCTGGTTCGCGACCCGAAAGACACGCTGGATGTTTACGGCGGCGACGATATCAACCTGCGCGAGGGTTACCGCGCACTGATCGGCGCCCTCGAGCGCGACCCGAGCACCTTGCAGCGCGAACCGTTGCGCTACGCCCTGTCAATGCTCGGCCTTGAGCGGCAACTGGCCAAGCGCAACGACATGCTCGACGTGATTGGCAAGCGTTTGCCGCAGATCCAGTCACAGGTCGAGCATTTCGGCCCAGCCCACGAAAACGTGATCGCGGCCTGCGGTGCGCTGTATCAGGACACCCTGAGCACCCTGCGCCAGCGCATTCAGGTGCACGGCGACATGCGCAACCTGCAGCAGCCGAGCAATGCCTCGAAGATCCGCGCCCTGCTGCTCGCCGGCATTCGTTCGGCGCGGCTGTGGCGCCAGCTCGGCGGTCACCGCTGGCAGCTGGTCGTGAGCCGGCGCAAATTGCTCAAAGAGCTGTATCCGTTGATGCGCAGCGAGTAAATCGCCGCGCAATAAAAGCTTTGTAGCCTGTAACGCGTAATACGCCGGTCAGTTGGCGACGGACCGGCGGATTTTTTCATGTATGATACGCGCCCCATTTCGTTGCCCGACTGTCCGAGAACACCCCATGCAGCTCTCTTCGCTCACTGCGGTTTCCCCTGTTGACGGCCGCTACGCCGGCAAAACCCAGGCCCTGCGCCCAATTTTCAGCGAGTACGGTCTGATCCGTGCCCGCGTTCTGGTTGAAGTGCGCTGGCTCCAGCGCCTGGCCGCTCACGCCGGCATCCCGGAAGTGCCAGCCTTCTCCGCCGAAGCCAACGCCGTTCTGAATGAACTGGCCGAAAACTTCTCGCTGGAGCACGCCGAGCGCGTGAAAGAGATCGAGCGCACCACCAACCACGACGTCAAAGCGATCGAATACCTGCTCAAGGAGCAGGCGGCCAAGCTGCCGGAGCTGGCCAAGGTCAGCGAATTTATCCACTTCGCCTGCACCAGCGAGGACATCAACAACCTGTCCCACGCCCTGATGCTGCGCGAAGGTCGTGATGACGTGATGCTGCCGCTGATGCGCCAGACCGCCAACGCCATCCGCGAACTGGCCATCCGTTTCGCCGACGTGCCGATGCTGTCGCGCACCCACGGTCAGCCGGCTTCGCCGACCACCCTGGGCAAAGAGCTGGCGAACGTGGTTTACCGTCTCGAGCGCCAGATCGCTCAGGTTGCTGCCGTTCCGCTGCTGGGCAAGATCAACGGCGCTGTCGGCAACTACAACGCCCACCTGTCGGCCTACCCGCAGATCGACTGGGAAGCCAACGCCCGCGCCTTCATCGAAGACGAGCTGGGCCTGGGCTTCAACCCGTACACCACGCAAATCGAGCCGCACGACTACATCGCCGAGTTGTTCGACGCCATTGCGCGCTTCAACACCATCCTGATCGACTTCGACCGTGACATCTGGGGCTACATCTCCCTGGGTTACTTCAAGCAGCGCACCATCGCCGGCGAAATCGGTTCGTCGACCATGCCGCACAAGGTCAACCCGATCGACTTCGAAAACTCCGAAGGCAACCTGGGCATCGCCAACGCACTGTTCCAGCACCTGGCGAGCAAACTGCCGATCTCCCGCTGGCAGCGCGACCTGACCGACTCCACCGTTCTGCGCAACCTCGGTGTCGGCTTCGCCCACAGCGTGATCGCGTACGAAGCGAGCCTCAAAGGCATCAGCAAGCTCGAGCTGAACGCTGACAAGATCGCTGCCGATCTGGACGCTTGCTGGGAAGTCCTGGCCGAGCCGATCCAGACCGTGATGCGCCGCTATAACATCGAAAACCCGTACGAGAAGCTGAAAGAACTGACCCGCGGCAAGGGCATCAGCCCTGAGGCGCTGCAGACTTTCATCGATGGCCTGGACATGCCGGCCGCTGCGAAAGCCGAGCTCAAGCAACTGACCCCGGCCAACTACATCGGCAACGCTGTAGCGCAAGCCAAACGCATCTGATCGACTGCTTGACCCGTTTGAGACGCCCGGCCGCGCCGGGCGTTTTTATTCCCGTCTGAAAAATGCTTTTTTTCAATAGGTTACATATGAATCCCGATATTCCTCTTCAACTTCTGGGTGGTCTTACGGCGCGCGAATTCATGCGCGATTACTGGCAGAAAAAACCACTGCTGATCCGTCAGGCGATTCCTGATTTCGAAAGCCCGATCGACGCCGACGAACTCGCCGGTCTGGCCCTGGAAGAAGAAGTTGAATCGCGCCTGGTGATCGAGCACGGCGAGCGTCCTTGGGAACTGCGCCGCGGCCCGTTCGCTGAGGACGAATTCAGCAAACTGCCGGAGCGCGAGTGGACCCTGCTGGTGCAGGCGGTCGATCAGTTCGTGCCGGAAGTCAGCGAGCTGCTGGAAAACTTCCGCTTCCTGCCGAGCTGGCGCGTCGACGACGTGATGATCAGCTTCGCCGCCCCGGGCGGCAGCGTCGGCCCGCACTTCGACAACTACGACGTGTTCCTGCTGCAAGGCCACGGCAAGCGCAACTGGAAAATCGGCCAGATGTGCGACTCCGAAAGCCCGCTGCTGCAACACGCCGACCTGCGCATCCTCGCCGAATTCCATGAGACCGAAGAGTGGGTCCTGGAACCGGGCGACATGCTCTACCTGCCACCGCGCCTGGCTCACTGCGGCGTTGCCGTCGACGACTGCATGACCTACTCGGTCGGTTTCCGCGCACCAAGCGCCGCTGAAGTACTGACCCACTTCACCGATTTCCTCAGCCAGTTCCTGACTGACGAAGAGCGCTACACCGACGCCGATGCAAAACCGGTCAGCGATGATCCACATCAGATCCAGCACGATGCACTCGGCCGCCTGAAAGCGCTGCTCGCCGAGCACATGAGCGATGAGCGCCTGCTGCTGACCTGGTTCGGCCAGTACATGACCGAGCCACGTTATCCAGAGCTGGTGGTCGGCCCTGAAGAAGTCGAGGAAGAAGACCTTCTTGGCGCGCTCGAAGACGGCGCCATCCTGATCCGCAACCCGAGCGCACGCCTGGCGTGGTCGGACGTCGATGACGACCTGCTGCTGTTCGCCAGCGGCCAGAGCCGTTACCTGCCGGGCAAGCTGCGCGAGCTGCTGAAGCTGATCTGCTCCGCCGACGCCCTGCACACCGACAACCTCGGTGACTGGCTGAGCGACGAAGACGGTCGCGGCCTGCTGTGCGAACTGGTCAAACAGGGAAGCCTGGGGTTCGCCGACGATGAATAAGATTCGCGTACGTGTTGCAGACTGGCAAAAGGACAACGCCGAGATCCGCCGCATTCGCGAAACGGTGTTCATTGCCGAACAATCGGTTCCACCCGAGCTTGAGTGGGACGCCGATGACGCTACGGCGGTGCATTTCCTGGCTTTCGAAGGCGACTTTCCGATCGGCACCGCCCGCCTGTTGCCCGACGGGCATGTTGGCCGGGTTTCGGTGCTCAAGGACTGGCGCGGTCTGAAGGTCGGCGATGCGCTGATGCAGGCGGTCATCGCAGAAGCAGAGGAGCGCGGACTGAAGCAGCAGATGCTCAGCGCCCAGGTTCAGGCCACAGCGTTCTATGAGCGTCTGGGTTTCAACCTGGTCAGCGAGGAATTCCTCGAAGCCGGGATTCCGCATGTAGACATGGTTCGACACTCGGCATAAGTCCGCGTCGCGGCATTCGCGGGCAAGCCCGCTCCCACAGGAGACCTCCAGCGAACACAGATTTTGTGCCCAGCAGAGATCCAATGTGGGAGCGGGCTTGCTCGCGAAGAGGCCCTCCAGAACACCACAAAACGCCCTGCCATTTTCGGATGCCGGGGCGTTTTGCTGTCTACGATTCAACTTGCCCCACCCTGGGCCGACAAACTGGCAATATCAAGCCTTTCGAAAGCGGAGATAACGGACATGTCCCTACGCACCCTGCTCACCACCCTGCTGCTCGGCTGCAGTGTTTCGGTGATGGCAGCCACAGAAATCGTGCCCCTCAAGTACCACACCAGCGCCGACATGCTGCCGGTGGCTCAGGACTTCATCGGCAAGGACGGCCAGGTCAGCGCCTATGGCAACCAACTGATCGTCAAGGCCGAGCCCGGCAAGATTCAAGAACTCAAGGATCTGCTCTCACAGCTCGACACCGCGCCCAAGCGCTTGCTGATCACG
This sequence comes from Candidatus Pseudomonas auctus, assembly GCF_048654275.1. Classification (NCBI taxonomy): domain Bacteria; kingdom Pseudomonadati; phylum Pseudomonadota; class Gammaproteobacteria; order Pseudomonadales; family Pseudomonadaceae; genus Pseudomonas; species Candidatus Pseudomonas auctus. Next base: position 193,310 of record NZ_JBJYZK010000007.1, on the reverse strand, counting down.
GTCGACACCAACGAAAACAACGGTCGTGGCGACGAAGGTTATTCAGTCAATGGCGCGCAAACCCGCATCATCAGTCGAAGCACTGCCAGCCGTGACGGCGGCATTCAGCAGATCCAGGCCAGCGAAGGTGCTCCGGCACTGATCCAGGTCGGCCAGAGCGTGCCGATCACCAGCAGCCAGACCAACTCCTACGGCGATTACAGCAGCCAGACCCAATATCGCAACGTCACCCAGGGTTTTTACGTCACCGCCAGCGTCACCGGCGAAACCGTTCACCTGGCTATCAGTACCAACCGTGACCGCATGAGCCAGGAACGTCCCGATGTAGTGAACGTGCAAAGCACCGACACAACCGTCACCGGACGCTTGGGTGAATGGATCACCCTCGCCGGCGTGAATCGCCAGACCCAGGCCGACAAACAGGGCCTGGCCCGCAGCTACTCTACTCAAGGCCGGGATGACATGACGTTGCGGGTGAAAGTCGACACGCTGGACTAAAGCACCAAAAACTGACTGATTAGTCGTATTAGACGAAAGATGTAGTGCTTGAAAAAAAGCACTACAAAACGTTTGACGAGCCAAAAAAGCGAAGGCATGATGGCCTCGCTCCCGCTAATCAGAGGCCCTGGCAAGGGCCTTCGAAGCGCTGCTCGCAACCATCCCCGCGAGCCGTTTCGTGTCTGTACCGCCCACAAGGCGTGTTTGACGAGGTTGCCGACTGGAACGAAGTTGTCCCGAGGGACGGAAGCGTAATTAGGTAACCCGGCTTTACACTGTCGTTCGTATAAAGGCCCACGACGCCCGAATGCGCCCACCAGTTCGCCTTTACCTGCTCACCTCCCCTCGAGCTCATCGTTCATCCCGTCGCCTGCCCCGCCGAATCCGACCTGACCACCTAAGCTTCTGGTCAGCGAGCGCAAGGAATTTTCCACCGCAGAACAACTTTTCATAAAGACGCGACGAGGTTTATCTCCATGGCACTGACACGCGAACAGCAAATTGCAGCCCTTGAAAAAGACTGGGCTGAAAACCCGCGCTGGAAAGGCGTGACTCGCAATTACTCCGCTGCTGACGTCGTCCGTCTGCGTGGCTCGGTTCAACCAGAGCACACCTTTGCAAAAATGGGCGCCGAGAAGCTGTGGAACCTGGTCACCCAGGGTGCCAAGCCGTCCTTCCGCCCAGAGAAAGATTTCGTCAACTGCATGGGCGCCCTGACCGGCGGTCAGGCTGTGCAGCAGGTTAAAGCCGGTATCCAGGCGATCTACCTGTCGGGCTGGCAAGTCGCGGCGGACAACAACTCCGCCGAATCGATGTACCCGGACCAGTCGCTGTACCCGGTGGACTCGGTTCCAACCGTGGTCAAGCGCATCAACAACTCGTTCCGTCGCGCCGACCAGATCCAGTGGAAAGCCGGCAAGAATCCGGGCGACGAAGGCTACATCGACTACTTCGCGCCAATCGTGGCTGACGCCGAAGCCGGTTTCGGCGGCGTACTGAACGCCTACGAGCTGATGAAGAGCATGATCGAGGCAGGCGCCGCCGGCGTTCACTTCGAAGACCAACTGGCTTCCGTGAAGAAATGTGGCCACATGGGCGGCAAGGTGCTGGTGCCAACCCAGGAAGCCGTGCAGAAGCTGACCGCGGCTCGTCTGGCTGCCGACGTTGCCGGTGTTCCGACCATCATCCTGGCCCGTACCGACGCCAACGCTGCCGACCTGCTGACTTCCGACTGCGATCCGTACGACCAGCCATTTGTGACTGGCACCCGTACCCAGGAAGGTTTCTACAAGGTTCGTGCAGGTCTGGACCAGGCAATCGCCCGAGGCCTGGCTTACGCGCCGTACGCCGACCTGATCTGGTGCGAAACCGCCAAGCCGGACCTGGAAGAAGCCCGTCGTTTCGCTGAAGCGATCAAAAAGGAATACCCGGACCAGATCCTGTCGTACAACTGCTCGCCTTCCTTCAACTGGAAGAAAAACCTGGACGACGCGACCATCGCCAAGTTCCAGCGCGAACTGTCCGCCATGGGTTACAAGCACCAGTTCATCACCCTGGCCGGCATTCACAACATGTGGCACAGCATGTTCAACCTGGCGCACGACTACGCCCGCAACGACATGACTGCCTACGTGAAGCTGCAAGAGCAGGAATTCGCTGACGCCGCCAAGGGTTACACCTTCGTGGCTCACCAGCAGGAAGTGGGCACTGGCTACTTCGACGACATGACCACCGTGATTCAAGGTGGCTCGTCGTCGGTAACCGCACTGACCGGTTCGACCGAAGAAGAACAGTTCCACTGATCGACTTCGCCTGAGCGAGCGGCCTTTGCGGACCGTATAAAAAGCTAACCGCACTGCCGAAAAACTGACGCCCCGACTGGTTCGGGGCGTTTTTTTTGCCTGCGGTTTTCCGGGCGCCTCAGGAATTGGCAAAGCCTGTCAGGCAAAACATTGATCCAGAGCGGTATCCGCATCGCAAAAATCGGCTAAAACGGGCGCCGCCGCTACTTGCAGTAACGCGCATATAAGACAACTTCCCAACTACTGACCCGTTAAACAGTTACGAAACCTCTGCAAACGATATCAATTATCATTTAGCGACAACTATGTTCGTTACATTTCCTACAAAACATAATTCGTGAAATCCCGGCTAATGCCCGCAACGCATGGGCTGCGGGCCCTTCGAGGTGTGCTATGTCCTTATTCCAATAAATAATTTCGCTATAGGAATTTTACTTGCAGGGTGTTTAGCCATAAAATCAGCGCGATTGATTGCTGCGACATATCGTCACTGCCTTATTTCTTTATCAAGCTCAGAGACCTTTGCTCTCTGTTAAGGATTTCCAGCATGCCCGAAGCGACAGGACTCATGGCCCACAACTGGGGCTTTGCCATTTTCCTTCTGGGTGTAGTCGGCCTGTGCGCCTTCATGCTCGGCGTCTCCAGCCTCCTAGGGTCAAAAGCCTGGGGCCGCAGCAAAAACGAACCGTTCGAGTCCGGCATGCTACCTACCGGTGGCGCCCGCTTGCGGCTCTCAGCCAAATTCTATCTGGTCGCGATGCTGTTCGTGATCTTCGATATCGAAGCCCTCTTTCTCTTTGCATGGTCTGTGTCCGTCCGCGAAAGCGGCTGGACCGGATTCGTCGAAGCTCTCGTTTTCATAGCAATTCTGTTGGCAGGTCTTGTCTACCTGTTCCGAGTGGGCGCCCTTGACTGGGCTCCGGAAGCTCGTCGCAAGCGGCAGGCGAAGCTGAAACAATGAGGCTTTGGCAATGCAATACAATCTCACCAGAATCGACCCCGATGCTCCTAACGAGCAGTATCCGATCGGCCAGCGGGAAACCGTTTCCGATCCGTTAGAGGATCAAGTCCACAAAAACATTTTCATGGGCAAGCTGGAAGACGTGCTGAGTGGCGCGGTCAACTGGGGACGTAAGAACTCCCTGTGGCCGTACAACTTCGGTCTGTCGTGCTGCTACGTGGAAATGACCACCGCCTTCACGGCGCCCCACGACATCGCGCGCTTCGGCGCCGAAGTTATCCGGGCATCACCGCGTCAGGCCGACTTCATGGTTATCGCCGGGACCTGCTTCATCAAGATGGCGCCGATCATTCAGCGCCTGTACGAGCAGATGCTCGAACCCAAGTGGGTGATCTCGATGGGTTCGTGCGCCAACTCCGGCGGCATGTACGACATCTACTCCGTGGTTCAGGGGGTGGACAAGTTCCTGCCCGTTGACGTCTACGTACCTGGCTGCCCGCCCCGTCCAGAAGCATTTCTGCAAGGCTTGATGCTGTTGCAGGAATCCATTGGCCAGGAGCGTCGCCCACTTTCCTGGGTCGTTGGCGATCAAGGCGTTTATCGCGCCGACATGCCTTCGCAGAAGGAACAGCGCCGCGAACAGCGAATCGCAGTCACCAACCTGCGCAGCCCTGACGAAGTCTGATCCAGTCTGTTTCATAGAAACGAGAAGCTGGCTTCATTCTTTACGTTGACCGAAAGCGAAAAAATAACCATGACTACAGGCAGTGCTCTGTACATCCCGCCTTATAAGGCAGACGACCAGGATGTGGTCGTCGAACTGAACAACCGTTTTGGCGCCGAAGCGTTCACCGCTCAGCCGACCCGCACCGGCATGCCGGTGCTGTGGGTGGCTCGCGCCAAGCTCGTCGAAGTCCTGACCTTCCTGCGCAACCTGCCCAAGCCGTACGTCATGCTCTATGACCTGCACGGCGTGGACGAGCGTCTGCGCACCAAGCGTCAAGGGCTGCCGGGCGGTGCCGATTTCACCGTGTTCTATCACCTCATGTCGCTGGAACGTAATAGTGACGTGATGATCAAGGTCGCCTTGTCCGAGAGCGACCTCAGCTTGCCGACCGTCACCAGCATCTGGCCGAACGCCAACTGGTACGAGCGTGAAGTCTGGGACATGTTCGGCATCGACTTCAAAGGTCACCCGCACCTGTCGCGCATCATGATGCCGCCGACCTGGGAAGGTCACCCGCTGCGCAAGGACTTCCCGGCGCGCGCCACCGAGTTCGATCCGTTCAGCCTGAACCTGGCCAAGCAACAGCTCGAGGAAGAAGCCGCGCGCTTCCGTCCTGAAGACTGGGGCATGAAGCGCTCCGGCCCGAACGAGGACTACATGTTCCTCAACCTGGGTCCGAACCACCCTTCGGCGCACGGTGCGTTCCGCATCATCCTACAACTGGACGGTGAAGAGATCGTCGATTGCGTTCCGGACATCGGTTACCACCACCGTGGCGCCGAGAAGATGGCCGAGCGTCAGTCCTGGCACAGCTTCATTCCGTACACCGACCGTATCGACTACCTCGGCGGCGTGATGAACAACCTGCCGTACGTGCTCTCGGTCGAGAAGCTGGCCGGCATCAAGGTGCCAGAGAAGGTCGACGTCATCCGCATCATGATGGCCGAGTTCTTCCGGATCACCAGCCACCTTCTGTTCCTGGGTACCTACATCCAGGACGTCGGCGCCATGACCCCGGTGTTCTTCACCTTCACCGACCGCCAGAAGGCGTACACGGTGATCGAAGCCATTACCGGTTTCCGTCTGCACCCGGCCTGGTACCGCATCGGCGGCGTCGCGCACGACTTGCCGCGCGGCTGGGAAAAACTGGTGAAAGACTTCGTTGAATGGCTGCCAAAGCGCCTCGACGAATACACCAAGGCTGCCCTGCAGAACAGCATCCTCAAGGGTCGTACCATCGGCGTTGCCCAGTACAACACCAAAGAAGCCCTGGAATGGGGCGTCACCGGTGCCGGCCTGCGTTCCACCGGTTGCGACTTCGACCTGCGTAAAGCGCGTCCGTACTCCGGCTACGAGAACTTCGAGTTCGAAGTACCGCTGGCTGCCAACGGCGATGCCTACGACCGCTGCATGGTTCGCGTCGAAGAGATGCGCCAGAGCGTCAAGATCATCGACCAGTGCCTGCGCAACATGCCGGAAGGACCGTACAAGGCGGATCACCCGCTGACCACGCCGCCGCCGAAAGAGCGCACGCTGCAGCACATCGAAACCCTGATCACGCACTTCCTGCAGGTTTCGTGGGGCCCGGTCATGCCGGCCAACGAGTCCTTCCAGATGATCGAAGCGACCAAGGGCATCAACAGTTATTACCTGACGAGCGACGGCGGCACCATGAGCTACCGTACCCGGATCCGTACTCCGAGCTTCCCGCATCTGCAACAGATCCCTTCGGTGATCAAAGGCAGCATGGTCGCGGACCTGATTGCGTACCTGGGTAGTATCGATTTCGTTATGGCCGACGTGGACCGCTAAGCATGAACAGCACGCTTATCCAGACAGACCGTTTCACCCTGAGTGAAACCGAGCGCTCGGCCATCGAGCACGAGCTGCATCACTACGAAGACCCGCGCGCGGCGTCGATCGAAGCCCTGAAGATCGTTCAGAAGGAACGCGGCTGGGTGCCGGACGGAGCCCTGTACGCCATCGGCGAGATCCTCGGCATCCCGGCCAGCGACGTTGAAGGCGTGGCCACGTTCTACAGCCAGATCTTCCGTCAGCCGGTCGGCCGTCACATCATTCGCGTCTGCGACAGCATGGTCTGCTACATCGGCGGCCACGAGTCGGTGGTCAGCGAAATCCAGAACAACCTGGGTATCGGCCTGGGCCAGACCACCGCCGACGGTCGCTTCACCCTGCTGCCGGTGTGCTGCCTCGGCAACTGCGACAAGGCACCGGCGCTGATGATCGATGACGACACCTTTGGCGATGTCCAGCCTGCCGGCGTCGCCAAACTGCTCGAGGGCTACGTATGACCCTGACTTCTTTCGGTCCTGCCAACCGCATCCAGCGTTCGGCCGAGACTCACCCGCTGACCTGGCGCCTGCGTGACGACGGCGAAGCCGTGTGGCTCGACGAGTACCAGGCCAAGAACGGTTACGCCGCTGCGCGCAAGGCTTTCGCCGACATGGATCAGGACGCCATCGTCCAGACCGTGAAAGACGCCGGCCTCAAAGGTCGCGGCGGTGCAGGCTTCCCCACTGGCGTGAAGTGGGGCCTGATGCCAAAGGACGAATCCATCAACATCCGCTACCTGCTGTGCAACGCGGATGAAATGGAGCCGAACACCTGGAAAGACCGCATGCTGATGGAGCAACTGCCCCATCTGCTGATCGAAGGCATGCTGATCAGCGCCCGCGCGCTGAAAACCTATCGTGGCTACATCTTCCTGCGTGGCGAGTACACCACCGCCGCCAAGCACCTGAACCGTGCCGTGGAAGAAGCCAAGGCAGCCGGCCTGCTGGGCAAGAACATCCTGGGCAGCGGCTTCGATTTCGAGCTGTTCGTCCACACCGGCGCCGGGCGTTACATCTGCGGTGAAGAAACCGCACTGATCAACTCCCTCGAAGGCCGCCGCGCCAACCCGCGCTCCAAGCCGCCCTTCCCTGCCGCCGTCGGCGTCTGGGGCAAGCCGACCTGCGTGAACAACGTTGAAACCCTGTGCAACGTGCCGGCGATCATCGCCGACGGCGTCGACTGGTACAAATCGTTGGCCCGCGACGGCAGCGAAGACATGGGCACCAAGCTCATGGGCTTCTCCGGCAAGGTCAAGAACCCGGGCCTGTGGGAACTGCCATTCGGCGTGACCGGTCGCGAACTGTTCGAAGATTACGCCGGCGGCATGCGCGACGGTTACAAGCTCAAGGCCTGGCAGCCAGGCGGCGCCGGTACCGGTTTCCTGTTGCCGGAACACCTCGACGCACAAATGTACGCCGGCGGCATCGCCAAAGTGGGCACCCGTATGGGTACCGGCCTGGCCATGGCGGTGGATGACAGCGTCAACATGGTGTCCCTGCTGCGCAACATGGAGCAGTTCTTCGCTCGCGAATCCTGTGGTTTCTGCACTCCTTGCCGTGATGGTTTGCCATGGAGCGTCAAGCTGCTGATGGCCATCGAACAAGGCCGCGGCCAGCCAGGCGACATCGAGACCCTGCTGGGTCTGGTCAACTTCCTCGGCCCGGGCAAGACCTTCTGTGCTCACGCACCGGGTGCCGTGGAGCCGTTGGGCAGTGCCATCAAATACTTCCGTCCAGAGTTCGAAGCCGGTATCGCGCCCGCAAGCGCCGCCGTCCCGCCTCTGGCGAAGCCGATCACAGTCGGCGCGTAAACGCTTAAAAAAGGCGAAGGGTCCGTGCCCTTCGCCTTTCGTCCGATGACGCCTTTCGGGGCTGACTGGATTCGGACGGATAACAAGATTCCATTAGCCACGCCCGCTGACACCGGGCCAACGAAGACCTTTGAACCATGGCCACTATCCACGTAGACGGCAAAGCGCTCGAAGTCGACGGGGCAGACAACCTGTTACAGGCATGTCTGTCGCTGGGCCTCGACATCCCTTATTTCTGCTGGCACCCCGCGCTTGGTAGCGTCGGGGCCTGCCGCCAGTGTGCGGTCAAGCAGTACACCGACGAGAACGACACCCGTGGTCGCATCGTCATGTCCTGCATGACCCCTGCCACCGACAACACCTGGATCTCCATCGACGATGAAGAATCCAAGGCGTTCCGCGCCAGTGTCGTCGAATGGCTGATGACCAACCACCCACACGACTGCCCTGTGTGCGAGGAAGGCGGTCACTGCCACCTGCAAGACATGACGGTGATGACCGGCCACAACGAGCGCCGTTATCGCTTCACCAAACGCACCCACCAGAACCAGCAACTGGGCCCGTTCATTTCCCACGAGATGAACCGCTGCATCGCCTGCTACCGCTGCGTGCGTTTCTACAAGGATTACGCCGGCGGCACCGACCTCGGTGTATTCGGCGCCCACGACAACGTGTACTTCGGTCGCGTTGAAGACGGCACCCTCGAAAGCGAGTTCTCCGGCAACCTCACCGAGGTCTGCCCGACCGGTGTGTTCACCGACAAGACTCACTCCGAGCGCTACAACCGCAAGTGGGACATGCAGTTCTCGCCGAGCATCTGCCATGGCTGCTCGAGCGGTTGCAACATCTCCCCGGGCGAGCGTTACGGCGAACTGCGTCGCATCGAAAACCGTTACAACGGTTCGGTGAACCAGTATTTCCTGTGCGACCGTGGCCGTTTCGGTTATGGCTACGTCAACCGCACCGACCGCCCACGTCAGCCACTGCTGGCCGACGGCACCAAGCTTGGCCTGGATGCTGCGCTGGACAAAGCCGCCGACCTGCTGCGCGGTCGCAACATCGTCGGTATCGGTTCGCCGCGTGCCAGCCTGGAAAGCAACTACGCGTTGCGTGAACTGGTAGGCGCCGAGCACTTCTACTCCGGTATCGAAGCCTCGGAGCTGGAACGCATCCGTCTGGTCCTGCAAGTGCTGAAAGACAGCCCGCTGCCAGTGCCGAACATGCGCGACATCGAAGACCACGACGCCGTGTTCGTCCTCGGTGAAGACCTGACCCAGACCGCCGCCCGCATGGCCCTGGCCCTGCGTCAGTCGGTCAAAGGCAAGGCCGAAGACATGGCCGAAGCCATGCGCGTCCAGCCTTGGCTCGACGCTGCGGTGAAGAACATCGGTCAGCACGAACTGAACCCGCTGTTCATCGCCAGCCTGGCTGAAACCAAGCTCGACGACATCGCCGAAGAATGCGTACACGCCGCTCCCGACGATCTGGCACGCATCGGTTTCGCCGTGGCTCACGCCCTGGACGCCAGCGCACCGGCCGTTGAAGGTCTGGACGCCGAAGCCCTGGAGCTGGCCAAGCGCATCGCCGACGCCCTGCTCGCGGCCAAGCGTCCGCTGATCATCGCCGGTACTTCGCTGGGCTCCAAAGCCTTGATCGAAGCCGCTGCGAACATCGCCAAGGCCCTGAAGCTGCGCGAGAAGAACGGTTCGATCAGCCTGATCGTGCCGGAAGCCAACAGCCTCGGCCTGGCCATGCTCGGTGGCGAATCGGTCGATGCTGCGCTGCAAGCGGTCATCGACGGCAAGGCCGACGCCATCGTCGTGCTGGAAAACGATCTGTACACCCGCACCTCCAAAGCCAAGGTCGATGCGGCACTGAACGCTGCGCAAGTAGTGATCGTTGCCGACCATCAGAAGACCGCCACCAGCGACCGCGCGCATCTGGTTCTGCCAGCCGCCAGCTTCGCTGAAGGCGACGGCACGCTGGTCAGCCAGGAAGGTCGCGCCCAGCGCTTCTTCCAGGTTTTCGACCCGCAATACATGGACGCGAGCATTCTGGTCCACGAAGGCTGGCGCTGGCTGCACGCCCTGCGCGCTACCCTGCTGAACCAGCCGATCGACTGGACGCAACTCGACCACGTGACCGCTGCCGTTGCTTCGAGCACCCCGCAACTGGCCCGTATCGTCGACGCCGCACCGTCCGCCTCGTTCCGCATCAAGGGTCTGAAACTGGCGCGTGAGCCGCTGCGTTACTCCGGTCGCACCGCGATGCGCGCCGATATCAGCGTTCACGAACCACGCACCCCGCAGGACAAGGACACCGCGTTCGCCTTCTCGATGGAAGGTTACTCGGGATCCGCCGAACCGCGTCAGCAAGTGCCGTTCGCCTGGTCGCCGGGCTGGAACTCGCCGCAAGCCTGGAACAAGTTCCAGGACGAAGTCGGTGGTCACCTGCGCGCTGGCGATCCGGGCACCCGCCTGATCGAAAGCAGCGGTGATTCGCTGAACTGGTTCGCCAGTGTTCCGCGCGCGTTCAACCCGGCCCAGGGCACCTGGCAAGCCGTGCCGTTCTACCACCTGTTCGGCAGCGAGGAGAACTCGTCGAAAGCCGCACCGGTTCAGGAACGCATTCCGGCCGCCTACGTTGCACTGGCCAAGTCCGAAGCGGATCGCCTGGGCGTCAACGACGGCGCACTGTTGAGCCTCAATGTTGCCGGCCAGACCCTGCGACTGCCGCTGCGCATCAATGAAGAGCTGGGCGCTGGCCTGGTTGCACTGCCGGCCGGTCTGGCAGGCATTCCGCCGGCGATTTTCGGCCAAACCGTTGATGGTCTGCAGGAGGCAGCGCAATGACCTGGTTCACCCCTGAAGTGATCGATGTGATCCTGACGGTCATCAAGGCCATCGTGATCCTGCTGGCCGTGGTGGTCGCAGGCGCGTTGCTCAGCTTTGTCGAGCGTCGCCTGCTGGGCTGGTGGCAGGACCGTTACGGTCCGAACCGCGTGGGTCCGTTCGGCATGTTCCAGATCGCAGCCGACATGCTGAAGATGTTCTTCAAGGAAGACTGGACCCCGCCGTTTGCCGACAAGGTGATCTTCACCCTGGCACCGGTGGTGGCCATGTCCGCCCTGCTGATCGCTTTCGCGATCATCCCGATCACCCCGACCTGGGGCGTGGCGGATCTGAACATCGGCCTGCTGTTCTTCTTCGCCATGGCCGGTCTGTCGGTCTACGCGGTGCTGTTCGCCGGCTGGTCGAGCAACAACAAGTTCGCCCTGTTGGGCAGCTTGCGTGCCTCGGCGCAGACCGTGTCCTACGAAGTGTTCATGGGCCTGGCCCTGATGGGCATCGTGGTGCAGGTCGGCTCGTTCAACATGCGCGACATCGTCGAGTACCAGGCGCAGAACCTGTGGTTCATCATTCCGCAGTTCTTCGGCTTCTGTACCTTCTTCATCGCTGGCGTGGCCGTGACTCACCGTCACCCGTTCGACCAGCCGGAAGCGGAACAGGAACTGGCCGACGGTTACCACATTGAATACGCCGGTATGAAATGGGGCATGTTCTTCGTCGGTGAATACATCGGCATCATCCTGATCTCGGCGCTGCTGGTCACCCTGTTCTTCGGTGGCTGGCACGGTCCGTTCGGCATCCTGCCGCAACTGTCCTTCGTCTGGTTCGCACTGAAGACCGCGTTCTTCATCATGCTCTTCATCCTGCTGCGCGCTTCCATCCCGCGTCCGCGTTATGACCAGGTGATGGATTTCAGCTGGAAATTCTGCCTGCCACTGACCCTGATCAATTTGCTGATAACCGCTGCGGTTGTGTTGTGGAACACACCTGCGGTTGCGGTTCAGTGAGGATTTGACCCATGTTCAAATATATTGGCGACATCGTTAAGGGTACCGGTACCCAGTTGCGCAGCCTGGTCATGGTCTTCGGCCATGGCTTTCGCAAGCGCGACACCCTGCAATACCCGGAAGAGCCGGTCTACCTGCCGCCGCGCTACCGTGGTCGCATCGTCCTGACCCGCGACCCCGACGGCGAAGAACGCTGCGTAGCCTGCAACCTGTGCGCCGTGGCGTGCCCGGTGGGTTGCATCTCGCTGCAGAAAGCTGAAACCGAAGACGGTCGCTGGTACCCGGACTTCTTCCGTATCAACTTCTCGCGCTGCATTTTCTGCGGTCTCTGCGAGGAAGCCTGCCCGACCACCGCGATCCAGCTGACGCCGGATTTCGAGATGGCCGAGTTCAAACGTCAGGACCTGGTGTACGAGAAAGAAGATCTGCTGATCTCCGGCCCCGGCAAAAACCCTGATTACAACTTCTATCGTGTTGCAGGTATGGCCGTTGCGGGCAAGCCGAAAGGCGCCGCACAAAACGAAGCCGAGCCGATCAACGTGAAGAGCTTGCTGCCTTAAGGAAGAACGATGGAATTCGCTTTCTATTTCGCATCGGGTATCGCTGTTGTGTCCACACTGCGTGTGGTCACCAACACCAATCCTGTGCACGCCCTGCTCTACCTGATCATTTCGTTGATCGCCGTGGCCATGACCTTCTTCGCACTCGGCGCTCCGTTCGCCGGCGTGCTGGAAGTGATCGCCTACGCTGGCGCCATCATGGTGCTGTTCGTGTTCGTGGTGATGATGCTGAACCTGGGCCCGGCCTCGGTTCAGCAGGAACGCACCTGGCTCAAGCCCGGGATCTGGGCGGGGCCGGTGATTCTCGCCGCCCTGCTGCTGGCCGAACTGCTGTATGTGCTGTTCGCTCACCAGAGCGGTCAGGCCATCGGCCACACCACCGTCGATGCAAAAGCCGTGGGCATCAGCCTGTTCGGTCCGTATCTGCTGGTGGTCGAACTCGCCTCGATGCTGCTGCTCGCTGCAGCCGTCACGGCGTTCCATTTGGGCCGTAACGAGGCGAAGGAGTAAGACATGCCTGCTATCCCTCTCGAACATGGTCTGGCAGTTGCCGGCATCCTGTTCTGCCTTGGTCTGGTCGGCCTGATGGTCCGCCGCAACATTTTGTTCGTGTTGATGAGTCTGGAAGTGATGATGAACGCCTCTGCACTGGCCTTCATCGTTGCGGGCGCCCGCTGGGCGCAACCGGATGGACAGATCATGTTCATCCTGGTGATCAGCCTTGCAGCCGCCGAAGCCAGTATTGGCCTGGCGATCCTGCTGCAACTGTATCGCCGCTTCCACACGCTCGATATCGACGCTGCCAGTGAGATGCGCGGATGAACCTACTCTTTCTGACTTTCGTATTCCCTCTGATCGGGTTCCTGTTGCTGTCGTTCTCCCGCGGCCGCTTCTCGGAAAACCTGTCGGCGCTGATCGGTGTCGGCTCCATCGGCCTGTCTGCCATCGTCGCGGCCTACGTGATCTGGCAATTCAACGTCGCTCCACCGGAAGGTGGCGTCTACACCCAGGTGCTGTGGCGCTGGATGTCGGTGGAAGGTTTCCAGCCTGACTTCGCGCTGTACCTGGATGGTCTGTCCGTGACCATGCTCGGTGTGGTCGTCGGTGTCGGCTTCCTGATCCACCTGTTTGCATCGTGGTACATGCGTGGTGAAGACGGTTACTCGCGCTTCTTCTCGTACACCAACCTGTTTATCGCCAGCATGCTGTTCCTGATCCTGGGCGATAACCTGCTGTTCATCTACTTCGGTTGGGAAGGCGTGGGCCTGTGCTCGTACCTGTTGATCGGTTTCTACTACAGCAACCGCAACAACGGTAACGCCGCACTCAAAGCCTTCATCGTCACCCGTATCGGCGACGTGTTCATGGCGATCGGCCTGTTCATCCTGTTCCAGCAACTGGGCACGCTGAACGTCCAGGAACTGCTGGTGAAGGCGCCCGAGCACTTCAAGGTCGGCGATTTCTGGATCGTGCTGGCGACCCTGATGCTCCTGGGCGGTGCGGTCGGTAAATCGGCGCAACTGCCGCTGCAGACCTGGCTGGCGGACGCGATGGCCGGCCCTACCCCGGTTTCGGCACTGATCCACGCCGCAACCATGGTTACTGCCGGTGTCTACCTGATCGCCCGTACCCACGGCCTGTTCGCCCTGGCGCCGGACATCCTGCACCTGGTCGGCATCGTCGGTGGCGTGACCTTGGTACTGGCAGGTTTCGCCGCGCTGGTACAAACCGACATCAAACGTATCCTCGCCTACTCGACCATGAGCCAGATCGGCTACATGTTCCTGGCGCTGGGCGTTGGCGCCTGGGAAGGCGCGATCTTCCACCTGATGACCCACGCCTTCTTCAAGGCCCTGCTGTTCCTTGCCTCCGGTGCGGTAATCGTTGCCTGCCACCACGAGCAGAACATCTTCAAGATGGGCGGCCTGTGGAAGAAACTGCCGCTGGCCTACGCCAGCTTCATCGTCGGTGGTGCCGCCCTGGCCGCGCTGCCGCTGGTGACCGCCGGTTTCTACTCCAAGGACGAAATCCTCTGGGAAGCGTTCGCCAGCGGCAACCACGGTCTGCTTTACGCAGGTCTGGTCGGTGCCTTCATGACGTCGCTGTACACCTTCCGCCTGATCTTCATCGCGTTCCACGGTGAAGCCAAGACCGAAGCCCACGCCGGTCACGGCATCGCTCACTGGCTGCCGCTGTCGGTGCTGATCGTGCTGTCGACCTTCGTCGGCGCGATGATCGTTCCACCACTGCACGGCGTGCTGCCGGAGAGCGTTGGCCATGCCGGTGGCGAAGCCAAGCACAGTCTGGAAATTGCCTCGGGCGCCATCGCCCTGGCCGGTATCCTGCTGGCGGCCCTGCTGTTCCTCGGCAAGCGTCGCTTCGTGACCGCGATCGCCAACAGCGGCATCGGCCGTCTCCTTTCGGCCTGGTGGTTCGCTGCCTGGGGCTTCGACTGGATCTACGACAAACTGTTCGTGAAGCCGTACCTTGCGATCAGCCACATGCTGCGCAAAGACCCGCTCGACCAGACCATCGGTCTGATCCCGCGCATGGCCAAGGGTGGTCACACTGCCCTGAGCCGTACCGAAACCGGTCAACTGCGTTGGTACGCTGCTTCGATGGCTGCTGGTGCCGTGTTGGTCATCGGCGCTGTCGTGCTGGTAGCGGTCTGATATGAACCTTGCGAATTTGCGAAAGGAAACGAGCCCGTCATGATTCTGCCTTGGCTAATCCTGATCCCCTTCATCGGCGGCCTGCTGTGCTGGCTGGGTGAGCGCTTCGGCGCCACCCTCCCCCGCTGGATTGCGCTGTTGACCATGACCCTGGAACTCGCTCTCGGCCTCTGGCTGTGGGCCCACGGTGACTATTCATTTGCACCGGCGCCAGGCGCCGATCCGACCTGGGCGCTTGAGTTCAAGCACGTCTGGATCCAGCGCTTCGGCATCAACGTGCACCTGGCCCTCGACGGCCTGTCGCTGCTGATGATCCTGTTGACCGGCCTGCTGGGTATCCTGTCGGTACTCTGCTCGTGGAAAGAGATTCAACGTCACGTTGGCTTCTTCCACCTGAACCTGATGTGGATCCTGGGCGGCGTTGTCGGCGTGTTCCTCGCCCTCGACCTGTTCATGTTCTTCTTCTTCTGGGAAATGATGCTGGTGCCGATGTACTTCCTCATCGCGCTCTGGGGTCACAGTTCTTCGGACGGCAAGAAAACCCGGATCTACGCAGCGACCAAGTTCTTCATCTTCACTCAGGCTTCCGGCCTGATCATGCTGGTGGCGATCCTCGGTCTGGTCCTGGTCAACTACAACAGCACCGGCGTGATCACCTTCAACTACGCCGATCTGTTGAAGACCAAGATGTCGATGACCACCGAGTACATTCTGATGCTCGGCTTCTTCATCGCCTTCGCGGTCAAGCTGCCAGTGGTTCCGTTCCACTCCTGGCTGCCTGACGCTCACGCCCAGGCGCCGACTGCAGGTTCCGTCGACCTCGCCGGTATCCTGCTGAAAACCGCGGCCTACGGTCTGCTGCGTTTCGCCCTGCCGCTGTTCCCGAACGCCTCGGCCGAGTTCGCGCCGATCGCCATGACCCTCGGTCTGATCGGGATCTTCTACGGTGCGTTCCTCGCTTTCGCGCAAACCGACATCAAGCGTCTGATCGCCTTCTCGTCCGTTTCCCACATGGGCTTCGTACTGATCGGCATCTACTCCGGCAGCCAACTGGCACTGCAAGGTGCCGTGATCCAGATGCTGGCCCACGGTCTGTCGGCAGCGGCACTGTTTATCCTCAGCGGTCAGCTGTACGAGCGTCTGCATACGCGTGACATGCGTGAGATGGGCGGTCTGTGGTCGCGTATCGCTTACCTGCCGGCGATCAGCCTGTTCTTCGCAGCCGCTTCGCTGGGTCTGCCAGGCACCGGTAACTTCGTCGGTGAGTTCCTGATCCTGATCGGTACGTTCGCCAGTGCGCCATGGATCACCGCGATTGCCACCTCCGGTCTGGTGTTCGGTTCGGTCTACTCGCTGATCATGATCCACCGCGCTTACTTCGGTCCGTCCAAATCGGATTCGATCCTGCACGGCATGGACGGTCGCGAACTGATCATGGTGCTGGGCCTTGCGGTACTGCTGATTTACCTCGGCGTCTACCCGCAACCGTTCCTCGACACTTCCGCCGCCACGATGCATGGCGTGCAGCAGTGGCTCGGCACCGCCTTCACTCAACTCGCTTCGGCCCGGTAAGAGCGCTATGGAATTCACGATTCAACACTTTATTGCGCTAGCGCCACTGTTGATCACCAGCCTCACCATTATCGTGGTGATGCTGGCAATCGCCTGGCGCCGCAACCACTCGCAGACCTTCCTGATTTCGGTGGCAGGTCTGAACCTGGCCTTGCTGTCGATCCTGCCGGCCCTGAAAGTCGCGCCTCTGGCCGTGACCCCATTGCTGCAGATCGACACCTTTGCCTGCCTGTACATGGCGCTGATCCTGGTCGCTACCCTCGCTTGCGTCACCCTCGCCCACGCCTACCTCGGCGATGGCGGTTCGGGTTACCCGGGCAACCGTGAAGAACTGTACCTGCTGATCCTGATGGCTGCCGCCGGTGGCCTGGTTCTGGTCAGCGCGCAGCACCTGGCCGGCCTGTTCATCGGTCTGGAACTGCTGTCGGTGCCGGTCTACGGTCTGGTGGCCTACGCCTTCTTCAACAAGCGTTCGCTGGAAGCCGGCATCAAGTACATGGTGCTGTCGGCCGCCGGTTCCGCGTTCCTGCTGTTCGGTATGGCGCTGCTGTACGCCGACTCGGGTTCGCTGAGCTTCGTCGGCATCGGTCAGGCACTGGCCGCGACCGGCCTGCCAAGCTCGCTGGCGCAACTGGGCCTGGGCATGATGCTGATCGGTCTGGCGTTCAAGCTGTCGCTGGTACCGTTCCACCTGTGGACGCCGGACGTGTACGAAGGTGCTCCGGCACCGGTAGCCGCGTTCCTCGCCACCGCGTCGAAAGTGGCCGTGTTCGCGGTCATGGTTCGTTTGTTCCAGATCTCCCCTGCCGCAAGCAGTGGCGTTCTGAGCAACGTGCTGACCATCATCGCCATCGCTTCGATCCTGTTCGGTAACCTGCTGGCCCTGACCCAGAGCAACCTCAAGCGTCTGCTCGGTTACTCGTCCATCGCGCACTTCGGCTACCTGCTGATCGCACTGGTGGCGAGCAAGGGTCTGGCGGTGGAAGCCATCGGCGTGTATCTGGTCACCTACGTGATCACCAGCCTCGGCGCCTTCGGCGTGATCACCCTGATGTCCTCCCCGTACAACGGCCGTGACGCAGACGCGCTGTACGAGTACCGCGGCCTGTTCTGGCGCCGTCCGTACCTGACCGCCGTACTGACCGTGATGATGCTGTCCCTGGCCGGTATCCCGCTGACCGCAGGCTTCATCGGCAAGTTCTACATCATCGCCACCGGTGTCGAATCGCACCAATGGTGGTTGGTCGGTTCCCTGGTCCTGGGCAGCGCCATCGGCGTGTTCTACTACCTGCGCGTGATGGTCACCCTGTACCTGATCGAACCGAACCTGCGCCGCCACGACGCCCAACTGCACTGGGAACAGAAAGCAGGCGGCGTGATGCTGCTGGCGATTGCCGTCCTGGCGTTCTTCCTCGGCCTGTACCCACAACCGTTGCTGACCCTGGTTCAGCAATCGGGCCTGGCGGGCTGATCGCTCAGCGATAGTTGGCTACAAACAGAAACGGCACCTTCGGGTGCCGTTTTTGCGTCTAGACCGTCTTGAGTTTTTTCACCATCGGCACGCAAACCAGTTGCAGACCTGAAGGCGATTGATAGATCGCCCTCCCCTCCCCGACGTAACCGCAGCGCCGATAAAAATCAGCGGCATTCAACGTCGCATCCAGACAAACCTCTGCCAGCCCCAGATCCTGTGCCAGCGCTTCCAGAAACTGCAGCACTCGCTTACCCAGCCCACGCTGCATGAAATCCGGATGAATGAAGATTGCACCGATTTCACGGTGCTCCAGATCGAGCATTCCGGTTGCCACGGGCTCACCCTCAATGCAACCCAGATAGAAATGCTTTTGCATGAGCGTGTCATAACCATCCGCTGCCGAGCCCTTTGTCCAGTCGAGCATTTGCTGCTCGCTGTAGGCACCGATGCATTGATGCCGGATCGCCAGTCGCCGGATCTCGAACGCTATCCCGGCATCGTCCGGGTCGGCTCTTTTCATTTCGAACATTTCTCTCTCCTTGAGCCATGTGCGGACGGGCAATGAAAAAGCCCCGTCCATTTCTGGCGGGGCTTTGGGTAACAACACGTCATTTACCAGACATGCATGACCTTATGGCCCGCCGGAAGCGGTCATAGAGGAGCACATCATGGTCATTCGGTGTTGGGCAGTCATGGCTGGATAGTGCTGCGGATTGTTCCGACGAGTCAATCGCAAAGCTCTTCCCTGAACAGTTGAACGTTCCCACCACACTGGCCGACTCGTCCTACAGGCGTTTTTACGGTCGGTGACTACCGTTGAAAAGGGGGCGAAAAGGATGGCCTGGAGGCCTTGACCAATTCGATCATCGGGACAAAACTATACGCAGGTAACGTACAGAACATGGATGCTCTTTTTATCGAATTACCCGCGTTCCAGAAGCACCGGAACGATTACCTGGATGATGATCTATTCCGCAGCTTTCAGTTGGAGTTGCTGAAAAATCCCGAAGCGGGCGATCTCATCGAAGGCACGGGTGGGCTGCGCAAAATTCGCTTCTGCGACCAACGACGCGGAAAAGGCAAGCGCAGCGGATTACGAGTGATTTATTACTGGTGGTCTGGTTTCGACCAATTCTGGCTGTTCACCGTGTACAGCAAAAACGAGCAAGACGATCTGTTGCCTTCCCAGAAAAGAGTCTTCAAACAGGCATTGGATACAGAAATCAACACGAGAGCCAAATATGAAACGTGACATTTTTTCCGAACTGATGGAGGGCATGGAGGCTTTGGCTGACGAGCGCCAGGGCAAGGTCACCCTTCGAACCCACAAAGTCCAATTACCAAAGCTGTTGCCGATAACCGCGGAGGAAGTGGTCGCGATCCGCCAACAACTCAACCTCTCCAGGTCAGTGTTCGCCATGTATCTGCGAACCAACACACGAACTCTCGAAAACTGGGAACAAGGTCGAGCAACGCCAAATGCCCAAGCGACGACACTCATTCGACTGGTCGAGCGTTTTCCACAAACGATCGACCATCTTGCGGCTCTGACCTGACTTCGGGGATCCAACAAATTTGTGATCCCCCGATCACCTCGGCGTTATCCGCAGCGCAGCAACGATTTCTCCCGGCGACCATACCGGCGGGTTCTTGCCCGTCGAACAATAAAACCCACGCCGAAGCTCGTTCCCGCTCTGCCTAACCCAAGGAGTGATTGATGGTTAACAACAAAAGAGTGTCGATGGCCGCTCTGGCAGTGATTGTCGACTCCGGGCCGTCCGTGGTGTTTTACAGAAGAAAAACCCGAAGGGTTTATCGAATGCCGCAGCCTGACGGTGCTCAACCGTAACTTCTATTTCAATCGTGATCACCGCAACGGCCAGTCCAGTCCTACCGGCAATGTTTATATTGCCGCAGGCCTAGATTCGGTTCGTGCTTGAACTCGCTCACCCACAGAACCGTCAGGGGGAACACCTAATGAGCTACGTCAGCGACATCAAGACTGCGCGTCATGCACCTCAAAGTCTCCAGACTGCGCAACCGGCATGACCTTTTCCCTGCACAGCCGGGGTTATTACCCGACCGGCGACGGCCATCAACTCTATTGGGAACGCCATGGTGTTCCGGGACACGAACCGGTGTTTTTCCTCCATGGCGGGCCCGGCGGGCGAAGCAGTCGTCACCATCTGCAATTTTTCGACCCGGGCCGGTTCGACATCATCCTGTTTGACCAACGGGGTTGCGGGCGCTCGACGCCTTACGGCGAGCTGCGGGACAACAGCACCGCGCCGTGTGTCGAAGACATCGATGCCCTGCGCCAGCATTTCGGCTTCGAAAAAATCAGCGTGCTGGGCATGTCATGGGGTAGCTGGCTGGCGATCCAGTACCAACAGCGATATCCGCAGCACCTGCTGAAAACCACGCTGGTTTCGGTATTCGTGCCGTTTGCCGCCAATGTCCAGACCTACGATCAGGCACTCAATGACGGGTTGGCTCAATCGCCTCAAACGTCGACCGGCGACCGCGCCAGGAACATCTACCGAATCCTCGGCGAAGGCTGTCCATCGCAGCAACACCGCGCCGCCATCGTATGGTTGAACGCTGTTCTACGTCGCACAGGGCAGACGATTTGCCGCGCCACACTGGAGCGCTTCGTCGATCAGGAAGCGGTGCTCGCGATCCGCCTCGAACTGCATTACCACCTGCACAACTATTTCTTCACACCAAAGGACGAATACCTGACCCTCGACGACAACACCCTGCTGATCCAGGGCATCCGCGACACCCATGGCATGGCCAGCGTGCGCTGGCTCAGGCAACGCATGAACATTCACTGCCGGCTGCTGCACGCCGGGCACAACGCCTTTGAAAACGCCCTCCTCAAAGCGGTGCGTCGGGCGGTGAAACGTGAAATCGAGGGCTAAAAAAACGGCACCCGAAGGTGCCGTTCCGTCCCGCAAAGGCGCTTACTTGCGTGCCGCCTCCCACGACTTGAGCAGTTCGTTGTAGCTCACGGTTTCGCCTTTCGGTTTCTCGTTGGCCAGTTTCGGTTTGGGTGCGCCCGGCTGGTCGAACCAGTATTGCGCGTCGCGCTCGGGGTTCATTTTCGGGGCGCACACCGCTTGGGCCTTGGAGCGTTCCAGACGGGTCATGATCGCGTCCTGATCCTTGGCCAGACCGTCGAGGGCCTGTTGCGGGGTCTTCTCGCCGCTGGCGGCTTCGGCGATGTGGCTCCACCACAATTGTGCCAGGCGTGGGTAGTCCGGCACGTTGGTGCCGGTCGGCGTCCATTGCACACGGGCCGGGCTGCGGTAGAACTCGACCAGACCACCGAGTTTCGGCGCCAGATCGGTCATCGCTTGCGAGTTGATGTCCGACTCGCGAATCGGCGTCAGACCGACGATGGTTTTCTTCAGCGACACGGTTTTCGAGGTCACGAACTGCGCGTACAGCCAGGCCGCGAGTTTCTGTTTCTCAGGCGTGGACTTCATGAAGGTCCACGAGCCCACGTCCTGATAACCGAGCTTCATCCCTTCTTCCCAGTACGGCCCGCGCGGCGACGGCGCCATGCGCCACTTCGGCGTGCCGTCGGCGTTGACCACCGGCAGACCCGGCTTGGTCATGTCGGCGGTGAAGGCCGTGTACCAGAAGATCTGCTGGGCGATGTTGCCTTGGGATGGCACCGGGCCGGATTCGGAGAAGGTCATGCCCGCCGCTTCCGGTGGCGCGTACTTTTTCAGCCAGTCGACGTATTTGGTGGTGGCAAACACCGCCGCCGGGCCGTTGGTGTCGCCGCCGCGGGTCACGCTGGAGCCGACCGGGTGGCAATCCTCGACGCGAATCCCCCACTCGTCCACCGGCAAACCGTTGGGAATGCCCTTGTCGCCGCCACCGGCCATGGAGAACCAGGCATCGGTGAAGCGCCAGCCCAGCGACGGGTCTTTCTTGCCGTAGTCCATATGCCCGTAGATGCGTTTGCCGTCGATTTCCTTGACGTCTTCGCTGAAGAACTTGGCGATGTCTTCATAGGCCGACCAGTTCACCGGCACGCCCAGTTCATAGCCGTACTTTTCCTTGAACTTGGCTTTCAGGTCGGCGCGTTCGAACCAGTCGGCGCGGAACCAGTACAGGTTGGCGAACTGCTGGTCGGGCAATTGATAGATCTTGCCGTCCGGCGCAGTGGTAAAGGAGATGCCGATGAAGTCCTTGATGTCGAGGGTCGGCGAGGTGAAGTTCTTGCCTTCGTTGGCCATCAGGTCGGTGATCGATTCGGTCTTGCCGTAGCGAAAGTGCGTACCGATCAGGTCCGAGTCGTTGACCCAGCCGTCGTAGATGTTCTTGTCCGACTGCATCACCGTCTGCATTTTTTCCACCACGTCGCCTTCCTGCAGCAGGTCGTGGGTCAGCTTGATGCCGGTGATTTCACTGAAGGCCTTGGCCAGCACCTTGGATTCATATTCGTGGGTGGTCAGGGTTTCCGAGACGACCTTGATGTCCATCCCGCGAAACGGCTCGGCCGCCTTGATGAACCACTTCAGTTCTTCGAGCTGCTGCTCGGCCGTCAGGGTCGACGGCTTGAACTCGCTGCCGATCCATTTTTTTGCGGCATCTTCGTAGGCGTCGGCCCAGGCGGACGCGCTCAAACCGCTGAGTGCCAGCATGGCTGCCAATGAAATGCTATGTCGCAGCTTATTTTTCTTATCGAACATAGAGACCTCCTGTTAGGTTTTCGGAGCACGATTGCCGAGCGATTCGACTAGCCCCAACGCATCACAGCCAACAGCCACACCAGGGACAACGCGGACGCTACCCAGATGCTCCAATCGGTCACGCCGATTACCAGCAGGTGCAGGTAGGCGCTGCCGAGAAGACCGATGAACAAGCGATCGCCACGGGTGGTGGCAATCGGCAGAAACCCTCGCCGCAAGATGCTCGGCGAGCGCAGTTCCCAGGTGGTCATGCCCACCAGGATCAAACCAATCACGATGAAAAACGCCGCCGTCGGGACGGTCCAGCTCATCCATTCCATCATCAGTTCCTCAGACCCGGCCCAGGGCAAAGCCCTTGGCCACGTGGTTGCGAACGAACCAGATCACCAGCATGCCGGGGAGAATAGTCAACACCCCCGCCGCCGCCAGTACACCCCAGTCGATACCGGACGCCGACACCGTGCGCGTCATCACCGCCGCGATCGGTTTGGCGTTCACCGAGGTCAGCGTGCGCGCCAGCAGCAGTTCGACCCAGGAAAACATGAAGCAGAAAAACGCCGTCACACCGATGCCGGAGCCGATCAGCGGGATAAAGATCTTCACGAAGAACTTGGGAAAACTGTAGCCGTCGATGTAGGCAGTTTCGTCGATTTCCTTCGGCACCCCGGACATGAAGCCTTCAAGGATCCACACCGCCAACGGCACGTTGAACAGGCAGTGCGCCAGCGCCACGGCAATATGGGTATCGAACAGGCCGATCGACGAATACAGCTGGAAGAACGGCAGCAGGAACACCGCCGGTGGCGCCATGCGGTTGGTCAGCAGCCAGAAGAACAGGTGCTTGTCGCCGAGAAAACGGTAGCGCGAAAACGCGTAGGCCGCCGGCAGTGCCACGGTCAAAGAGATGATCGTGTTCAGACTGACGTAGTACAGCGAGTTGATATAGCCGGTGTACCAGCTCGGGTCGGTGAAGATCACCTTGTAGTTCGCCAGCGTGAAATCCTGTGGGAAAAGGGTCAGTCCGCCGAGGATTTCGGTGTTGCTCTTGAACGACATGTTCAGCAGCCAGTAGATCGGCACCAGCAGGAACAGAATGTAGAGCAGCAGGGGAATCAGCTTTCTTTTGCTCATGGCCGGGCCTCAGCGGTTGGCATCGTTGTGGGTCATGGCGGTGTAGAACAGCCAGGACACCAGCAGGATGATCAGGAAGTACACCAGCGAGAATGCCGCCGCCGGCCCCAGGTCGAATTGGCCTACGGCCATCTGGGTCAAGGTCTGACTCAGAAAGGTCGTCGAGTTACCCGGCCCGCCACCGGTGAGCACGAACGGCTCGGTGTAGATCATGAAGCTGTCCATGAAGCGCAGCATCACCGCG
The DNA here is from genome assembly GCF_048654275.1 of Candidatus Pseudomonas auctus. Taxonomy (NCBI): domain Bacteria; kingdom Pseudomonadati; phylum Pseudomonadota; class Gammaproteobacteria; order Pseudomonadales; family Pseudomonadaceae; genus Pseudomonas; species Candidatus Pseudomonas auctus. The sequence continues at coordinate 169,440 of NZ_JBJYZK010000007.1, read as the reverse complement.
ATCAACAGCACGCTCTTCAACTTCGGTAACTGAATGTGGCGGAACACGGCCCAGGCCGAGGCCCGGTCGATGCGCGCGGCCTGGTAATACACATCGGGAATCGCCCGCAAGCCGGAAAAACACAGCAGCGCCACCAGCGAAGTCCAGTGCCAGACGTCCATCACCAGCACGGTGACCCAGGCGTCCATGGTGTTGGCCGCGTAGTTGTAGCTGATGCCTATGGCGTTGAGGCTCGAACCCAGCAGGCCGATGTCGGCGCGGCCGAAAATCTGCCAGATGGTGCCGACGACGTTCCATGGAATCAGCAACGGGATCGCCAGCACGATCAGCACCACCGACGACCAGCGACCCTTGGTCGGCATGGTCAGGGCAATGGCGATCCCGAGGGGGATTTCGATCAGCAGCACACACGCCGAGTAGATGAACTGGCGCAGCAACGAGTCGTGCAGACGCGGATCGAGCAGCACCTGCTTGTACCAGTCCGCACCGACGAAGTAGCGGCTGGACTGGTCGAAAATGTCCTGCACCGAATAGTTGACCACGGTCATCATCGGGATCACGGCACTGAACGCCACCAGCAGGAACACCGGCAACACCAGCCACCAGGCCTTGTTGTTCTGCACCTTATTCATGGCTGTACCTCGCTGTCGGTGGCATCCAGCAGAAACTCGTCGGCATAGACCATCAGCCACTGCGCCGGAAAACTGATGTACGCCGTGCCCTGGGGCACCGGTTTGTCCTCGGCCAGACGCACTTTCAGCGGTGCGCCGTCCAGATCCAGGGTCATGATCTTGTAGGTGCCGAGGTCTTCGACGTGTACGACCCGCGCCTGCATCGCGTCATCAAACGGCTCGTCCCACACATGGATGAACTCGGGACGGATGCCGACCTTCAGATTTTTCCACTGGCCGTGTTCGATATGGCGCTGCAAGCCGTCGGACAGCGGCAGATGGGTCGAGTTGAAACCGACCCCGCCCGGTTGCGGTTGCACTTCGATCAGGTTCATCCCCGGGCTGCCGATGAAGTAGCCGACAAAGGTGTGGCTCGGCCGCTCGAACAATTCCCGTGGCGTTCCGAACTGGACGATCTGGCCGCCGTACATCACCGCGATCTTGTCGGCAAAAGTCGAAGCCTCCAGCTGATCGTGAGTTACGTAGACCATGGTGATGTTGAACTGCTCGTGGATCTGCTTGAGCTTGCGCCGCAGTTTCCATTTCAGGTGCGGGTCGATCACCGTCAGCGGCTCGTCGAACAGAATCGCCGAGACGTCATCGCGCACCAGGCCACGGCCCATGGAGACTTTCTGTTTTTCGTCGGCGGTGAGGTTGCGCGCCTTCTTGCTCAGGAGGTTCTGCAGGTCGAGAACTTCGGCGATTTCCTGCACCTTGCTGTGAACTTTCGCCTCGGCCAGGCCCTGATTGCGCAGGGGAAAGGCCAGGTTGTCGAACACGGTCATGGTGTCGTACACCACCGGGAACTGGAACACCTGGGCGATGTTGCGCTTCTCCGGGGTCAGGTCGTTGACCGCTTTGCCGTCGAACAGCACATGCCCCTGGGACGGGCTGAGCAGACCGGAAATGATGTTGAGCAACGTCGACTTGCCGCAGCCCGAAGGGCCGAGCAAGGCATAGGCGCCGCCCTGCTCCCAGATGTGGTCCATCTCGCGGATCGCGTAATCCTCGGGCCCGCTCGGGGTTTTGCTGTAGCTGTGGGCGAGGTGCTGCAAACGGATTTCGGCCATCAGGCAACCCTCGCGACACGCCGGCCCGGTGCCTGCACCAGACGGCCCTGCGCATCGAACACAAACAGTTTATGGGTCGGGATATAGATGCGGATCGGCGCATCGACGTCGTATTCGTGAACCCCCGGCAAATGCAGCACCAGCAGGAAATGCTCGTTGCGCACGTGCAGGAAGGTTTCCGAACCGCTGATTTCCGCCACCTCGACGGTCACCGCCAGTTCCAGGTCGTCATCGTTGCTCGGCACCAGCGAGATGTGGCTCGGGCGCACGCCAAAACGGAACTCGCCCTCGCCCACCGGCCGCAGATCGACGTTCAACGGAAAGTGCACGAAGTTGGCGAAACTCACTTCGTTACCGGCGATACGCCCCGGCATCAGGTTGATCGGCGGCTCGGAGAACAATTCGGCGGCCAGCACCGTTTGTGGCTGGTGGTAGACCTCGGTCGACGGGCCGCTCTGGATCACCCGGCCCTCGTGCAGAATGGTCGTGGTACCGCCCAGCGCCAGCGCTTCGTTGGGTTCGGTGGTGGCATAGATGGCGATGGTGTGGCGCGCCTTGAACAGCTCGCGCATTTCCTGGCGCAGTTCTTCGCGCAGTTTGTAATCGAGGTTGACCAGCGGTTCGTCGAACAGGATCAGCTCGGCATCCTTGACCAGCGCCCTGGCCATGGCCGTGCGCTGCTGCTGGCCGCCGGACAGTTCCAGCGGATAGCGCTTCAGGAACTTCTCGATGCGCAGCATCTTCGCGGTTTCCTGCACCTTGCTCTGGATCTGCTCGTTGGAGATCCCGGCCTGGCGCAGCGGCGAGGCGATGTTCTCGAACACCGTCATGGTCGGGTAATTGATGAACTGCTGATAGACCATCGACACGTTGCGCAAACGCACCGGGCGCTGGGTGACGTCGACGCCGTTCATCAGGATGCGGCCGCTGTCGGGCTTGTCCAGACCGGCCATCAGGCGCATCAGACTGGTCTTGCCGGACAGTGTGCGTCCGAGCAAAACGTTGAAAGATCCAGGTTCGAATTTCAGGCTCGCATCGTCGATCCAGGTCTGGCCCTCGACGGTACGGCAGACGTGCTCCAGGGTGAGTGACATGGCTCGGCCTTTTTATTATTGGAGTCAAGCGACCTGTCCTGTAGAGCGACATTCGTGCCAGAAACGGCAAGCTGTTGATTTACCGCAAAATTCGCTGGAGGCCACGCAAACCGGGGTTCGCAGCTGAACACAAGTGAACAGTCGCGACTGAACAATTGAACAGTCGGGCGATTGACAATGAACAATAGTGAACAACACTCTATGGATGCTTTTTGCTCGTCGAACGAGCCATAACAAAAACAACAAAGCACCCTTCAGAGACTGCCAATCATGGCCGCACCTGCCTCGCCGCTTTCCCACGACGCCCTCGTCCAGAGTTCCTGGCAACGTTGCCGCGCGTTCGGTCTGGATCACCAAAGCGCCCCGGCCTTTGATCAGTTGCCCGCCGCCGGCATCGCGCATCTGCTCGACAGCCATCACGCGCTGGTGCAGACCACCCACCAGGAAGTCTTGCCCTACTACGAAAACATCCTCAGCAATTCCAACTGCCTGATCATGCTCGCCGACAATCAGGGCCAGGTGCTGACCTCGTGGGGCACGCAACGCTTTATCGAGCCGAGTCTGGCGCGGGGTTTTCAACCGGGAGCGAGTTGGATCGAACGCGCCAGCGGCACCAACGCCATCGGCACGGCACTGGCCTGCGAGCAGGCGGTGCACATTGAACACGATGAACACTTTCTCAAGGCCAACCGCTTCATGACCGGTTCCGCCGCGCCGATTTTCGACGCCGAGCGCAAGGTCATCGCCGTACTCGATGTGTCCAGCGACAGTTATCTGCCGCCCTCGCACACCCTCGGCATGGTCAAGATGATGAGCCAGACCGTGGAAAACCGGCTGATCCTCAACCTGTTCCATGGCCAGCACTTTCAACTGACCTTCAACACCGGGTTGAACAACCTCGACAGCCAGTGGGCCGGGCTGCTGATCTTTGATGAAAGCGGTCAGGTGCTGTCGGCCAACCGTCGGGCCGACAATCTGCTGGGTGTGCGCTTGTCGCGGGTCAGCGTTGAAAGCCTGTTCAAGGTGTCGTTGCTGGAGTTGATCAATCAGCCGGACGGTTTGCCGTTCGCCTTGCAGACTTCCGGGCGCAATCGTTTCCAGTGTTTGTTGAAGCGACCTAAACAGGCGCCGGTTCAGGCGCGGGTCTTCACTGAAACAAGAACCGCCGAACCGAAAGTCGCCGCACCCACGGCCATCAGCCTGAGCACTTTGCACTTCGGCGACAGTCGCGTGGAGAAAGCCGTGCGCCAGGCTGAACGTCTGCTGGAAAAGGACATCCCGCTGCTGATTCACGGCGAAACCGGGGTCGGCAAGGAAGTCTTCGTCAAGGCCCTGCACCAGGCCAGCTCCCGCAGCAAACAGGCGTTCATTGCCGTCAACTGCGCGGCGATCCCCGCCGAACTGGTGGAGTCAGAGTTGTTCGGCTACGAGAAAGGCGCGTTCACCGGCGCCAACCAAAAAGGCAGCATTGGCCTGATCCGCAAGGCCGACAAAGGCACGCTGTTCCTCGATGAAATCGGCGACATGCCGCTGCCAACTCAGGCTCGCCTGTTGCGCGTATTGCAGGAGCGCTGCGTGCAACCGGTGGGCAGCAGCGAGCTGTTCCCGGTGGATCTGCGGATCATCTCCGCCACCAACCGTTCGCTCAGGGAACAGGTGCAACTGGGGCGTTTTCGTGAGGATCTTTACTACCGCATTGGCGGTTTGACTCTGGAATTGCCACCGCTTCGCGAGCGCAGTGACAAGCAGGCGCTGTTCAAGCGGTTGTGGGAACAGCATCGCGAGCCATCGCAGTGGGCGGGATTGAGTCGCGAGGTGCTGGAACTGTTCGAACGGCACCCGTGGCCGGGCAATCTGCGCCAGGTAAGCAGCGTGATGCAGGTGGCGCTGGCAATGGCCGAGGAACAACCGATCCGGCCCGAGCATTTGCCGGACGACTTCTTCGTCGATCTGGAGATGGAGCCCGTGGAAGTGGCCGAGCCGTTGGGCATCGACCTGAACGATGCCGAGGCGCTGAACCGGGAGTTGCAACTGGCCGGCGGGAATATTTCCCACCTGGCTCGGCGATTGGGGGTGAGCCGCAATACGCTGTACAAGCGATTGCGGCAGCTTGAAAGCTGAGCGCCCCCATAGCGGGTCAGGCCGAAATTGCTGGTTCAACAGGCGCAGCCGATGCGGACGCCAACGTCCGCAGGCCCATCAGCACCACGACCATCATCATCAGACCTGCAGCAATCGCGACCGCGAACCCTGCCCGTGCACCAAAAGCATCAATCACCAGCCCCGCCAGCATGCCGCCGAGCGCCACGCCGATGCTGATTCCGGTGGTCATCCACGTCAGGCCTTCGGTCATCCTCGCTGCTGGGATGATGATTGTTCCCAGCTTCATGACCACCACCATGGTCGGCGCGAACGAGATGCCGGTGATAAACAGCATCGCGGTAAGGACATAAACGTCCGGTGAGAAAATCGGCAATACGCCGGTGACTGCCGTGACCAGGATCCCGATAAAGAACTGCTTTTCAATCGCCAGCGAAACCCGCAACGCGCCGAAGGTCAGGCCCGCCACCAGCGAGCCGAACGCATAAGCGGCGAGGATGAAGGTGGCGGACGCTGGCCAGCCCTGGGCATTGGCGAAGGCCACAACGGCGACATCGATCGATCCGCCAATGGCGCCCATCGCCAGCAGTGCCAGGACAATGGTGCGAACGCCGGGAATCAGCAGGGTCGAACCACTGTTTTTCCGGTTGCCCGCCACGACTTTCGGTTCGGTCTGACGCTGCATGAGAAACGCCGTCACGCCGACGGCCAGCAGCCCCACCGCCACCAGCGGCCCGGCTTCCGCGAAGAAACTCACGCTCAAACCGATCGCCAGTGGCGGGCCGATGATGTAAGCGAGTTCGGTGAGGACCGTGTCCAGCGAGAACGCGGTGTGCAGTTGCGGCTTGCCACGAAACAATTGCGTCCAGCGTGCGCGGATCATGGACGGCATGCTCGGCATCGTCCCCGCCAGTGCCGCCAGCACAAAAAACAGCGCGGCCGGCGCCCTCAGGTGCACCGCAACAATCAGTGCCAGCAACATGACGATGCTGAACGCCGTGACGACGGGCAGCACGCGACTCTGGCCACGCCGATCAACCTGTTTCGAGATGCGCGGGCCGAGCAGCGCATTGGCCAGGGTAAACGTACCGGCGACTGCACCGGCCAGCCAGTAAACGCCGGTCTGCTGCACCAGCATGGTGATGATGCCGATGCCGATCATTGCCTGGGGCAGTCGGGCAATAGAGCTCGCGAGGATCAGCCCGGTCGCGCCGGGTGTCGATACCAACTCGCGATAGTGATTAGCCATGATTCCTCCATTCCATAAACGTCGCCGATCAGCATCCGGCTGAGCGCGTTGCGGACATCAAGACCTACGCGAACGTCAAAAGCAATCCCTCACCCCAGCCCTCCCGAAACGTCGGACCGCCCGGAGGGAGAGGGAGCTGACCGAGGTGTCTGGCGTTCTACATCGACCTGAGAGATTGCGTCGATTATGGATTCGGAGAAAACCTTTCAGGACGGCGTATTTCTTGAATATCCCCCATTCAGTCCCCTCTCCCTTTGGGAGAGGGTTAGGGTGAGGGGCTCTTCTCGCAGCCAAACAAAAACCCGCACAAGGCGGGTTTTGTTTGTAGCAAGCGCAGCGATCAGTCAGCCAGACGCCAGGTCGTGCCGCCCTTGCCGTCTTCCAGCACCACGCCCATGGCGGTGAGCTGGTCGCGGATGCGGTCGGATTCGGCCCAGTCCTTGCCGGCCCGTGCCGCCAGACGCGCAGCGATCAGCGCCTCGACTTCGGCTGCATCCACGCGCCCTTCGGCACCAGCTTGCAGGAAGTCATCGGCTTCGAGCTGCAACACACCCAGCACGCTGGCCAGTTCTTTCAGACGCGCCGCCAGACCGGCAGCTGCATCGAGATCGCTCTCGCGCAGACGGTTGATCTCACGGACCATCTCGAACAGCACCGCGCAGGCTTCCGGCGTGCCGAAGTCGTCGTTCATCACCGTGGTGAAACGCTCGACGAACGCTTCACCGCCAGCCGGTGCCACGTTCGGCAGGCCTTTCAACGCGTGGTAGAAACGCTCCAGTGCGCCCTTGGCGTCCTTGAGGTTGTCTTCCGAGTAGTTGATCGCGCTGCGGTAGTGGCTCGACACCAGCAGGTAACGCACGACTTCCGGGTGGTACTTGTCGAGCACGTCGCGAATGGTGAAGAAGTTGTTCAAGGACTTGGACATCTTCTCGCCATTGATACGGATCATGCCGCAATGCATCCACGCGTTGGCGTAGGTCTTGCCGGTGGCCGCTTCGCTCTGGGCGATTTCGTTTTCGTGGTGCGGGAACTCGAGGTCGCTGCCGCCGCCATGAATGTCGAACGTCTCACCCAGGCAGCAGGTGGACATCACCGAGCACTCGATGTGCCAGCCCGGGCGCCCGGCGCCCCACGGCGATTCCCAGCTCGGCTCGCCCGGCTTGACGCCTTTCCATAGCACGAAGTCCAGCGGATCTTCCTTGGCTTCGTCGACCTCGATCCGCGCACCGATGCGCAGGTCTTCGATCTTCTTGCGCGAGAGCTTGCCGTAGCCCATGAACTTGCCGACGCGGTAGTACACATCGCCATTGCCCGGGGCGTAGGCGTAACCCTTGTCGATCAGGGTCTGGATCATCGCGTGCATGCCCGGAATGTGGTCCGTGGCGCGCGGCTCCATGTCCGGCTTCTGGATGTTCAGGCGCGCTTCGTCTTCGTGCATCGCGGCGATCATGCGCTCGGTCAACGCTTCGAACGACTCGCCGTTCTCGTTGGCCCGGTTGATGATCTTGTCGTCGATGTCGGTGATGTTGCGCACGTAGGTCAGGTCATAACCGCTGAACCGCAACCAGCGGGTCACCAGGTCGAACGCGACCATGCTGCGGCCGTGGCCCAGGTGGCAGTAGTCGTACACGGTCATCCCGCAGACGTACATGCGCACCTTGTTGCCATCCAGCGGCTTGAAGACTTCTTTGCTCTTGGTGAGCGTGTTGTAGATCGTAAGCACGGTGTTTCCTTAAGACTTGATCACTGGCCCCACGAATCACGCAGGGTCACGGTACGGTTGAATACCGGCTGACCTGGTTTCGAGTCCTTGATATCCGCGACGAAGTAGCCTTCGCGCTCGAACTGGAAACGGTCTTCCGGCTGTGCGTTGCCCAGCGAGGGTTCAGCACGACAACCGGTCAGCACTTGCAGTGAGTCAGGGTTGATGTTGTCCAGGAAACTCGCGCTGTCTTCGGCCTTCTCCGGGTTCGGAGAACGGAACAGGCGATCGTACAGACGCACTTCGCACTCGATGCTGGCAGCGGCCGGCACCCAGTGGATCACACCTTTGACCTTGCGGCCTTCAGGGTTCTTGCCCAGGGTGTCCGGATCGTACGAGCAACGCAGCTCGACGATGTTGCCGTCGGCGTCCTTGATCGCTTCGTCGGCACGGATCACGTAGCTGCCGCGCAGACGCACTTCGCCGTTCGGCTCCAGACGCTTGTAGCCTTTTGGCGGTTCTTCCATGAAGTCATCGCGGTCGATGTAGATTTCACGGGCGAACGGCAGCTGGCGCACGCCGAGTTCTTCTTTCTGCGGATGACGCGGCAGTTCGAGGTTCTCGACCTGGCCTTCCGGGTAGTTGGTGATCACGACTTTCAACGGACGCAGCACGCACATGGCGCGTGGGGCGTTCGCGTCGAGGTCCTGACGGATGCTGAACTCGAGCATGCCGAAGTCGACCACGCCGTCGGAACGGTTGGTGCCGATCATCTCGCAGAAGTTGCGGATCGATGCCGGGGTGTAGCCACGGCGGCGGAAGCCCGACAGCGTGGACATGCGCGGATCGTCCCAGCCGTTGACGTGTTTCTCGTCAACCAGTTGCTTGAGCTTGCGCTTGCTGGTGATGGTGTAGTTGAGGTTCAGACGGCTGAACTCGTACTGACGCGGGTGCGCTGGCACTGGCAGTGCGTCGAGGAACCACTCGTACAGCGGACGATGGCTTTCGAACTCCAGGGTGCAGATCGAGTGGGTGATGCCTTCGATGGCGTCCGACTGACCGTGGGTGAAGTCGTAGTTCGGGTAGATGCACCACTTGTCACCGGTCTGGTGGTGATGGGCGTGGCGGATGCGGTACATGATCGGGTCGCGCAGGTTCATGTTCGGCGAGGCCATGTCGATCTTGGCACGCAGTACGCGGGCACCGTCCGGGAATTCGCCGGCGCGCATGCGAGCGAACCAGTCCAGGTTCTCTTCCACCGAACGGTCGCGGAACGGGCTGTTCTTGCCCGGCTCGGTCAGGCTGCCGCGGTATTCCCTGGCTTGCTCGGGCGTCAGGTCGTCGACGTAGGCCTTGCCGGCCTTGATCAGCTCGACGGCCCAGTCGTGCAACTGGTCGAAATATTGCGAGGCGTAGCGCACTTCGCCGGACCATTCGAAGCCCAGCCATTTGACGTCGCTTTCGATCGCGTCGATGTATTCCTGGTCTTCCTTGGCCGGGTTGGTGTCGTCGAAACGCAGGTGGGTAATGCCGCCGAACTCCTGGGCCAGGCCGAAGTTCACACAGATCGACTTGGCGTGGCCGATGTGCAGGTAGCCGTTGGGCTCAGGCGGGAAACGGGTGACGATCTGCGTGTGCTTACCCGAGTCCAGGTCCGCCTGGATGATCGGGCGCAGGAAATTGACCGGCGTAACGGGGCCGGTCTTGGAATTCGAGGTAGGGTCGACAGTGGGCTTGCTCATAGGATCCTTGAACGTACAGTGCGCGGCCGGGACACGGGCCTGACAAAACAAAGCGGCTATCATAGCCGATGCTGTCAAGGGGCTGACAGAGCAGGCCTTATAAAGGAGCGTATTTAATCGCAGGGATTTGAAAAACAGCCTCGAAATTCGCGCCTGTCACGCTAAACTGCGCACCTTGGCCCTCACGGGCTGAACCGGTACGGGGCCCAAATGTCCCAATACCCACGAATTCCTTATAAAGAGCATCGATCATGACTCAAGTTAAATTGACCACCAACTTCGGTGACATCGTCATCGAACTGAACGCTGAAAAGGCGCCTCTCACCACCGCCAACTTCATCGAATACGTCAAAAAAGGTCACTACGAGAACGTCGTGTTCCACCGCGTCATCAAAGGCTTCATGATCCAGGGCGGCGGTTTCGAGCCAGGCATGAAAGAAAAGAAAGACAAGAGCCCGAGCATCCAGAACGAAGCCGACAACGGTCTGAAGAACGACAAGTACACCATCGCCATGGCCCGCACCATGGACCCGCATTCGGCTTCGGCGCAGTTCTTCATCAACGCCTCCGACAACAGCTTCCTGAACCACACCGCCAAGACCGCTCAGGGCTGGGGTTATGCCGTGTTCGGTAAAGTGGTTTCGGGCACCGACGTTGTCGACAAGATCGAAGGCGTTTCCACCACCTCCAAGGCAGGCCACCAGGACGTACCCGCAGACGACGTGATCATCGAGAAAGCCGAGATCATCGAAGCGTGATATTGCTGATTTCAGACTTGCATCTGGAAGAGGAGCGCCCGGACATTACCCGGGCGTTTCTGGATTTGCTCGCCGGACGCGCCCGCTCGGCGAGTGCGTTGTACATTCTGGGCGACTTCTTCGAAGCGTGGATTGGCGACGACGCCATGACCCCCTTCCAGCGTTCCATCTGCCAGGCCCTGCGCGAACTCAGCGACAGCGGCACGGCGATATTTCTGATGCACGGCAATCGCGACTTCATGCTCGGCAAGGCCTTCTGCAAACAGGCCGGCTGCACGCTGTTGAAGGACCCAAGTGTCGTGCAGTTTTACGGCGAACCGGTGCTGCTGATGCACGGCGACAGCCTGTGCACCCGCGACGAAGCCTATATGAAGCTGCGCCGCTACCTGCGCAATCCGCTGAGCCTGTTCATCCTGCGCAATCTGCCCTTGCGCACCCGGCACAAGCTCGCGCGCAAGCTGCGCAGCGAAAGCCGGGCGCAGACGCGGATGAAGGCCAATGACATCGTCGATGTCACGCCGGAGGAAATTCCGCGGATCATGCAGGAATACGGGGTGAAAACCCTGGTTCACGGGCACACCCACCGCCCGGCCATCCACAAGTTGCAGATCGGTGATCAGGCCGCGAAGCGGATTGTGCTGGGGGATTGGGATCGTCAGGGTTGGGCGTTGCAGGTGGATGAGAACGGGTTTGCGTTGGCGCCGTTTGACTTTGCGCCGCCGCTGGCATTGCCGCACGGCTGAAGATCGCCACCCCCTCACCCCAGCCCTCTCCCCCAAGGGGGCGAGGGGGAAAGGGAGCCGACCTTCATGCTTTTCAAACCTGAGTTCGACTGAAGACTTTCAGGTCGATGACCTCGCACATCCACCTCGGTCAGTCCCCTCTCCCTCCGGGCGGTCCGACGTTTCGGGAGGGTTAGGGTGAGGGAAAGCTTTTGATCTTAGTGCCCGGAAGCAGCCGGGCCAGCCTTGGCTGCGAATGGCGGCTTGGCCAGCCACACAATCAGAATCAACCCCATGAACCCCCAGCCCAGCAACGTGAAGTAATCCACGGTGGAGAGCATGTACGCCTGACTGGTGAGGATCTGATCCATCTGCGCATAGGCCGATTGGCTCGCGCCACCCAGCGAATGCAAGGTCTCGCGAGTCGCTGGCTCGAAGGTGCTGATGCTCTCGCTCATATAGGCATGATGCTGATCCGCCCGGCGAATCCAGATCCACGTAGTCAACGACGCCGCAAAGCTACCGCCCAGTGTCCGCAGAAACGTCGCCAGACCAGCGCCATCGGCAATCTGGCTCGGCGGCAGGTCCGACATCAGAATGCTCAAGGTCGGCATGAAGAACAGCGCCACGCCAATCCCCATGAACAACTGCACCAGGGCGATGTGCTGAAAGTCCACTTCGTTGGTGAACTCGGCGCGCATGAAGCAGCTCAAGCCGATCGCCAGGAACGCCAGCCCGGCCAGCAGGCGCAGGTCGAACTTGTGCGCGTACTTGCCGACAAACGGCGACAGCAGCACCGGCAGAATACCGATCGGTGCCACCGCCAGACCGGCCCAGGTCGCGGTGTAGCCCATCTGGGTCTGCAACCACTGCGGCAGGATCAGGTTGATGCCGAAGAACCCGGCGTACCCCAACACCAACACCAACGTGCCGATGCGGAAGTTGCGATAGGCAAACAGCCGCAGGTTGACCACCGGATGCTGGTCGGTCATTTCCCAGATCACGAACACCGCCAGCGCGATCACCGAAATCGCCGCGCCGATGATGATGAAGTTCGACTCGAACCAGTCCAGGTCATTGCCCTTGTCGAGGATCACCTGCAACGCGCCCACGCCGATGATCAGCGTGATCAGCCCGACGTAATCCATCGGCTGATGGCTGGTGACCACCGGGCGTTTGGCCAGCTGCTGGCGCACCACCATCACCGCGAAGATCCCGATCGGCACGTTGATGAAAAAAATCCACGGCCAGCTGTAACTGTCGGTGATCCAGCCGCCGAGGATCGGCCCGGCAATCGGCGCCACCACCGTGACCATCGCCAGCAACGCCAGGGCCATGCCCCGCCTCGCCGGCGGATACACCGCAATCAGCAGTGTCTGGGTCATCGGGTACAACGGCCCGGCCACCAGGCCTTGCAGCACGCGGAAGCCGATCAGTTCCGGCATCGACGTGGAAATACCGCAGAGGAACGAAGCCAGCACAAACAGGATGGTCGCCCACAGAAACAGCTTTACTTCGCCGAAGCGACGGCTCAGCCAGCCGGTGAGAGGCAGCGCAATGGCGTTGCTCACGGCGAACGAGGTGATGACCCAGGTGCCCTGCTCCGAACTCACGCCGAGGTTGCCGGAAATGGTCGGCAACGCCACGTTGGCGATGGTGGTGTCGAGCACCTGCATGAAGGTCGCCAGCGACAGGCCGATGGTGCTGAGCAACAGGCTGGGCGGCGTAAAAGAGGCGTTATTGCTCATCGTGAATCCTATGAAGCCGGGTTGGCGCCGTGTCTGTTACAGACGCAGCCGCCCTTTGTGGGAGCGAGCCTGCTCGCGAAGACGGCGGCTCAGCCAACAAAACTGTTGAATTGAAAATCGCCATCGCGAGCAGGCTCGCTCCCACAGGATGAGATCAGCGTTGCACAGTCTTGCTGACCGCGGCGCTGTTGTCGTGGATCAACTGGGTGATCATCGCGTCGGCTTCGGCCAGTTGGCGGTCGTAGACGTTGGTGCTGAACGAGGCCTTTTGCGGCGGCTGCTGGGCCAGTACCGGGCCGCTCTGGTCGTGCAGGTTGACCTCGACATTGGTCGACAGACCGACGCGCAGCGGGTGCTTGGCCAGCTCTTCGGCGTTGACGTGAATCCGTACCGGCACACGCTGCACGATCTTGATCCAGTTACCGGTGGCGTTCTGCGCCGGCAACAGGGCGAACGCGCTGCCGGTGCCCGCGCCAAGACTGTCGATGGTGCCGCTGAACTTGACGTCGCTGCCGTAGATGTCCGACTCGATTTCCACCGGTTGGCCGATGCGCATGTCACGCAGCTGGGTTTCCTTGAAGTTGGCGTCGATCCACAGCTGATCCAATGGAATCACCGCCATCAGCGCAGTGCCCGGCTGCACACGCTGGCCAAGTTGCACGGTGCGTTTGGCGACATAACCGGTAACCGGCGCGATCAAAGTGCTGCGAGCGTTGGTCAGGTAAGCCTGACGCAGTTGCGCGGCGGCAGCCATCACGTCCGGGTGCGAGGAGACCACGGTGTCATCGACCAGCGCGCTGGTGGTTTTCAACTGCTGCCTGGCGTTGGCCAGGGCGTTTTGCGCCGAGGTCAGGTCGTCGCGAGCGTGGGACAGTTCTTCTTGAGAAATCGCCCCGCCAGCAGCGAGGTTCTTACGACGGTTGAAGTTGTCCTGGGCTTTCTGCACTTCGGCCTGTTGCGCATTGACCTGGGCCTTCATGCCGTCGACGTTGCTGTACAGACCGCGCACCTGACGCACGGTACGGGCCAGATTGGCCTTGGCACTTTGCAGGCCGACTTCGGCATCGTTCGGGTCGAAGTTGATCAGCACCTGGCCTTCGTGCACCAGATCGCCATCGTCAGCACCGATGCTGACCACGGTGCCAGTCACCAGCGGGGTGATTTCCACCACGTTGCCGTTGACGTAGGCGTCGTCGGTGCTTTCGCTCCAGCGTCCGATGAATTCGTGATACGCCCAGACGCCGGCACCGGCGAGGGCAACCACAACGGCCAGCACCAGCAGCATCAGCTTGCGTTTGCGCGGATTGCCAGTGTCCTGGGCGTTGTCTTGAGCTTGTGTGTTTTCGGCAGTGGCCATGACAAGTACCTTGAATTAGTTGTGCGGCGTGGCTGGGGTGGCGTTGGCTGCGGTCAGGGTTTCACCCTGGAAGCCGCCGCCCAGCGCTTGCATCAGTTGAATCGACAGGTCGATCTGCTCGGCATTCAGGTTGGCCAGCTGACGCTGGGCCTGCAGCAATTGCTGCTCGATGCTGAGCACGTCCAGGTAGTTGCCGATGCCGGAACCGTAACGCTGGACGACGGTGTTGTAAGAATCCTGGGCAATCTCGGTCGCGTGCTGCTGGGCGCCGATCTGCCGGCCGATGTCACGCAGCTGGTTGATCGTGTCGCTGACATCGCCCAGGGCTTTCACCAGGCTTTTGTTGTACTGCGCCACGGCGAGGTCGTAGTCGGCGTCGCGGGCATCGAGATTGGCGCGCAGGCGTCCACCATCGAAGATCGGCACCGAAATCGTCGGGGCAATGTTGAAGAAGCGACTGGCGGAGCCGAACATCGCGTCCCCCAACAAGGATTCGGCACCGGCGGAAGCCGACAGGTTCAGGTTGGGATAGAAGCGGGTCTTGGCCGAGTCGATGTCCTTGCTCGCCGCCTCGACACGCCAGCGCGCGGCGACCAGATCCGGGCGACGGCCCAGCAGCTCGGCCGGCAGCACCGAGGGCAATGCCACGGCGCTGGCTTGCAAAACTTTCGGTCTAGCGATTTCGTTGCCGCGATCCGGGCCTTTGCCGAGCAGTACGGCCAGGGCGATTTTTGCGCTGTTCAGGCGTTTTTCGGCGTCGATCAGGCTGGCTTCGGAGCTGGCTTCCAGACTTTGGGTCTGCTGGAACTGGTACTGACTGTCGATCCCGGAACTCAGGCGGCGCTGGCTCAGGTCGAGCATCTGTTTGGTGCGCTTCAAATCTTCGTTGGCCAGGTCATAAACGATGTGCGCCTGACCCAGATCGCTGTAGGCCCGAGCCACGTCGGCAGCCAGGGTCAGTTGCGCGGCCTGACGGTCGACTTCGGCGGCACGGGCCTGACCGAGTGCGGCTTCCCAGGCGTCACGCTGACCGCCCCACAGGTCGAAGTTGTAATTGAAACCGGCGCTGATGTTGCGCACGGTGGAGTAAGCCCCACCCTGCCCCAGCGGATCCTGATCCCGGGCCAGACGCGAGCGGCTGATGCCGGCGCTGGCGTCGAGGGTCGGATAACGCTCGGCATCGGCGGCATACGCGGCGGCGCTGGCCTGATGGGCGCGCGCGTCGGCGATCTGCATGTCCGGGCTGTCTTTCAGGGCTTCGCGGATCAGGCCGTCGAGCTGCGGATCGCCGAGGCTGGTCCACCAGTCGCTCTTCGGCCACGCGGCCTGGGACAGGGTGACGCCGTTGAGCGATTGCCCGGTTTGCAGGGTTTTCGCATCGAGGCTCGCGCCCTGGGTATCGAGGCCACTGTAGTTGGCGCAACCGGCGAGGATCATCGCCGACAGCACCAGTGTCAGGCTGCTGCGCAAGGTTTTACCGCTCATTGTGTTCACCTAACCGCTGGAGGGTGATCGGGTCACCGGCTGCCAGCAAAATTTTCTTGAGGATGTATTCCAGGGTTTTCAACTCGTCCGGGGTCACGGCGCCGGCCAGTTCATTCATGGCGTCGGCGCCGATGTGCGGCAGGCGATCGGCCAGTTGCTGGCCCTGCTCGGTGAGCTTGAGTTGCACCTGACGGCGATCGCCTTCGCTGCGTTGGCGAACCAGGAAACCTTTCTGCTCCAGACGATCGAGCATGCGGGTCATCGAACCGCTGTCCAGCGACAGGTGCCGGCACAGCTCGGCCGGGGTGTCGACGCCGAACTGGGCCATGATGATCAACACCTTGAACTGCGCGGCGGTGATGCCGTGGGGTTCCATGTGGGTGTCGATGATCTTGTCCTTGAGTAAAGCGGCACGGCCGAGCAACAGGCCGAGATGGCAATGCTGGAATTCGTCAGGGGTGAAATGCTTCATGTGCTCACCTAATAACTGCCTAGGCAGTGAATGTATGTCGAGATGTTACTGCCTAGGCAGCGAATGTCAACGTAATAGTTAGGTTGCTTTGTAATTAGTTGACCAATGGATTGGGTTTTTCTGTCGTCCGTGCAGACGCCATCGCGAGCAGGCTCGCTCCCACACAGTTGTGAACTTCACAAAACCCTGTGGGAGTCAGCCTGCTGGCGATTGCACCAACTTGTTAATACAGGCAGGGAAAAGCGGGCTAGAAATCCCGCTTGTAGAAGATGTCCAGCGAACTGGCCACGCCGCTGGCGGCTTCGAGGTAAACCTTTTTGCTCAGTTTGTAACGCAAGGCGATGGTGTTGGCCGGCTCGAACACGCCGACGCCATAGCGCAGGCTGAGTTTTTCCGAGATGTTGCCGCTGGCCACTACGCTGGTGGTGTTGCCGCTGCCCTGGGTGTCGAGCTGGAAGTCCTGAATGCCCAGGTCGCTGGCCAGACTGCTGGTGACCCCGGAACTGCCCATCAGGCCCAGACCGAGTGCCGCTTGCGCGAGCATGTTGTTGTCCTCGCCGGTGGTGCTCAGCGGACGCCCCAGCACCAGATAAGACAGCGCCTGTTCCTGGCTCATGGCCGGTTCCGAGAAGATCTGTGTCGTCGGCTGCTCGGCGCTGCCGCTCAGGCGGATACCGGCGATCACATCATCGGTCTGGCGAATCGCTTCGATGTCCAGATATGGCTGATCGATCGGGCCGGCAAACAGCAGACGCGCGCGACGTACCGTCAGACGCTGGCCGTAGGCGCGGTAGCGTCCGTCGTTGAGCCACAGTTCGCCACGGGTGTCCATGTTGTCGCCGATGTGCACCTGGCCTTGCAGGTTCGCGGTCAGGCCGAACCCGGCGAAGCTCAACTTGTCCTGGCCGACCACCACATCGATGTCCATTTTCATCGCCAGCGGCGGTTTGCCCTCCTCGGTCTGCGCGCCGACGATGATCGTGTCATCGGAGACTTTCACCGTCGATGGCGGCAGTTCGCGCACGGTGATTTCGCCTTTCGGTACCAGCACCTTGCCGGCAATCGCCAGCTCATCGCCGGCCATGGAAATCTTCAGGTCCGGCGCCACTTCCAGTTTGGCGTAGGGCTCGACCGTCACCGGCAATTGCGTGCCCTTGAGCGCCAGATCCACCACCAACGCCTGACCCCAGGCGATGTTGCCGTTCAGACTGCCCTGCCCGCTCTTGCCGCTTTTCCAGCCGCCGTTCAATTGCACGGCTTCACCGGCGATCACCGCTTGCAGTTGCAACGCTTGCAGCTCGATCGGCAACTCCGGCCCGGACACTTCGCCGTCGCTGAGCTGCACCGTGCCGTTGACCAGCGGCGCGAGCAGCCCACCGGAAATCGTGCCGCTGCCGTTCAGGCGCCCGGTGAGTTTCTCGACCATCGGCACAAACGGCCGCGCCACCGACAGATCCAGTCCGCTGAGGCGGAATGTACCGCTGAGCGGTTTGTTCTTCGGCAGCGGGTTGAGCTGCGCCTGCACCATCAACTCGCCAAGCTTGCCGCCGACGAAGTTGAGATCAGTGTCGATGCGTTTCGGCGTGAGTTTGCTGGTGAGCTTGAGGGTCTGGTACGGGAAGTCGACCCACTGATCCTTCTCGCGCATGCGCAAGGTGCCGCCGCTGGCATCGATGCTGACCTGGCCGTTCGGGCCGCTGGCCGGCAGGTCCAGTTGCAGGTCGGCGTTGAGCTTGCCCTGCCAGGCGAAATCCTTCGGCAGCCACTGCGCCAGGCTTTCGATCGGGAATTGCTTGAGGTGATAACGCAGCTTCGGCTCCGGCATCAGGCGCTGATCTTCACCGCACAGGCTGGCATTGCCGGACATCCAGCAATGGGCGCCGAAGTTGATCTTGCCGTCGGCCAGCCGTTCGAGTTTGGCCGGGTTTTGCAGCTTCCAGTCCTGGCCGCCGGCCTGAATGTCGCCGCTGGCCAGACGCCCGCGCCAGTTGCCCTTGTCCAGATTGCCGTCCAGACCCAACGCCAGTTTCAGCTTGGGCCCGAGCAGGTCGAGGTTGAGTTTCTGGTTTTTGATATCGCCCTGAGCGCTGACGGTCAGGGTGCCCAGCGACGTATCGCCGGCCTGGATGCCGCTACCCTTGAGGTCGATCTTCGCCCGTTGCGCACTGTCGAGGGTGGCGTCGAGGTTGAGGCTTTGCAGGCGATTGTCCTGGAACGCCAGTTGCGAACCTTGCAGGCCGAGCTTGCCCTGCGGCGCCTTGAGCGTGCCGGCGACATCGATCCGCCCGTTGATCTGCCCGCGCAGTTGCGGCCAGAGCTGGGCCAGTCGCGCCAGTTTGATGTCGATCTGCCCGGTGAGCTTCTGTTGCAGGCTGCCCTTGCCGTTGATGCTGTTGTCGCCGAGGCGAATTTGCAGGGCATTCAGATTCCACTGCTCGCCAGCGCCGTCAGCCTTGGCTTGCAGGACCGCCGGTTGCCCGCGCAGTTTGCCTTTCAGATCGAGGTCGGCATTCAGGCTCAGGCGTTCGTTCTTCATTTCGCCTTTGCTCTTCAACGGCCCAGCCAGGGTGCCCGGCAACTCCGCAACCCAGTACGCCGGGTTGAGCGCCGACAACTCCAGCGCGGTGTCCCAGGCAATGCCATCGGCGAACTGCACGTTCACATGGCCTTCGGCCTTGCCCTGCCCGGCTTCGAGTTTCAGTTGTGGCAGGAAAATCTGCTTGAGATTGCCGCTGAACGGACTGCTCAGGGTGAACGCCCCCGCCGGCCCATCTGCAGCGGCGGCGAAGTTACCGAGGTACTGACCGTCGGTGTAGGAGACTTCGCCGGTGAAGGTACGCAAAGCGACCTGCGGCTCGTCGATTTCCGGATAGAGCCGGTGCCAAGGAAAATCCAGCCAGTTGATGTTGGCCTGGGCGCTGAGGCCTTTGCTCCAGTCGACATTGCCGGTGAGCTTGAGGCTTTGCTTGTCGTTGGCTGTCAGGTCGAGGCCAGCAATCTGCGCGCCTTTGGCGTCAACCTTGCCTTTGAGCAACAGCGCCACCGGGCCTTTCTCGGCAGGCAGCGTCGCATTGCCGAGCAGTTGGTAACCGTTTTTCAGGTCGCCTTCGCCGGTCAATAGCAGCTGATTGAATTGCAGGGTGTCCGGCAGATCGGCGCTCGGCTTGAACGCCTCCGAGGTGATCCGCACTTTGGCCGGCAGGTTTTCCGCCAGCGGTTGCAGCTCGCCGCTCAACTGGCCGTTGAGGTAGCCACGGCTGTCGGCGTGCAGGTTGAGGGTTTTCAGCAGGTCGCCGTCGATTTTCAGCGCCAGCGTCCACGGCTCGGGAGCGGGCGACGGCAAGGTCAGATCACCGGCAATGTTCAGCGGCCAGTTGCCGGTCGGTTGCAGCAGGCCGGACAGATTCAGACTCAACTCGTCGCGTTGCAGTTTCACACTGTCGATCTGCATGCCCTTGGCGGTCCAGTGCGCCGCCAGTTGCAGGCCTTTCAACGCTTCGCTGCCGTTGAACAACAGGCTGCCGACCTGCACGTCGCCCAGCTCGATGGCCACGGGCAATTGCAGATCCGGAAGCTTGATCGGGCCGCTTTCAGTGACTTCTTCGCTCGGCGGGAATTGCAGGCTGACGGTATCGGCCTTCAGCTGCTGGATGCACAACGTCATGCGCGTCAGGCACAGCGGCGACCATTCGAAGATCGGTTTGTCCAGTTCGACGCGGCTGCTGTCCTGCTGCCACAGCAGATGATCGGCGCTCCACTGCCCGCCGAGGCGACCCTGGAAATTGTCGACGCTCAAGCCCGGTACCAGCCCCAGCACCCAACGGCTGCCGGCCTGGGTTCCGAGCACAGCGGTGATGCTCAATACGATCAGCAGCACCAGCGACAACAGCGCCAGCGCCGATATTTTCAAACCACGCTTCACAGCTCAGGCCCCATGGAAAAGTGCAGCCGGATGCCGCCGTCGTCGTCCAGCGCGTGGGCCAGGTCGAGGCGGATCGGCCCCACCGGCGAGACCCAGCGCACGCCGATACCGACCCCGGTCTTGAGGTTCGGCAGTTCGAGTTTGTTGAAGGAGTTGCCCTGATCGACGAAGGTCGCCACGCGCCACTTCTCGGCAATCGAATATTGATATTCGACGCTGCCGGCCACCATGTAGCGCCCGCCGATACGGTCGCCCTCGGAGTTCTCCGGGGACAGGCTCTGATAGTCGTAACCACGCACGCTCTGATCGCCACCGGCGAAGAAGCGCAGCGACGGCGGCACCGATTTGTAACCGTTGGTGGCACTGCCGCCGACCTGCACCCGGCCGAGCAAGCGATGCTTGTCGAACACGGTGGTCAGGCCCTTGATCAGCGCCGTGCCATAAAGCAGGTTGTTGTCCGAACCGAGCCCTTCTTTCGCCACTTTGCTTTCGAAGGTCAGGCGATAGCCGTTGTGCGGGTCGATGCGGTTGTCACTCTTGAGGTAGGAATAGCTGACGCCGGGCATCAGCAAGGTGCTCAGACCGGAGTCGTCGCCGAGCTGGTATTCCTCACGCTGCCATTTCAACGAGATCACCCGCTGCCAGCCGCTCGGCAGTTTGCTGTGCCATTCCGGGCCGAAGGTCAGCAGCTTGCTCAAGGTGTCGGAACCGTCGATGTCCTCGTATTGATAACCGCCGGCCCAGCGCAGCTTGTCGGTCAGCGGCGGGTCCAGCGGGATGTCGTAGAACAGACCGACGTTCTGCCGTGGCGCCGAGAGTTCGGCCTCCCAGCCATAACTGTCGCCCTGCGGGTTGACCCAATGGCGGGTCCAGTTGGCCTTGATTCGCGGGCCGACGTCGGTGGAATAACCCAGACCCAGGCCCATGGTGCGCGGCTTGCGGGTGTCGAGTTTGACGTCCACCGGGATCACGTCGTTTTTCGCGGCGGTCGGTGCGGCGTCGACCCGCACGCCTTCAAAATATCCGCTCGATTGCAGGTCGCGATTGAGTTCGGCGATCAGCTCGGAGTCATACGGCTCGCCGGCCTTGAACGGCACCATGCGTTGCAGCAGGTCTTCATCGAACGGTGTATCGCCCTCAAAACTGACTTTGCCCAGCGCATAACGCGGGCCGCTTTCGTAGATCAGTTCGACGTCGGCGACTCCGGCGCGGGGATCGACCATCAATTTCTGACTGGTGAAACGGCCGCTGAAAAAGCCGTAGCGCGAGGCCTGGTTCTGAATCAGGCGTTTGGCGTCTTCGTAACGCCCATGGTTGAGCACCGCGCCGGGCTTGAGCACGTCACTCTTGGGGACTCGAAAGGATTTGAGAGAGGCCGCCGGGCCGTCGACCCGAACGGTCACGTTGCGCAGGCGGATCGGCTCGCCGGGATCGATGTTCAGCACCAGACGCGGTTTTTCACCGCCCTTGACGTCACTTTCGATCTGCGGCTGGTAATAACCCAAGGCCTGGGCGGCCTTGCGCGCCTGTTCTTCGGCGCCGCGACTGAAGCGCTGCAAGGCTTCTTCGTCACGATCGCCGAGGCTGCCGATATAGCCTTCTATATTGGCTTTCAGTTCATCGTTGGACGGTTTGATCCGCACATCCAATTCACTTTGCGCCAGCGCCGCGCAGCTGCTTAACAGCATGAGCACGCCACTGGTAAATCTTCCTGGAAACTTCATAGGCGCGGATGCTATCACGGGCTTGGGAGCGTGATAGAACAGGAAATTCCCCCAAAAGTTCGACGGTCATCCCGTTGCAGTTTGTAACACCTGCGGGTTGGCGTGGAAAAACACGTGCTCGCGCACCGGGCCGACGGCCACTTCGCCGATTTCCTCGTAACCCTGACGCTTGTAGAACTCCAGATAGCGCGGGTTGCCGGTGTCGAGAATCACGCCTTGGGAGCTTTCGTCCACCGCGCACCAGTTGTGCACCGCTTGCAGCAGTTGCTCGCCGAAATGCTTGCCCTGAAATTGTGGATGCACACCGAGCAGCGGCAGCATGTGCACCGAGTCGGTCGGCACGCAGGCTTCAACGGCAGCGTGATATTCCAGATAACGGCGGGTGCAGCGGAAGCCGGTGCTCAGCACCATGCGCAAACGCCAGGCCCAACTTTCGGTAACGCCCAGACGCCGTTGCGGCGGCGCGATCAGGGCGATGCCGATCAAGCGGTCGTTGACCAGCAGGCCGATGGCCGGCAGATCCTGCAGGAAATGCTGTTTGACCAGCTCCCGCACCGTGGCCCGTACCCGCTGCTCGTAACCCGCGCGCTCGGCTTCGAACAGGTAAGCGAAGGTCGGCTCGTGGCGATAAGCCTGATAGAGAAGAGATCGCGCTTCACGGGAATAGCCGCGGTCGAGCATGTGGATGTCGGCAACGGCGGTTTGGGTTTCAGGCATGACGGTGATTCTCCCTGGACGGGACTCAAGAGGCCCCGTTCTTGTTATACGAGCCTTGGGCAGAAGGGATCGTTCCCACACCCGAAAGACATTAGCAGCGCATATGGACTACCGCCACGCTGGCCCAGATCCTACATGTCAGCTAGCATCGCCCTTTTGCCAGGACTGCCGACCATGAAGATCGTTTCCTTCAACATCAACGGATTGCGGGCCCGCCCGCATCAGCTGGCGGCGCTGATCGAAAAGCATCAGCCGGACGTCATCGGCCTGCAGGAAACCAAGGTCCACGACGACCAGTTCCCGCTGGATGAAGTGCGGGCCCTGGGTTATCACGTGTATTTCCACGGCCAGAAAGGCCATTACGGTGTCGCCCTGCTCTCGCGCCTGGAACCGATTGCCGTACACAAAGGCTTCGCCACCGATGAAGAAGACGCGCAGCGGCGCTTCATCTGGGGCACATTCGCCGACGCCAACGGCGTGCCGGTGACGATCATGAACGGCTATTTCCCACAGGGTGAAAGCCGCGACCATCCGACCAAATTCCCGGCCAAGCAGCGTTTCTACAGCGATCTGCAAGCGCTGCTGGAAAGCCAGTTCCACAACGAACAGCCGCTGGTGGTGATGGGCGACGTCAACATCTCCCCCGAAGACTGCGACATCGGCATCGGCCCGGACAACATGAAACGCTGGCTGAAAACCGGCAAATGCAGCTTCCTGCCGGAAGAGCGCGAGTGGATGGCCCGCCTGAAAAACTGGGGCCTGACTGACAGTTTCCGTCACCTGAACCCGGACGTGACCGACACGTTCAGCTGGTTCGACTACCGCAGTCGCGGGTTTGAAGACGAGCCGAAGCGTGGTCTGCGCATCGATGTGATTTTGGCGTCCCACGGTTTGCTGCCACGGGTGAAAGCCGCCGGCGTCGACTATGAACTGCGCGGTATGGAAAAGCCTTCGGACCATGCGCCGATCTGGCTTGAATTGAGCTGATTCGCTTGAAAACAGAAGATCACAGCCAGCGGTTGTGATCTTCTGCCTTGTCATCTTTCAGCAACCTCACTGACTTAATCTCCCCGGCAATCCCCTTGGCTGCAATCGGTGCCGGCATGACCCTGCGTGTTCTGTTCGTCTTTCTCCTGAGCGCCTGGCTGCAGGTTGCGGTTGCGGCGTTGCCCATTCCCGAGAACGGCCCGGTATTGCGCATCCAGGGTTCCAACACCATTGGCGCGGCGCTCGGCCCGGCGCTGGTGGAAGGCCTGTTGCAAGACCGGGGGCTGTTGAAAGTCCACAGCGAAACCCCGGACACCGCCAACGAACAACGGGTCGTCGGCCTGACGGCCCAAGGCCAGAGGGTCGTGGTGGAAATCGCTGCCCACGGCTCGAGCACAGGTTTCACTGCACTCAAGAACGCCAGCGCCGATCTGGCCGCCTCTTCGCGCCCGATCAAGGACAGCGAACTGCTGAACCTGCAAGCCCGGGGCGATCTGAAAAGTCCCGACGCCGAGCAAGTCATTGCCATCGATGGCCTGGCGATCATCCTTCATCCCGACAATCCGCTGAATCAATTGAACACCGAACAACTGGCGCGGATCTTCAGCGGCGAGGCGAAGACGTGGGAAGACGTCGGCGGCAAGGGTGGGACGATTCATTTATATGCGCGGGATGATCAGTCCGGCACCTACGACACGTTCAAGGAACTTGTCCTCAGCCGTCGTGGGAAATCCCTGAGCAATGCCGCGAAACGGTTTGAATCCAGCGAGCAGTTGTCCGACGCCGTCAGCGCCGACCCGCAGGCCATCGGTTTCATCGGCCTGCCCTATGTGCGTCAGGCCAAGGCCGTGGCGATTGTCGACGGGCAATCCCAGGCGATGCTGCCGCTCGCCAGCCTGATCGCCACCGAAGACTATCCGCTGTCGCGACGGCTGTTCTTCTATCTGCCGCCGGACAGCAACAATCCCTGGGCCAAGGCATTGGTGGAGTTTGCGCAGAGCCGCCGGGGCCAGGCGATTGTCGCGGCCAACGGTTTTATTGCCCAGACCGTGCAGGCCATCGCCGTCACACCGAATGCGCTGATGCCCGAGGGTTATCAATCCCTCAGCCGCCACGCCCAGCGTCTGACCGTGAACTTCCGCTTTGAAGAAGGCAGCGCCAGCCTCGACAACAAGGCCCGTCAGGATCTGGCCCGGGTGTTCGACTATATAAAGCACCACGACAAGACTGACCGCGCGGTAACGCTGGTGGGATTCGGCGACGCCAAGGACGACCCGGCGCGGGCGGATTTGCTGTCGAAGCTGCGGGCGATGGCGGTCCGCCGGGAGTTGGTGAAGAACGGCGTGGTGCTGCGCGAGGTGCGCGGGTTTGGCGCGCTGATGCCGGTGGCGACCAACAGCGGGGATGAAGGCAGGATCAAGAATCGGCGGGTTGAGGTGTGGGTTTATTGAATCTGGTGTTGATGCGTTGCAGGCACTGACGCCTTCGCGGGCAAGCCCGCTCCCACAGGGATCTTCGGTGAACACAAATGGTGTGAACACCAGCAGACTTGTGGGAGCTGGCTTGCCAGCGATGAACGATAACGCGCTTTTGGATCAGCGCTCGCTGCGCAGCATTTCCTTCGGCACATACTTGCCGATCTCGAACTTGCCGATCGCCGCGCGGTGCACTTCGTCCGGGCCGTCGGCCAGGCGCAGGGTGCGTTGCATGGCGTACATGTAGGCCAACGGGAAGTCGTTCGACACCCCGGCCCCGCCATGAATCTGGATCGCCCGGTCGATCACCCGCAACGCGACGTTCGGTGCCACGACCTTGATCTGTGCAATCTCGCTCTTGGCGACCTTGTTACCCACGGTGTCCATCATGTACGCCGCTTTCAGGGTCAGCAGGCGTGCCATGTCGATTTCCATCCGCGAGTCGGCAATCTTGTCGACGTTACCGCCCAGACGCGCCAGCGGTTTGCCGAACGCGGTACGGCTCACCGAGCGTTTGCACATCAGTTCCAGTGCGCGCTCGGCCATGCCGATCGAACGCATGCAGTGGTGAATCCGGCCCGGGCCAAGACGACCTTGTGCGATTTCGAAGCCGCGTCCTTCACCGAGCAGGACGTTTTCGTACGGCACCCGCACGTTGTCGAACAGCACTTCGGCGTGGCCGTGGGGCGCGTCGTCGTAACCGAACACCGGCAGCGGACGGAGGATCTTCACGCCGGGAGTGTCGACCGGCACCAGGATCATCGAGTGCTGAGCGTGACGCGGGGCGTCGGGGTTGCTCAGGCCCATGAAAATCAGGATCTTGCAGCGCGGATCGCAGGCGCCGGAGGTCCACCATTTCTTGCCGTTGATCACCCACTCGTCGCCATCACGCACGGCACGGGCGGCCATGTTGGTGGCGTCGGAGGACGCAACGTCCGGCTCGGTCATGGCGAATGCCGAGCGGATCTCGCCGCGCAGCAGCGGTTCGAGCCAGCGCTGCTTCTGTTCTTCGTTGGCGTAACGCACCAGCACTTCCATGTTGCCGGTGTCGGGGGCCGAGCAGTTGAACGGCTCGGGACCGAGCAACGAACGGCCCATGATTTCCGCCAATGGCGCGTATTCAAGGTTGGTCAGGCCGGCGCCGAGTTCCGACTCAGGCAGAAACAAATTCCAAAGACCTTCGGCCTTTGCCTTGGCTTTGAGTTCTTCCATGATCGCCGTCGGCTGCCAGCGATCGCCTTCGGCAACCTGCCGTTCGAACACGGCTTCGGCCGGGTAAACGTAAGTGTCCATGAACGCGGTCACGCGCTCACGCAGTTCTTGCACCTTGGGCGAATAAGCGAAATCCATGAGCAATTACCTTTTTTCGGCAGGTTGTTTAAGTCATGCAATCGATGCTAGAACAGCGTTGATAATTTACCTAGCCTATTCTCGGCGTGTATAAACATTCATCACCGATATATGATTGGTTGATTTTCCTGGCCGCCCTGACCCGCGCCATCCACCTATAAAAAGAGAGCCGCGTAATGAATCTGAGCAAGGTCGACCTCAACCTTTTCATCGTCTTCGACGCGATCTACACCGAAGCCAACCTGACCCGCGCCGGGCAGATTGTCGGCATTACCCAGCCGGCGGTGTCCAACGCCTTGGCGCGGTTGCGCGAGACCTTCAACGACCCGCTCTTCGTGCGCACCGCCCAAGGCATGGTGCCGACGCCCATGGCGCAGAACATCATTGGCCCGGTGCGCAACGCTCTCTCGCTGTTGCGGGTTTCGGTTCAGGAAAGCCGCATTTTCAACCCTTCGCAAGCGGTCAAGACCTATCGCATCAGCATGACTGACCTGACCGAAGCGGTGATTCTGCCGCCGCTGTTCCAGCGTCTGCGTCGTCTGGCGCCGACGGTGATCATCGAAAGCTTCCTGTCCAAACGCCGGGAAACCACCAAGGAACTGGCCGCCGGGCGCCTCGACTTCGCGGTGGATGCGCCGCTCAACACCGACCCGCAGGTGCGCCACGTCAAGCTGATGGAAGACCGTTACGTCTGCGCGATGCGCAAGGGTCATCCGCTGGCGACCAAGGAAAAATTCACCCTCGACGATTACCTGTCGCTGACCCACATTCATATTTCCAGCCGGCGCAGTGGCCTGGGCCATGTCGATCTGGCGCTGGGCAAAATGGGCATCCAGCGCAAGATCGCCCTGCGCTCGCAGCACTATCTGATGGCGTCCCAAGTGTTGCAGCAGACCGACATGGTGATGACCGTGCCGGAGCGTTTCGCCCGCCGCCATGACCTGCATGCGTTCAATCTGCCGGTCAACGATGTACCGCCGGTGGAAACCCATTTGTACTGGCACGAAAGCACCGACCAAGACCCGGCCAACCGCTGGATGCGCGAGCAGATGATCGAGTTGTGCCAGCAAGTGACAGCGCACGAGAAGAAGCTCGACAAGCTGCAGGCGCCCGCTACTTGACGTAAACGTCAACCTGCCATTAGCTTAGCGCCAAGACCCTTCTTCGAGCGCTTTCATGAGCAGCCAGACCTACAGCATTTCCGACCTCGCCCGCGAGCTGGACATCACCACCCGGGCGATCCGCTTTTATGAAGAACAAGGCCTGCTCAGCCCTGAGCGCCGAGGCCAGGAACGCATCTATTCGCCACGCGACAAGGTCAGCCTGAAGCTGATCCTGCGGGGCAAGCGCATCGGTTTTTCCCTGGCCGAGTGCCGCGAGCTGATCGAACTTTACGACCCCTCCAGCGGTAACACCAAACAACTCAACAGCATGCTGGCGAAAATCAGCGAACGGCGGGAACAGCTTGAACAGCAATTGCTGGACATCGAACAGATGAAGCTGGAACTCGACACCGCCGAAGAACGCTGCGTGCAGGCGCTGGAGCAGACGCTCAAGAGTCAGCAATCAGTTCAGTAACCTAAATAAATCCCAATGTGGGAGCGGGCTTGCTCGCGAAAGCGGTGTTTCAGAAACAGATTTGTCGGCTGACACTCCGCTTTCGCGAGCAAGCCCGCTCCCACAAGGGGTTCCGCAGGAATTCAAAGAGCAGGTCAACGCCATGTCCCTCCCCTCCCCAGTACGCCTGATCGAAGTCGGCCCGCGTGACGGCCTGCAGAACGAAGCCCAGCCCATCAGCGTCGCCGACAAGGTGCAACTGGTCGACGCGCTGAGCGCCGCCGGCCTCGGCTATATAGAAGTCGGCAGTTTCGTTTCGCCCAAGTGGGTGCCGCAGATGGCCGGCTCCGCTGATGTATTCGCGCAGATCCAGCGCAAGCCCGGCGTGACCTACGGCGCACTGGCGCCAAACCTGCGCGGTTTTGAGGATGCACTCGCCGCCGGGGTCAAGGAAGTCGCCGTGTTTGCCGCCGCGTCCGAAGCGTTCTCGCAACGCAACATCAATTGCTCGATCAGCGAAAGCCTGGCGCGGTTCGCGCCGATCATGGAATCGGCGAAACAGCACGGCGTTACCGTGCGCGGTTACGTCTCCTGCGTGCTCGGCTGTCCTTACGAAGGCGAGGTCGCTCCAGAGCAAGTGGCAATGGTGGCCCGCGAGCTGTACGCGATGGGCTGCTACGAAGTTTCGCTGGGTGACACCATCGGCACCGGCACCGCGGGCGCGACCCGCCGTCTGTTCGAAGTGGTCTCGAAACAGGTGCCGCGAGAGAAACTCGCCGGCCACTTCCACGACACCTACGGCCAGGCCATGGCCAATATCTACGCCAGCCTGCTGGAAGGCATCGCGGTGTTCGACAGCTCGATCGCCGGCCTCGGCGGCTGCCCGTACGCCAAAGGCGCCAGCGGTAACGTCGCCACCGAAGACGTGGTGTACCTGCTCAACGGCCTGGGCATCGAGACCGGTATCGACCTCGACGCCTTGATTGCCGCCGGCCAACAGATCAGTGCGGTGCTGGGTCGCCCGACCGGTTCGCGCGTGGCCAAGGCCCGTAGCGCACAGTGAGGGGATGGTGTTACCGCCGAGCGCGAAACGTGGGCACAAGCGAGTAACACGGAAACAAATTGTCTGGTGTTGCCTGAAGGAAAAATCCTTCAAAAACATCAAGCCATTGATTTAAAAGGGTTTTTAAAAGTTGGCACGGCTTCTGCTATCTCTATGGCATAACAAGAATAAAAAGCAGCAAACCAATAAAAATAAGACGTACCGACTCTGACATAACAAAAACAACACGGCAGAGACGCAGCTAACAGATTTTTTTGGAGAAGGTGTGCTTTTCAGGGTATTCCTCGGAATGACCCGCAACCGGGCAGAGAACAATAAAACTACCTTCAGGTAGCTCCCGAATCGGTTGGATCGCTAGACGAGAAAGCAGATCAGCGCTCAAAAAAATACGTTTGCTCTTGACCCCGGATGGGGGTCGCCAAAAACAGCGGTAAAGGGCCACGGTTGCCAAAAACAACAACAGACCGCCCCTCAATAATAAAAAAGAGCACGCGACGACAAAATTAAAGGGGAGCTTCGGCTCCCCTTTGTGCTTCCTGTGATTTCTGTTTTCACCGCCCCCTTTGTGGGAGCGGGCTTGCTCGCGAATGCGTCAGGTCAGTCAACATGCTTGGTGAATGGCACACTCCATTCGCGAGCAAGCCCGCTCCCACATTCGATCTTTGTCAGGTCTGGTTTTCGCGTAACTCTTCGATACTGATCTCACGCATCCGGAATTTCTGGATCTTGCCGGTCACCGTCATCGGAAACTCCTCGACAAACTTGAAGTACCGTGGCGTCTTGAAGTGGGCGATGCGCTCCTTGCACCACGCTTGCAGCTCTTGTTCGGTGGCGCTGTGGCCGGGATGGAATTTGATCCAGGCGACGATTTCTTCCCCGTAACGCGAGCAGGGAATACCGATCACCTGCACGTCCGCCACCGCTGGATGGGTGAAGAAGAACTCTTCCAGTTCGCGCGGGTAAATGTTTTCGCCGCCACGGATGATCATGTCCTTGTTACGCCCGGCGATGCACACGTAACCCTCGTCGTTCATGCTCGCCAGGTCGCCGGTGTGCATCCAGCCTGCCGCGTCGATGGCTTCGGCGGTGGCCTGCGGGTTGTTCCAGTAGCCGAGCATCACGCTGTAGCCACGGGTGCACAGCTCGCCGATGGTGCCGCGCGGTACCGGATTGCCGGCCTCGTCGATGATTTTGCTTTCGAGTTGCGGCTGAGTGCGGCCCACGGTGGTGACGCGCAGTTCCAGCTCGTCGGATGGGCCGGTCTGCAGGGACACGGGGCTGGTTTCGGTCATGCCGTAGGCGATCTGCACTTCGCTCATGTGCATTTCGTTGATGACCCGGCGCATCACTTCGATTGGGCAGGTGGCGCCAGCCATGATCCCGGTGCGCAGGGTCGACAGGTCGAACTCGGCGCGCTGCGGCTGATCGAGCATGGCGATGAACATGGTCGGCACGCCGTAGAGTGCGGTGGACTTTTCTTCGGCGACGGTGCTCAGGGTCAGCAGCGGATCAAAGGCATCGTTGGGATAGATCATGGTGCTGCCGTGGGTGATGCAGCCGAGGTTGCCCATGACCATACCGAAGCAGTGATACAGCGGCACCGGAATCACCAAGCGATCGACAGCGGTCAGGCCGAGGCTTTCGCCGACCATGTAACCGTTGTTGAGGATGTTGTAGTGACTGAGGGTCGCGCCCTTGGGAAAACCGGTGGTGCCGGAGGTGTACTGGATGTTGACCGGTTGATCGAAGTGCAGGCTGTCGCTGCGTTCACGCAATTGTGCTGGAGAGACACTGGCGGCCAGATCTGCCAGTTGCGACCACGGAAGAAAACCCGAAGGCGGCCGCGGATCGAGGCTGATCAAGCCGCGCAGCTCCGGCAGGCGCTCGCTGCGCAGCTCGCCGATGGATTGCTCGACCAGTTCCGGGAGCAGGCCTTGCAACATGCCGTGGTAGTTGGAGCTCTTGAACGCACCGGCGCAGACCAGCCATTGGCAACCGGATTGCTTGAGCACGTATTCGAGTTCGGAGCTGCGGTAGGCCGGGTTGATGTTGACCAGGATCACGCCGATCTTCGCGGTGGCGAACTGTGTGATGCACCACTGCGCGCAATTCGGCGCCCAGATACCCAGCCGGTCACCGGCCTGCAAACCCAACGCCAGCAGCGCTCTGGCGTGAACATCCACCGCGTCGGCCAGTTGCCGCCAGGTGTAACGCAGCTGCTGATGACGCACCACCAGCGCCTCGCCGTCCGGGTACTGCGCGACGGTCTCGTCGAACTTCTGCCCGATGGTCATCGCCAGCAAGGCTTTGTCCTGGGATCCACGGGTATAGCTGCGCTGCGGGTTTGCACTGGATTGATCCATGACGACCCCTATTGTCTTTATTAGTGGGTGTTGGAACGGAGCCACGGCAGCTCCGACCATTCAGAACTGGCCCTACTCTCGCTCAAGTTGACGTTAACGTAAAGGGTGATTGACAGCCATTCGTCACAGGCTTACGTTAACGTAAAGGTGAGAACTGAAACGCCCTTCTCCCCACCCTACAAAAAAGCCAAAAGGTGACCCATGAGCTACCCATCCCTGAACTTTGCCCTCGGTGAAACCATCGACATGCTGCGCGATCAGGTTCAGTCCTTTGTCGCCAAGGAGATCGCCCCGCGTGCCGCGCAGATCGACAGCGACAACCTGTTCCCGGCTGATCTGTGGCGCAAGTTCGGTGACATGGGCCTGCTCGGCATCACCGTACCGGAAGAGTACGGCGGCGCTGGCCTGGGTTACCTGGCGCACGTGGTGGCGATGGAAGAAATCAGCCGTGGCTCGGCTTCGGTGGCGTTGTCCTACGGCGCCCACTCCAACCTCTGCGTGAACCAGATCAACCGCAACGGCAACCACGAACAGAAAACCAAATACCTGCCGAAGCTGATCAGCGGCGAACACGTCGGCGCACTTGCGATGAGCGAGCCGAACGCCGGTTCCGACGTGGTCTCGATGAAACTGCGCGCCGATAAACGCGGCGACCGCTTCGTGCTCAACGGCAGCAAGACCTGGATCACCAACGGCCCCGACGCCAACACCTATGTGATCTACGCCAAGACCGACCTGGAAAAAGGCCCGCACGGCATCACCGCGTTCATCGTCGAACGTGACTGGAAAGGCTTCAGCCGCAGCAACAAGTTCGACAAACTCGGCATGCGCGGCTCCAACACCTGCGAGCTGTTCTTCGATGACGTCGAAGTGCCGGAAGAAAACATTCTCGGCGTCCTCAACGGCGGCGTGAAAGTGCTGATGAGCGGCCTCGATTACGAACGCGTCGTGCTGTCCGGCGGCCCGACCGGGATCATGCAGTCGTGCATGGACCTGATCGTGCCGTACATCCACGACCGCAAGCAGTTCGGCCAGAGCATCGGCGAATTCCAGCTGATCCAGGGCAAAGTCGCCGACATGTACACCCAGCTCAACGCCAGCCGCGCGTACCTTTACGCCGTGGCCCAGGCCTGCGAGCGCAACGAAACCACGCGCAAGGACGCCGCCGGCGTGATCCTCTACACCGCCGAACGTGCCACACAAATGGCCCTTGATGCGATCCAGATTCTCGGCGGCAACGGTTACATCAATGAATTCCCCGCCGGTCGTCTGCTGCGTGACGCCAAGCTGTACGAAATCGGCGCCGGCACCAGTGAGATCCGTCGCATGCTGATCGGTCGCGAACTGTTCAACGAAACCCGCTAAACGGAGCTGTCCATGGCTATCCTGCATACCCAGCTCAACCCTCGTTCAGCGGAGTTCGCCGCCAACAGCGCGGCGATGCTCAAACAGGTCGACGCCCTGCACACCCTGCTCGCCCAAGTGGCCCAGGGCGGCGGCGCGAAAGCTCAGGAACGTCACACCTCGCGCGGCAAACTGCTGCCGCGTGAGCGGATCAACCGCTTGCTCGATCCGGGCTCGCCGTTTCTGGAAATCAGCCAATTGGCCGCTCATGCCGTTTATGGCGAGGACGTGCCGGCCGCTGGCGTGATTGCCGGGATCGGCCGCGTGGAAGGCGTCGAATGCATGATCGTCGCCAACGACGCGACGGTAAAAGGTGGTTCGTACTACCCGCTGACCGTGAAGAAACACTTGCGCGCCCAGACCATCGCCCAGCAAAACCGCTTGCCGTGCATTTATCTGGTGGACTCGGGCGGCGCCAACCTGCCGCGCCAGGACGAAGTGTTCCCGGATCGCGAACACTTCGGGCGGATCTTCTTCAACCAGGCCAACATGAGCGCCATGGGCATTCCGCAGATTGCCGTGGTCATGGGTTCCTGCACCGCCGGCGGCGCCTATGTGCCGGCGATGGCCGACGAAGCGATCATGGTGCGCAATCAGGCGACGATTTTCCTCGCTGGCCCACCGCTGGTGAAAGCCGCGACCGGTGAAGTGGTCAGCGCCGAAGACCTCGGCGGGGCCGATGTGCACTGCAAGACTTCCGGGGTTGCCGACCATTACGCCGAAAGCGACGAGCACGCCCTCGCCCTCGCCCGCCGCAGCGTCGCCAACCTCAACTGGCGCAAACTCGGCGAAGTGCAGCAGCGCACGCCGATTGCACCGCTGTACGCCAGCGACGAGTTGTACGGCGTGGTGTCGGCGGACGCCAAGCAGCCGTTCGATGTGCGCGAAGTGATTGCGCGACTGGTCGACGGTTCGGCGTTCGATGAATTCAAAGCGCTGTTCGGGACGACGCTGGTGTGCGGCTTCGCCCATCTGCACGGCTACCCGATCGCGATCCTCGCCAACAACGGCATCCTGTTCGCCGAAGCCGCGCAAAAAGGCGCGCACTTCATCGAACTGGCCTGCCAGCGCGGGATTCCGCTGCTGTTCCTGCAGAACATCACAGGCTTCATGGTTGGCCAGAAATACGAGGCCGGCGGCATCGCCAAGCACGGCGCCAAACTGGTGACCGCCGTGGCGTGCGCCAAGGTGCCGAAATTCACCGTGATCATCGGCGGCAGCTTCGGCGCCGGGAACTACGGCATGTGCGGGCGGGCCTACGATCCGCGTTTCCTGTGGATGTGGCCGAACGCGCGGATCGGCGTGATGGGCGCCGAACAGGCGGCGGGCGTGCTGGTTCAGGTCAAGCGCGAGCAGGCCGAACGCAGCGGTCAGGCGTTCAGCGCCGAGCAGGAAAGGGAGATCAAGCAACCGATTCTCGACCAGTACGAAGAACAGGGTCACCCCTACTACTCCAGCGCACGGCTGTGGGACGACGGCGTCATCGACCCGGCGCAGACCCGCGATGTACTGGCCCTGGCCTTGTCCGCGTCGTTGAACGCGCCTATCGAACCGAGCCGCTTCGGCGTGTTCCGGATGTGATCGGGAGAACCTCATGAGCGACTTCAACACCCTCGAATTGCACAGCGACCCAAGGGGTTTCGCGACCCTGTGGCTGAGCCGCGAAGAAAAGAACAACGCGTTCAACGCCGAGATGATCCGCGAACTGATCCTGGCGCTGGACAAGATCGCCAGCGACGCCAGCCTGCGTTTCCTGCTGGTGCGCGGACGCGGCAAGCACTTCAGCGCCGGCGCGGATCTGGCCTGGATGCAGCAATCGGCCGAACTCGATTACCACACCAACCTCGACGACGCTCGGGAACTGGCGGAGCTGATGTATAACCTCGCCAAGCTGAAAATCCCGACCGTTGCCGTGGTGCAAGGCGCGGCGTTCGGCGGCGCGCTGGGTCTGATCAGTTGCTGCGACATGGCGATTGGCGCCGATGACGCGCAGTTCTGCCTGTCGGAAGTGCGCATTGGCCTGGCGCCGGCGGTGATCAGTCCGTTTGTGGTGCAAGCCATCGGCGAGCGCGCGGCGCGGCGTTATGCGCTGACGGCCGAGCGTTTTGGCGGCCAACGGGCGCGTGAGATTGGATTGCTGTCCGAAAGCTATCCGGCGGCCGAGCTTGAACAGAAAGTCGAACAATGGATCGACAACCTGCTGCTCAACAGCCCCGCCGCCATGCGCGCCAGCAAGGACCTGCTGCGTGAAGTCGGCAACGGCGCGCTGACGCCGGCCCTGCGCCGCTACACCGAAAACGCCATCGCCCGCATCCGCGTCAGCCCGGAAGGCCAGGAAGGCTTGCGGGCCTTTTTGCAGAAACGTGCGCCGAGCTGGCAAGCCGCAACCACCACCAAGGAGCCGCGTTGATGAGCGCACCTGTTCTCACCACCCTGCTGGTGGCCAACCGTGGCGAAATCGCTTGCCGGGTCATGCGTACCGCCAAGGCGCTGGGCATGACCACCGTCGCCGTACACAGCGCCACCGACCGTGAAGCGCGGCACAGCCGTGAAGCGGACATCCGTGTGGATCTGGGCGGCAGCAAAGCGGCTGACAGTTATCTGCAAATCGACAAACTGATCGCGGCGGCCAAGGCCAGCGGCGCTCAGGCGATTCATCCGGGTTATGGCTTTCTGTCGGAGAACGCCGGGTTTGCTCGCGCCATCGAAGCGGCCGGCCTGATCTTCCTCGGCCCACCCGCCTCGGCCATCGACGCGATGGGCAGCAAATCCGCGGCCAAGGCCCTGATGGAAACGGCTGGCGTGCCGCTGGTGCCGGGTTACCACGGCGAAGCTCAGGATCTGGACACCTTCCGCGATGCTTGCGAGCGCATCGGCTATCCGGTGCTGCTCAAGGCCACCGCTGGCGGTGGCGGTAAAGGCATGAAGGTCGTCGAGGACGTCAGTCAACTGGCTGAAGCGCTGGCCTCCGCACAGCGTGAAGCGCAGTCGTCGTTCGGCGACTCGCGGATGCTGGTGGAGAAATACCTGCTCAAGCCGCGGCACGTAGAAATTCAGGTGTTCGCCGATCAGCATGGCAACTGCCTGTATTTGAATGAGCGCGACTGTTCGATCCAGCGTCGGCACCAGAAGGTCGTCGAAGAGGCGCCGGCACCGGGTTTGAGCCCGGAACTGCGTCGCGCGATGGGCGAAGCGGCGGTGCGTTCGGCGCAGGCCATCGGTTACGTCGGTGCCGGCACGGTGGAGTTTCTGCTTGATGCTCGCGGCGAGTTCTTCTTCATGGAGATGAACACGCGGCTGCAGGTCGAACACCCGGTCACCGAAGCCATCACCGGGCTCGATCTGGTGGCCTGGCAGATTCGCGTTGCTCGCGGCGAAGCACTGCCGATCACCCAGGATCAGGTGCCGCTCAACGGGCATGCGATTGAGGTTCGGTTGTATGCGGAAGATCCGTCGAATGACTTCCTGCCTGCGACCGGGCGTCTGGATCTGTATCGCGAATCCGCCGCAGGGCCGGGGCGCCGTGTGGACAGCGGCGTTGAAGAAGGCGACGAGATTTCGCCGTTCTACGATCCGATGCTCGGCAAGCTGATTGCCTGGGGCGAGGATCGTGAACAGGCGCGTTTGCGGCTGCTGAGCATGCTCGATGAGTTTGCGATTGGTGGGCTGAAGACCAACATCAACTTCCTGCGGCGGATCATCGGTCATCCGGCGTTCGCGGCGGCCGAGCTGGATACCGGGTTCATTCCGCGCTATCAGGAGCAACTGCTGCCAGCGCCTGCTGCGCTGAGCGATGAGTTCTGGGAGGCGGCGGCGCAGGCTTTTGCGCAGAGCCTGCCGGGGATGGCTCGGGCGGATGATCCCGCTTCGCCTTGGGCGCTTCCCAGCGGTTTGCGTGCTGGCCTGCCACGTGAAATCACTTTGCATTTGAGTTGCGAGGGGCAGGACCGGGCGTTGACGCTCGGTGCTGGCGGCAGTGCAAAACTGATCGGCGAGCAACTGATACTCGAGCACGACGGGCTGCGTCGGCAGCTGCGGGCGATTCGTCGTGAAGAGGTGCTGTTTCTGCAATGGGACGGCGAGTTGCGACGCGTTGAAACGTATGACCCGATCAGCGCTGTCGACGCCAGCCACAGCCATCAGGGCGGTCTGACGGCGCCGATGAACGGCAGCATCGTTCGAGTGTTGGTGGAGGCCGGGCAAGCGGTTGAAGCCGGTGCGCAATTGGTGGTGCTCGAGGCGATGAAGATGGAGCACAGCATCCGCGCGCCCCATGCCGGGGTGATCAAGGCGCTGTATTGCCAGGAAGGCGAAATGGTCAGCGAAGGCAGCGCACTGGTCGAACTGGAAGAAGCTTGAAAGGTGGATCGATCCTACGCCTGACGAGGATCGATCTGACTAGTATTTGGCGGTTGCCTGAACCACGACGCCGATGATTCGGCACTCTTCGGTCAACAAAGCTTTCGGCCAAGTCGGATTGAGCGGCACCAGGTAGCGCTGGCCGCCCTCTTCGATCAGCTTGCGGAAAATCGCCTCGTCGCTGTCCGGCCACTGGGCGATCACCAGTTTGCCGGGCTCGGCTTCCAGCGCCGGGTCCACCAGAATCATCATCCCCTCGCCGATGCTCTGCCCGGTGGGCGCGGTCATCGCGTTACCCGTCACCGTCAGCCAGAACGCCGGGCCACGGGCGTGGTAATCCGTCAGTTCGAAACGTCGCTTGTCCTTGGCACTGGAATACGCTGGCTGGCTCTCGCGGGCCTCGACCGACGCATTCCACTCGCTGACCGGATAGCGAAAGTAAGGGTTGTACTTCTGCGCCAGGGGCATTTCGTCGTCCGCATCGATCTGCGGTTCACGAATCACCACCGCGACCTCGAGATACTCCATGCCCAGCGCTTTCAGCACGCGGTTCATCTGCGTAATGCCGGGCTCGCGGCGCTTGTTCAGCCAATGGCCGATACCGCCCTGAGACATGCCGACGCGCTCGCCGAGCTCGACTTGAGTGACGTTGAGTTCACTCATTTTGGCCTTGACCAACTCAATCCATTTATCCATGTGCGGCACCATACGTGGACGCCTGCGGCCGGCAAAACACATATTGTAGTATTTAAATTCTGGTCACAAATACTGATAGTACTATTCTTGAGTCACGGATTTGAATCGACCAAGGAGTGACCTTTCACCATGAATATCACCAGCAAAGACTTGCCCGACCTGCAAATGGACACCACCTTCACCTCCCCGCAAGGGTGTGCCGCTGCGCAACGGGCGTTGGACTATTACTTGAAACCAGCTGTGTCAGAACCGGATGCAGAGGAACGCTTCTTCGGCGTGAACAGCAACCTGAGTGGCGAAGAATCCCTGGTCCACGCCTCCGACCTGCTGCGATGCGCAGCAGCCACGGCGTTCAAGGCTGCGGATGGCTTACAGGGCGTCAATCGGGATCTGGCGTTTTCGGTCGTGCACATGGTGGACATGGCACGAGCGATGGTCGATCACTCGCTCGATGGCGCGGTTCGCTGAAGACGGGAGTTAGGACGGACAGGAAAGAACTTTCCAATCGCGCAGATAAAAACATTTGACTTGCAAATGATAATGATTATTATTGCAAGCAGCTGGTCGCGAGATCAGTCGATGGGCCAGAGACCTTAGGTCGGTCTTCTGGACTATCTCCTCATCAGGCTAATCACGGTTTTTGACCCGGCTTTTTGCCGGGTCTTTTTTTTGCCAGTTTTCTGGCTTGTGGCTTCAGGCTAATGAAGTCTTTGGGTGCTGCAAATTCGATGGCGCGGATAATATCAAAAGAATATTGCTTGGCAAGCGGACCCCGGCCGCATTGGGGCAAAGTAATGCCAATTAGCACTTGAGAATCAATCGCACAGCCACTAAGCTGCATCCGCGTCACGGAAGACGCCCCCCGCCACAACCCGCAATTTCCCTCGGTTTCACCCCTGTCTTGCGTGTAAAGTAGCCGCCATAAAAATCATATTCAGGAACCGATTATGACCGTGGCCAAATCTTCGTTCGACATCAGCGCCAACTTCGACAGCGGCAACATCCAAGTCATCGACATCAGCAATCCGCTCAACCCGGTTCTGGCAATTCGGCCAGATACCCGCAGCGCCCATTTCCAGTGGTTCCACTTCAAGGCCAGCGGCCTGCACGTTCATCAGGAACACTGGTTCCGTCTGGTCAACGCCAGTCAGTCCTCCTACAACAAAGCCTGGACCGGCTATCAGGCGGTCGCCTCTTACGATCACGTCAACTGGTTCCGCATTCCGACCCAATTCGAAGGCGACAGCCTGCGCTTCTGCCTCGAAGCCGAGCAGACCCACGCCTGGTTCGCCTACTTCGAGCCCTACAGCCGTGGCCGTCATGACTGGCTGATCGAGCAGGCGCTGACCAAGGCCGGCACCGAACTGCTGGCCACCGGAAAAAGCGTCGAAGGCCGCGACATTCAGCTGCTGCGCAAAGGCACTGGCGCCGAAGGTCGCCGCAAGATCTGGATCATCGCCCAGCAACATCCCGGCGAGCACATGGCCGAGTGGTTCATGGAAGGCGTGATCGAACGCCTGGAACATCATGACGATCCAGTGCTGAACAAACTGCTGGCCAGCGCCGATCTGTACCTGGTGCCGAACATGAACCCGGACGGTGCCTTCCACGGTCACCTGCGCACCAACGCCATGGGCCAGGACCTGAACCGCGCCTGGCAGAACGCCAGTCAGGAAGTCAGCCCCGAAGTACTTTTCGTACAACAGCAAATGGAAAAGCACGGCGTCGATCTGTTCCTCGACGTACACGGCGACGAAGAAATTCCCCACGTGTTCACCGCCGGCTGCGAAGGCAATCCGGGTTACACCCCGCGGATCGAGAAACTCGAAGAACACTTCCGCAGCCACCTGAAGCACACCACCAAAGATTTCCAGACCAAGTATGGCTACACCCGCGATGAACCGGGCCAGGCCAACATGACCCTGGCCTGCAACAGCGTCGGCCAGAAGTTCGACTGCCTGTCACTGACCCTGGAAATGCCGTTCAAGGATCACGATGATGCGCCGAATCCGCTCACCGGCTGGTCGGGCAAGCGCTCGAAGCAACTGGGCAAGGACGTGCTGACCACCATCGCGGACATGGTCGACACCCTGCGCTGATCGCCCCTGAGTTTCGCTTCACAAAAGATCGCAGCCTGTCTGCGATCTTTTTTTTGCGCCGACTTTTACTCAATCAGGTTGCAAATCAAAACCGGATTACTTACCGTCATTCAAGTTTCAACTTGAAACCTGAAAGGAACCGGGACATGAGAACTGCAACACTCGATAAAGGTGTCGTGCTGCTCTTCGCCATCGCTTGCGGCCTCGCGGTGGGCAACGTGTATTACGCCCAGCCGCTGCTGGATGCGATGGCCGAAGCCTTCGAGATCTCGCCGGGCAGCATCGGCATCGTCATGACCTTGACTCAGGTCGGCTACGGCTTCGGGCTGTTATTGCTCGTACCCCTCGGCGACCTGCTCAACCGCCGGCGGCTGATCGTCACGCAAACACTGTTGTCCGCCGCAGCCTTGCTGATGATTGCTCTGGCCTCGAACAGCACCTGGCTGCTGATTGGCGTCACCCTGACCGGCCTGCTGGCCGTGGTCACCCAGGTGTTGGTCGCCTACGCCGCAACTCTCGCGGTCCCGGCACAACGCGGAAAGGTAGTCGGCGTGATCACCAGCGGCATCGTCGTCGGCATTCTGCTGGCGCGCACGGTGGCCGGCGGCATGGCCGATCTGGCCGGCTGGCGCTCGATCTATCTGCTGTCAGCGGGATTGACGCTGGTGATGGCTGTGTTGCTGTTTCGGGTGTTGCCCAAGGATGAAGAAGCACGACCGACCACGCATTACGTGGCATTGATCGCCTCAGTGTTCAGCCTGTTTCGTGAAGAACCGGTGCTGCGCCAACGGGCGATCCTCGCCCTGCTCACCTTCGCCAGCGCCATGGTGCTGTGGACGCCGATGGTGTTGCCGCTGGCCGCCCCGCCGCTGTCGCTTTCCCACAGTGAGATCGGATTGTTCGGACTCGCCGGCGCGGCGGGTGCACTCGCCGCCGCCAGAGCCGGACACCTGGCAGATCGAGGATGGGGACAATGGGTCAGCGGTCTGTCGCTGCTGCTGATGCTGGGCTCGTGGCTGCCAATCGCACTCACCCATTTATCACTATGGGCGCTACTGCTTGGCGTCATCACTCTGGATCTGGGCTTGCAGGCCGTGCACGTCACCAGCCAGAGCATGATCTACAGCGTCCGCCCGGAGGCGCAGAGCCGACTGACCGCCGGCTACATGCTGTTTTACTCAATTGGCAGCGCCTTGGGCTCAATCGCCTCGACGGCCATGTATGCCTGGGCAGGATGGCCAGGCGTCTGCGGGCTGGGTGCCGCAATCAACATGGTCGCGCTGCTTTATTGGTGGCGCACACTGGCCACACAGAAACGTGGCGAGGCGGCTTGCGCCCTCGCCACATCGGACTGACACACGATCAACCGCGATTGCGTCCCCGCAGCATGCTGTCGAGCACCTCGTCGCGGCGCACCCAGCCATGGAACAGCGCCGCCGCCAGGTGCAGCAGCACGGTCAGGAACAGCAGATACGCCAGATACCCGTGAGCCTTGCGCAGCAACGCGAACACCTGCGCATCCGCCGGCACGATCGACGGCAATTGCAGGGACGCGCCGAGCATCACCGGATCCCCCGCCGCACTGATCATCGCCCAGCCCAGTAGCGGCAACACCAGCATCAGCGCGTACAGCAACAGATGAGAGGCTTTGGCCGCCATCACCTGCCAGCCCGGCAGATCCGCCGGCAGCGGCGGCTGACGGGTGCCCAGTCGCACCAGAATGCGCACGATCACCAAAGCGAGTATCGCGATGCCCAACGGTTTATGCAGGTTGATCAACCATTCATGCCGCGCCGACACCGAGGTCACCATACCGGCGCCGATGAACAACATCGCGATGATCATCAACGCCATCAACCAGTGCAGCAACCGCGCCAGCGGATTGAAATGAGTCGGTTGCGTGCTCATGGGCGAGCCTCCTTTTTGCCGGTGGGCAGTTGGCTGACTTCGCTGGTGCGACGCAGGTAGGAATCGGCGTAACCGGCCGAGCGCGCGGCGAGCAGCGGATCGTCGGAACCCTGAATGCCGGCCGGCAGCACCAGCGGATCGTAGTTGATGTCACGGCATTCGCCGCTGAGCTGCGGCTGGGTCTTTTCCAGCACCAGGGTGCCGGCGTTCAATACCTTGCGTCCGGCGGGCCAGGTCTTGCTCGCATCGTTCACCGGATCGTCGGCATTGGCCAAGGTGATGTTCAACTGAAAACGCAGCGGCCCTTCCGCCAGGCGCTGCACCAGGTCTTTTTCAAGGAAGTCGCTACCTTCAGGCGCGGTCGCACCGGCAGCGTCCTGGGCCAGAGGCGTCATGCTCCAGCGCACCGCTTGCTTCTTGCCGCTGGCGTCCACCAGATAGAACGCGTTGACACTGTTGTAGGTTTCCGTCGCGTAACTGGCCGAAGGTTTGGCGGTTTTTATCCAGGTCAGAAACGGTACGGCTTCCGGGTGTGCGGCAAAAAATGCCGGCACCTTGGTCGGATCCGGTTTACCGGTGGCGGGATCCGGCGATTGCGCCTGCTGCAATTGATAGAACGCCTCGGGCGTGCCGACCGGGAACACCGGCATGCTGTTCATCCCGGTGCGCCACTGCTGGCCGTTGGCCTGAGTGAAACGCAGCGCCAGGCTGCGGATCGGTACGGCGCTGTCCGGCGCATACGGACTGCCGGCCGGCAACGCAAAGCGCCCGACCACCGGAGTGCGCGGCTCGTTGAACACTTGCGCGACAGAATACGAGCGAGCCTCGCCGCTGCTCTCGAAATGTCCGATCACGCACACACCTTTGGCGTGATTGCGGCGAAAGCCCGGATGCACGCCGTTGTTCTTTTCCAGCACATCCACCAACGCTTTTGGTGTCAGGCGTTGTGGGTCAAATGAACCATGAACGTAGGCAAACGCCCCGGCCAGGGCTGCGACTACCACGGCGATTCCGCCAAGACGCAACACCAGGCTCGCGGCACTCAGTGGCGGGCGTTGTGGCCCGCCGGGCGATGAACTGCGATCAACCATGAAGCACTCCAGGGCCATCGGCCACAAGTAGGAAGAATCAGCAAGACGCACGCCATCGGGATTTATTCCACGGCCCGGTATTTATTTTTCAGAACGTGGAATAACCTCCAATGCCGGGCGTCTTCCTAGTCCACAGCGTAGCGACTAGCAGAACTTCAT
The DNA here is from genome assembly GCF_048654275.1 of Candidatus Pseudomonas auctus. Taxonomy (NCBI): domain Bacteria; kingdom Pseudomonadati; phylum Pseudomonadota; class Gammaproteobacteria; order Pseudomonadales; family Pseudomonadaceae; genus Pseudomonas; species Candidatus Pseudomonas auctus. The sequence goes on along the minus strand of NZ_JBJYZK010000007.1, from coordinate 126,396 downwards.
GAGCGAATTCGACGAACAACTGCGAGAAATAATCCCCAGATTGCGGCGTTTTGCCGTGTCGCTGACTCGCAACGGCAGCAGCGCCGACGACCTGGTACAGGCCAGTCTGGAGCGGGCGCTGTCGGGTTGGGGTGACAAACGCGCCGACGGTGATCTGCGCGCCTGGCTGTTTTCGATCCTGTACCGGCAGTTTCTCGATGCGCACCGGCGTTCGCGGCGTTATGCGCGGATGCTCGAATTCTTCACCGGACGCGATGACGCCGAGCCCTCTGTGGAACGCACCGTCATTGCCCAATCGACTTTGAAGGCCTTCGACCGACTGCCCACCGAACAGCGCGCGCTGCTGCTGATGGTGTCGGTCGAAGGCCTGACCTATAAGGAGGTCGCCGAGATTCTCGGCGTCCCCACCGGCACCGTGATGTCGCGCCTGTCCCGTGCTCGCCAGGCCCTGCGCCAGCTCAGCGACGGGGAAATCAGCAGCCCTTCCTTGCGGATACTCAAATGATCAGTCTGCCCCCCAACGAACGTGACCTGCACGCCTACGTCGACCATCAGCTCAGCGAATCCGACCGGCATGTGCTGGAAACCTGGCTCGCCAGTCACCCGGACGAAGCGGCGCAGGTTCGCGCCTGGCAACAGGACGCCCAGCACCTGCGCGCCGCCCTCGGCGGCGCCTTGCAACAGCCGGCCAATCCGGACCTCGATCCGGCGCTGATCCGTCAGCGCCTCAAACGCCAATCGCGCCGCCAGTGGACCAGCGCGGCGGTGTTGCTGATTGCCGTCAGCCTCGGCGGTGTCGGTGGCTGGAAGGCCCGGGACATGACCGTGTTTCATGCCCCGGCACCGATGACGGACGCCTTGCAGGCGTACCGTTTGATCGCCCAGCAAGGGCTTCTGCCGGCGGACTACAAAGTCGATGGCGACGGCGACATCCAGCGCTGGCTCGACCGTTATTTCACTCAGGCCAATCGCCTGCCGGACCTGACGTCGGCCGGGTTTGCACCGGTCAGCGGCCGCCTGCTGAGCACTGACGAAGGCCCGGCGGCGATGGTGATGTATGAAGACCAGAGCGGGCACAAGGTCAGTTTCTACGTGCGTCCACCGGGACCGAAAAATACCTTCCTGCCCCGGGGTAGCCGCCAGGACGGGGATCTGCAGGCCGAGTACTGGTCCGGCAAAGGCTACAACTACGCGATGGTCAGTCCGACCGACACCCCGGCGGCGAAAATGCTCAAGCAATCCCTGAGCTTCTAGCCGGTTCAGAACCCCACATCCAGCACCACATTGTCCAGGTAGGTTCCGGCGGGCGGTGTGGTCTGGTCGGTGTAGATTTTCGCGTTGTAGTTGAAGATCTGGCTGCCGGTACCCAGCCCGTTGCCGGGATTGACCTCGGCATCGCTGCTGGCCCGACGAGCCGCGCCGACACTGCCCCAACGGGTGGTGCCGGCACTCTTGAAGATGTCGTAGGCCAGATAGTTGCTGCCGGAAATCATCCGCCGCCGTCCGCCGACACTCAGCGCATTCTGCCCGTCGTTCAGCCCCACGGTGTAGGCGCTGCCCTTGGTGCAGGCGAGGTTGATGGTCTGCCCGGTCACCGGGGTAAACGCGCTGACCACCGGTGCGCTGCCGAAAGCGATGTTCGGTGCGGTGATGGTGCAGTCGTTGGACACCGTCAGGTTGACCGTCAGCGTCGTGGTACCGCTGTTGACGTCGCGGCCCAGGCAAAGCCCGCCGACACCGATGCCCGAACAATAATTCCAGTTCCAGAAAATGCTCAGGGTCTCGGTATACACGCCGGCCGCCACGTTGCTGCCGATGGTGGTCCCGAAATAGAGCGGAACGGTTTTCGGCACCGTACCGCCGAGCAAGCCGAGGGCGTCGATAATGCCGTTGCGGGCGAAGTCATAGGCGGTGCCACGCGTCAGCGGGTAACTGGTGCTGTTGTTGGCGTAGATCGTGTAACCGATCACGTCGCCGGTAGGTCCGAGCAAGCCGCTCTGGGTCGAGGTGACCGTGGCCCAGAAATGGTCATTGTTGGTCAACAGCGACAGCAGCGAACCGGTGCAACTCAAGCCTCCGTTCAGGGTAGAACTGGGTTGCGAGGTGGTGCGCACGGCGATCGAACTGATGTTGCCGAACCCGGCCGGCGTGGTGGTCACCACCGAACACAGCGCCTGCGCCATCCCCGGCAGCAGCAACAACAGCCACAGAGCAAGCCGCGCCCGGATCATTGGCACACCAACGGGCCGATCAGCGGCACTTCATCCTGCTGCAGATCGACGCTGAATTGCGCCTGGCAGGTCTTGCCGTCCGCGAGAGTCACCCGCAGCGAATTCTGCGCCTGGAGGTTTTCCAGGTAGACCAGTCCGTCCCAGCCGACCACCGTCCGCGTGCCGCTCTGTTCGTGCAGCACGCCACTGCCCAGCGGCAACTCCTTTTGCTGCGCATCCACCAGCACGATGCTCGCGGCAATCACCCGGCTCAGCGGAAACTCCAGCAGATAGCCGCTGCCCCGGCGCACGGCAACGCGCTGTTCGACATTCGGGCTGCGCACGTTGGCCGGCAGGTTCAACGGATCGATTTCGTACTTGCCGCGGTAATAGGCACTGCTCCACGGCACCAGCAAATGGCCGTTGCGGTCGGTCTGGCCGACCTGCTGGTTCTCGTAACGCACCGGAATGTCCGCGTAGCCGTCGGTGCTGACCACCACGAACGCATCGTCGATGCGGTTGGCGGCGAACACTTGATCATCCATCCACACCAGCGAGCCGCTGGCATCGGCCCAACGGGTTTCGGCGTCGGACGTCCCGTAGACGCCGGCCTGCAGTTGCACCGATTGCAGGCGCCAGGTCACATCGGCCTGGCGGTAATCGGCGCCGTCGCCCTTGGCGTAGCCGAGATTGAAGCCCACCCCGCCCTCGGACGGCACGGCGCGGCTGTAGTTGACTCGTTGCTGCGTCTGCCCGGTCTTGCTGCGTTCGCTGCTGATGGCCAGGCTGCCGCGCAGGTCGAACGGAATCACCAGTTGCGCCTGCACCGCCCAGTTGCTGTCGCCGATTTCGCGGTTGGCCGACAGGTAGAAACTGCTGTTGCGCCACAGCGGTTTGCTCCAGCTCAGATTGAGCAACCGCGTGCGGGTTTCGTCTGCCGCGCGAATATCGAAATAACCGACGCCGAGACTGCCCCAGCGTTCGAGGTTGAGGCTCAGGGTCGCCTGCTCGCTGCGCTTGCTGAGTGTGGTGTAAGGGCTGTCGACCACGGTCAGGTCGGCGTAACGGTCGTGGCGTTGCAGGCGCTGATAGGAAAAGCTGTAGCGCTGCCCGCTGTATTGATAGCCGAGGCTGAGTTGCTGACCGCCGTCGCCGTCGAAACGGCTCTGACTGATCGCACTGTTGAGCACTCCGAAATTGCCCAGCCGCAAGTTACCGCCCAGTCCCCCAAGGGTCAGGGAATCCGCCGCCTCGGCGTGACTCTCCAGAGTAAACGTGTCGCTGACGCCGTAGCGCAGACTGCCCGAGGTCACGCCCGGTCCGTAGCTGAAGTCCTTCAGGCCATAATCCCGGCGCAACGTACCGGCAGCCACCGAAAAATCGCTCAGACCCTTTTGCAACAGGCTGCTGGTGACGTAGAACGGCACCGTGGTCGACACCTGACGGCCCAGCGCATCAGTGGTCACCACCACCGACTCGCCCGCGCCGTTGATGAACGGAATGTTGGTCAGGGTGTACGGCCCCGGTTGCAGGTCGGTGCTGCTGGACTTGTAGCCGTTGATAAAAAGATCCACCGAGGACGGCACCGCCGCTTCCCCGGCGAACTGCGGCAGCGGATAGGTCACCAGATCCGGACGCACCGCAAAATCCCTTGAGAACTGCACACCGCCCAGCCGTACCGAACTGCTCCAGGGCAAGGCGCCGCTGACCACGTCCCCGGCCTCGTAGGTCAGCATCCGTTCATCATCGGAGTAGCGCCAGGTGGTGTCGTAACGCAGATAGCCGTTGTCCAGCGTGCTGACCGCATCCCCCGACAACGTACGGCGATATTGCCCGGTGTTCGACAACGTGCCCCAACTGTCGAACAGCCGCACCTCGTTCCACGCCGCCAGATAAGTGCCGGCGTCGTCGGTGTCATTGAGGTAGAGGTCATAGTTGAACAAAGCGCCGAAACTGCTCAGCGCCGGGGTGCGCGGATAAACCTCGCGGTTGCCGATGAACTGCTCCGGCAGCCAGTCCGGTGGCACGTCGAGCAGCAAGCGCTGGCTGACGCTGTCGTAATCGCTGTGCAGGCCCGGCAGGCCGTCGAGATCGACTTCGGCACCGGCCTCTGCCGGCAGCTTCATGCCGGTGTCGCGCAATACGCTGGCCGGCAGGAACAGGCGCCCGCCGCGCTGCTCCACCGCCACCACCCGACCGGTATTCATCTGGTTAACCACCAGTTCCAGAAACAACTGTGCATCACTCACGGCCTCCATGCCGCTGGGAGGCGGCGGCAGTTCACCGGCCCCGGATGGATGAATGAACATCAGGCACCACGCGCCGGTCATGAGCCACAACGGACGCTGAATACGGCGAGCCCATCCTGGACTCATTAGCGTGTTACGTCCGTCAATGGACTGATTCCTCCTGAAACCGCTGGCGCCGAAGCCTGATCACTTCGACATGACTCGATATGGCTATCGCGCCGGCGGAATGCTCTGCACCTTGGCCGCGCCATTGATCCGTCCCACCAGCTCTCCCGCCACCGGCCCCGGTGCCGGCCAGCGCATCACCGCGCCGGGCAACACGTAACCGAGCAGGCCCTCGGCCAACGGTTTGCTTTGACCACCCTGCTTGATGGCGACATCAGTCAGCCGCGCATGAACTGCTCCCTGATTGCGCACTTCCACATAAGGACGGCCCTCCACCGCCACCGTGCGCCAGCTCAATTGCGGCAGGCCGATACCCTTGGGGTCACGCTGGCGGGCGCTGTCCTCCTTGCTCCACAAACCCGCGCCATAGGCGAACAGCGGTACCGAGTAGCGCATCTGGAAGCGGATCGCCGCAGCGGTCTTGCCGTCTTCGGCGACGGGCGGCTGAGCCGAGGGGATTTCATCGATGATGATCCGGTACGCCAGCTCCTGGCCTGGCGGCACGTCCTTGGTGCGGGTCAGGCGCACCAGTTGCTTCTGACCCGGCTCGATCTTCGCCACCGGCGGGCTGCCGATCACCTCCCGCTGATTGCGGTACTGCTCTTCGAAACCGCTCTGGCTCCAGCCGAACACGCGGATCTGCAGGTTGGCGGTTTCCGTGCCGCGATTTTCCAGCCACAGCGCACTGGCCTGCTGATCGGCCTCCAATACCGGGTCGATCGGCCAGATCAGCACCGAACTGGCAGCCTGGGCCTTGAGCGTCCCGAACATGACCAGCGCCAGCACGGCGCAACACGCGAACGAATAGCGTGACGTGAAAAACCCCATAAACCTGCTCCTTGTCATTTCACATCACCACGACAGCTGCACCTGCAACACATCGCTGTATGTCCCCCCGGGTTGATTGCCCGGCAATTGCACCTGCCCGTAGATCGGCAGACTGATGTTGTTCGCATCGCTGTAGGCCACCGCCACACTCTGGCCGATGCCCAGGCTCTGGCTGTACGCCGCATCGCGAAACAGCGCATAGGCCACCTTCGCGCTGCCTCCGCTGATCTGCATGCGTCGCCCGCCGCTGTTGTACTGGCCGCCATCAACCGTCATGTTCAGCGCCACCCCCGGCGTGCATTGCAGCGTGACACCGCCGGTCAACGCTACCTGCACCGTGCCGGTAGCCAGCGCCGACCGCGAACCGAAATTCAGCCCGCCATAGTTCGATACGCCCCCCACCACCAGACAGCCCGGTGTCACCGTGGCACTGACCTGGAAACTCTGGCTGGTCACCGCCGCCAACGGCAGCGGCAAGCTGCCCGCACACAGCAGCAACAGCCCCGCACAGCCATGCCGGCCCATGGCGCTAAAACGTCAGTTCAACGGAAATCGTGTCGGTGTACGTGCCCGCCGGCAGCCCGGCCTTGCCGACCGCCTGACCGTAGATGTTCACGGTCTGCGCTACACCGGTGCTGGCCGCGAGGTTGATCACCCCGTCGATGGCCAGCAATTGCGAGTGCCCGGCGTCGGTGTACAGGTCATACGGCACGTAATTGGCCACTCCGTCATACAACGCGCGAGTGCCGCCCGGCGAGAGCCCGTCATGGGCGCCCGCCCGGACCTTGACCGTCGGCGTGGTGCCAGCCGAGCACAGGATCGACAGCGCCCCGCCCCCGCCGCCCAGCACCTGTCCGGTCGCCGTGGTGAACAGGCTGTTGGCGGTGCCGAAGTTCAACGCACCGAAGTTCAGCCCGGTAGAACCGCCGGAACCGTTGACCTGGCAACTGCTGATCAGGGTCAGGCTGGAGGTGATCTGGCCGGTGACCGTGGTGGCGGCATTGACGCTGGAAGCGAGCGTCAGGCCGAGCAACGACAAAGCTATCCTTGATGCAATCGTACGCATGGTGTCCGTCCTCTACGGGGTTACCAGTCGAGCGTCACCGTCAGGGTGTCGGTATAGACACCGGCCGGTACCGCACGGGTGTTCGCCACCACCGAGCCAAATACCGGAATGGGTATCTGTGCGCCGCTGGTGACAGCGAAATTGTGTTGTTGACCAATGCTGTAGCTCTGGCTGCCGGAGGCATCGAGAAACAGCTGATAGGGAAGTGTCTGGCGCCCGTTGCTCAGGCGGCGTGTGGTGCCGTCGCCATGGGTGCCGCCGTCGATGGTCACGGTGAACCCGGTGACCGAAGGGTTACAGGCGACATTGAGCTGGCCGCTGCCCGCTTCGCTGAGGCTGGCCTTGATCGGTGCATTCCAGGTCGGGCCCTGCTGGCCGAAATCGAGAGAGCCCAGCCCATCCACCGGGCCGGCGGGGCTGGAGGCGTTGGTCACTTCGCAGCCGGCGATCAACGTCAGCCGCGCGACGATCTGCCCACTGATTGCCGCTGGCGCGACCTCGGTGAACATCAGCAGCGTGGCTATGGCGATTACCCGCCCGTGTCTGTCCATCATTGAGCGCCTACTCCTTCAGGATCACTCGAACATTGCGCTCATCACTGAACGCCCTTCCCTGCGCCACCCGGATCCAGCGGATGGCTGAAAAAACGCCGCGATCACCAGGTGACCGTCACCTTCACCAGATCCGAATACCGGCTGACCCAAGGCACTTCTGCCATCCGTTCGATCCGCCCGTATAGCGGCAAGTCCACCGTGCCGCTGTCCGGCACCCGGCCACTGACCGGCACATCCACCACCAGCGGCACCCGCCGCGCAGGGTCCTGATACAGGCGATAGGGAATCGGCTTGCTGCCGGCCTCTCCCGCCATATAACGCACCTCGCCGACGCCACCGTGCAAGCCGCCATCGACACGCAACTGGTACGGGGTGTCCGGGTTGCATTCCAGACGCGGCAGACGCGAATTCGTCAGCGCCGCGCCGAGTGGCCCGTCCCGGTCGCCAAGCCGCGCCGTGACGCCGAAGTCGAGTACGCCCAGTTGTTCGATACCGGCTTCACGTTGCTGGCCAATCAACTGGCAACCGCGCTGCACATCGACCCGCACCTCGACCTGAAGATCGGCGGCGTGGGCCGGTGCCGCGAGCCCGCCCAGCAATGCCCAGACCATCCCTGCTTTCACCGCCCGCTCCTTGATCGCGACGGCGTATCTGCCGTTACAGTGTTTCAGGTTAGCAACGGACGCCGATTGCGCCAGTCGATTGGATCCAGGCAACCGCCGGGATTTGTTTCGAAAGGTTGGCAACAGGTCGATTCATCATGTTGAAAAAACCTGTACATGCCGCAGATTAATGTCCGGGAAAACGATAAAGCGCAGTGGAAGCAAAACTACCCGTCTGGTTACACTACGCCGCCGCGCTCGCGGGGAGCCGGCCCGATGATGACGGAGTGATTGCAGTGCCCGCCCGACCGCCCGAACGTTCGCGTCTGACCCATCGCTGGTCAGCCTTGCGCCGCCTCCTCGGCAAACGCTCCAGTACCGCTGCGGGCCAGTGCGCTGCCAGCGCGCAATCGGTCCGCGACTACTTCCGGCAAAAGGCCCACGGCCAGGGCTACACCCTCAGCCACAGCCAGCAGCGAGTCATCGACTGCATGGCGCAGCAGGCCGGCCTGTTGTTCGGCACCCCTGCGCAAACCCCGCCCAGCCTGTATCTGCACGGGGCGGTCGGGCGCGGCAAAAGCTGGCTGCTGGACGGATTCTTCGAGGCGTTGCCGATTGCGCAAAAGCGCCGTCTGCACTTCCATGGGTTCTTCGCCCAGTTGCACCAAGGCATGTTCGAGCATCGTGACTGCGACGATGCCTTGGCCGTTACCCTCGATGCGCTGCTGCTGGACTGTCGGGTGCTGTGTTTCGATGAATTTCATGTGCATGACATCGGCGATGCAATGCTCATCACCCGCTTGTTCAAGGCGCTGTTCAAGCGCGGGATCCTGCTGTTGGTGACTTCCAACTACCCGCCCGAAGGCTTGCTGCCCAACCCGCTGTACCACGCGCGGTTCAAACCGGTGATCGACCTGATCAACGCGCGCATGCAGGTCATGGAAGTCGGCGGCCCGCACGATTACCGCAGCCAGGCGCGTCGGCATGCGCATCAGGTGTTCACCCAAGGCTATTACGTCTGGCCGGCCACCCCGGCGCAGCGCCTGGCCTTGAACCTGCCGCCACTCGACGCCGCGCCGTTGCCTTTGCAAGTCGGTAGCCGGCATCTGCAGGCGCGGCTGTGCGAAGACCGGCGCGTCGGTTTCACCTTCAGCGACCTCTGCGAACAGCCCACCGCCGTGATGGACTATCTGGAACTGTGCCGGCGCTTCGACCACTGGATCATCGATGAACTGCCGGAACTGGGCGAATGTTCGATCGCCGCCCAGCAACGTTTCATCAACCTGATCGACGTGCTCTACGACCAGGACAAACACCTGACCCTGCTCGGCCAGCTCCCGTTGCGTGAAAGCCTCGGCGGCCAGGCGATCGATCTGGCCCGCACCCGCAGCAGGCTCGGGCAATTGCGCGAAGTGCACGAACCGGGCTGATTTGCCGTTATCATGCCGCCCATTTCCGGGCTCGGGCGCCTTCCAGATAGCGATCCTTTTCATGCACACCCTTGCACAACTGCGCGCCGGCGAACTGTCGGGCATCACCCGGCTCGACCTGGCTGAAGGCCTGACTGAATTTCCGCCGGAGATTTTCAACCTGGCCGACACGCTGGAAGTGCTCAACCTCAGCGGCAATGCCCTGAGCAGCTTGCCGGACGACTTGCACCGCCTGACACGCCTGCGCGTGCTGTTCTGCTCGGACAATCAGTTCACCCGGTTGCCGGCGTGCCTGGGCCAGTGTCAGGCGCTGACGATGATCGGTTTCAAGGCCAACCGGATCACCCAGGTGCCCGGCGCGGCGCTGCCGCCGCAGTTGCGCTGGCTGATCCTGACCGACAACGCCATCGAAACCCTGCCCACGGAACTGGGCGAGCGTCCGCTGTTGCAAAAGCTCATGCTCGCCGGCAATCGCCTGCGCACGCTGCCGCCGTCACTGAGCCAGTGCCATCGGCTGGAACTGATCCGTATTGCCGCCAACCAGTTGACCGAGCTGCCGCAATGGCTGCTGACCTTGCCGAGCCTGACCTGGCTGGCCTACGCCGGCAATCCGCTGGAAACCGAAGCCGATGCCGACGCGCTCAACAACGCGCCCCTGATCGACTGGTCGGCGCTGCAGCTGGAGCAACGGCTGGGCGAAGGCGCTTCCGGGGTGATTTACCGGGCGCAGTGGCAGTCTGCGGACCAGTCGGCTACGCCGGTGGCGGTCAAGTTGTACAAAGGTGAGATGACCAGCGACGGCTCGCCGCTGCATGAAATGAACGCGTGCATCACCGCCGGGATGCACCCGAACCTGATCCGCGTCGAAGGCCGCATCGACCAGCATCCCGATGGTCAGCAAGGCCTGGTGATGCAACTGATCGATTCGAGTTACCGCAACCTGGCCGGACTGCCGAGCCTGGCGTCCTGTTCACGGGATGTGTATGCCGATGATTGCCGTTTCAGTGCCGACGTCGCCCTGCGTATTGCCCGGGGCATTGCCTCGGTCGCCGGGCATCTGCACCGTCACGGCATCACCCATGGCGATCTCTACGGACACAACATTCTGTTGAACGATCAGGGCGATTGTCTGCTGGGGGATTTTGGCGCGGCATCATTCCATGCCACGGCGGACACGCCTGAAACCCGTGCACTGCAGCGCCTCGAAGTGCGGGCGTTCGGGATTTTGCTGGGGGAACTGCTGGCACGCATCGACTCGGGGTTGAGCGATGAACAACGTCAGGCGCTGGAGGCCCTGGAACAGCAGTGCTGTCAGCCGGACGTGCTGGCACGGCCGGGGTTCGGCGAGATCGTTGAGGTGCTGCAACAGTAATGACCACTGCGCGATCAATCGCGAGCAGGCTCGCTGCCACAATCGACTTGTATCACCCCTGTAAAGGGTGACAACACTGATCAAATGTGGGAGCGAGCCTGCTCGCGATTGCAGCGTTACTGACTCGAAAAATCAGCCGGCCAGACCGACGAACATGTCCTGCACATCGTCATGGTTGTCCAGGCCTTCGAGGAACGCCTCGACTTCAGCCATCTGCTCGTCGCTCAGACCGCTGACCGGGTTCTTCGGCTGGTAGCCGAGTTTGGCCGACAGCACGGTGAAGCCTTGTTCCGGCAGGGCTTTCTGCACGGCATCGAGGTCGGTCGGATCGGTCAGGAACAGGGTCGCACCCTCTTCGCCCGCTTCGAAATCCTGCGCGCCGGCTTCGATCGCGGCCATTTCCGGATCGGCGTCCGGGGTGTCCGGCGACGCTTCGATCATGCCGACATGGTTGAAGTCCCAGGCAACGGAACCGGAAGCACCCAGTTGACCCTTGCGGAACGCCACGCGGATTTCCGCCACGGTGCGGTTGATATTGTCGGTCACGCACTCGACGATCAGCGGCACCTGATGCGGTGCGAAGCCTTCGTAGGTGACGCGATGGTATTGCACGGTTTCGCCCAGCAGCCCAGCACCCTTCTTGATGGCACGGTCCAGGGTTTCCTTGGGCATCGAGGCTTTCTTGGCCTGTTCGACCACCAGACGCAGGTGTGCGTTGGTGGCGGTATCGGCACCGTTACGCGCAGCAATGGTGATTTCCTTCACCAGTTTGCCGAAGATCTTGCCCTTGGCGTTGGCTGCCGCTTCTTTGTGTTTAACCTTCCACTGTGCGCCCATTACTCACTCTCTTGATCTGTGGCGCCGAGACATCTATTGGCCGACGCATGGCGGCAAGTTTATACGGCCTAAAGTCGGCAATCGACCAAAAAATCCGCTGCGGATCGACATCTTCTACGCGCCTTGTAGGGCGATTCTGAAAAACCGGTTTGCCATGTCCAATCAACGTCGCGTTTTCGTACCCTCTGTCGCCCGTATTGCCAGAACAGAGCCTGCCCGAATGCTCAATGACAAGGAAAGTCCGTTTTCACTGACCCTGGCCGAAGGCGGGATAAGCCTGCCGGTGCTGCGCTTCAGCGGTCATGAAGCGCTGAATCAGCCTTATCGGTTTGAAATCGAGGTCATGGGCCTGGCGCCCGCCTGGTCACCCGGCAAGCTGCTGCATCAGGCGGCGTTTCTGCACCTGGATGAGGATCACGGCATTCACGGCATCATTCAAAGTGCCAGCTGCGAACATCGCGCAACGCACCGGATCGCCTACCAACTGGTGCTGATGCCGCATCTGCAAGCGCTGGAGCAACATCCCGTACGCCGGGTCTTCACGCAACTGAGCGTGCCGGCCATCCTTGAGCAACTGTTGATCGAACATCACCTGCCCGCCCACAGCTACCGGATCGAGATGACCGTCGGCCACTATCCGCCGCGTCCGTTCTGCATTCAGTACGACGAAACCGATTTGGCCCTGTTGCAACGGCTTTGCGAAGAGGAAGGCATTCACTACCACTTCGAACATCAGCCGGACGGCCATGTGGTGGTGTTCGCCGATGACAGCCTGAGCCTGCCACAGCAACTGACGGCGATTCCTTTCAACACCCAGCTCGATGCGCCAACCAGCGGCCTCAGCAGCCTGTTCCAGCGGCATGAGGCGGTACTGCCTCCGATGCCTGCCGGCGTACGAGAGCGAGGGCGACCGATCAAGGGTCAGGAGGCCGCCAATCACACGCTGGGCAGTGCCGTCGCCCCACAGGAATCTCTGCCAACTGCGCAACGTCACGCCACCCAGCGCAGTCGCCGTCTGCTCGAGCGCCAACGCTGCCGGTCGCGCTCGATTCAGGGCCGCAGCGATTGTCTGCGCCTGCTCAGCGGACGCCTGTTGCAAGTCACGGAGCACCCGGTAAACGCCTTCAACGAGCAGTGGCTGATCACCGAGTTGCGTCATCAAGGCCAGCAACCTTCGATTCTCGACCCAGTGCCGACGGTTCGCCGCTATCACAACGACTTCACGGCGCTGCCCTGGTCGACCCCGTTTCGCCCGCCGCCGAAACAACCGCGTCCGCGCATTCCGGGGTATCACCCGGCGCAATTGCTTGGTGCACCGGGGCAACCGGCGCAGGTGGACGATCAGGGACGCATGGCCGTCCGGTTATGGCCGGAACATTCACCTGACGGCGCAAGCGAAGGGTTGTGGCTGCCGTTGGTCATGCCCCATGCCGACGCCTGCGTGCCTCGGGAAAATCTTCCCTGCGCCGGCAGCGAAGTCTGGGTCAGTTTTCTCGACAGCGATCCCGACCGACCGATCCTCTGCCTCGACGCCTGCCGGCCCCAACCGGCACAACCGAGAGAAACCGAGCCCGAGGAGGACCTGTTGCTCGACTGGCTGCTCAACCGCTCCACCCCGCCGCGCTGACGCTCACGCCTTGTCGGCCTTGCCCGCCGCCGCCGCGAATTTCGCCAGACGCACGTCAAGGTGCCGGGGTCGCCGACCGTGATCCTCGGCGCGCTCCTTGCGGCGAATGGCGTTGCGCACCATCAGCGAGCCAAGGTAGCGGATCGGCTCCGGCGGAAAGTAACCCAGCGGCCCGTTGACCAGCGGCGAGCGTGTCCATGGGTTGTCGAGGCCCTGCACCAGCGAAGCGAGGATCTGCCCGCCCATGTGGCACGGCCCGACGCCGCTGCCGGAATAACCGAAACCGTAGAACACATTCCCGCTGGCACTCATCCGGCCGAAGAACGGCAGGCCGGTGACCGAGCGATCCGAGGGGCCGTTCCAGGTTGCGTCGACTTTCACATCGGCAAAGGCCGGAAAGAAGTCGTCGAGGCTGCGCTTGAGCAACCCGGTATAGGGCGAGGGCTGGTCGAACACCGGCAACATCCGCCCGCCGTAAGCGAAGGTATTGCCGCCCTTGCCGAGCATGATCCGGCCGTCCGGGGTGTTGTGGTAGTAGTGCACGAAAATCCGCGAATCAAGCACAGTCACGCCGCTGATCAAACCGATTTCCTGCAACAGATCCGGCCGCGGTTCGGTGATCAGCATGTCGCTGGAGACGATCGCCACACTGCGCTCGAACTGCGGGAACGCGCGGGCCATCCACGCGTTCATCGCCAGCACCACGCGGTCGGCGGTCACCCGGCCGCTCGCCGTGTGAAGGCGCGCCGGACGGCCCTCCTCCAGCCCGGTCATTGCCGTGCCTTCATGAATCCGCACGCCCAGCTGCAACGCCACCTGGCGCAAGCCGCGCACCAGTTTGCCCGGCTGCACGCTGGCGGCGGCCGGCGAGAACCAGCCTTCCAGGTGTTTTGCCGATCCGGCCATGCGCTGTACATCAGCGACCGGCCGCTGGGTAAACGAGTTGATGCCGTTGCGCTCCAGCGCCGCAATCACCGCATCGGTCGAGCCGCATTGCGCGCGGTTGGTCGCGGTGTAAAGCGTGCCGTCGAGGCGGTAATCGGCGTCGATGCCGTACTGCTCGCAGAACTCGCCGATGGCGTGGATGCTGCGCTCGGATTCCTTGACCAGCCGCACCGCCTCTTCGACACCGAACAGTCGTTCCAGAGTGAAGTACTTCGCCGACCACGACAGCGCACAGCCGCCGTTGCGCCCACTGGCGCCGGCGCCGCAAATGTCGGCTTCGATCAGCAACACATCGAGTTCGGGGCTCTGCTGCTTGAGCATGATCGCCGTCCACAACCCGGTGTAACCGCCGCCGACGATGCACACGTCGGTGCGCACATCGCCTTGCAGCGGCGGGCAAGGTTCGGACGTGTCGAGCTGCAAAGCCTGGTCCAGCCAAAACGGTCTCATGAAAATTCTCCAGTCAGTCGGCCACGGCACAGCCTGCCGCGAATGCCGCAGCAGGCCGCGAGGTGAGGGTTTTCAGTTACGCAGGGGTTTGATGGTCAGGGCGCGGTTGGGCACGTAGGCACGTGGTTCCATGACGCCGACCGGGCGGCTGTTCCAGTGCGGAATCAGCACCAGCGCCGAAAACAGCGCGCAACCGGCGAACACGATGAACACCGTCACCGAGTCGAAGTAACCCGGCAGCAAACCACCGAGCACAGCACCAACCGAGCCGCAGCCGTTGACGAATCCCGCCGCCGTGGCGCCGGCCTTGGCCTTGCCGAAATCGATGGCGGCCGCGCCGCTGATCATCGAGTCCGGGCCGTACAGGGTCAGGCCCATCACGAACAACAATGCGACCACCAGCATCACGCTGCCGGTGTGCAAGGTGCCCATGAACAGCGCGAGGGTCACGGTCAGCGCCAGCAGACTCAACACGCAGGCCGGCATGCGTCGGGCGCCGAACAGTTTGTCCGAGGCCAGGCCGATCATGATCGGCCCCAGCAGCCCGGCCAGTTCAAACGCGGTGGGAATGATCGCCGCGCCGACCTTGCCGACCGAGGGCATCTGTTCGAACACGATCACCGGGCCCCACAGCAGAATCGCGTAACGCGCCGGTTTCAGCAGGAAATACGCCAGACCCAGCACCAGCACCGTACGGTTGCGCAGGATTTCCTTGAGCGGCTCCCAGACGCTGAGTTTACTGTTGGCTTCGGCCTCTTCGGCGCTGATCACCGGCTCCGGCTCCACGGCGGGCAGGCCGACGTCTTCCGGTTTGTCGCGCTGAAAGATGAAGAACAACACCGCCACCACCGCGACCACCGCCGCGCTGGAAATGAACGCCGCGTGCCACGAACCAATCAACGTGTACGCCCACCAACCGGCAAACGGCGAGGCCACCAGACCGCCGAATGCATAGCAGGAACTCCACAACCCGAGCACGCGCCCGCGTTGTTCGGAAGGGAAGAAACTGCCGAGGTTCTTGCACAACCCCGACCAGCCGGTGGACTGCGCCAGCCCCTGAATCAGCATGCAGGTGGCGAAGATCGGCAAGGTCGCGAAACTGCCCATCACCAGCGCCGCCGCAGCGGAAATCAGCAAACCGCCGAGTACCACGACCCGTGGGCCGAAGCGGTCGGCGAGCATGCCCCAGGTGAACTGGCCGATGGCGTAGGCCGCCAGGTAAATCGCGTCGAGGTTGGCCATGGCCATTTTGTCGAGGGTGAAGCTGGGGTCTTCGGCGATGCCCAGTTTGGCCACCGAAAAGGCTTTGCGGGTGAAATAGAACGCGGCGTAAGCGAGCCAGGTGACAGCGAAGATCTGCATGCGCCAACGCGCAATGGTGCCGATGTGCTTGTTCATTGTGGTTCTGACCTCAGGGTGTGAGTGTGCCGGCAGAATCGATGAGTAAACGCCTGTGTTTTTATTGTTGAGCACTGCGATATCACCCCGTCCCTTTGGCGACACCGGTCAGATGAGTCCTGGTTTTGCACGCACAGGCTCATGGCCAGCATCGCTGCCCGACCGGGCAGTCAGCGTTGGCGTGAGCCGATCAAAGCAATTACTGTTTAATAAATAAAATCGATTTATCGTATTTCACACATAAGCTCAGCTTGTTACTGGAGTCAGAACATGTCGGTTTCCCACGCCCAGCTCAAAGCCTTTCACGCCGTGGCCGTGCACGGAAGCTTCACCAAGGCCGCCGAGCGGCTTTACCTGACGCAACCGGCGATTTCCGACCAGGTGCGCAAACTCGAAGAACGCTTCGGTGTGTTGCTGTTCCACCGCAACAAACGCTCGGTGCGCCTGACAGATCTCGGCGAACGCTTGCTGGCAATCACCCAGCGTCTGTTTGTGGTCGAGGCCGAAGCTCAGGAGCTATTGCAGGAATCCCAGGCCTTGCAGACCGGCAGCCTGATTCTGGCGGTGGATGCGCCGGTGCATGTGTTGCCGCAGATCGCCCGGTTCTGCGAACGCTACCCGGGGATCAGCGTGAAGATCGAGACCGGTAACACCGATGAATCGCTGTTTCGACTGTTCAACTATCAGGCCGATCTGGCGTTGCTGGGTCGCGATGTCAGCGATGAACGCCTGCTGTGTGTGCCGCTGCGCAACGACCCGATGGTGGCGTTTGTCTCCCGCCATCATCCGTGGGCCGAGCGTGAATCGATCTGCCTGGAAGATCTGGACGACACGCCGCTGGTGCTGCGCGAACACGGCTCGGTGACCCGCCAGACCCTGGAAGAGGAAATGGCCCGCGCCGGCTTCCGCATCCGCCCGGCGATTCAGGTCGAAGGCCGGGAAGCGGCGCGGGAGGCGGTGGTGGTGGGGATTGGCGTGGGGGTGGTGTCGGCGGCGGAGTTTGGTGCTGACTCGCGGGTTTGCGCGTTGCCGATCACCGATTGCACCCGGCGCTTGACCGAGACACTGGTGTGCTTGCGCGAGCAGAGTTCGCGGCGGGTGGTGGCGACGTTTCTGGATATGGTGCGCGAAAGCCTGGTGTAGATCGTTCCCCCGTCGAGGCGTCGAACCGTCCGCGTGGGAACGATCTGGTGGGTATCAGGTGGGGGCCAATCCGAAAAACGCCTGAATCAACCGCAATTCCCGCCGGCGCTCCACGCAGCCGATCATGTGCCGGTTCACCAGCCCTTCTCCGGCAATGGGAATCGCGACGACACGGGGGTCATGGCTGACCTCAACCGACGACACCACCCCAACCCCCAACTCAGCCGCCACCGCTTCCGTCACCGCCTCGCGACTGTCCAGTTCCAGCAACACCCGTGGACTGACCGACGCCTGGGCACAGGCCTGATCAAACGTGCGCCGGGTAATCGAACTCGGCTCGCGCAAGACCATGATCACCTGATCCAGCTCCTTGAGCTTGACCTCGCCACTGCGTGAAGACCATGGATGCCCCGCCGGCACCAGCGCGCAGATCCGCGATTCACTCAATGCTTGCAGATGCAGCCCTTTGCGCGGCTCGACCTCGGTCAGCACCGCCACATCGGCATGCTCGGACAACAACGCCGCCAGCGTTTCCTGAGCGTTGCCCAACCGCAGATTCACCGTGATCCCCGGATAGCGCGCCCGCAGGCTGGCAAGCATCGGCATGACCATGTGCGGGCCGTCCGCCGCCACCTCAAGGCGTCCGGTCAGCAACTGCCGATTGGCTTCCAGCAACGCTTGGGCCTCTTCGGCCATGCCGAACATCGCCCGGGTGATCGCCGCCAGTTTGGTGCCCTCCTCGGTCAACTCGACCCGGCGCGCCGTGCGTCGTAACAGGGTGATCTGGTAATGCTCCTCCAGCGCCTTGATGTGCCCGGTGACCGCCGGCTGGCTGATGAACAACCGGGCAGCGGCACGGGTAAAGCTGCCTTCACGGGCCACGGCGTCGAAGGCGCGGAGCTGGAACAGGTTCATGAATAACCCTCACTGATGGCTGGCATAACAACAAACAATTTGATTGATGATCCGCCCAATTGCAACGTAGGCGCCGTAGCTTCATCCCACAGCGCAATCGCGAGGACACACGAATGAGTACTGCCGCACCCATCCTGCTCACTCCCGGCCCGTTGACCACCTCGGCCCGCACCCGCCAGGCGATGATGGTCGACTGGGGTTCATGGGATGACCGCTTCAATCAACTGACTGCCAGCCTGTGCGAACAACTGCTGGCGATCCTCAACGGCGCCGCCACCCACCACTGCGTACCGTTGCAGGGCAGCGGCACCTTCGCCGTCGAAGCCGCGATCGGCACCCTCGTCCCCCGCGACGGCAAGGTACTGGTGCTGATCAACGGCGCCTACGGCAAGCGTCTGGCGAAAATCTGCGAAGTGCTCGGCCGCTCGTTCAGCACTTTTGAAACCGCTGAAGACGAACCGACCACCGCCGCCGACGTCGACCGCCTGCTGCGCGCCGATGGCGACTTTACCCACGTCGCCCTGATTCACTGCGAAACCAGCACCGGCATTCTCAATCCGCTGCCGGAAATCGCCCAGGTCGTCGAGCAGCACGGCAAACGCCTGATCATCGATGCCATGAGTTCCTTCGGCGCCTTGCCGGTGGATGCGCAAAAAGTCCCTTTCGATGCGCTGATCGCCGCCTCCGGCAAATGCCTGGAAGGCGTGCCGGGCATGGGCTTCGTGTTTGCCCGCAAGGAATACCTGGCCGCAGCCGCCGGCAATTCGCATTCGCTGGCGATGGACCTGTTCGACCAGCACAGCTACATGAAGAAAACCGGCCAGTGGCGCTTCACCCCGCCGACCCACGTAGTCGCGGCGCTGCACGAGGCGCTGCTGCAATACAACGAAGAAGGCGGCCTGCCGGCACGGCATGCGCGTTACGCCGCCAACTGCCAGGCATTGATGGAAGAGATGGGCAAACTCGGCTTGCGCAGTTTCCTGCCCGCCGCCATCCAGGCGCCGATCATCGCGACCTTCCACGCACCGAAAGATCCGCACTACCAGTTCAAGGACTTCTACGAACGGGTCAAGGCCAAGGGTTACATCCTCTACCCCGGCAAGCTGACTCAGGTCGAAACCTTCCGCGTCGGCTGCATCGGCCACGTCACCCCGGCGCAGATGCGCGAAGCCGTCGCGGCGGTGGGTGAAGTGCTGCGCGAGATGGAAGTGCTCGACATCTGACTCACCCGGCCCGCTCCCTCATTTGAATTGCATTGCCAATACAGGATTCTGACCAACATGAACTACAACAACCCAACCCAGCTGCAAGCCGCCATCCTCGACTGGGCCGGCACCGTGGTCGACTTCGGTTCCTTCGCACCGACCCAGATTTTTGTCGAAGCCTTCGCCGAGTTCGACGTCCAGGTTTCCATCGAAGAAGCCCGGGGCCCGATGGGCATGGGCAAATGGGATCACATCCGCACCCTGTGCGATCAGCCGCAGGTTGCCGAGCGCTATCGTAAGGTGTTCGGCCGCACCCCGACCGACGATGATGTCACCGCGATCTACAACCGCTTCATGCCGCTGCAGATCGAGAAAATCGCCGAGCACTCGGCGCTGATTCCCGGCGCGCTGGAGACCATCGCCAACCTGCGTCAGCAAGGCATCAAGATCGGTTCCTGCTCGGGTTATCCGAAGCAAGTGATGGACAAGGTCGTGGCACTGGCCGCCACCAACGGCTACGTCGCCGACCACGTCGTCGCCACCGACGAAGTGCCGAACGGCCGCCCATGGCCTGCGCAAGCGCTGGCCAACGTGATTGCGCTGGGCATCGACGATGTCGCCGCCTGCGTGAAGATCGACGACACCGTGCCGGGGATTCTCGAAGGTCGTCGCGCCGGGATGTGGACCGTGGCGCTGATCTGCTCCGGCAATGCGCTGGGCCTGGATTACCAAGGCTATCGCGCACTGGGCAGCGATGCGCTGGCCAGCGAACGCAAGCGCATTCACGCGCTGTTCGAAGGCTCGCGCCCGCACTACATGATCGACACCATCAGCGATCTGCCGGAAGTGATCGCCGACATCAACAAGCGCCTGGCCAACGGCGAGATGCCGCAAAGCAGCTGATTGCATCCATCGCGGCAAACAAAAACGCCAGTGTCTGCCCGACACTGGCGTTTTTTCATGAGTGTTTTCAGCTAAATCGCTGACTCAGCTCAGTGAAAGCTTTTTTAGCCTGGGGCAAACGCGCCAAAGGGGATTACAGTTAAGGCATGCCGTCGCAGAACGGCACGCTTGAGCCCTGAACCGTGAGGAACGCCGTATGCCGTGGACAAATTCCGAATCCCGTTACAGCACCGTGTCGATCCTGTTGCACTGGCTGATGCTGGTGCTGTTGGTGCTGGTGTACGCCAGCATGGAATTGCGCGGGCTGTTTCCCAAGGGCAGTGGTGGTCGCACGCTGATCCGCGAAGTGCATTACATGCTCGGGCTGACTGTGTTCGTGCTGGTGTGGTTTCGCCTGTTCGCTCGCAGCCTGGGGCCTGCGCCGAAAATCTTTCCGGCTTCGCCACAATGGCAAACCACCCTCGCACGCTTGATGCACTGGGCCTTGTACCTGTTCATGATCAGCATGCCGATCCTCGGCTGGCTGATCACCAGCGCGGAGGGGCATCAGGTGATGTTCTACGGTTTCGACCTGCCGCTGCTGGTGAGTGAGGACAAGGCCTACGCCAAACAGGTTGAATACTGGCACGTACTGATCAGCACGATTGGCTATTGGCTGATCGGCCTGCATGCGCTGGCGGGCATCTATCACCATTACGTGGTGCGCGATAACACGTTGCTGCGGATGATGCCCAAGCGCAGCCAGGGTTAACCGTCGAATCCGCGCCGGCCCTGCAAGCCGCCGGTGTGGACGAAGATCAAGCGCAAACCCCGGGCAAAGCGGCCCGCCTCGATCTGTTGTTTGAGCGCCAGCAAGGCCTTGCCGGTGTACAGCGGTTCGAGGGGAATGCCGCTGGCCTGTTCGGTTTGCGCGATGAATTCAAGCAACGTCGGATCGACCTTGGCGAAACCGCCACGGCTGGCGTCGATCAGCTCAAAGCCTCCGGTGTCACCGACAATCGCCTCGACATTGGCCGCGACGCCGTGATCGTCGGGCACAGCCATTGCGCCATACACCGCACGTTGGCCTGCCTCGGCCAACACCAATCCCGCTAGCGTGGTGCCCGTGCCGCAGGCCAGCCACCAACCGTGGTAGTCGTCCCAACCAAGCTTGCCGAGTTGTTCACTGACCTGGTCCTTCAGCGCCGCGCAACCCTGCGCGCCCAGCAACCCGCCGCCACCTTCAGGCACCGGATGCAGCGTCTGATATTGCTCTCGCCACGGCTGCCAGAACCCCGGCTCGTGCCGCGCCCGATAACCGCCGTAACCGAGCCAGTGCAACTGCATGCCGAAATCCTGCAGATCCCTGACCGTCGGGGTGTCCTGCGGATGCCCGCGCAACAGCCCGACCGTGGCGAATCCCAGGCGCTTGCCCGCAGCCGCCAGTGCATGCAGATGATTGGAGTGCGCACCGCCCAGGCTGATGATGCCTTCGGCACCCGCGCGGTCGGCGGCTTTCAGGTGTTCGACGAGTTTGAACCACTTGTTGCCGCTGATCAGCGGATCGATGCGGTCTAGACGCAGGATCGCGACTTCAATGCCGGCGGCAGTGAGCCAGTCCAGATGAAAGGGATCGAGGGGGGCTTGAGGTAGCCAGTCGGTGGGAGGCAGAAACATGAAGGCCGGCTCTGTGCAAAGAGCCGGCATTCTAGGGTGGATCAGAGCTCGGCGGCCAGACGCGAGCCCTGATTGATCGCACGCTTGGCATCCAGTTCGGCCGCCACATCGGCGCCGCCGATCAGGTGCACGTTCTGCCCGGCTTCAACCAGACCGTCATGCAGCTCGCGCAGCGGATCCTGGCCGGCGCAGATGACGATGTTGTCCACCGGCAGCACTTGCGGCTCGCCGGTTTCGCCGATGCGGATGTGCAGGCCTTCGTCGTCGATCTTCAGGTATTCGACGCTGTTGAGCATCTGCACCTGCTTGTTCTTCAGACCGGTGCGGTGAATCCAGCCGGTGGTCTTGCCCAGACCGTCGCCGACTTTGGACTTCTTGCGTTGCAGCAGGAACACGTCACGAGCCGGTGCGTGCGGTGCAGCCTTGATCCCGGCCACGCCACCACGGGCTTCCAGATTCGTGTCGATGCCCCACTCTTTCCAGAACGCAGCGCGATCCTGACTGGTGGCCACACCTTCATGGACGAGGAATTCCGAGACGTCGAAACCGATACCGCCAGCGCCGATCACCGCCACACGCTTGCCGACCGGTTTGCGCTCGAGCAGCACATCCAGGTAGCTCAGCACTTTGGCGTTCTCGACACCCGGAATCGCAGGCAGACGCGGCGCAATACCGGTCGCCAGAATGACTTCGTCGTAACCGCCCTCGACCAGTTTCGCCACGTCGACGCGGGTGTTCAGGCACACCTCGACGTTGGTGGTCTGCAGTTTGCGTTTGAAGTAACGCAGGGTTTCGTAGAACTCTTCCTTGCCCGGCACACGTTTGGCGACGTTGAACTGGCCGCCAATCTCGCTGGCCGAATCGAACAGCGTTACCTGATGCCCGCGCTCGGCGGCCACGGTGGCAGCGGACAGACCGGCAGGACCGGCACCGACCACGGCGATCTTCTTGATCTGCTTGACCGGCAGGTAGTTGAGCTCGGTCTCGTGGCAGGCACGCGGGTTGACCAGGCAACTGGTGAGCTTGCCGCCGAAGGTGTGATCGAGGCAGGCCTGGTTGCAGCCGATGCAGGTGTTGATTTCGTCGGCGCGGCCTTCGGCAGCCTTGTTGACGAAGTCCGGGTCGGCGAGGAACGGCCGCGCCATCGAGACCATGTCGGCATCGCCTTCGGCCAGAATCTGCTCGGCAACTTCCGGGGTGTTGATGCGGTTGGTGGTGATCAGCGGAATATTCACCGAGCCACGCAGCTTGGCCGTGACCTTGCTGAACGCCGCACGCGGCACTTTGGTGGCGATGGTCGGGATCCGCGCTTCGTGCCAGCCGATGCCGGTATTGATGAGGGTTGCGCCGGCCTGCTCGATGGCTTTGGCCAGGGTGACGATTTCTTCCCAGGTGCTGCCGCCTTCCACCAGATCGAGCATCGACAGACGGAAGATGATGATGAAGTTCGGGCCGACCGCTTCACGTACGCGGCGAACGATTTCCACCGGCAGGCGCATGCGGTTTTCATAGCTGCCGCCCCAACGGTCAGTGCGGTGGTTGGTGTGGGCCGCGAGGAACTGGTTAATGAAATAACCCTCCGAGCCCATGATCTCCACGCCGTCGTACTCGGCAGTCTGGGCCAGTACCGAGCAAGTGACGAAATCGCGGATCTGTTTCTCGATGCCTTCCTCGTCCAGCTCTTTGGGCTTGAACGGGTTGATCGGCGCCTGAATGGCGCTCGGTGCGACCTGTTTCGGGCTGTAGGCATAACGGCCGGCGTGGAGGATCTGCATGCAGATCTTGCCGCCCGCATCATGCACGGCGCGGGTGACGATGCGGTGCTTGAGCGCTTCTTCCTCGGTGGTCAGCTTGGCCGCGCCGGAATACACACCGCCCTCGTCGTTCGGGCCGATACCGCCGGTGACCATCAGGCCGACGCCGCCGCGGGCACGCTCGGCGAAATACGCCGCCATGCGTTCGAAACCACCCGGCTTCTCTTCAAGGCCGGTGTGCATCGAGCCCATCAGGGTGCGGTTGCGCAGCGTGGTGAATCCCAGGTCCAACGGGGCCAACAGGTGCGGGTATTGAGTGGCGGTCATCGTTAACTCCACAGCAGCGATCACGGAAAATGCGGGAGCTCTGCGTCCCCCGTCAGTCATGCTCGACAGATTAGGAGTCGCCTCGCTGTCACTCAATGACCGTAACTGACAAGTTATTGATCCAAATGCGCAGCGCCTCTTGGCAAGCCGGGGCTGGCGCCCTACCCTGTCCGCACACCCTGTACCCGGTTGTTGTTGGATTTCATGCGCAAACTTCTGTACCTGACTTTTTCCATGGCGCTCATCGCCGCGCTCACCTTCTACGCCATGTGGGCGGCTGACCGGCCGGCCGGTCATTACCTGTCGGACCTGCGGATCAAACTCGCGGTCGATCAGGGCACCCCCGCCGACCGTGGCAACCTGCTGGGCATCCAGCCCGAGCTGTTTCCCACCGACTACCAAAGCCCCGAACGCCTGCACCGCAAGCTCGCCGCCTATTTGCAGCAGGCGCAGGATCAGGGGCTGTTGAATGAAAAAACCGTGGTCATCCTGCCGGAGCATGTCGGCACCTGGCTGATGATCAGCGGCGAGAAAGATGAGCTATACCAGGCCGCCACCCTCGCCGAAGCGATGAACTGGCTGGCGGCGAGCAACCCGGTGCAGTTTGCTCGCGCCTGGCTCACCGCCAAGGGCAGCAGCCGTCTGGATGACGCGCACCTGCGCATGAAGTCCCGGGACATGGCCAAGGACTATCAGGCTCTGTTCGGTGGATTGGCCAAGGAGTTCCACATCACCCTGGTGGCCGGCTCGATCGTGTTGCCTGAACCGAACATCACCGACGGCCGGCTCAAGGCCGGCAGCGGCGCGCTGTACAACAGCACGGTGGTCTTCGGGCGTGACGGCGCCCCCCTCGGCCAGCCACAGCGGCAGATGCGTCCGGTCTTCGATCACGATGACTCCGGCACCCGCGAAGCTTCGCGGATCAATGTGATCGACACCCCGGCCGGACGCCTCGGCGTGTTGATCGGCAACGACAGCTGGTACCCGGACAACTACCGCAAACTCGACGAGCAAGGCGCGCAGCTGATCGCGGTGCCCGCGTTTGTCGTCGGTCATGGCGTGTGGGATCAACCCTGGAAGGGTTACAAAGGCTCGAGCGTGCCGGACTCGGTCAGCCTGAAACCGGGAGCAGTCAGTGTAGGCCAGGCCTGGCACCAACTGACCCTGACCGCGCAACCGCCGGCCAGCAAGGCGCTGGCCGGTATGAGTGTGTTTCTGCGCGGGCAGTTCTGGGACAAGCCGAGCGCCGGGCAAAGTTTCCTCAGTAGCAACGGCCAGCAATTCGCCGACAGCGAAGCCCGCGGCGCGCGCCTGCTGAACCTCTGGTTGTAAACCGTGAAGCCGCTGCCGATGCGTCTCGGGGATCTGTCGGTGGGCTTCGTCCACAGCCTGGCCGATGCCGTGCGCAGCCATGAGATCGACCCGCTGCCATTGCTCGAACAGTACGGTTTGGACACCGCACGACTGGCCGAAGCCGGGGCGCGCCTGTCGATCCCGCGCTACATGCGCCTGGGGCATGGCGCGATTCAGCTGACCGGCGACCCGGCACTGGGTTTGCGCATGGGCCGGCTCAGTCGCCTGAGTCAGGCCGGGCTGGCCGGTGTGACCGCCGCGCAGGCGCCGACCGTGCGCGAAGCCGCTCGCTGCCTGACTCGTTTCGAACCGTTGTACGGCTCCAACTATCGCGGCCAGTCGAGTTTCCACGAGGACGCCAGCGGTGCTTGGCTGCGGTTCTACTCGATCAGCCCGTACAACGCCTACAACCGCTTTGTGGTGGATTCGATCATTGCCGGCTGGCTGCATCAATTGTCCAGCGTCAGCCCAGAACCTTTGCGTGCTGAACGGATCGAGATCGAGTTCGACAGCCCGGATTATCGCGACGCCTACGCCGTGCTCGGCGACTGCCCGATTCAGTTCGGCGCCGAACACAACCAACTGCGCCTGAGCCTCACCAGCCTGGCCCAACGCAACCCGGAGCATTGCCCCAGCACCTGGAAACATTTGCTCGGTTTGTGTGAACGGGAACTGGAACAACTGACCCGCACCCGCAGCCTGCGCGAACGCATCACGCAATTGCTCGGGCCGTTGCTCAATGGTGGCCGGGAACCCGACCTGGAAGAAGTGGCGACACGCCTGAAGCTGCCGACCTGGACGTTACGGCGCAAACTGGCCGAGGAAGGCACGCAGTTTCGCGCGATCCTCAATGACACCCGCCGTGACTTGGCAATGACCTACATCCGCGACACCGAACTGGCATTCGGTGAGATCGCCTACCTGCTGGGCTTCGCCTCGGCCGAAGCTTTCCAGCGCGCCTTCAAGCGCTGGAACGGCCAGACACCGGGCGAATTTCGCCGCAGTCACCGCAAGACAGGCTGACGCCTTACAGCTCGGTGGCGTCTTCCGCAGGCTCTGGTGAATCCAGCTCAAAGGCCTGGAATTCGAGCAGTTCTTCTTGGTAGTCATCCATTGCGTAATCCCCCCTGACGCTTGCTTGAAATGGCCTGGAACAAATGACCAGTGCCTCGAGCATAAAGTGCCCGTGTGAAGGAAAAATGAAACGCGTCCTTCATGAAATAAACGTAGCAGGCGGTCAGGAATTTATCGCGGGATATTTTGAGAAGGATTCATCCACATAGCACTGTGGGAGCGAGCCTGCTCGCGATAGCGAACTTTCCGACACATTGATATTGATTGTGCCGACGCTATCGCGAGCAGGCTCGCTCCCACAGGTTTACTGCCCGGAGGCAGGCATGGCCGGAATCGGCTCGGAGGGCGGCGGTATGTCCGTCGGATTGGCCGGTGGCGTGATGGTTTCCGTGGCGGGCGCAGGCTCGGTAACCGGTGCCGGGGTAATCGGCGCCGCTTCCGCTGGCGGCGCTACCGGCTCGGAACTGGCCGGGGTCGCTTCTGCAGGTGCTGGCGCAGGTGCTGCAGCGGGCTCGGCGGCCGGTGCTGGGGCCGGGGTCGGTTCAGCCGCGGGGGCTGGAACCAGCGGAGCCGGTGCCGCTTTGGCTTCCGGCACACCCAGGTCGGTCTTCGGTTTTTCGGTGATGTGCGCGGCCTTCTTCGCTTCGGCCGGCAGGAACAGCTCGACCAGCGTGAAGAAGCGCTCGTAGAACTTCTGCGACGACACGGTTTCACTGGCGACCTTGACCATCGAATCGTCAGACGAGCCGATCGGCATCGAAACCGAGCCCAACACGCCGACACCGAGGCTGGCCGAGTTGTTGGTCTTCTTCAGCGCGTAGCGGTCCTGCAGGGCATTGGCGAACACGGTGGCGTGATGGCCTGCGCTGCCATCATCGGCGCATACCACGTTGAAGCTGATCTCCAGGTGGGTTTCGCCGGTCTGCTGGAAGCTCTTGTGTCCGCTGACCAGTTTCGGGTCATTGCTGGTAATGATGTAGCCCTGGCTGAGCAACGCTCGGCGGGCCGCTTCGCAACTGGCGGTGTCGGTCACCGGGTAATTGCGCGAAAAGGTGCCGGAGTCGTCGAAATTCTCATGCTCGTAGATGGGCTTGTCCTTGGAGCAGCCGGCAGCGGCGGTCAGCAACAACGCCAACCCGATGAAACGCACGGGAATAGAATTCAACATTAAACATCCTGAGGGAAAACGGTCCGGGGCGTATTGTGCAACAGATCGCTGCCCCGCGGCGTATGGATTAGTGTCTTAAAACAGTTACAACTCTATCGACCTTCAGTGGCAGGAAAAAGTCGCGCCGATAAATGATCGATGAACACCCGCAACTTGGCGGTTGCATGCCGGCTCGACGGCCACAGCACCCAGAACTGTCCGACGTGCTCCACATGCTCATCCAGCACTCGCTGCAGGCGACCCTGCTGCTGCGCCTCGAAGATCATGAAGTCCGGCAGACAAGCGATGCCCATGCCCGCCAGCGCTGCAAGCCGCACGGCTTCGATCGACGTACTGACCAGGCGTATCGGCAAGGTCGGCTCGGGAGCGCCCTCCTCGCGTTTGAACGGCCAGGACTCCAGTTTGCCGGTGGCGTGAAACGTATGGCGCAGGCAGGCGTGCTCCGCCAGATCGGCCGGGGTCAGCGGCTCGCCGCACTCGCGCAGATACGCGGGGCTGGCCACCAACACCATGTGAAACTCGCCCAACGGTCGTGCCATGAGTCGCGAGTCTCGCGGTTTACCCGTTCGGATCACCGCATCGAAGCCCTCCTCAACGACGTCGACCATGCGATCAGTCAGGTCCAGATCCAGTTCGATCTGCGGGTACAGCGCCATGAATTCGTTCATGACCGGCATCACCAGGTCATGCACCTGCGGCAGGCTGACCCGCAACTTGCCGTGAGGCGCCGCTGCGGCATCGCACAGTTCAAATTCCGCCGCCTCCACTTCGGCGAGGATCTTGCGGCAACGTTCAAGAAACAGCGCGCCTTCACTGGTCAGCGTGATGCTGCGAGTGGTGCGGTGAAACAACCGCACATTGAGTCGTGCCTCCAGTCGGGCAATGCTTTTGCCGACCGCCGACGAAGACACGCCCTGCAAGCGGCCGGCCTCGGTAAAGCTGCGGGTTTCCGCCACCTGCACAAACACTGAAATACTGCCCAGGCTGTCCATTCATCCCTCCCTGATTCACGACATTCTTGTCCGAGATGTTCGGAACCCTAACCTGTTTTTCCCGAATGTGCAGCGCCCTACCCTATGGCCTTCGTCTTTCTCGGCAAAAGGGATGCTGGTTCATGAACGATGCGCAACTCACCTCTACACCGCTGACCAATAGCGTCCAGCACGATGAACGACTACCGCTGGGCGCACTGCTAGCGCTGGCCACCGCCGGCTTCATCACCGTGCTGACCGAGGCGATGCCCGCCGGCCTGCTGCCGCAAATGAGCGCAGGGCTCGATGTTTCTCAGGCACTGATCGGGCAACTGGTCACGCTGTACGCCATCGGTTCGATGCTGGCGGCGATTCCCCTCACCATCGCCACCCGAGGCTGGCGTCGACGTCCGCTGTTGCTGGCGGCCATTGGTGGGTTTGCCATAGCCAACAGCATCACTGCACTGTCGGAACTGTACTGGCTGACCCTGATTGCACGCTTGATCGCAGGCGTGTTCGCCGGGCTGCTCTGGGCTCTGCTGGCCGGGTACGCGAGCCGGATGGTCGCACCTCATTTGCAGGGCCGGGCGATTACGGTGGCCATGCTCGGAGCACCCCTTGCGCTGTCGCTGGGCATTCCGGCCGGGACGCTGCTGGGCACGGCGGTCGGCTGGCGTCTGAGCTTTGCGATCATGACCGGGCTGACGTTGCTGCTGGTGATCTGGGTGCGCTGGCAAGTGCCGGATTTCGCCGGTGAACGCGCCGGAAAACGTCTGCCACTGCGTCAGGTGTTTATCTTGCCGGGCGTGCGATCGGTGTTGTTTGTGACTTTGTCCTACGTCGTCGCGCACAACCTTCTGTACACCTACATCGCGCCATTTCTTGAACCGTCGGGACTTGGCGGAGAAATCGACCGGGTGTTGCTGGTATTCGGTCTGGCGTCGGTGCTGAGCCTGTGGATCGTCGGCAGCCTGATTGATCGCTGGCTGCGTCAATTGGTTCTGGTCAGTGCCGCGCTGTTCCTGCTGTCGGCGATTGCACTGGGTCTTTGGCGCGAATGGCCGGGCGTGGTCTACACCGCCATCGCCGTCTGGGGCCTGGCATTCGGCGCGATGCCCTCGCTGTTGCAGACGGCCCTGGCGAAAACCGCCATGGAGGCTGCCGACACCGCGCAATCGATGCTGGTGACCCTGTGGAATGTCGGAATTGCCGGCGGCGGGCTTGCGGGCGGTCTGCTGCTGAACAACCTGGGCGTCGGGAGTTACCCGTGGATTGTCGCGGGCCTATTGCTGTTGACCCTGTATGCGACCGTCAATGCCCGGAGCCATGGCTTCCCGAACGCCGGATAGCGCGCATAAAAAAGCCCCGGATTTTCATCCGGGGCTCGGGTCTTGCGGCTCAGCCAGGCATCAGAAACGCTTGATGTCGGCTTCGGCTTCCAGCTGCTTGCGGTACGCCGCGAAGTCTTGCTGGCCCACACGCGAGGCGAGGAAGCGACGGTACTGCGCTTTCTCTTCATCGGTCGGAGCCGCTGCTTCGTTCACGCCGTTAAGGCGCACGATGGTCAGGCTACCGTCCGCCAGCGTCACGCTGGTGAAGGTCGGCTTGTCCTTGGCGGCCGGTTTCGGCATGCGGAACAACGCTTGCAGCACCGCTGGATCAACGCCTTCCTGAGCGCGGTTCGCCGCTTCAGTGACTTTCCAGCTCTGACCGTCCACCGCCTTGTCCAGCGGGGTCTTGCCATCACGCAGACCGGCGATCAGTTGCTCCGCCTTGGTCTTGGCAGCCGCGCTGGCATGCTCTTTGGTCAACTGGGTGCGAATGGCGGTGGCCACGCTTTCCAGCGGCAATTGAGTCGGCTTGAGGTGCTCCTTGGCGCGCAGCACGATCACGGTTTCCGGATCCAGCTCGATGGCGGTGCTGTTGGCCCCCTCTTCCAGCACTTCGGTGCTGAACGCGGCCGTCACAACGGCACGGTTGGCTGCAACGCCTTCGCCACCTTCACGGCCGAACGGCTTGGAAGTGTGCACGGTCAGTTTCAGATCCTGCGCCGGCTGGGCCAGGTCGGATGCTTCGAACGAAGAGTCTTCCAGTTGCTTGGTCGCCTCCACGAAACGCTGCTCGACCTGCTGGGTTTTCAGCTCGCG
Source organism: Candidatus Pseudomonas auctus (assembly GCF_048654275.1). Taxonomy (NCBI): domain Bacteria; kingdom Pseudomonadati; phylum Pseudomonadota; class Gammaproteobacteria; order Pseudomonadales; family Pseudomonadaceae; genus Pseudomonas; species Candidatus Pseudomonas auctus. Next base: position 96,047 of record NZ_JBJYZK010000007.1, on the reverse strand, counting down.
GGTCAGCTTGTCTTTCAGGCTGGCCAGAGTCGGCACTTCAGGCGCCTCGACACCCAGCAGCTTGATCAGGTGGAACCCGAAGTCGGTGCGAACCGGCTCGGAAACCTGATCCTTGTTCAGCGAATACAGGGCTTTCTCGAAGGCTGGGTCGTAAACGCCAGGACCGGCATAACCCAGGTCACCGCCATTGTTGGCCGAACCCGGATCCTGCGAGAACTCCTTGGCCAGCGCTTCGAACTTCTCGCCCTTGGCCAGACGCGCCTGGACTTCTTCGATCTTCGCCTTGGCCTGCGCTTCGGTAGTCTTGTCGTTGACTTCGATCAGAATGTGCGCCGCACGACGCTGTTCCGACAGGTTGGCGATCTCTTTCTGATACGCCGCCTGCAGGTCTTCGTCCTTGACGGCGACCTGATCGAAGAACGAAGCCTTCTTCAACTCCAGGTAATCGATGACCACTTGATCCGGGGTCATGAACTCCTTGGCGTGCTCGTCGTAGTAAGCCTTGACCTCGTCATCGGTCAGCTTCACGGTCGAAGGGTCAGCCTTGATGTTCAGCGTGGCGAAGTCGCGGGTCTGTTTTTCCAGACGGGCGAAGGCCAGCACCTGAGCATCGGTCACGAAACCGCTGCCTGCCACACCGGCGCGCAGTTGGCCGATCAGCATTTCCTGAGCCAGCATCTGGCGGAACTGCATGCGGCTGTAGCCCAGTTGACGGATCACCTGATCGAAACGGTCAGAGCTGAACTTGCCGTCGACCTGGAATTCAGGCGTCTGCAGGATCACTTGGTCCAGGGCCGCTTCGGAGAAAGCGAATTTCGATTGTTCTGCGCCTTGCAGCAGCAGCTTGCGATCGATCAGACCCTTGAGGGCCGATTCGCGCAGCATTTTTTCATCCAGCAAGGAAGCGTCGAAGTCCTTGCCCAGTTGTTGCATCAGCTGACGGCGTTGCATATCCACCGCCTGGCTCAGCTCGTTCTGGCTGATTTCTTCGCCGTTGACCTTGGCCGCCTCATTCTTGTGAGTCGTGGCCTGGAAAATGGCGTCGAAACCGGTCAGAGCCATCAGTGCAACGATGACCCCGATAATGGTCTTGGCAATCCAGCCTTGTGAATTGTCCCTGATATTCTGCAGCATGCGTCCCCCAGAAACGGTTGAACTTCAAAATTAGGCAACCGTGGAGCGTGGGTAGAATCCGGATAGAAGAAAGGCGCATCCGAGGATGCGCCTTCTCGTAACTGGCGGAGCGGACAGGGCTCGAACCCTCGATCCCGGTGTGACAGGCAGCTATTCCAACCGCCTGCTCTACCGCTCCGCTGCCAAGTCAGGCATGACCCCGACCCGGATGGGTAAAAACCTGAATCAAACTTAGTTGACGGCTTCTTTCAGGGCTTTACCGGCTTTGAAACCTGGTTTTTTGGCTGCCGCGATTTCCAGAGTCTTGCCGGTCTGTGGGTTACGACCGATGCGAGCTGGACGATCAGTCACGGAGAAAGTACCGAAACCAACCAGAACAACGGAGTCGCCAGCCTTGAGAGCGCCAGTGACGGATTCGATTACAGCGTCCAGCGCACGGCCAGCAGCAGCTTTCGGGATATCAGCGGATGCAGCGATAGCATCAATCAGTTCCGACTTGTTCACTCTAAGTCCCCTTATATCTATTTGAGTATGATTCTAAGTTTTTTGGTGAAAGCAAAAACGAGTGCTGAATGGCCTACAGACACTTAAGAGCCGCTTTATAACAAGGGCTCTAAAAAGCTGTCAAGGAAGCCCCCCAGGCAAAAGCGTATTAATGCGTGCTAATTCTTTCCTTAGAGTCAGACTCACGTTTTTCGTCCTTGGCAACTATCTCCGGAGCCACATCCGGCAAGGGCTCCGGCGCGTATTGCAGCGCAATTTGCAGGACCTCGTCAATCCATTTAACCGGTTTGATCTGCAGATCCTGCTTGATATTGTCAGGAATCTCCTTCAGATCGCGCACGTTCTCTTCCGGAATAATCACTGTCTTGATTCCGCCACGGTGAGCGGCCAGCAGTTTTTCCTTCAGACCGCCAATGGCGAGAACTTGACCACGCAGGGTGATCTCGCCGGTCATGGCGACATCGGCGCGCACAGGAATACCCGTCAAAGCCGACACCAGTGCGGTACACATGCCTACACCAGCGCTCGGGCCGTCTTTCGGCGTAGCACCTTCCGGCATGTGGATGTGCGTGTCGCGCTTCTCGTGGAAGTCCAGGGGGATACCCAGGCTCTTGGCACGGCTGCGCACCACAGTCAGGGCCGCAGTGATCGATTCGACCATTACGTCACCCAGCGAACCGGTCTTGATCAGTTGACCTTTGCCCGGCACCACAGCGGCTTCGATGGTCAGCAGTTCGCCGCCCACCTGAGTCCAGGCCAAGCCGGTGACTTGTCCGATCTGATCCTGCTGCTCGGCCAGACCGTAGCGGAACTTGCGAACGCCGAGGAAATGCTCCAGCAGATCAGCTGTCACTTTTACCGAGAAGCGTTTTTCCAGCGCGTGCTCTTTGACCGCCTTGCGGCAGACTTTGGCAATCTGCCGCTCGAGGCCACGCACACCGGCTTCGCGGGTGTAGTAACGGATGATGTCGCGGATCGCTTCTTCGTCGAATTCCAGCTCGCCCTTCTTCAGGCCGTTGGCTGCAACCTGCTTGGGCGACAGGTACTTGACCGCGATGTTGATCTTCTCGTCCTCGGTGTAGCCCGGCAGACGGATGACTTCCATCCGGTCCAGCAGCGCCGGTGGAATGTTCATCGAGTTCGAGGTGCACAGGAACATCACATCCGAGAGGTCGTAATCGACTTCCAGATAGTGGTCGTTGAAGTTGTGGTTCTGCTCAGGATCGAGCACTTCCAGCAACGCCGACGCCGGGTCGCCACGCATGTCGCTGCCCATTTTGTCGATTTCATCGAGCAGGAACAGCGGGTTGCGGACACCCACTTTTGTCATCTTTTGAATCAATCTTCCTGGCATCGAACCGATGTAGGTCCGACGATGACCACGGATTTCCGCTTCGTCACGCACGCCACCGAGGGCCATGCGCACGAATTTGCGGTTGGTGGCATGGGCGATCGACTCGGCCAGCGAGGTTTTACCCACGCCCGGAGGACCGACCAGGCACAACACCGGGCCACGGATTTTCTTCACGCGCTTCTGCACGGCGAGGTATTCAAGGATGCGTTCCTTGACCTCTTCGAGGCCGTAGTGATCGGCGTCGAGAATGTCTTCGGCACGGGCCAGGTCCAGACGTACCTTGCTCTGGGCCTTCCACGGCACTTGAACCAGCCAGTCGATGTACGAGCGCACCACAGTGGCTTCAGCGGACATCGGCGACATTTGCTTGAGCTTGTTCAGCTCGGCAGTGGCCTTGGCCAGCGCGTCTTTCGGCAGACCGGCAGCGTCGATGCGCTTCTTCAGGTCTTCAATTTCGTTGTGGCCTTCGTCGCTGTCGCCGAGTTCTTTCTGAATGGCCTTCATCTGCTCATTCAGGTAGTACTCGCGCTGACTGCGCTCCATTTGCTTTTTAACGCGGCCACGAATGCGTTTTTCGACTTGCAGCAGGTCGATCTCGGCGTCCAGCAAGGCCAGAACGTGCTCGACCCGGGCCGACAAATCGATGATTTCGAGGATTTCCTGCTTCTGCTCGATCTTCAGCGCCATGTGCGCGGCCATGGTATCTACCAGACGGCCAGGCTCGTCGATGCTGTTGAGCGACGACAGGACTTCAGCCGGGACTTTCTTGCCCAACTGCACATATTGTTCGAACTGCGACAACAGGCTGCGCACAAACACTTCGGATTCGCGCTCGGCGGCGTCGACCTCGTCGATCAGCGAGACTTCGGCACGGCAGTGGCCATCGACTTCGCTGAAGCGCTCGACAGCGCCACGCTGCTCGCCTTCGACCAGAACCTTGACGGTGCCGTCCGGCAGTTTCAGCAGCTGCAGAACGGTGGCGATAGTACCTACGCGATAGAGAGCTTCTTCACCGGGATCATCGTCAGCCGGGTTTCTCTGGGCCAGCAGCAGGATCTGCTTGTCGCCCGTCATCGCGGCCTCGAGGGCTTCGATGGATTTCTCGCGCCCCACGAACAGCGGGATAACCATGTGCGGATACACAACGACATCACGCAATGGCAGGAGAGGCAATTCGATGGTGGTCTTCATGATTTCGCCTCTACGGCGGCCATATGGCCGTAATCAGATGGAATTAAGCTTGAAACCAAGATGGGGGTTGCCTTGAAAAAAAACAAGCGCAAAGCGGATGTAAAAAACGACATAAAAAAAAAGAGGCCCGAAGGCCCCTTCCTTGTTCCGGCAGGCCGGGCGCTTATGCGTCCGGTGCAGCCTTGGCAGCCGGCTCACTGTTTTCGTAGACATACAGTGGCTTGGACGTGCCTTCGATCACGCTTTCATCGATCACGACTTTGCTCACCTCGGACTGCGAGGGGATTTCATACATCGTGTCGAGCAGCACACCTTCGAGAATCGAACGCAGGCCACGGGCACCGGTTTTACGCTCCAGGGCACGCTTGGCGACCGATTTCAGCGCGTCGGAACGGAATTCCAGATCCACGCCTTCCATCTCGAACAGCTTGGCATACTGTTTGGTCAGGGCATTTTTCGGCTCGGTGAGAATCTGCATCAAAGCAGCCTCATCCAGCTCGTCCAGCGTCGCCAGGACCGGCAGACGACCGACGAATTCCGGGATCAGACCGAACTTGACCAGATCGTCAGGCTCGACTTCACGCAGGGATTCACCAACTTTCTTGCCTTCTTCCTTGCTGCGCACTTCTGCGTTGAAACCGATGCCACCCTTGGTGGAACGGTTCTGAATGACCTTCTCCAGACCGGAGAATGCGCCACCGCAGATGAACAGGATGTTACGGGTATCAACCTGAAGGAATTCCTGCTGCGGATGCTTGCGGCCACCTTGCGGTGGTACGGAAGCGACCGTGCCTTCGATCAGCTTGAGCAAGGCCTGCTGCACGCCTTCACCGGAAACGTCCCGGGTGATCGACGGGTTGTCGGACTTGCGCGAAATCTTGTCGATTTCGTCGATGTAGACAATGCCCATCTGGGCTTTCTCTACGTCATAATCACACTTCTGCAGCAGCTTCTGAATGATGTTCTCGACGTCTTCACCCACGTAACCAGCCTCGGTGAGGGTGGTTGCGTCGGCGATGGTGAACGGAACGTTCAGCAAGCGGGCCAGGGTTTCGGCCAGCAGGGTTTTACCGGAGCCTGTCGGGCCGATCAGCAGGATGTTGCTCTTGCCGAGTTCGACGTCGTCAGCCTTTTTGTCACGCTGGTTCAGACGCTTGTAGTGGTTGTACACCGCTACTGCCAGAACCTTCTTGGCACGCTCCTGACCAATGACATATTGATCAAGGATGCCGCTGATTTCTTTAGGCGAAGGCAATTTATGCGCGCTGCTTTCGGCCTGTGCTTCCTGCACCTCCTCGCGGATGATGTCATTGCACAGGTCGACGCACTCGTCGCAGATAAAGACCGAGGGGCCGGCAATCAATTTGCGTACTTCATGCTGGCTTTTGCCACAGAAGGAGCAATAGAGCAGCTTGCCGTTGTCCTCGCCGTTGCGGGTGTCAGTCATTCGTTCGATCCAAATCCGATAGGCTTGCAACACAAGATGAAGGCTATTGCGGGCTTTTTCAAGCCCGCCGCTGATCAGACGCGCCGACCAAGCCTATTTTGAGCTGCTTATTTTTAAGCTGGACGCTGGTTGATCACTTCGTCGATCAGACCATATTCCTTCGCAGCTTCTGCACTCATGAAGTTGTCGCGGTTGGTGTCGCGCTCGATTTCTTCAAGCGTACGGCCGCTGTGCTTGGCCATCAGCGTGTTCAGACGCTCGCGGATGAAGAGGATTTCCTTGGCATGGATTTCGATGTCCGATGCCTGGCCCTGGAAACCGCCCAGTGGCTGGTGAATCATCACGCGCGAGTTCGGCAGGCAGAAACGCTTGCCAGGTGCACCGGCCGTCAGCAGGAATGCGCCCATGCTGCACGCCTGACCGATACAGGTAGTCGATACGTTTGGCTTGATGAACTGCATGGTGTCGTAGATCGACATGCCCGCTGTCACCGAACCGCCCGGGGAGTTGATATAAAGATGGATGTCCTTGTCCGGGTTTTCCGCTTCAAGGAACAGCAATTGCGCGCAAATCAGGTTGGCCATGTAGTCCTCTACCGGCCCCACCAGAAAGATTACTCGTTCCTTGAGAAGACGCGAGTAGATGTCATAAGCGCGCTCGCCACGAGCAGATTGCTCGACAACCATCGGGACCAGGCCGCCGGCGGCCTGGATATCAGAGTTCTGCTGAATATAGGAATTACGGAACATGCTCTGCAGTCACTCCCAAATAGTCATGTCTTGAATACGCATAAGCCAGCTCGAAGGCTGGCTTATGGTGTGTGCTTCTAACGCAAAAACAATCAGTCGGCTTTTGGAGCTTCTACCGGCTTGACCGCTTCTTCGTAAGAGACCGATTTGTCGGTCACGCTAGCTTTCTGCAGAACAGTATCCACAACTTGTTCTTCCAGCACAACCGAACGAACTTCGTTCAGTTGCTGGTCGTTCTTGTAGTACCAGGACACGACCTGCTCAGGCTCCTGGTAAGCCGAAGCCATTTCCTGAATCATTTCACGAACGCGGGCTTCGTCTGGCTTCAGATCGAACTGCTTGACCACTTCGGCCACGATCAGACCCAGGACAACGCGACGCTTGGCTTGTTCTTCGAACAGCTCGGCCGGCAGTTGGTCTGGCTTGATGTTGCCGCCGAACTGCTGGACAGCCTGCACGCGCAGACGGTCAACTTCGTTGGACAGCAGAGCCTTAGGCACTTCGATCGGGTTGGTGGCCAGCAGACCGTCCATTACCTGATTCTTGACCTTGGATTTGATCGCCTGACGCAGTTCACGCTCCATGTTCTTGCGAACTTCGGTGCGGAAACCGTCGATGCCGCTTTCCTTGATGCCGAATTGAGCGAAGAACTCTTCGTTCAGCTCTGGCAGCTTTGGCTCGGAAACGGTGTTTACAGTCACAGTGAACTCGGCGGTTTTGCCAGCCAGGTCCAGGTTCTGATAGTCCTCTGGGAAGGTCAGGTTCAGAACGCGCTCTTCGCCGGCTTTAGCGCCGACCAGGCCTTCTTCGAAGCCCGGGATCATGCGGCCGGAACCCAGTACCAGCTGAGTGCCCTTGGCGGAACCGCCAGCGAATACTTCGCCGTCAACCTTGCCAACGAAATCGATGTTCAGCTGGTCTTCGTTCTGGGCAGCACGATCGGCCACTTCGAAACGGGTGTTCTGCTTGCGCAGGATGTCCAGCATCTTGTCCAGATCGGCGTCAGCCACGTCAGCGCTCAGGCGCTCAACGGTGATGCCTTCGAAGCCGGCAACGGTGAACTCAGGGAACACTTCGAATACGGCTACGTATTCCAGGTCCTTGCCAGCTTCGAGCGATTTTGGCTCGATCGATGGCGAACCGGCCGGGTTCAGCTTCTGCTCAACCACAGCTTCGTAGAAGGAGGACTGGATCACGTCGCCGATCGCTTCCTGGCGCGCATCAGCACCGAAACGGCGCTTGATTTCGCTCATTGGCACTTTGCCTGGACGGAAGCCAGCAATCTTGGCCTTTTGGGCAGTCTGCTGCAGACGCTTGTTGACCTGAGTCTCGATGCGCTCAGCCGGCACGGTGATGCTCATGCGGCGCTCAAGAGCAGTAGTATTTTCAACAGAAACTTGCATGGATATTCCTCGTTGCACAGACGTTAGCCGGCCGTTTCCGACCCAAGAATCAAGGGCAAGCATTCTAGTAGGTCAAACTCAAGAAGTCACCCTACTGAAAACGGGTAAAAAAACAGCAGGCCATTTGAAGGCGGGGACAAGCGGTTGCGCCTCGCCTTGTTAGCAAATACAGCCAATTCAAGCCAGGGCTCTGCGCCAACCTCTTCTATATATAGAGGCGGTTGAATCATCTCCCTGACAGGCGACCTCGCAAGCAAGGCCGGCGGACAGCGCAGCATCATCGAACAACATTAATACGACGAAGCACCCTGCCCTGCGACCCGAAACCTGCAGCCGCCAAAATCCGAAACCGTAAAACAAAAAAGGCGCCAGACTGTTAAATCTGGCGCCTTTCGGAATATGGGGTGGACGATGGGGATCGAACCCACGACAACGGGAGTCACAATCCCGTGCTCTACCAACTGAGCTACGCCCACCATATTGCGTGCCAAAGAAGCCAAACAACTTCTTTGTAGAACTTCACCCGGCCAATGGCATGAATGAAGCTTTGATTGGTGCGGATGAAGAGACTCGAACTCTTACGCCTCGCGGCGCTGGAACCTAAATCCAGTGTGTCTACCAATTCCACCACATCCGCAGATGAAGCTTTTAAAGCAAAGGCGCCAGACTGTTACATCTGGCGCCTTTCGAAATATGGGGTGGACGATGGGGATCGAACCCACGACAACGGGAGTCACAATCCCGTGCTCTACCAACTGAGCTACGCCCACCATATCGCGTTACTTGTGCCAATGCTGCCTAATGGCGCACCCGGCAGGACTCGAACCTGCGACCATCCGCTTAGAAGGCGGATGCTCTATCCAGCTGAGCTACGGGCGCCTTGTTAGCTGTACCCTTGGAGGACTACAAACTAAGTGCTTTCCAGCCTCGCAAAACGTTGATTTCGCTCGACCTTCTTAACCAGTGCTAGGCTGTGCCCGACAAGTGCGACGAATAGTATAGAGCGACCCGAAGGTCGTCAAATCCTTTTTAAAAAAAATTCATTTAATTAAAGGGCTTAGGGGAATTTGCTGACCAAGCGCCTTTGCCCTCACCGTTTGACATGCGAGAATGCGTTCTCTTTTTTTCCCCTCTCGATGGTTAATCACGCGCAATGACTGCACAACTAATCGACGGCAAATCGATCGCCGCCAGCCTGCGCCAGCAGATCGCCCAACGGGTTGCCGAACGTCGCCAGCAAGGTCTGCGCACGCCAGGCCTCGCGGTGATCCTGGTCGGCAGCGATCCTGCCTCTCAGGTTTATGTCTCGCACAAGCGTAAAGACTGTGAAGAGGTCGGTTTCCTCTCTCAAGCGTACGACCTGCCTTCCGAAACCACTCAAGAAGCGCTGACCGATCTGATCGATCGACTGAACGACGACCCGGCAATCGACGGCGTTCTGCTTCAACTTCCTCTGCCAGAGCACCTGGACGCTTCCAAACTGCTGGAGCGCATCCGCCCGGACAAGGACGTCGACGGTTTCCACCCTTATAACGTCGGTCGTCTGGCCCAGCGTATTCCGCTGCTGCGTCCGTGCACCCCGAAGGGCATCATGACCCTGCTGGAAAGCACCGGTGCCGATCTGTACGGGATGGACGCGGTGGTTGTCGGCGCATCCAACATCGTCGGTCGTCCGATGGCGATGGAGCTGCTGCTGGCCGGTTGCACCGTGACCGTTACCCACCGCTTCACCAAGGATCTGGCCGGACACGTCGGCCGCGCAGACCTGGTGGTCGTGGCCGCCGGCAAGCCGGGCCTGGTCAAGGGCGAGTGGATCAAGGAAGGCGCGATCGTGATCGACGTCGGCATCAACCGCCAGGAAGACGGCAAACTGGTGGGTGATGTGGTCTACGAGACCGCCCTGCCCCGCGCCGGCTGGATCACTCCGGTACCCGGCGGCGTCGGCCCGATGACCCGCGCCTGCCTGCTGGAAAACACCCTCTACGCGGCAGAAACCCTGCACGCCTGAGTCGCGTTTTCCGCGCTCCGAGAACCCCGCCTTGTGCGGGGTTTTTCATGCCCTCGAAAAAACCTTTACCGTTCGCCGGAAACCCCTATTTTTACAGGGCTTTTCACGACTTTTTCATGCCTTGCGGACAACCATCGACAGTTCTTCAACCATACTCCTACAATGCGTCGTTTTTACGACACAGGCCGTTACAAAGAACGGCATTTCCAACCTTCATGAGTTCGCCCGCGTGAATATTCGTCTGTCCATCCTGAGCCTGGTTTTTGCATTTTCAGGCACGCTCCTCACGCCAACGGTCAACGCCGCCGAAACCACCGCCGCCCCTCGAGACGCTTCGCAATTGAAGATTGCCTCCGGCAGCGCCCTGCTGATGGATCTGCAGACCAACAAAGTCATTTATTCCAGCAACCCGGACGTGGTGGTGCCCATCGCTTCCGTGAGCAAATTGATGACCGGTTTGGTAGTGGTCGAAGCGCACCAGAACATGGACGAATGGATTGACGTCGACATCAGCCACACGCCGGAAATGAAAGGCGTGTTTTCCCGCGTCAAACTGCGCAGCGAACTGCCCCGCCGAGAGATGCTGCTGATTGCCCTGATGTCCTCGGAAAACCGCGCCGCCGCCAGCCTGGCTCACCACTACCCGGGCGGTTACGCGGCATTCATCGCCGCGATGAACGCCAAGGCCAAGGCGCTGGGCATGACCAGCACACATTTTGTGGAGCCCACCGGCCTGTCCGAGCGCAACGTCTCCACCGCCCGCGACCTGAGCAAGTTACTGGTGGCCGCGCACAAACAGCCGCTGCTCATCGAGCTGACCACCACCAAGGAAAAGACCGTTTCGTTCCGTAAACCCAATTACACCCTGGGTTTCCGTAACACCGATCACCTGGTCAACAAGGCCGACTGGGATATCCGCATCACCAAAACCGGTTTCACCAACCCTGCCGGTCACTGTCTGGTGTTGGTGACCCGCATGGCCAACCGCCCGGTCGCCCTGGTGATTCTCGACGCGTTCGGCAAATACACCCACTTCGCCGATGCCAGCCGCATCCGCAGTTGGGTGGAAACCGGCAAGAGCGCTAACGTTCCCGCCGTGGCTCAGCAATACAAGGCCGACAAAAACCTCAAGAGTCGCCAGAGCGGCGTGATCGAAGCGTCCAAGTAATCCGTCCCCCCATGAAAAAGCCCCGAATCGTCGGGGCTTTTTCATTTATGCACTCAGTCGTTGGGCAACGGCATCTTGTCGTCTTCGGGAATGCCGTCACCAGCGCTCGGGTCGCGGGAATGCTCCGGCGTCACCACCGCCGGACGCGCCAGCGGATCGCGCAGAGGGCTCTCAGGATCCAGCACCGGATCAACTTCCGGCTCAGGCGTGGTGGGCACACTGTCAGGCTTGTGGTCGTCGAAACTCGAATCGGTACTCATACGCACCTCGCTTCAAGGCTTGAGATCAGCCAAGGGATCGTAAGGCTTGGCCGGACGCTTGGGATCGTCGCCCGGCTGCACATCCTTGGGCGCCTTCGCCGGGCCAATGGGATCGACTTGCGGATCGTCCAGATCAGGCGAGTCCGGATCGAAGCCCAGGTCGTCGCCGCTGCCATGCTCGGAAGAATGCGGCCCGCTGGGTGAAGTTGGAATTGCCATATTCGCCTCCTGAAACTGGCCCGTAAAACACGGGACGCTACAGTTCAGAAGCGCATCCTCCATCAGGGTGCCCGACAGGCGACGAACGGAACCTCAATGCGCCGCCAGCGCCTTCCTCGCCTGCGCCGCTTCCCGCTCCTGCCCGGCTTGCGCCAGTGCGTCGGCAGCCTTGAGCCAGCGCTGTTGATCGACCGCCGCCGGAATCTGCGTCGGCTTCTGGATCAACACTGCCCAGCCGCCGGATTTTTCCAGGGCCGACTCGAACGAGCTGAAGCTCATCAATTCACGGCGATTCATCCCGGCGCGCAGCAGCACCTTCTGCTTCAAGCGATCGTAGCCGGACAGGATCGCGTAACGCGGCTCCGCCCAAAACGCCGAACCTTCGCTGAAACGCACCATCACCGGATACCCGGCCGCCACCTGAGTCAGCAGCGCCGGGAGGTTGCTGTCCAGCGGATACACGACCATGCCGTATTCACGGGCAAGGTTCTGCAGATTCTGTTGCAACTTGTCCTCGGCGCCCGGCAAATGCAGCGGTTTTTCCAGCAAACCCGGGGTGATCACGATGCCCTGCTGCGACAGCAGGCTGGCCAGCACTTGCGGCCCGCTTTGATAGGCCTCACCGCGATAGAACGTACCACTAAGCTCGACCCGTTCCGGCAGGCGCTTGACCTCCGGCGCCACACTGCCCGCACACCCCACCAATGCTGTCACGCAACCGGCCACCAGCAGCGCCGCGCGAATCCGGGAAAATAGCTGCACCATCGTCACTCTCTTGATCAGTTACCGGTCATCGTGTTCCGGCTTGGTCGAGGATCATAGGACGGCGCCACGCTGCGGTATAGCCCAAAGCGGCAGATGCGTCGGCTGCATAGAGCGAACTGATTGGTCACCACCGACCTTCGGTCAATAGCTTGAAACACACCAGCGACTAGACTGTCATTCAGACAAGAGCCAAAGAAAGCGCGCCCGACGCAGGGCAAAGAGGAGGCACAGATGAGCCTGACCATGACCATCGTAATGCTGATTGCCGGCTGGCTGGCCGTTGCCGCCGCCATGCTGTGGGGCGTGTTGCGGATTTCCCGCCGCCATCACCACCCGGTTCAACCTGCACCGACCAGGAAGATCGAGAAACACGACGCCCGTCACGCCACCGCGCATTGACTTTCTGTAACCGACACAAACAAAAAGGCCGCCCGGACTCTCGCAAGTTCAGGCGGCCTTTGGTTTTCCAGCGATTACGCTTCGGCAGTCAGTTTCTTCTGCTTGGCGCGGCGCGACATCATGTTCAGCACTTCAATCGCAGCCGAGAACGCCATGGCGGCATACACATAACCTTTCGGTACGTGGGCGCCAAAGCCTTCGGCGATCAGTGTCATGCCGATCATGATCAGGAAGCCCAGAGCCAGCATGACCACCGTCGGGTTGTCGTTGATGAACTTGGCCAGCGGATCAGCCGCAAACAGCATCACCAGCACCGAGACCACAACCGCAATCACCATGATCGGCAAGTGTTCGGTCATGCCGACAGCGGTAATGATGCTGTCGATCGAGAACACCATGTCCAGCATCAGGATCTGCCCGATGGCGGCGGCGAAGCCCAAGGTCACCTTCGACGTCGCGGTCTTCGGATCCTCCGGTGCCGGGTCCATGCTGTGATGGATCTCTGTCGTCGCCTTCCACAACAGGAACAGGCCGCCGGCGATCAGGATCATGTCCTTCCAGGAGAACGCGTGGCCGAGGATCTCGATGACCGGCGCGGTCAGCTGAACGATGAACGCGATGGTGCTCAACAGGGCCAGACGCATGATCAGCGCCATGCCGATCCCCAGACGACGAGCCTTCTGCCGGTACTGCTCGGGCAGCTTGTTGGTCAGGATCGATATGAAGATCAGGTTATCGATGCCGAGCACGATTTCCATCACCACGAGTGTGGCCAAAGCAATCCATGCGGTCGGGCTGGAAGCGAGTTCTAACAGGTATTCCATGGGTCAGTCCTGACTCTGTATAAGACGGTTTAGATTTCCTGGGAGGACGATTCGGGTTTTTCTTCGTCGTCTTTCGGTTCTTTCTTGCTGATCAGATTGCCGGTGGCATCGCTGAGCGCCTGCTCGGCGGCTTTGTGCGTGTCATCGATGGCTTGCTTGGCCGCTTCAGCCGCCTGCCCCATCAGTTGCTGGGCGCTCTTTTCGGCCTGGTCGCAACCGGCCAGTACCAGTAAAGACGCGATCAATAACGCCGTACTCTTCAGTTTCATGATGCTTCCCTCGATAGAACAGACAGCGCCGTACAGGCCGGCCGTCGATGGCTGGGCATTCTAGGGAGACAAACACTTCAGGAAAATTCGTATTTTTAGCGGCTATACTTCGATTTATACGAACTGTATTGGACGGACCGAACCCCATGCTCAATTACCGACAACTGCATTACTTCTGGGTGGTGGCCAAGACTGGCAGCATCGTGCGCGCCTGCGAGCAACTGAACCTGACGCCGCAGACCATCAGCGGGCAGATTTCCCTGCTCGAACAAACCTACGGTATCGAGTTGTTTCAACGGGTCGGCCGGCAATTGGAACTCACCGAGGCCGGGCGTCAGGCCCTGCCCTACGCCGAGCAGATGTTCCAGCTCGGCGGTGAACTGGAGCTGATGCTGCGCGCCCAGCCCAATGAACAGCAGATCCTGTTTCGGGTCGGCGTGGCGGACGTAGTGCCCAAATCCATCGTTTATCGCCTGATCGCGCCGACCATGGAATTGAGCGAGCCACTGCGCATCACCTGCCGCGAAGACAAACTCGAGCGCCTGCTGGCAGACCTGGCAATCCAGCGCCTGGACCTGGTGATTTCCGACAGCCCGATGCCCTCGCACCTGGACATCAAGGGCTACAGCCAGAAGCTCGGGGAATGCGGGATCAGTTTCTTTGCCACCGCTGAACTGGCCGCGCAATACGGTCAGGATTTTCCCCGCAGCCTGCACGGTGCGCCGCTGTTGATCCCCGGCGCGGAAACCGTGGTGCGCAGCCGTCTACAGCGCTGGTTCGCCGAGCAGCAGATTCAGCCGAGGATTGTCGGGGAGTTCGATGACAGCGCCTTGATGCAGGCGTTCGGCCAGTCCGGCAGCGGGATTTTCATCGGCCCGAGCGTGATTGCCGATGAGGTGAAGCGCCAGTACGGCGTCGAGTTGATCGGCCAGACCGATGCGGTGAGCGAGTCGTTCTACGCGATCTCGGTGGAGCGCAAGGTCAAGCACCCCGGCATCAAAGCGATTACCGAAGGTGCCCGACGCGAGCTGTTTACAGCCTTTTAAGCCGGCGCGCAGACGTCGCGCGGCTTGAGCACCATCAGCACCATGGCGAGGAAAATCGACAGCAGGATGAACCCGGCGGCGGCGAAACCCACAAAGCCCAGGCCGGCGCTGTCAATCACCCGACCGCCAATGATCGCGCCCAGACCAATCCCGAGGTTGGCCCCGGCGATGTTCAGCGACGCGGCGAAGGCCGGCGCTTCAGGAGCCGCTTTCATCAAGCGCACGTGGCTGACAAGAAACAGCGCCGCCTGGGTCACGCCCCAGATGCCCATCGCCGCCGCCAGACCCAGCGACGAATTGATGTTCGGCACCAGCGCCACCATCCCCGGAATCATGAACGCGCAGAACATCACCGAAGCCATCAGCGGATGACGATCCACCGCACGACCGCCCAGCGAGTTGCCGATCAGGCCGACCGCGCCAAAGCCCATCAGGCACCAGCCGACCACGGTGCCATTGAAGCCGGCCAGACGCTCAAGGATGTCCGCCAGATAGGTGTAAGCGGTGAACATGCCGCTGAACACCAGGATCGACAGCATCACATGACCCAGCATCAGCGGGCTGCGCAGGATCTTGAACTGCGAAGCGAAACTGACCTGATGCTGGTGCAGGCTGGTTTTCGGCAGGTAGACAAACAGCAGCAACGCCTTGGCGAACGCGATCACCGCCAGAATGGCAAACGCACTGCGCCAGCCGAACGCATCGGAAATCAGCGTGCCGACCGGAATGCCGAACACGGTGGCGCAGACAATGCCGAAGCCGATCTTGGCGATCGCGCGACCGGCGAAGTCCGGGCCGACGATATCCACCGCCGTTTCGCTGGCCAGCGCCCAGAACACCGGCAACCCCAACGCCGGGATCAACCGGGCAATGGCCATCACCCAGATGTTCGGCGCCAATGCCGCCACGGTATTGGCCAGGCCGAACATGATCAGGATGGTGATGAACAGCTTGCGTCGCTCGAAGCGGGCGAAATACGCGGTCAAGAAAGGACCGAACATGGCCACGGTAAAAGCGAACAGCGTCACCAGCAACCCGGCTTGCGGGATGGTGACAGCAAGATCGCGGGCAATCGCCGGCAGCAGGCCGACGATGACGAACTCCGTGGTCAGCACCGTAAACCCGGCGGCAGACAACAGAAGGATGGGCAACAGCATGAGGAACTCCAGCAAAACGACGACACCAGCGTTGACCCGAGGGCCCGCTGGCAGAACTTGAAAATAAGGATGCGCAATCTTAACAGAGTGTTTCCCGAGTGACTTGCACAAACCTGTCTAAGTTGTAGATGGATCCGGTGGCAGATCGTCACAGGCCTGAAGGAATCGGACGACCCTGTGATAAAGTCCGCGCCCTGCAAAACGTACACCCTGTTCAACCACCCGTTTAACGGTGTGGCTGGCGCGTCAGTCCTTTCGGTTTGTGTCCGTGGCCTGCCCCCGATCAATCGCCCGGATCACGCAACCTTGCACCCTATAAAAACAGAGATGCCGTTCATGACCGCTTCATCCCCTTCTCTATTGCAACGTCTTAAAAGCCTCAGCCTGGTCACCCAGATCCTGATCGGCCTGATTGCCGGCATCGCCCTCGCGCTGTTCGCGCCGGAAGCGGCCAAAGGCACGGCCTTCATCGGCAAAGTGTTCGTCTCGGCCCTGAAAGCCGTGGCGCCGATCCTGGTGTTCGTGCTGGTCATGGCCTCGATCGCCAACCACAAGCACGGCCAGGAAACCCACATCCGGCCGATTCTGTTTCTGTATCTGCTGGGCACCTTCGCCGCTGCCGTGGTCGCGGTGATTGCCAGCATGATGTTCCCGTCGCATCTGGTGCTGTCCACCGACAACATCGCCGTAAGCGCGCCGGGCGGCATCAGTGAAGTGCTGCAAAGCCTGTTGCTGAGCGTGGTCGACAACCCAGTCAGCGCACTGATGAACGCCAACTTCATCGGCATTCTGGCCTGGGCCATCGGCATGGGCGTGGCGATCCGGCACGCCGGTGACACTACACGCGAAGTGCTGGGCGATCTGTCCAACGGCGTGACAGTGATTGTCCGGGTCGTGATCCGTTTTGCGCCACTGGGCATTTTCGGTCTGGTAGCGTCGACCCTGGCCACCTCCGGGTTTGGCGCATTGATCGGTTATGCGCACCTGCTGGCGGTACTGCTCGGCTGCATGCTGTTCGTGGCGCTGGTGATGAACCCGCTGATCGTGTTCTGGAAGCTGCGCCGCAACCCGTACCCGCTAACGCTCCAGTGCCTGCGTGAAAGCGGCATCACTGCGTTTTTCACCCGCAGCTCGGCGGCGAACATTCCGGTCAATCTGGAACTGAGCAAGCGCCTGGGCCTGCATGAAGACACCTACTCGGTATCGATCCCGCTCGGCGCCACCATCAACATGGCCGGCGCGGCGATCACCATCACCGTGCTGACCCTCGCCGCCGTGCACACCTTGGGTATCGCCGTGGACATCCCGACCGCGATCCTGCTCAGCGTCGTCGCTGCGATCTGCGCCTGCGGTGCCTCGGGCGTGGCCGGTGGTTCGCTGCTGTTGATCCCGCTGGCGTGCAGCCTGTTCGGCATCCCGAGCGAAATCGCCATGCAGGTGGTGGCCGTCGGTTTCATCATCGGCGTGCTGCAGGATTCGGCCGAAACGGCGCTGAACTCCTCCACCGACGTGCTGTTCACGGCCGCCGCGTGCCTGGGCGAAGAGCAGAAAACCCAGCGTCCGGCGTAAAAAACCGGCGCAACAAAAAAGCCCGCCAAGGCGTAAACCTTGGCGGGCTTTTTGTTGCAGAACGTTTTAGAACGCGCCCATGTAATCGCGCTTGCCCACTTCCACACCGTTGTGACGCAGCAGTGCGTAGGTGGTGGTGACGTGGAAGAAGAACTGCGGCAGACCGTAGCTCAGCAGATAAGCCTGGCCGCTGAAGCGCTTCTCTTTCGGGGTGCCCGGGCGAGTCACGATCTCGATGCCTTCCTTGCCATTGATTTGCTCTGGCTTGATCTCGCCGATGAAGGCCAGAACCTTGGCGATCAGCGCTTGCAGCTCGGCGAAGGTGGTTTCGGTGTCGTCGTATTTCGGGATTTCGATTTCGGCCAGACGCGAGGAAACGCCTTTGGCGAAGTCCACGGCGATCTGCACCTGACGCACCAGCGGGAACATGTCCGGGTACAGACGCGCTTGCAGGAAGGCGTTCGGGTCGATGTTTTTCTCGGTGGCGTGGGCTTCAGCCTTTTTCAGCACATCGCTCACGGCGTTGAGCATTTGTTGAAAAACCGGGACGGATGCGGCGTACAGGGAAATGGTCATGGCAGTCTCACGTGGTGGCTGGGTGAATCGTGGGGGCGATTATAGCCATGCTCGCGGGCGGCGCGGCTTGTCTTTTATCCAGCAAGGATTAGGCTAGGCGCCTTCGACTGCAGAGGGAACGCGCGATGACCACAGAATTTGAAACCCGCCCCGACGAACCACGGCTCAACGCCACGGAAATCCGCATTCTGGGCTCGTTGATCGAGAAACAGGCCACCAGCCCGGAAACCTACCCGTTGACCCTCAACGCACTGGTGCTGGCCTGCAACCAGAAAACCAGCCGGGAGCCAGTGATGAACCTGACTCAGGGCCAGGTCGGTCAGAGCCTGCGCGCCCTCGAAAGCCGCGGCTTCACCAAACTGGTGATGGGCAGCCGCGCCGACCGCTGGGAGCACAAGGTCGACAAGGCACTGGAGCTGGTGCCGGCGCAATTGATCCTGACCGGGTTGATGTTCCTGCGCGGCCCGCAGACCGTCAACGAACTGCTGACCCGCAGCGGTCGCATGCATGAGTTTGAAGACGCCGAACAAGTGGTGCATCAGCTGGAACGCCTGATCGCCCGGGAGCTGGCGGTGTTGATTCCACGTCAGGCCGGCCAGCGCGAAGATCGTTATACCCACGCGCTGGGCGATCCGGCGGACATCGAGGCGATTATCGCGGCGCGGCAGAATCCTGAACGCGGGGCTGCCAGCGGCGTATCAGTGGAGCGCATCGAAGAGCTGGAAGCGCGGATTGCGGCGCTGGAAGAGCGTCTGGCCCGCCTCGAAGAATAAGCGCACCGGGGCGGCGTTATTCGCCGTCCCAGTAATCCACGCCGTCTGCCTGCCGCGCCACCGCCACGAATCCCGAGGCATTGCCGTCGGCATCGACGTTGAAGTTGTCCATGACCGCGTATTTGTTCGAATCCGGGTACTCGCAGATTTCCGGTTGCTGCTGGGTGCTGACCGCCAGATAGCGCAGTTCCGCAGCACTGGTGTTGATGATCTGATGCGCAGCTTCCGGGCCGCCCGGTGGGCAGGCGATCACGTCGCCGGCGCGAATCGGGAAACGCTCGGCGCCGAGGCGCACTTCCCCTTCCCCGGCCACCACGTAAAACATTTCCTCATTCACCCGATGGCTGTGAAACGGACTGCCGCGCATGCCTGGTGGCAACGCATACAAGCGGTAACCGAGTTTCTGCGCGCCCAGTTGCTGGCCGACCCGGGCGAACCGTTGCTGATAACGCCCGGCGGTTTCGCCCTCGGGGGCCAATGATTCGGGAAGCGGTTCGAGTTCGACGTCATTCAGGTTGAGAATGGGCGGATGCATGCAAACCTCGGCTTTTGTGATGGGCAAGTCTGTGCTTGCTGATCCGGCAGTATAGGCAACGGCAAATTCGGGCGGATATGCCGTTGCTCAGGCGCCATCAACTGCGGGCAAACGCCACCGCCGCATCGAACTGCTCGACCGTCGGCCGCACGCCGGTGTACAGCACGAATTGCTCCAGTGCCTGGATCGCGATCACTTCCAGCCCGGTGATCACCTTTTTGCCTTCGGCACGACCACGCACGATCAGCGGGGTTTCCGAGGGAATCGCCACCACATCGAACACGGTGTCGGCAGACTTGATCACATCCACCTCAAAAGAAAGCTGACCTGCTTCCGGGCCGCCGTCCATGCCCACTGGGGTGACGTTGATCAGCATCTGCGGACGCTTGTCGCCCAGTTCCGCCTGCCAGCTATACCCGAGTGAATCCGACAGCGCACGGCCGGCGCGCTCGTTGCGAGCGACGATCAAACCATTTTTGTAACCGCCATCGCGCAAGGCACTGGCCACAGCCTTGGCCATGCCGCCGCTGCCGCGCAGGGCGAAAGTCGAGTCCTTCGGCACCGCGTGGGTGTCCAGCAACTGGGCGATGGCGATGTAATCGGTGTTGTAGGCCTTGAGATGGCCATTGGTGTTGACGATGGTGTTGATCGACTGGATCGCCGCCGCCGAGGCGTCCAGTTCATCAACCAGCGCAATGCTCGCTTCCTTGAACGGCATCGACACGCCGCAACCGCGAATCCCCAGCGCGCGGATCCCGCCGACCGCACCGGGAAGGTCCTGGCTGCTGAACGCCTTATAGTAGAAATTCAGCCCCAGTTGTTCATACAAATGGTTATGAAACCGCAGACCGAAATTCCCGGGACGCCCAGACAGGGACATGCACAATTGGGTGTCTTTGTTGGGGTTCATCTGCATGGGAGGCTCCTTCGTATGCACTTTCGGATGGACGGGATTAGCCAGGCCATCGGGTTCTGAACGATCATAAGGCGGTCTGTTCCGGGCATCACAGTCGATGCCGCAAGCTCGGTAAACAAACCGGTACAGACCTTACACAAAATTTACCCTGCGGCCGTGCTGTTTTTCAAAATGTTGCTGTCTTAGAAGTATCCCCGCGCCATTCCGGGCCTGTTGCAGGTTCGGACGCCGGGTCGAAGAACCGAGGAATTATCATGATTCGTAAACTCCCCATCGTGGCCTTGTTGATTGGTGCATTCGCGATCACGGGTCAGGCAGAAGCCCACGGCGGTGGCTGGCAGGGCCCGGCGGTATTTGGTGCGATCGTCGGCTCGGCCATCATCGGCTCGGCGCTCATCAATCAGGATCGGCCGGTGTACGTCCAGCAGCCTGTTTACGCTCAACCGGCCCCGGTCTACGTGCAGCAACCGCCGCCACCGGTTTATTACCAGCCGGCCCCGGTCTATGTGCAGCAACCGGTCTACGTCCAACCGGCCCCGGTGTATTACGGCCCACCGCGCGGTTATTACGGCCGGCCACACTACTACGGTGGCCCGCGCTGGTAACCGGTCCCCAGAGCCCCGCCTGATCGCGGGGCTTTTTATTGCCTTCGGGAAAGCCAACCGTTCGTCGGCCAGGGTCTGAAAAAATCTCGCCAAGGTCGCTGTGAGGACAGTTTGAACCGCTAAAGTCGGCATGATGGACTCGACCGTCGGGGGCAACACACAAACGGTCATCTATTTGTCATGACGGAACCGCACTCTGAATCCGTCCGCAAACAACAGGTTGATAACAACAAGGACGACTTGAATGCCTACACAGAATCCGCACCGCATCGTCGGTTTATGCACCTCGAGCAAGGTCTACAACGCCCTGACCGAACTCAAGCACCTGGAAGGCCACCGCACCGCGAAGTTTCTCTCGCTGCTGGCGGAAAACCTGGTGCGCAAGGGTTTTCTCAACGAACACGAGATCGTGCACATGCTCGATCAAGTGGTGGATTGAGCCAGCCCTCAGCGGCGTCAATGACCACTATCGAAAGCGTTGATTGTCCCTGAAACGACCAATTCCCTAAGGTAGCTCCACAGATTGATGGAGGTACTTTTCATGGCTCAGGTTCAAATCATGTCCGTTGTCGGCAGCGCCGTTCCCGCATCGCTCAGAGAGCTGGGGCTGCTCGCCTGCTGGTATCTGGTGCGCGACGGCGAGCCGGTCAGCGGCCCGCTCACGTCCTTGCCGGCGGCTCAAGCGCTGTCGCAACAACTGCTCAGCGGCCCGTTCAAGGCTTAAGGCAGCTGCACTTTCGGCTTGCTTTCGATAAACAGCGCCCAACTCGACATGAACAGCGCCGCGATCAGCGGCCCGATCACGAAACCGTTGAGGCCGAACACCGCCAGCCCGCCCAGGGTCGAGATCAGGATCATGTAGTCCGGCATCCGTGTGTCCTTGCCCACCAGGATCGGGCGCAGCAGGTTGTCCACCAGACCGATCACGAACACCCCGAACAGCCCCAGCACCACGCCCTGCCAGATCATCCCGCTGAGCAGGAAGTAAACCGCGACCGGCACCCAGACAATCCCCGCGCCCACCGCCGGCAGCAACGACAGAAACGCCATCAATACCGCCCAGAGCAACGCACTGGGAATGTCGAGAAACCAGAAAATCGCCCCGCCCAGCGCACCCTGCGTGATCGCCACCAGCAGATTACCCTTCACCGTGGCGCGTACCACGCGATTGAATTTCAACTGCAAGCGACGCTTGTGATGCTCCTCCAGCGGTATCGCTGTGCGCACTTTGCGCGCCAGTTCGGCGCCGTCGCGCAGGAAGAAAAACAGCAAGTACAGCATGATGAAAAAACTCACCACGAATTCGAACGTGCCCTGGCCGAAACTGAACGCCTGACTCGCCAGCGCCTGACTGCCCTGCATGGCGGTCTTGACGATTTTTTCGCGCAAGGCATTGAGCTCGCCCATGCCGAAGCGGTCGAGCAGATGCTGAAAGTAAGGCGGCAGGCTGTGCTTGAACTGCGCCAGATAAGCGCCGATATCGAGCTTGCCGCTTTCGATATTGTCGTAAAGCGTCGCCCCTTCCTGCACCAGCAGCACACTGAGGACGATCACCGGCAAGATCGCGATCACCAGGCAGATGCTCAAGGTACACAGTGATGTGAGGTTGCGTTGCCAGCCGAATTTCAGTTGCAACTGGCGCTGCATCGGTGCGAACAGGATGCCGAGGATCACCGCCCAGAACACCGCACCGTAGAACGGCAGCAGGATCCAGATGAAGGCGACCGTCACCAGAAACAGCAGCACGGTGAGGGATTTGAATTGCAGACTCTTTTGGTTCATGTCCGGTCCAGGTCAGTCAGGCGCCACCCGCGCCCGTCCCGTTTAGTCAGCCAGCGTCAGCGCGAGTGCCCTGTTTCTTCATTAAGCATAGATCCAGATCAATAAACCCTCGGCGCAACTGCTCTACCCTGCCGCGCTTTTGCGACCGACGCCGCCATGACGACCTCCTTCACCCCCGAACTGCTCGCCCCCGCCGGCACCCTGAAAAACATGCGTTACGCCTTCGCCTATGGGGCCGATGCGGTGTACGCCGGCCAGCCACGCTACAGCCTGCGAGTGCGCAACAACGAGTTCGATCATGCCAACCTGGCGCTTGGCATTCGTGAAGCCCAGGCCCAGGGCAAGCGCTTCTACGTGGTGGTCAACATCGCGCCGCACAACGCCAAACTGAAGACCTTCCTCAAGGACCTGGCGCCGGTGATCGAGATGGCGCCGGACGCGCTGATCATGTCCGACCCCGGCCTGATCATGCTGGTGCGCCGGCACTTCCCGCAGATGCCAATTCACCTCTCGGTGCAGGCCAACACGGTGAACTGGGCGAGTGTCGAATTCTGGCAACAGCAGGGCTTGAGTCGGATCATCCTGTCCCGTGAATTGTCGCAGGAAGAGATCGGCGAAATCCGCGAGCAAGTGCCCGGCATGGAACTGGAAGTGTTCGTCCACGGTGCGCTGTGCATGGCCTATTCCGGCCGCTGCCTGCTCTCGGGTTACATGAACAAACGCGACGCCAATCAGGGCACCTGCACCAACGCCTGCCGCTGGAAATACTCGGCGCAGGAGGCCAGCGAAAACCAGCTCGGCGAAATCGTGCAGACCTTCGAACCGCAACCGACCCTCGGCCTCGGCGCCCCCACCGATCAGGTGTTCCTGCTGCAGGAAGCCAACCGACCCGGCGAGCTGATGCCGGCCTTCGAAGACGAGCACGGCACCTACATCATGAACGCCAAGGACCTGCGCGCGGTGCAGCACGTCGAGCGCCTGACCCGCATGGGCGTGCACTCACTGAAGATCGAAGGCCGGACCAAATCGCACTTCTACTGCGCGCGCACCACCCAGGTCTATCGCCGGGCCATCGACGATGCTGTGGCCGGTCGCGAATTCGACCGCAGCCTGATGACCGATCTGGAATCCCTCGCCCAGCGCGGCTACACCGAAGGCTTCCTGCGCCGGCATGTGCATGACGAATACCAGAACTATCAGAACGGCAGCTCGGTGTCGGAGCGTCAGCAGTTTGTGGGCGAGTTGACCGGCGAACGTCGGGATCGTCTGGCCGAGGTCAAGGTTAAGAACCGTTTTGCACTGGGCGATCACCTGGAACTGATGACGCCCAAGGGCAACTTCCATTTTGATCTGCATGAATTGCAGAACCTGAAAGGTGAAGCCATCGACGTGGCGCCGGGGGACGGGCATACGGTGTATCTGCCGATTCCGGATGCGGTGGATTTGCGGTTTGGGTTGTTGATGCGCGATCTCGGCGCTGTTTAAAAGCATCAAAAAAACCCGGCAATCAGCCGGGTTTTGTTCAGCGCCTGTCATCGGACAGCGGTGTCGGCTCATCAGCCGGCGGTATGTCTTCATCGGACGACGGATCCTTCCAGTCTTCCGGCCGATCGGCATCGCTCAACGGGTCGCGCCCGGGCATGACGCCCGGCGGCATCTCGTGATCGGCCAGCGTCGGCTCATCCGTACCGGGGACTTTGCGGGTAGGGTCGGTTGGGGCCGTGCCTCCCTGAAACAGCGTATCGTCAGCCATCATTGCACCTCAGAGCATGAGGCCCGGAAGATCCGGGTCGTACTCGTTGGAAGTGCCGCCGCACCGGGCGTGCTATCGAACAGACCAGCGGCATTCAGCTCGTGGCTGAAAACCGGTCTCGACTGTTGGTCAGATGCAACCACATTGCCGCGCGCGCCGCGTCCGCGTCCTGACGTTTGATGGCGTTGAAGATCGCCTCATGCTCAAGATTCGCCAGTTGCCCGAGCTTGCTCAAATCCACCGCCCCGCGCTCGGCCGCATTGACCCGGGTGCGCGGGATCATCGCGCTGCCAAGGTGTTGCATGATTTCGGTGAAGCAGACATTGCCGGTGGCTTCGGCAATCAGCAAGTGGAAGCGCCGGTCGGCTTCGACGCAGCTGTCGTTATTGGCCAATAGACGCTGATAGTCGTCCAGCGCCTGACGCATCTGCATCAGTTGTTGCTCGGTGCGGCGCTGCGCGGCCAGTGCCGCGGCTTGCGTCTCCAGGCCCATGCGCAGCTCGAGAATGCTGCGCACCCCCAGCGCGGTGTCGACATTCAGCCGTAGCCCCTGCTCCGCTGCGCGTTCGATCACGAAGGTGCCGATACCGTGTCGCGTCTCCACCAGCCCTGACGCCTGCAACTTGGAAATCGCCTCACGCACGACGGTGCGGCTGACGCCGTGTTCCTGAACGATCGAGTTTTCCGACGGCAACTTGTCACCGGGCAGCATCTGACCGAGCAGGATGCTCTGGGTCAGTTTTTCCACCAGGTCGTGGGCCAGGTTGTGCGCGCGTTTACGGGCGGGGGCGTCGAAGTCGTCTTGCATGGTCGGTTCCGGTGATCGGGGCAAACCGATCGTAGCACTGGTGGCAATGACTTGTATGAGCTCCTATGAATTCCGGGATCTAACTTGTATGACAACACTCAATTTTAGCTAGAAAATCTTCCACTGCGCCGAGCAGTCGCCCCACTTGCACTGGAACAAAACGCTCTACTAAGCGTGCCAAACCCCCTACAAAAGCCAACAAACACGGCGCATAAAATCTGAAAAAGCATAAAAACCCTTTCCCGTAGACAAATTTGATTGAGCACTCCCGCTTGTAGGACAAAAAAATCTAGTTGTATGATGTCTATCAACAACACAACACCCAGATACACCCCGCATAAAAATAACGAGTGGGAGAAAACCAAGTGAAATCGTCCATTGCCGGGATGAACGAGGGCGCCGATTCGGTGCTGTCCTCCGCCATTGCCAAAGTCAAACGCCACGTCCTGCCGCTGTTCGTCATCATGTTCATCGTCAATTACATTGACCGGGTGAACATCGGCTTCGTCCGTACCCACATGGAACACGACCTCGGCATCGGTGCCGCGGCCTACGGTTTCGGTGCCGGTCTGTTCTTCATCGGTTACGCGCTGTTCGAAGTCCCTTCCAACATGTTGCTGCAAAAGGTCGGCGCGCGAATCTGGCTGACCCGCATCATGCTCACCTGGGGTCTGGTGGCCGCCGGCATGGCGTTCATCCAGAACGAAACCCACTTCTACATCCTGCGATTTCTGCTCGGCGTGGCCGAAGCCGGGTTCTTTCCCGGGGTGATCTACTACTTCACTCGCTGGTTGCCGGGAGCCGAGCGCGGCAAGGCGATTGCGATTTTCTTGAGTGGTTCGGCCGTGGCCTCGCTGATTTCCGGCCCGTTGTCCGGCCTGTTGCTGCAGATCGAAGGTCTGGGCATGCACGGCTGGCAGTGGATGTACTTCATTGAGGGGATGTTTTCGGTCTGCCTGTGCGTATTCGTCTGGTTCTGGCTCGACGCCAAGCCCCACGACGCCAAGTGGCTGACCCGTGCCGAGCAGGACGCGCTGGTCAAGGCCATCGACGATGAACAGAAGGCCCGCGAAGCCGCGACCCCGATCCGCCCGTCGCTGGGCAAACTGCTCAAGGATCGCCAGATCATCCTGTTCTGCCTGATCTACTTCTTCATTCAATTGACGATCTACGCCGCAACGTTCTGGCTGCCGAGCATCATCAAGAAAATGGGCGAGATGAGCGATTTTCAGGTCGGCCTGTTCAACTCGATTCCGTGGCTGCTGTCGATCATCGGCATGTATGCGTTCGCCTCGTTCTCGGCCAAATGGAAACACCAGCAGGCATGGGTAGCCACTGCATTGCTGATCGCCGCGGCGGGGATGTTCATGTCCACCACCGGCGGGCCGATTTTTGCCTTCGTCGCGACCTGCTTTGCTGCGCTGGGTTTCAAATCCGCGTCGTCGCTGTTCTGGCCGATCCCGCAGGCCTATCTCGATGCGCGGATCGCCGCTGCCGTGATCGCGTTGATCAACTCGGTAGGCAACCTCGGCGGCTTCGTCGCTCCCACCACTTTCGGTTTGCTCGAGCAACACACCGGTTCGATCCAGGGCGGCCTCTATGGCCTGGCCGCGACCTCGATCATTGCCGCAATCATCGTGTTCGCCGCCCGCATGACACCCAAATCCGCACCTGACGTCGCCGTGGCCGATGCCGCGCCGAAGCACGCTTGAAAGGACAATCAAAAATGACCGCACACGACATCGCCAAAGCTCCAATCATCACCGAGATGCAAGTCATCCCGGTGGCCGGCCACGACGGCATGCTGCTCAACCTGAGCGGCGCCCACGGGCCGTTTTTCACCCGCAACATCGTCATCCTCAAGGACAACGCCGGCCATACCGGCGTCGGCGAAGTGCCCGGCGGCGAACGCATCCGCCAGACCCTCGAAGACGCCCGCAACCTGGTGGTCGGCAGCCCGATCGGCACGTATCAGAAGATCCTCAACCAGGTCCGCCAGACGTTCGCCGACCGTGATGCCGGCGGCCGTGGCCTGCAAACCTTCGACCTGCGCATCACCATTCACGCCGTCACCGGGCTCGAAGCCGCCCTGCTCGACCTGCTCGGCCAGCACCTCGACGTGCCGGTGGCGGCATTGCTCGGCGAAGGTCAGCAACGTGATGAAGTGAAGATGCTTGGCTACCTGTTCTACGTGGGCGATCGCCGGGAAACCGACCTCGCCTACCGCAGCGAACCGGATGCCGACAACGACTGGTTCCGCGTGCGTCACGAGAAAGCCATGACCGCCGACGCCGTGGTGCGTCTGGCCGAGGCTGCCCATGCGCGCTATGGCTTCAAGGACTTCAAACTCAAGGGCGGCGTGCTCAGCGGCGATGCGGAAATCGAAGCAGTGACCGCACTGGCCGAACGCTTCCCCGACGCCCGCATCACCCTTGATCCGAACGGCGCGTGGTCATTGAAAGAAGCGATCCGTTTGTGCCGCGACCAGCATCATGTGCTGGCCTACGCCGAAGACCCGTGCGGTGCAGAGAATGGTTATTCGGGCCGCGAAGTGATGGCTGAATTCCGTCGCGCCACCGGGCTGAAAACCGCCACCAACATGATCGCCACCGACTGGCGCGAGATGGGCCATGCGATCCAGCTGCAATCGGTGGACATTCCGCTGGCCGACCCGCATTTCTGGACCATGCAGGGTTCGGTGCGGGTGGCGCAGATGTGCCACGAATGGGGCCTGACCTGGGGCTCGCACTCCAACAACCATTTCGACATTTCCCTGGCGATGTTCACCCACGTCGCGGCCGCCGCACCGGGCGACATCACCGCCATCGACACCCACTGGATCTGGCAGGACGGCCAGCGCCTGACCAAGGCACCGCTGCAAATCGTCGACGGCTGCGTGCAGGTGCCGAAGAAACCGGGGCTGGGCGTGGAACTGGACATGGATCAGGTGGCCAAGGCCCACGAACTCTATAAAGGCATGGGGCTGGGCGCACGGGATGACAGCGTGGCGATGCAGTTTCTGATTCCGGGCTGGACGTTCGATAACAAGAAGCCGTGTCTGGTGCGTTAAGCCTGCGCAGCCTCCAGCAACCAGTGTTTGAATGCCGCCATCGCTGACGTCTCCGGCCGAGACTGCAACCGCGTCAGCCAATAGCTGCCGGTGCTGATTTCGATGGCAAAGGGTTGGCGGATCAGGTCCGCCGCCAGTTGCCGGGCAAACATCAACGGCGGCGCCAATGCCACCCCGCCGCCCTGCAACGCCGCTTCCATCATCGCCAGCGACGAGTCGAACACGATGCTCTGGGGCGGCGCAGCATGGGTCGCCAGACCCGCCGTGTGAAACCATTCCGGCCACTCATCGGTGCGATAGGAGCGCAGCAAACGCTGCTGCAGAAGATCCCCCGGCGTGTGCAGTTGCCGGGCAATTTCCGGCACGCAGAGCACCGACAATGGCGCCTCCAGCAAACGGGTCGCCTCGATACCGTGCCACGCCCCGGCACCGAAGCGGATCGCGTAATCCAGCCCTTCGGCGGCGACGTCCACCCGGTTGTTGTTGGTCGACAGTCGCAAATCTATGAGCGGATGTTTCGCCTGAAAGTCTGCCAGCCTCGGCAACAGCCATCCCACCGCGAAGGTGCCCACCGCGCCGACCGTGAGCATTTCCCGATATTGCCCGCCCGCCAGACGCTCGAGCATCTGCGCGATATGATCGAACGACGTGGTCAGCACCGGCAGCAGGGTTTCGCCCTCGCCGGTCAACATCAGCCCACGGGGCAGGCGTTTGAACAGAATCACGCCGAGTTGCGCCTCCAGGCTTTTCACTTGATGGCTGACGGCCGCCTGGGTCACGCACAACTCCACGGCGGCGCGCGTAAAGCTCAAGTGACGCGCAGAGGCTTCGAAGGCGCGCAGTGCATTCAAAGGCAATTGAGGTCGAATCATGCCAAGTCCCAAATTTTTCTAATGGCTCGTCCGAGTTTTCATCGTTTGTCGAAAGACGCCGGACTGCCTAGATTTGGCGGCGCCGATCAGCCGGCCCGACGGAAAACGCTCGCAGTGTAGCGGGATAACACCATCAACACTCATGGAGAGTGGTTCAAGCATGCCTTCGATCAACCTGAACAAATTCAAGTCCTACAGCGCTTTCGGACTTTTCTTCAGCACCGCCACTTGCTTGGCCGCCCCGCCAACCGACGATCAGTTGCAGGCGCTGGTCAAGGCCACCGTGACCCCGGTCATGCAGCAACAGGACATCGCAGGCCTCGCCGTGGCCGTGACAGTCGATGGCAAGGCGCATTACTTTAATTACGGTGTCGCCGACAAAAGCACCGGGCAAGCGGTAAGTGAAAACACCCTGTTCGAAATCGGTTCGGTGAGCAAAACCTTCACCGCGACCCTCGCCGCGTACGCCCAGGCCAGCGGCAAACTGCAATTCTCCGACAAGGCCAGCCAGCACTGGCCCGAACTCAAAGGCAGCGCCTTCGACCACATCAGCCTGCTGCAACTGGGCACTTACAGCGCGGGCGGCCTGCCGCTGCAATTTCCGGATGCTGCGGACTCTTCCGACAAGATGCTCGGCTATTACCAACAGTGGAAACCGACCTTTCCGGCCGGCAGCCAGCGCCTGTATTCCAACCCGAGCATCGGCCTGTTCGGCTACCTGGCCGCAAAAAGCCTCGGTCAACCGTTCAATCAGGTCATGACCGAAACCCTGCTGCCGAAACTCGGGCTCAAGCACACCTTCCTGTCGGTGCCGGCGTCTGAACAAAAGCTCTACGCCCAAGGCTATGACAAGAACAACAAACCGATCCGAGTCAGCCCCGGCGCCCTCGATTCCGAAGCCTACGGCGTGAAAACCAGCGCCGCCGACCTCCTTCAATACGTCGAAGCCAACCTCAACACCGCCAAACTCGAAACCCCCCTGCAAAAAGCCATCGCCCTCACCCACACCGGCTACTACACCGTCGGCGACATGACCCAGGGCCTGGGCTGGGAACGCTACACCTACCCCATCAGCCTCGACCGCCTGCTGGACGGCAACTCGACGCCAATGGCCATGGAATCGCACAAGGTCAAATGGCTGAATCCGCCGCAGCCAGAACTGGCGAACGTGCTGTTGAACAAGACTGGCTCCACCGCAGGCTACGGCGCCTACGTCGCGTTTGTACCGTCGAAGAAAGTCGGGATCGTGATTTTGGCGAACCGCAATTACCCGAATGGAGAGCGGGTGAAGATTGCGCACAGAATTCTGGGTGAGCTGACCCGGTAATCACGCCATAAAAAACGGGCGACCTGAGAAGGTCGCCCGTTTTTGTTTGAGGGTTTGAAACTAGGCCTATAGCTTCCAGCCCAGTACATCCATCAGGTCGCAGCTATCGCGCAGAGGGATTGCCAGCACCCGGGCGAAGTCCTGCAGCAGCAAGGTGTCGTGGCCGGTGCCGTCGCTCAATGAAATTGTTTCCAGCAGTTGAGTCACGCAGCGCAAGCGGTAGGCGGCGGTGCCGTGGAGTACATCTACCGGAGCTTCGCGGTCGATCAGGAGGCAGGGAATCTGGCAGTCGATGCCGGTGATGGGGATGTAGCGGGGTTTGGTTGAGTCGGTGGAAAGCTCAGGTGATTCGAAATCCGTTTTCTTCATGTGTGTAACTCCGATGGGATTGTGGAAAACGCTACCCATCTCACTTCCACATGAGGGTGGCAGCTGTACGCAGGTGTGGAAGACCGAGCCAATCACCCGAACCCGGCGCACTCGAAAGCGCTCCCGCGTACAGCCACCATAAGGCCGCG
The DNA here is from genome assembly GCF_048654275.1 of Candidatus Pseudomonas auctus. NCBI lineage: Bacteria > Pseudomonadati > Pseudomonadota > Gammaproteobacteria > Pseudomonadales > Pseudomonadaceae > Pseudomonas > Candidatus Pseudomonas auctus. Next base: position 65,046 of record NZ_JBJYZK010000007.1, on the reverse strand, counting down.
ATGTTGACATAAAAGATGTCGCCATGCGCTTTATGAAGCGTGGTGAATGAGTCTGAAACCGGACTTCCACATCCGACCGCTGATTTTGCAGCGGCCCGGAAAGATTATCGGCACCGCTGCCGGAGCACCAGTTCACCAATACCGCCGCGCGTTGCAGGAAATATCCGACGAATCTGAAGGGTGTTGCCTAGCCATTTTGGTGGGAATATGCGGCAACTATTTTGATGGGTGACCGGGTGAATTCGAGTATCTACACTCCACCGAATCAATCCGTGGCCGGTGATGACATAATGCGCGCCAAAGCCTCTAAATCGACTGCGCCGAAAGGGTGATGTATGGAAATTTTCAGTTTTAGCCTTAAGGATGTCGGCCGGTTCCACGACTTGACGGTGTTTCTGGCGCCGACTGCTGTTCACTCATCAAATGTAACAGTACTAGTAGGTAACAACGGCGCCGGCAAAACCACTCTCCTAAAGTCACTGGCCACATCACTGAGTTGGCTAGTTGCCAGAATCCGGACTGAAAAAGGTAGCGGAAACTATCTTAACGATGTCGACATTCGAAATGGTGCTTCAACCTCGCTAGTATTAGTAGCTGCGGCCGACTTGTCACAGGCTCAATCAGATCCTCCGATGGGAAAAGATGTACTTTTCACGTGGGGTATCGCACGGGGCAAACAAGGACGGAAATCGGCAGTTCATAGCGAACTGGTAAACGTCAGTCGACTTGCAGATCACTATCGCAACAAACTGACCACCGATGATAAGGCCTCTCTCCCTCTGATCGCCTATTACCCAGTTGAGCGGTCGGTTCTTGAAATCCCGCTCAAAATCAAAACCAAACACACCTTCGACCAACTCGACGGCTACGACAACTCGCTCAACCGAGGCGTCGACTTCCGCCGTTTCTTCGAGTGGTTCCGCGAGCGCGAGGACAGCGAAAACGAAACCGGTATTTCCGATACTGCCCTAGCGGAAATCTCCGAGAAATTCGGCCCGGACAGCGACGTCTGGAAAACGCTGTCCAAACTGAAAGCCTCGTCCCGCGACCGCCAGCTTACAGCCGTCCGCTCCGCCATCGCCGCGTTTATGCCCGGCTTCACCAACTTGCGTGTGCAACGTAAACCTCGCCTGCACATGGCCATCGACAAGGACGGTGTCACCCTCAACGTCGCCCAACTCTCTCAAGGCGAGAAGTCGATGATGGCGCTGGTCGGCGATATCGCCCGCCGCCTGGCGATGATGAACCAGTCGCTGGACAACCCGCTCCACGGCGACGGCATCGTGCTGATCGACGAAGTGGATCTGCACCTGCACCCGAAATGGCAGCGCAGCCTGATCCGCCAACTGAGCGAAACCTTCCCCAATTGCCAGTTCGTACTGACCACCCACTCACCACTGGTGATCAGTGATGCCAAGGACGTGCTGGTTTACGTGCTCAATGACGGTGAACTCCACGAACACAACGGCCTGTACGGTCTCGATGCCAATCAGGTGCTGCTGGAAGTCATGGACACCGATATCCGCAACAGCGACGTTCAAAAACGCTTGAACGCGCTGCTCGAACGCTTGCAGGACGGTGATCTGGAAACCGCACAGAAGCTATTCTCCGAACTGGCAGAAGAACTTCCAGACGGTCACATCGAACTGGCGAAAGCAGCGCTGTTGCTGCGCAAGCTGGAGCTGCGTCGTGCGTAAGATCATCAAGGGAGCCGAGCCGGAACAACTCATCAGATGGAAACGCGCCAACACAACATTACGTTACCGGGACCTGCCCAGTGAAGAACGCGTGAGCGTGCGCACGGCCTGTATAGCGGAACAATTCAGCCTTTGCGCCTATTGCTGCCAGACCATTGCAGGCGACAACTCTCATAACGAGCACGTCGAAGCCCAGGATAAAGCCCCCAATCGCACACTGGAGTTCACCAACATCGTCGCCAGTTGCCAGCGCCAGAATCAATGTGGACATCATCGAGGCACGCGCCCACTGGATCTGACGCCCTTGATGGAAGAGTGCGAGTCGGAATTGAAGTTTTACCTGTCCGGTAGAGTGACCGGCAAAACCGAACGCGCAAATTCAGCCTTGGAAATTTTGAATCTCGGTCATACCGAAGAAAGCAATCGCGGACTCATAGGGGCGCGTAAACAGCTGGTTGATCAACTGATCTTTACAGGAGGCATGCAACCCGATGACCTTGAAGATGAAGAGCTTCTCGGCATTCTCCTTGATGACATGCTGACTCCCAAAAATGGCCGACTTGCGGCTTTTTCTCCGGTTCTGGTCAATGTCATCCGTCAGCTCCTGCCCTGATATTCAAAGTATCGCGATCATTCCGGCGGACAAAAAAATGGCGAACGTTTAAACGTTCGCCATTTTTATTCAGAGCCTGCCTCAATCAATCATCCGGCATTTCCGGCGGCTTGGCCGGTTTGGTCGGCTTGGCCGGTTTTGTCCCTTTCGCCCCCTTGGCCGGCGCCGGTTCTGCAGCAGCCGGCGCCGTCACCACGGTGGAAGTGGCTTCTTTTTCAGCGGCAGGCAACGCATCAATGGTGTCGAAGATCTTCTTCAGATCGACCGCCGCCGCTTCATCCCCCGAAGCCGTCAGTTTGGTCTCGCCATCCTTGCCCACCAGGAAGACTTTCGGATACGCCCCGGCGCCCAGCTTCAGCGAGCGCAGCAGCGCCATGGTTTGCTGCTGCTCGAGGCTTTTGCCATCGACCTGACCGCTCATGCTCAGGATGGTGTAAACCTTGATCTTGCGGTCGGCGATGCCTTGTTTGTTGGCCGGGTCATCCAGCGCTTTTTTCAGGCTGACCCAATAAGAATCGACTGTGCTGGAAGCGATCACGATCAATGGGCGGTTAATGCCCTTGTCGACGTCCAGAGGGGAATCGCCGTCGGCGGCGAACAGGGGGCCGGCAATCGCCAGCAAGAGTGTCAGGGTCAGTGACCTGATGAGCATGCGCATCTCCTTTTGATATCCACGCTCTAATGATTGCGCATCGCGGCGATTGTTCCGGAGGCTGCCCGGCAAAAAGTGTTTCGCCTTGCCCAAAGCTTAGGTCAGCACCGATTTTGCGCAACCGGTTGGGCGCGATCATGTCGCGCATTTGATTACCTTTTATGACCGCATTAGGGTGGCTGTTCAACCTGTGAAATGGAGTTCAACGCGCATGCACATCGACTACCTGTGCGATCACCCCGAACTGATTGAAGAACTGGCCGAACTCAACTTCAAGGAATGGGGCCAGTACAAACCCGAAGACACCCTCGCCAGCCGCACCGAACGTATGCGCGCCGCCTGCGGCAAAGGTGCGATTCCCAGCGTGGTAGTGGCGATCGAAGACGGAAAACTGCTCGGCGGTGCGCTGCTGATCGACAGCGACATGGATGCCCGTCCGCAATTGACGCCGTGGCTGGCCGGGGTCTACGTGAAGGCCGAACAGCGCGGCCGCGGGATCGCTTCGCAACTGGTAAACCGCATCGTCGAGGAAGCCGCCGCACTGGGGGTGCCACAGTTGTACCTGTACACCGATGCCGCGCAGTCGCTATATGCGCGCCTGGGTTGGGAGGTGCTGGAGGAAATGGAATATGACGGATTGCCGGTGACGGTGATGAAGCGCTCTATCAGCCAGTGATCGCTTGGCTCAGCGCCAATTCCAGCGCCGCTTCCAGCCCGGAGAGTTCGACGCATCGGCCGCCAAGCCAAAGCATTCCGTCATCAAGGCTGACGCTCAATGTCACAGCTGGTTTGTCACCCGGATATTCGCGCAGCAGTAGATCAATACCGCCAGCGGTTTCATTGGTAGTGGAAATCAGGTCCCACTGGCTGCCACTCAAGTCCAGCAGCGTCTGTTGGCGCTGCTGATCAACCACTAGAGGCGCGTAGAGCCAGTGGCTCATGTGCATTTCCCGGGGCTCGACCGTGATGGCGAGACGGCCATTACAATGGAATGTGGTTTCGCTCATGGCTGCCTGCCGATCAGAACGCCAGCTTGTAACCGATCAACACCAGCATCGTCGCCAGGCACGGGCGCAGCAGTTCATCGGAGACGCGGCCGGTCAGGTGGCTGCCGAGCCAGATGCCCGGCAGCGAGCCGACCAGCAGAAAACCCAGCACGCCCCAGTCCATGTTGCCCATGCTCGCATGGCCGAGGCCGGCGACCAGGGTCAGCGGGACGGCGTGGGCGATTTCGGTGCCGACCAGGCGGCGGGTCGGCAGCAGCGGATAGAGGATGAACAGTGCGACGGTGCCAAGGGCGCCGGCGCCGATGGAGGTCAGGGCGACCATGGTGCCGAGGATCAGACCGGTGATCACGGTCATGCCATTCAGGCGCGCACCGCTGGGGTTGTAGTTGCCGCCAGCACGTTTGTGGGCGAATTCCAGCAGGCGTTTCTTGAACAGAATCGCCAGCGCCGTGGCGAACAGCACGAAGCCCAGCGCTTGCTTGATGATGGCGTTCATCGCGTCCGGGGCGGTGTGCAAGGTGCTGAGGAACCACAAGGTCATCGCCACCGCCGGAACACTGCCCAGGGTCAGCCAGCCGGTGATGGCCCAGTCGATGTTCTTGTTCTTCCTGTGCACCAGCACGCCACTGGATTTGGTGATGGCCGCGTACAGCAGATCCGTGCCCACCGCCGTGGCCGGATTGATGCCGAACCACAGCAGGATCGGCGTCATCAACGAACCGCCGCCGACACCGGTCATGCCGACGATGAACCCCACCACCAGCCCGGCTATCACCAGGCCGAAATTTGCCAATTCCATTAAGACGTCCAGACAAACCACAGGAAAAATCCGGCCCGCAGCATAACCAGTTTTCTTATAACGCCCTATATCGATCGGATCTATCGTTATGCCATTTCACTGCACTGGCAAAAAATTCAAAAACAGCAGGCTCTGGGCGTAATTCAGTCCGATGCGCCGGTAGCGCTCGTCGAGCATCTGGGTCAGCAGATCCAGACGCGCCACGACTTTGCCGAACTCCGTGGCGAAACTCAGGTTGCTGCCCTCCTCGGAAATCTCGTTGGAAAACAGCAGCGGCTGGCCATCCTTGTTCTGCCGCTGGGCGAGGATCCAAGTGGCTTTCTCGATGTTGCGCGCGGCGTTGTTGACGAAGGTCGGGTTGATCGCATCGGTCATGTAGAACTCGGTGCGATTGCCGTGGGCGGTGACCAGCATGCTGCCGATCGCATAGATGAACGCGCCGACCCGGTCGCCGAGGAATTCCGGGCTCATGGCATAGCTCAGCGCTGCCAGATCCTTTTTGCCGCCGAGGGTTGGCAAGGGTTGCTGTTGCTCGATGGCCAGTCGCACCTGCTTGACCGCCGTGCGAATGTCGAGAAAACCGGATTTGCGCAGTTCCTCCGGGTTACGCAAATACAACTTGCCCATCAAGCGGTAGAGGCTGTCGAGGTTGTCACGCATCGCCAGAGTTGCCATGCGATCGACGCTGGTCTGGAGAAATTCCTGAGGCCTGCCTTCGCGCATCTGGGTGATGAAATTGTTGCCGTCCTGATGGCTGCAACCGCCGAGCAACAGCGTCGACAGGCAGGCCAGCAGCAAGCACGGGCGATGAATGAATGCAGCGATGGGGTGCAAAACTCTCGGCATGAATTCTTTGACGGACACGTTCCTGTGCGGCGGAAGTCACCGCACCCTGGCCATGGATAGAGCCGGGGATTTCGCAAAAGTGCAGTGCCGGCGTGGATTCCCGACCTTCGGCGCCCTTGGCTCAATCAATTTAGTCCGACTTTATTTTTGCATTAATCGTTTAATCCGCTATAAATTCCCATTCATCCATTAATTAGCATGACTATTTAACGATTTTCAAAACAACAACAAAAAGGAAGGTCAACCCATGCTTCAATCCCGACACTCACTCTGCGGCCTCGGACTGTCCCTGATGATCGCCACCCTCTCCGCCCAGGCCGCCGGCCTGTCCAGCGAACACAAAGCCTTCGGCCAAACCAATGACGGCACGCCGGTCGAGCAATACATCCTGCGCAACAGCCACGGCATGCAAGCCACGGTCATCACCTACGGCGCGACCTTGCAGGCGCTGCAAGTGCCGGACAAGCACGGCAAGCTCGACGACATCGTCCTCGGTTTCGATGATGTGCAGGGTTATCAGAAAGGCACCGCGTACTTCGGCGCAACCATCGGCCGCTTCGGCAATCGCCTGGCCGACGGCGCATTCGAACTCGACGGCAAGCGCTATCAAGTGCCGCAGAACGACAAGACCAACGCCTTGCACGGCGGCACTCAGGGCTTCGACAAAAAGGTCTGGAAGGCGAAGGAAACCAAAGACAAGGATTCGGTCGGCGTGACCCTCACCTATCTGTCGGCGGATGGTGAAATGGGTTTCCCCGGCAACCTCACCACCGAGGTGACCTACCGCCTTACCGACTCTAACGAGCTGCGCATCGACTACAAGGCCAGCACCGACAAACCCACTGTGCTCAACCTGACCAACCACAGCTACTTCAACCTTGCCGGCGCCGGCAATGGCGACATCCTCAAGCAAGTCGCCACCCTGCACGCCAGCCATTACACCCCGGTCACCGCCAAGCTGATTCCGACCGGCGAACTGGCGCCCGTGGCCGGCACACCGATGGACTTCACCAAACCGACCGCCATCGGCCAGCACATCAAGGCCGATCATCCGCAGTTGAAATTCGCTGAAGAGAAACAAGGCGGCTTCGATTTCAACTGGGCGCTGGACACCAAGGGTGACGTCAGCAAACTCGCCGCCGAAGTCAGCGACCCGCAATCCGGTCGCCACTTGCAGCTGTTCACCAACGAACCGGGCGTGCAGTTCTATACCAGCAACTTCCTCGACGGCACGGTCAAGGGCAAGGGTGGCAAGGTCTATCCGCACTGGGGCGCGTTCACCCTGGAGACTCAGCACTACCCGGATTCGCCGAATCAGCCGAACTTCCCGAGCACCCGGCTCGATCCCGGCCAGACCTACACCCAGAGCGTGGTGTTGAAGTTCTCCGCCAAGTAAGCACCTGACCTCCTTTCTGGAACCGGACGGAACCCGTGGGCTATTCTGCTGCCCACCCAAGGTATCGACCGTTTCAGAAAGGAGGTTTGAATGCGTACCCTCGAATTGGCTGGCGTGCAGGTGCCGGTGATTGGTCAGGGCACCTGGCGCATGGGCGAAGACCGCTCGGCGCACAAGCGTGAAGTCGCGGCCCTACGCAGCGGCATCGAGCTGGGCATGACCCTGATCGACACCGCCGAAATGTACGCCGAGGGCGGTGCCGAAAGCGTGGTCGGCGAAGCCATCGCCGGCCTGCGCGATCAAGTGTTTCTGGTGAGCAAGGTCTACCCGCACAACGCCAGCCGCAAAGGCATTCCCCAGGCCTGCGAGCGCAGTCTGCGCCGGCTCGACACCGATTACATCGACCTCTATCTGCTGCATTGGCGCGGCCAGTATCCGCTGGAAGAAACCGTCGAGGCGTTCGAGCGTCTGCGCGAGGACGGCAAGATCGGTCGCTGGGGCGTGTCGAATTTCGACGTCGATGATCTCGAGGAACTGTCGAGTTCGGCCTGCGCGACCAATCAGGTGCTGTACAACCTGGAAGAGCGCGGCATCGAATTCGACCTGCTGCCGTGGTGCCAACAGCAGCGCATGCCGCTGATGGCGTACTGCCCGATCGGCCAGGGTGGCGCGATGCTTGCCGAGCCGGTGTTGAAACAGATTGCCGCTCGTCACGGCGTGACCCCGGCACAGGTTTCGCTGGCGTGGATTCTGCGTCAGGATGGGCTGATCGCGATTCCCAAGGCCGTGCGCCCGGAACACGTGCAGCTCAATGCACAGGCGGCGCAGCTGCAACTCGAGGCCGGGGATCTGGCGGCGCTGGACCAGGCGTTTCACGCGCCAAAACGCAAGCAGCGGCTGGCCATGGTCTGAGCCACCGCCGACTGACAGAGGGCTTCGCCATGAGAAGCACTGATCAGGACGATCCATTCAACCTGCAACGCTTCGTGCTCGCCCAGGACCCGGTGTTCGAACGGGTCCAGCGCGAGCTCGGCGAGGGCCGCAAGCGCAGCCACTGGATGTGGTTCGTGTTCCCGCAGTTCGCCGGGCTCGGCGGCAGCGAGATGTCGCGGCGGTTCGCAATTGGCTCGGCCGGTGAGGCCAAGGCCTATCTGGCCCATGATCTGCTCGGCGCCCGGCTGCGGACCTGCACGCAGTTGGTGCTGAACGTGCAGCAGCGTTCGATTGCCGAGATTTTCGGCCATCCGGACGACCTGAAATTCCACTCATCAATGACCCTGTTCGCTCAGTTCGCTGACGACGACAGCCCTTGGCATCAGGCGCTGGAGCGTTTCTTCCACGGCATTCAGGACGAGTGGACCCTGCAACTGCTGGACTCAAAACAGGCCCAGTTGCCCACCGATCAGGGTTGAGAAATCGTCGTCGACAAACGGCAGGATCGCATCCGCCACCGGTTGCAGCTGGCGAGTGATGTAGTGGTCGTAGTCGATGGCCGCGCGGCGCACTTCCAGCGGTTCGGGGCCGGCGAGGGTGATGACGTAGCTGATCCAGCCGCCATTCTGATACTGGCGGGGGCGCCCGTGCTGCGCGTTGTAATCGTCCGCCAGCCGCGCGGCGCGGACGTGGGGCGGCACGTTGCGTTCGTAGTCATCGAGGGTGCGGCGCAGGCGCTTGCGGTAGACCAGTCGCTCGTCGAACTCGCCGGCCAGGGTCTTGCGCACGTACTCGCGCACGTAATCCTGATACGGCTTGCGCTGGAAGATCCGCTCGTACAGCTCCTGCTGAAATTGCCGGGCCAGCAGCGACCAGTCGGTGCGGACGGTTTCCAGGCCTTTGTAGACCATTTCTTCGCTGCCGTCGGCGCGGGTCACCAGGCCGGCGTAGCGCTTTTTGCTGCCCTCCTCGGCGCCACGGATGGTCGGCATCAGGAAGCGCTTGTAGTGGGTCTCGAACTGCAATTCGAGGGCGCTTTCCAGCCCGTACTGCTCACGCACATGCTCGCGCCACCAGTCATTGACGTGTTGCACCAGCGCCCGGCCGATGGTTGCCGCCTCTTCCTGACCATGGGGGTGACGCAGCCAGACGAACGTCGAGTCGGTATCGCCATAAATCACCGCGTGGCCCTGGGCTTCGATCAACTGCCGGGTGCGCAGCATGATCTCGTGGCCGCGCAGGGTGATCGATGACGCCAGCCGCGTATCGAAAAACCGGCAACCGCTGGAACCGAGCACACCGTAAAAGGCGTTCATGATGATCTTCAGCGCCTGGGACAACGGCGCGTTTTGCTCACGCTTGGCGGTCTCGCGCCCCTCGGCGACCCGAGCGACGATGGACGGCAGGCAATGCCGGGTACGGGAAAAGCGCGCACCGCGAAAGCCCGGCACCGAGTCGCTGTCGTCAGGATGCTGCAAGCCTTCGATCAATCCCACCGGGTCAATCAGAAAAGTGCGGATGATCGACGGATAAAGGCTCTTGTAGTCGAGCACCAGCACCGATTCGTACAGCCCCGGTTGCGAGTCCATGACAAACCCGCCGGGGCTGGCCTGCGGCGGATTGGTGCCAAGGTTCGGCGCCACAAAACCCTGGCGGTGCATCAGCGGCATGTACAAATGGGTGAATGCCGCCACCGAGCCGCCGCTGCGATCCGCCGGCAGGCCGGTGACGCTGGCGCGCTCCAGCAAGAATTTCAGCAGCTCGGTCTTGGCGAAGATCCGCGTGACCAGTTCGCAGTCCTTGAGGTTGTACTTGGCCAGCGCCGGTTTGTCCTCGGCGAACATGCGGTTGATCTCGTCCATGCGCTGGTACGGGTTGTCGATGGACTTGCCTTCGCCAAGCAGGGTCTGGGCGACGTTTTCCAGGCTGAACGAGGGAAAGCTCCAGGTCGCCGAACGCAGGGATTCGATGCCGTCGATGATCAACCGTCCCGCCGCTGCAGCGAAGTAGTGATTGCGGCTGCCGTGTTCGCGCCACTGCATTTCCTCGCCGCCACGCCCGAGCTTGAGCGGCACGCCGAGGCGCCGGGCGTGTTCGTGGAGGATGCGCAGGTCGAACTGCACGAGGTTCCAGCCGATGATCGCGTCGGGGTCGTGGCGGGCGAACCAGTCGTTGAGCTTCTTGAGGATCAGGGTCCGCGACTCGCAGTACTCGAGATCGAAGTCGACAAGGCTGTCATCGCCGTTCGGTGCGCCGAGCATGTATACCTGGCGCTCGCCGCAGCCTTCCAGGGCGATGGAGTACAACTCGCCCTGCTCGGTGGTTTCGATGTCCAGCGAGACCAGCCGCAGTTGCGGGCGATAGTCAGGTGAAGGTTTGAGGTGGGCGTCGAGCAACACGCCGTCGGCATCGGGCGTGCCGCTGAACCAGACGGGCGCGGTGATGAAACGCTCCATCAGGTAGCGCTCGGGCGGTCGCACGTCGGCTTCGAAGACATCGACACTGTGCCGGTTGAGCGCGGTTTCGAGGCGCATCAACTGACCATGCTGCTGGCAATACAGCCCGAGCACCGGGCGATGCTCGAAATCCTGCAGGGCCAAGGGGCGCAGCTCGACGCTCTTTTCGTCCGCCAATACCCACTCGGCCTGCTCACGCTGCGCAGCCGGGATGAACGCCACCGACGGCTGATGCGGCAGGCGCACACGGCGCGGCCCGGCGTCGGTCGCCAGCCAGAACTCGACTTCGGTGCCGGCCGGGGTGTCGCGCCAATGCCGGGTCAGGACGAAGCCCTGCTGTAAATCCACCACTGCAACCTCAGGAATTGATTCAGACGGGCATTCTACGCGGCATTGCCGCCACCCGTGACAAAGGCCTCGCCATGAAAAACCCGGTCAAATGACGTTTTTTGCGTGTTATCTGCCGTTTTGCGGCCTTGCCCTGCGCGCCTGCGTCTACGATGCTTGGAGAACAACGACAACACCTGAGTAACCGCCATGAAAACCGTCGCCCAGCTGCTCAAGCTCAAAGATCCGAAAAATCAGGAAGTGCACCAGATCAAACCCGATCACATGGTGCTCGAAGCGCTGATGAAAATGGCCGAGAAGAACGTCGGCGCCTTGCTCGTGGTGGAAGACGACAACGTGGTGGGCATCATCAGCGAGCGCGATTACGCACGCAAACTGGTGCTGCACGGACGCTCCTCGGTGGGCACGCCGGTGCGCGACATCATGGTGGCGAACGTGATCACGGTGGACACCCATCAGACCGTCGACACTTGCCTTGGCATCATGTCCGACAAACGCCTGCGTCACTTGCCGGTGGTGGAGAACGGCAAGCTGATCGGCCTGCTGTCGATCGGCGACCTGGTCAAGGAAGCGATTGCCGAACAGGCCGAACTGATCAAGCAGCTGGAGCAGTACATTCGCGGGGAGTGATCAGCCGGGCCAATGCCGCGCAAAGACCGGCGCCAGCACCGGGTGCCGGTCGATGCGCTGCAGCCACGCATGGAAACCGGGTCGGGCCTGGCGCAGGTGTTCGCGGGCACCGGCCCAGCGCGTGACCACCGCCGCCAGCACATCCAGTGCGCCCGGTGTTTCATCGTCCAGGTACAGCTCGGCCGAGAACTGATCGGCAAACACCTCCCAGCTCCAGTGCAGTCGTTCCCGCGCACCCGCCATCAGATTCTGTCGCGAGGCCTCGTCCGGCATCACCAGCCAGCGTTCCGGGTAATCAATGATCCCGATGGCCGCATAGCAATTGCTGACGATGTACACCAGGCCCCGAATCGCCTGATCGCGGTCAGCGCCGTTGGCCGGCAGCAGGCCGGATTGCGCAAAGCTTTGGCCCAGATGAATCAGGATCGCCGCACTTTCGGTGATGACACTGCCGTCCGGCAGTTGCAGGGTCGGGATCTGTTTGAGCGGATTGAGCCGCGCCAGCTCCTGCGCCGCTTCCGCACTGGCCTCGATATCGATGAAGCGGTAAGCCACCTGGCACAGCTCGAGCGCCGCCTCGATGGCCGCTGCTCCTGAGTTGCGGTGTCCGTAGAGCTGATACATATCCCCTCCTCCACTGCGAAAGGCATCCCGCCTGGCCCTATTTATAGCCGTTGTATCGAATTTGGCACGGATTGCGCATTCATCGGCAGCTTGCGAATCCCTGATCTCGCAAAACAGCGCTGGCGGTGCCCATCCCGCACCAAGAGCAATCAGCGAACGCTATCCGCGTTCTTGTAAGGTGCGATACCGAACCAAAAGTTCGCGTATCCGAGCTGGCAACAAGGAGTTCACCGCGTGAATCTTGACCTGCTGCGCCACCCTCTTCTCTCCGTGCCCGTTTACCTGCGCCGCGTTCGCCCGCCGAACAGTCCGTGCATTCCTTTTATTACCTGAACACCTTCACTATTTATTTTTTAAATAGCACGCAAGCAGTCATTGCGTGCGCGCTGCATTAATGAATGCCAGAACAGATTGTTCGACAATAACTTTCCGACAGCACACCCGTACAACTTTTGCTGTTTGGAGTTGATGCTCGAAGCGCACCAAAACTGCACTTCCAGTCATTACATCGTTCATGCGGAACGACCGACTTTACTTAAACAAGAACAAGGAACATCGCCTGTGACCCGCTAAAACCCTGACCCGCACCAAATCAGTCCGGCACGCACCATCACGCGCCCTGGCCGACACGAGAACAGCCGCTCTATCTCGCTGAACAGCGCGATACCGCGCCAGAGCTGTCTCGCCCTGAAAAAAGCTCTGCAAACAGGGCCATCGGGACGTCATGCGCCCAGGAAAACCGGCCTGTTTAATGAAACTTATATAAATGCGACATACGTATCACCCATGAAATAACCGATACACATTTGGTCACTCTTTGGCACAGCGGTTGCTATTGCATCAACCATGAGGGCAAGAATGATGTTCGCCACTCAATTGCACACTCACTTATAAAAGAACAGCCACGGACCGGATCAATGAACCATCGAAGTCGACATTACTGAAGCAATAAGCTGCACAAGCCCTGTTCAATAGATAGTTCAACTATCGGCTTCTGCACACCTGTATGAAAGTTGCGACCACTCACTCGAACAACGCCCTGTTGTTCGAACGGCACCTTATTGCCCTTCATCCAGCCGAGGGAGCTTTAATGAACGATGCGGTAAAGCACAGAAGTCCGCCGGGGCCCTTGCGGGAAGCGCCGCTCCCGTCGGTTGCGGGCCGGCCCGTGTTTAAGGCCAACACTTCGCAGCCCGGCGGCCTGAACAAACAGCAGATGCTGTTGCTGGTGGCGGTGTCGGCGTTGATACACGGCGGCGCCTGGTGGTTTTTCCAGCAGGCGCGGGCCGAGCCGCTGCCCACGCCACCGGAAATTCCGGAAATGACCGTCGAGCTGACCAGCCCGACACCTCCGGCCCCGCCGACACCGGAGCCGCCTCCACCCCCGCCGCCCCCTCCCGAACCGGAACAGCCGGTGGAAGACGAGGACGCGGTCAAGCCGCCGCCCAAACCGGTGGAGAAACCCAAGCCGATCGAAAAACCGAAACCGGTCGAGAAACCCAAACCGGTGAAAAAGGCCGAACCGCCGAAAGCGCCTCCCGCCCCTGCGCAACCGGCTGCGCCTGCCGCCCCGGCCACCCCGAGCGCGCCTCCGGCACCTGCTGCGGCACCGGGCCCGGTGAAAGAGTCGGCGGCGATTTCCGGCCTCGCCAGCCTCGGCAACCCGCCGCCGGAATACCCGTCGCTGGCCCTGCGGCGCAACTGGGAAGGCAGCGTGGTGCTGCGGATTCAGGTGCTGGCCAACGGTCGCGCCGGTTCGGTGACGGTGACCAAGTCCAGCGGCAAGCCGCAACTGGATGACGCGGCGGTCGCGGCGGTGAAGGCCTGGAAGTTCATCCCGGCCAAGCGCGGCGACACACCGATCGACGGCTTCGCCACCCAGACCATCGATTTCAAATTGCCGCAATGACGGCACAACAACCGAACTCACAACCGATTAACGCAAGCGAGGTGTAGCCATGAACGATTCTCTGTCTTCGATGATTGTCCCCGGCGTGCTCTGGGGGCTGGTGCTGTTTTCCGTGGTCAGTTGGGCGATCCTGCTGGTCAAGTCGGCGCAATACCTGCGCCAGAAAACCCAGAACAAGCAGTTCAGCAAAGCCTTCTGGGGCGCGCCGGACCTGCTCACCGCTGCCGAACACGCCAGCCAGTATCCGGGCTCCCTGGCGCGGATCGCCAGCAGCGGTTTCGAAGCCTTGCTGGTGGAAGAATCCCCTCGTACCACCCAACAACTGGCGCACACCATCAACCGTGCCGACCGCCTGGAGCGCAACCTGCGCCAGCAGATCCAGAAGGAACGTCGCTCGCTGGAAAACGGCCAGGCGATCCTCGCCAGCATCGGCAGCACCGCGCCGTTCATTGGTCTGTTCGGCACCGTGTGGGGAATCATGGAAGCCCTGCAAAGCATCGGCGCCAGCGGTTCGGCCAGCCTGGAAACCGTGGCCGGGCCGATCGGCCACGCGCTGATCGCCACCGGCGTGGGGATTGCCGTCGCGGTACCGGCGGTGCTGATTTACAACTTCTTTCTGCGGCGTCTGAAGCTGGCATCGGCGGATATGGATGACTTCGCCCACGACTTCGACGCCCTCGCCTCGCGCAGCGCTTTCTCCATCAGCCGCCAGGCCATCGCCAAAACCACGGCCGCCGTGCGGGAGGCCAGCTGATGTCCTTTTCCACTCAAGACAGCGATGAAGTGCTCAGCGAAATGAACGTCACGCCGCTGGTGGACGTGATGCTCGTGCTGCTGGTGGTGTTCATCGTCACCGCACCGCTGATGACCAACGCGATCAAGGTCAACCTGCCAAAAACCGACGCCGTCGCTCCCGCCGAAAAGAAGGATCCGGTGGTGGTCAGCGTCGATCAGGACGGCAAGTTCTTCCTGGCCAAGACCGAGCTGGCGCCGGAATCACTGGAGGCCAGCCTCAAGGAGGTCAAGGCCAAGGATGCTGACGTGCGCGTGCAGCTGCAGGCCGACTCCGCCGTGAATTACGGCCAGGTCGCCAAAGCCATGGCGTCCATCGAGCGCTCGGGCATCACCAAGATATCGGTGATGACCACCCGCTGACGGCGGTGCCGGGCGCGCAGTGAGGGACGCGCCCGGCACCGCTCGTTGAATCCCGTCGCAATCGGCCGACCGAAAAAACGCAGCGCGTCTTCGGAGGGGATCGGCTTGCTTGAAGAAAGTGGTTTTCGCGGCGCGGCACCACCGTGCTCCGTGCAAAGAGGGCTCACAAGGCCATTTCGATAAACGTCTAACAAAGTCGGAAACAACCATGCTGATGAACACTCCACGCTTCACGCTCAAACCCTTGGTGGCGACGATTTCCCGCCACCGTTTCGTTCCGTTGTACCTGGTGGCCATGGGGATGGGTGCCGGGGTACAAGCCGCCGAGGACGACAACAGCGTCCCGGCCGCTGCGGCGGTGGTCGCGCCGACCACGCAACTGCAACGGGTTGAAGTGACCGGTTCGGCGATCCGTCGGGTCGATGCGGAAACCGCGGTGCCGATCACCGTGCTCAAGGCCGATGAACTGCGCAAACAGGGCGTGACCACCACCGCCGAACTGGTGCAACGCATCACCGGCAGCCAGTCGATCAACAACAGCGCAGGCTCGGTCGGCGCGGCCACCGGCGGCGCCTCGTTCGCCGACATGCGCGGCATCGGCGCGAACAAGACGCTGGTGCTGCTCAACGGTCGCCGGCTGGCCAACAACGCCCTGTCGGGCACCAACTCGGCCGGCGGCGCGGTGGATCTGAACATGATCCCGTTTGCCGCGATCGAGCGCGTGGAAGTGCTGCGCGACGGCGCCTCGGCCCTGTACGGTACCGACGCCATCGGCGGCGTGATCAACTTCATCACCAAGAAATCCATGACCGACGGCCAGCTCACCCTCGGCGGCGAAACCCCGACCCACAGCGGCGGCGGTGCGACCAAGGACATGAGCGCCAGTTGGGGCTACGGCGACCTGGAACAGGACCGCTTCAACGTGCTCGGCGTGTTCAACTACAACAAGCAGCAGAACCTCGACGCCAACGACCGCTCCTTCGCCCGCGACTACGTGCCCGGCCGGGGCCTGGACCAGACCTCCGGCACCGCGTTCCCGGGCAACTACAGCCAGAACGGCAACGCCACCAACCCGCTGGCCAACAGCAATTGCAACGGCCCCAACCTGGTGGCCCGCGACGGCCTCTGCCGCTTCAGCACCCGCGAGTACATCGACCTGGTGCCGCAGACCGAGAAGACTTCGTTCTTCGGCAAGACCACCGGCAAACTGGCCGACGACCACAACGTCAACCTCGAATACTTCTGGTCGCGCAACAACAACGCCACTGCTATCGGCCCGGCGCCATTGACCGGCCTGAGCCTGGATTCGTCCTCGCCCTACTACCCCGGCAACGGCATCACCCCGGCGCCCACCGGTTTCGCCCTCGACCCGACGCAACCGGTGGACGTGAACTGGCGCGAAACCGCCGCCGGCCCGCGTGAATCGAAAGACCAGAACACCAGCCAGCGCTTTTTGCTGAGCTTCGATGGTCTGGTCGGCGGTTGGGACTACAACGTCGGCGCCTCGTACAACCAGAACAAGATCGTCTCCAGCGTCACCAGCGGCTACGTCAGCGATCAGGCGATGATCGACGGTCTGGCCAGCGGTCTGCTCAACCCGTTCGGCCCGCAGAGCAGCGCCGGTCAGCAGTACATCGATCAGGCCGCGTACCACGGCGCCTATTCCACGGCGGTCGGTCGGGTCGCCGGTTTCGACGGGCGGATCAGCCGCGAAATCGGTGACTGGTTTGGTGCCGGTCCGTCCGGCCTGGCCCTGGGCGGCGAGTACCGCAAAGAGAAATTCCACCAGGACTTCGAAGCCTTTGCCGGCGACATCCAGAGCCTGGGCATCGACCCGGCCGGCAGCGTCGAGGGCGACCGCAGCGTGAAAGCCGCCTACGCGGAAATCAACGTGCCGGTGCTCGACAGCCTGGAATTGTCCGCCGCCGTGCGTCACGACAAATACAGCGACTTCGGCAGCACCACCAACCCGAAATACTCGTTCCGTTATCAGCCGCTCAAGGAGCTGGTGGTGCGCGGCGCCTACAGTGAAGGCTTCCGCGCGCCGTCGCTGTATGAGCTGTATTCGCCGCGCAGCATCACCTACACCCAGGGCTACTACAACGACCCGGTACTGTGTACCGGCGGCGTGGTACAACCGGGCGGCAACGGCGGGCGCGATTGCGGTCAGCAGTTCCTCAACCAGATCGGCGGCAACGAAGACCTGGCCCCGGAGAAAGCGCGCAACGTGACGCTGGGCTTTGTCTATCAGCCGGTCAGCAATCTGTCCGTGGGCCTGGATTTCTGGTGGATTCACATCTCCAACCAGATCCAGCCGTTCCCGGAATCCACCGTGTTCGATCAGGCCGGCAGCTACCCTGACCGCTTCGTGCGCAACGCCGACGGCACGCTCAACTACATCGTCACCGGCAACGCCAACCTGGGCATCGTTGAAACCAACGGCGTCGATGTATCGCTGGACTATCGCTTCCCGAACACGCCGTACGGTCAGTTCGGTCTGGGCCTGCAAGGCACCTATGTCGACGAGTACGACTTCCAGAGCACCATCAAGGGCCCGTTCACCGACAAGGTCGGCGACTTCCGGGGTGATGGTGTGATCGCCCGCTGGAAACACAACCTGACCGGTTCCTGGACCTTCGGCGCGGCCCGTGCGGCACTGACCAACCGCTTCACTACCGGCTACAACGACTACGACCGCGAGACCAACGCGCGGGTCGCGTCGTATTCGGTGTGGGACCTGTCGGCCGGCTACACCTTCGACAAGGTGCTGGACGTCGATGCCGGGGTGAAGAACCTGTTCGACCGCGATCCGCCGTTCTCCAACCAGGCCTACAACTTCCAGAGCGGTTATGACCCGCGCTACACCGATCCGCTGGGCCGCACGCTGTTTGCGCGCATGACGTACCACTTCTAAGGAACGAGCACTGCATAACCCTGTGGGAGCTGGCTTGCCAGCGATAGCGGTATGTCAGCGAAGTAGATGTCGGCTGACACGACGCCATCGCTGGCAAGCCAGCTCCCACATGGGGTCCTTGTTCATTCAGAGGTTTGAGGAGTGATCTCATGAGTTTTCTGCGCAACATGGCCGGCCTGCTGCTCGGCAGCGCGCTGCTGTGCAACGCGGCATCTGCGCTGGCCGGCGGCAGCTACGCGATGACGGTGTACGGCGAGGCGCCGAAATACCCCGCCGGTTTCCAGCACTTTGATTTCGTCAATCCCGACGCCCCCAAGGGCGGCTCGCTCAGCCGCGCTTCGATGGAGATCGGTCAGTACAACTACATCACCCCGTACGCCGATCAGGGCATTTCCGTGGTGCAGGTCAACGACTGGGTGTATTCGCCGCTGGCGTTCCGCTCGCTGGACGAGCCCTACACCGTCTACGGTCTGGTGGCGCAAACCATGGAGCGCGATCCCGACGGTCTGTGGGTGCGCTTCAACCTGAATCCCGAGGCGCGTTTCGCCGACGGCACGCCAATCACCGCCGAGGATGTGCGCTACACCTTCGAGCTGTTGATGACCAAGGGCAGCCTGAGTTATCGCCAGCAATACGCCGACGTGCAGGACGTGCTGATCGAAGGCCCGCGGCAGATTCGCTTCACCTTCAAGAACAACCTCAACCGCACCCTGGCGCTGGATCTGGCGTCGCTGCGACCGGTGCCCGAGCACTGGTGGAAAACCCGCGACTTCGCCAACGGCGGCGGTTTCGAACCACCATTGGGCAGCGGCCCGTATCGGGTGAGCAAGGTCGATGCGGGACGCAGCATCAGTTTTCAGAGAGATCCGCACTGGTGGGGCAAAGACTTGCCGGTCAGTCGCGGGATGTACAACTTCGACAGCCTGACCGTGAATTTCTACGGCGACACCGACGTCGCCCGGCAACTGCTGCAGGCCGGCGCGTTCGACTACAACCGCGAGTTTTCCTCGTCCGGTTATGTGGTCGGCTACGACAGCCCGGCCCTGCGTGACGGTCGCCTGCAACAGGCGATTCTCGCCCCGGACAAACCGACCAGCGCCCAGGGTTTCGTGTTCAATCTGCAGAACCCGCTGTTCAAGGATCGCCGCGTGCGTCAGGCGCTGAGCCTGCTGTGGGATTTCGAGTGGACCAACAAGCAGATGATGCGCGGCTTCTACGTGCGCCAGAACAGCTACTGGCCGAAGAGTGAAATGGCCGCCACCGCACTGCCCGACGCCGAAGAACTGGCGATCCTCGAACCGCTGCGCGGACAGATTCCGGACGAGGTTTTCAGCCGGGTCTATCAGGCGCCGAAAACCGATGGCAGCGGCTACATCCGCGACAAGCAGTTGCAGGCCCTGAAGCTGCTGGCCGAGGCCGGATGGACACCGAAAAACAATCGGCTGGTGAACGCCGCCGGCGAGCCCTTCGAATTCACCTTCCTCGACGGTCAGGGCGGTTTCGACCGCATGCTGCTGCCGTACAAACGCACCCTGGCGCAGATCGGCATCACCCTGAATCTGCGACGCATCGATTCGGCGCAATACATCAACCGGCTCAACGCCCGGGACTACGACATGATCGTCACCAGTTTCCCCCGCAGCGGTGATCCAATTGTCTCGCCGGGCCGCGAGTTGTACAGCCTGTATGCCTCGCAGAGCGCGACCCAGGTCGGCAGCTCCAACTCGATGGTGCTGGCGGATCCTGCGGTGGACCGGCTGATCGACGGCCTGGTCCAGGCCAATACCCGCGACGCCATGGTGCGTTACGCCCGCGCCCTCGACCGGGTGCTGCAATGGGGTGACTACATGATTCCCAACTACTACTCCAAAGGCACGCCGACGGTGTTTCAGAACCGCTTCGGCAGGCCGGCGGTACAGCCGATCTACAGCGAAGGCCTCGATACCTGGTGGGAGGTCTCGGCCAAGCCGCTGACCAACCAGCAGATGAGTGCCCTGCGCCAGCTCGCGGGGGGCCAGTGACATGTGGCGTTATCTGAGTCGACGTCTGTTGCTGATCATCCCGACGCTGCTGTGCATTCTGGTGGTCAACTTCGTCATCGTGCAGGCCGCGCCCGGAGGCCCGGTGGAACAGGCCATCGCCCGCCTGCAAGGCTTCGGCGGGCACAGCATGGGCGGCGCCAGCGAGGTCACCGCGATCGGCGGTGCCGGGCGCAGCAGCCGTGGCCTGGACCCGGCGCTGATCGAAGAGATCAAGCACCACTACGGCTTCGACAAGCCGATGCACGAACGCCTGTGGCTGATGCTCAAGAACTACGCGCAACTGGACCTGGGCAGCAGTTTCTTTCGCGGTGCGAAAGTGACGGATCTGATCGTGCAGAAGCTGCCGGTGTCGCTGTCCCTCGGCCTGTGGGCGACCTTGATCACCTACCTGATTTCGATCCCGCTGGGCATTCGCAAGGCAATCAAAAACGGCAGCGCGTTCGATGTCTGGAGCAGCACGGCGATCATCGTCGGTTACGCGATGCCGGCGTTTCTGTTCGCGATTCTGTTGATCGTGGTGTTCGCCGGGGGCAGCTACGTCAACTGGTTTCCGGTGCAGGGTCTGGTCTCGGACAATTTCGACAGCCTGAGCCTGTGGGGCAAGGTCGGCGACTACCTCTGGCACTTGGTGTTGCCGGTGACGGCGCTGGTGATCGGCGGTTTTGCGACGCTGACGATCCTGACCAAGAACAGCTTCCTCAACGAGATCAGCCGCCAGTACGTGATCACCGCGCGCGCCAAGGGCCTGACCGAAAGGCGCGTGCTCTACGGCCATGTGTTTCGCAACGCGATGCTGCTGGTGGTCGCCGGTGTGCCGTCAGCATTGATCGAGGTGTTTTTCGCCGGCTCCCTGCTGATCGAAACCATCTTCAACCTCGACGGCCTCGGGCGCATGAGCTACGAAGCGGCGGTGTCTCGGGACTACCCGGTGGTGTTCGGCACGCTGTTTCTGTTCACCCTGTTCGGCCTGTTGATCAAGCTGATCGGCGACCTCTGCTACACCCTGCTCGACCCGCGCATCGACTTCTCGGCGAGGACTGCCTGATGTTCACACTCTCCCCTCTGGGCCGGCGGCGCATCGCCCAATTCAAGGCCAACCGGCGCGGGCGCTGGTCGCTGTGGCTGTTCATCGGGCTGTGCCTGATCTGCCTCGGCGGCGAACTGATCGCCAACGACAAGCCGCTGGTGATCCGCTACCACCACGCCTTCTACTTCCCGATCCTCAGCGATTATCTGGAAACCGATTTCGGCGGCGAGCTGCCGTTCCAGCCGGATTACGCCAGCAATTACGTGCACAAACTGATCGAGGATCAGGGCGGCTGGATGCTGTTCCCGCCGATCCCGTTCAGCTACGACACGGTCAATTACGACCTCACGGAACCGGCGCCGAGTCCGCCGTCCTCCAGCAACTGGCTGGGCACCGACGATCAGGCGCGGGACGTGTTGGCGCGGGTGATTTTCGGCACGCGGATTTCGATCCTGTTCGCGCTGATTCTCACCGCCGTCAGTGCGCTGGTCGGTATCGTCGCCGGAGCGTTGCAGGGGTATTACGGCGGCTGGGTCGACTTGCTCGGGCAACGGGTGCTGGAGATCTGGTCGGGGCTGCCGGTGCTGTACCTGCTGATCATCTTGTCGGGGTTCGTCTCGCCGAGCTTCTGGTGGCTGCTAGGGATCATGGCGCTGTTTTCCTGGCTGGCACTGGTGGACGTGGTGCGCGCCGAGTTCCTGCGCGGACGCAGCCTGGAATACGTCAAGGCCGCGCGGGCCCTGGGCCTGACGGACAGCGAGCTGATGCGCCGGCACATTCTGCCCAACGCCATGACCTCCACCCTCACCTACCTGCCGTTCATTCTGACCGGCGCCATCGCCACCCTCACCGCGCTGGATTTTCTCGGCTTCGGCATGCCCGCCGGCACCGCGTCGCTGGGGGAACTGATCGGCCAGGCCAAGCGCAATCTGCAAGCGCCGTGGCTGGGGCTGACGGCGTTTTTTGCCCTGGCGCTGATTCTGTCCTTGCTGGTGTTCATCGGCGAAGCCTGCCGTGACGCGTTCGATCCGCGATCCTGATCCCCGGAGCTGAAATGACCGACAACCTGATTGAAATCCGCGACCTGCGCGTCGCCTTCGCCGGGCACGAAGTGGTGCACGGCGTGAACCTCGACATCCGCCGTGGCGAGTGCCTGGCACTGGTCGGCGAATCCGGCTCGGGCAAGTCGGTGACGGCGCACTCGATCCTGCGTTTGCTGCCGGCCAAAACCGTCAGCAGCACAGGCAGCATCCGCTACAACGACGTGGACTTGCTGCACGCCAGCGAACAGCAAATGCGCAGCTTGCGCGGCAACCGCATCGCGATGATTTTCCAGGAGCCGATGACCTCGCTGAACCCGTTGCACACGGTGGAAAAACAGATCAGTGAAGTGCTGGAGATCCACAAGGGCCTCAAGGGCCGCGCCGCGCGCCAGCGCACGCTGGAACTGCTGGAACTGGTCGGCATTCGCCAGCCGTTGCAGCGTTTGAAGGCCTATCCGCACCAGCTATCGGGCGGCCAGCGGCAACGGGTGATGATCGCCATGGCGCTGGCCAACGAGCCGCAATTGCTGATCGCTGACGAACCGACCACCGCGCTGGACGTGACCGTGCAGCAGAAGATTCTCGAGCTGCTGATCGAGTTGCAGCAACGCCTCGGGATGTCGCTGCTGCTGATCAGTCACGACCTCAATCTGGTGCGGCGCATCGCCCAACGGGTGTGCGTGATGCGCCACGGGGAAATCGTCGAACAGGCCGATTGCGAAACGCTTTTCCGCGCCCCGCAGCATCCTTACAGCCGCCTGCTGATCGAGGCAGAACCGTCGGGCGCGCCGGTGCCGAGTCGCTACGATCACAACCTGCTGGAGGTGGACGATCTGAAAGTCTGGTTCCCGCTACCCAAGGCGTTGTTCAGCCGCACCCAGCAATACATCAAGGCCGTGGACGGCGTGAGTTTCCGTCTGCAACGGGGCAAGACTCTGGGGATTGTCGGCGAGTCCGGCTCGGGCAAGTCGACGCTGGGCCAGGCGATTCTGCGGCTGGTGGAATCCGAGGGCGATATTCGCTTCGGCAACAAGCATTTGAGCCTGCTCAATCAGCGCTTGATGCGCCCGTTGCGCCGGCAGATTCAGGTGGTGTTCCAGGACCCGTTCGGCAGCCTCAGCCCGCGAATGTCGGTACAGCAGATCATCGCCGAAGGCCTGCTGACCCACGGCATCGGCACGCCCGAAGAACGTGAGGCAGCGGTGATCCGCGTGCTGGAGGAAGTCGGCCTCGACCCGCAGAGCCGCCATCGCTATCCCCACGAATTTTCCGGCGGCCAGCGCCAGCGCATTTCCATCGCCCGCGCATTGGTGCTGGAACCGGCGTTGATTCTGCTCGACGAACCGACCTCGGCACTGGATCGCACGGTGCAGAAACAGGTGGTGGAGTTGTTGCGGCAGTTGCAGATCCGCCATGGCTTGACGTACCTGTTCATCAGCCATGACCTGGCGGTGGTGCATGCGCTCGCGCACGACTTGATGGTGATCAAGGATGGCAAGGTGGTGGAACAGGGAGCCTCGCGCCAGATTTTTGCGGCGCCGCAGCATGCCTATACCCAGGAACTGCTGAAAGCCTCCGGCCTGGCCTTGGTAAAAACCGGGCGCGAGCGGGTTACAGCAATCTGACCTTCAGAGCTTTCAGATTTATTTTCCGGCCACTGCATCCAAACGCCTCCGTCACGGGTAGTCCCTGTAACAGCCCTCTTTCGGCTGTCAGCGGTTTACCCTTTTTCGGAGAAACACTGATGAACATCACTCAACTGATTGGCCTCACCGGTTTGCTCGCCGTCGCCTCTTCGAGCTTTGCCCAAAGCAGTTATCCCGATGCGATCAAGGTGCCGGACGGCCACAAGATCGCGATGGAAACCACCGGGGTCGGCGAGATCACCTACGAATGCCGGGACAAGGCCAATGCCGCCGGCCAGACCGAGTGGGTGTTCGTCGGCCCGAAAGCGGTGCTCAACGATCGCAGCGGCAAACAGGTTGGCACCTACTTCGGCCCGCCCGCCACCTGGCAGGCCAAGGACGGCTCGAAAGTCACCGGCACGCAACTGGCCGTAGCCCCCTCGAGCCCGGGCAACCTGCCCTATCAACTGGTCAAGGCCAACCCCGCCGAGGGCAAAGGCGCTATGAGCGGCGTGAGCTACATCCAACGCGTCGCGCTCAAGGGCGGCGTGGCGCCGGGCAGCGAATGCACTGCGGCGAACAAGGGCAAACAGGAAGTGGTGAAGTACCAGGCCGACTACATTTTCTGGGCGGCGAACTGAGCCTGACTGGACGTTTGGCCGATGCTTGCTAGATTGCAGGACATGCCATTACCCGAAACCGCGTTCGATTACGAAGCCCGCCTCGCCGCCTGTGCCCGCGGCGAGCGCGGGGCCCTGCGCGAATTGTATGTGCAGGAAAGCCCGCGGCTGCTCGGTGTGGCCCGACGTCTGGTGCGCGACACGGCGCTGGCCGAAGACATCGTTCACGACGCATTCATCAAGATCTGGGCCGGCGCGGCGGGTTTCGATCCGGCGCGCGGTTCGGCCCGGGGCTGGATGTTCAGCGTGACCCGCCATCTGGCGCTGAATGTGCTGCGCAATCACGACCGGGAAACGCCGTTGAACGACAGCAACGAATCTCTGGCGATTGATGACGGCTTCGAGGCGCTGGCGCAATCGACCCGCATCCATCGCTGCCTGCATCAACTGGAACCGCAACGCCGCCGCTGCATCCTTCACGCCTACGTCGACGGTTACAGCCACGCACAGATCGCCCAACGCCTCGACACGCCGCTGGGCACCGTCAAAGCCTGGATCAAGCGCAGCCTCAATGCGTTGCGGGAGTGCATGGGATGACCACCGAATCGGCGCAGGAACGCGATGAACTGGCCAGCGAATACGTGCTCGGCACGCTCTCGGCCGAAGAACGCACCGAAGTGCAACGGCGGTTGCCCAACGAGCCCGAGCTGCAAGCGGCCGTGGATGCCTGGGAACGGCGTCTGCTGGAGCTGACCGACCTCGCCCCGGCGCATCAGCCCTCTTCGCAACTGTGGCAACGCATCGAACGCAGTGTCGGGCAACTCACCCATAAGGTGGCGCCCGAGATTTCCTGGTGGAACCGCCTGTCGCTGTGGCGCGGCTTGAGCGCTGCCGGGCTGGCCGCGACCTTGTTGCTGGGTTCGATCCTGCTAACTCAAACCACCCCGAAACCGAGCTTTCTGGTGGTACTGGTCGCCCCGCAGGACAAGGCGCCGGGCTGGGTGATCCAGGCCAGCAACCCACGGGAGATTCAGTTGATTCCGCTGGGCGTGGTCGAGGTGCCGGCCGACAAGGCGTTGGAGTTCTGGACCAAGGCCGACGGCTGGCAAGGGCCGGTGTCGCTGGGGTTGGTCAAACCGGGGCAAGCGCTGTCGATCCCGCTGGACAAGCTGCCGCCGCTGCAACCGAATCAGTTGTTCGAGCTGACGCTGGAGGGCGCCAACGGTTCGACGATCGGCAAACCCACCGGGCCGATCCAGGCAATTGGCCGCGCAGTGAAGGTGCTATGACAAACCATCATCGGCGTCGATGTTCACCATCACGTCAATGAAGTTCTCTTAAAAAATCCCGGGCGTAACATCCGCTCCATACCAAACAAACAACACCCCCGGAGCACAAAATCATGAAACGCCAAGTCATCCTCAGCATTGCCCTCTCGGTTCTGGCCTTCAACGCATTTGCCGCCAAACCGGCCCACACCATGATCGCCGAAGGCGGCTCGGATCGTCTGATCGAACAGCGCGTTGCCGAAGGTGGCTCGGATCGTCTGATTGAACGGCGCGTCGCTGAAGGTGGTTCGGATCGTCTGATTGAACGTCGCGTTGCTGAAGGTGGTTCGGATCGTCTGATTGAACGTCGCGTTGCCGAAGGTGGCTCGGATCGTCTGATTGAACGTCGCGTTGCTGAAGGTGGTTCGGATCGTCTGATTGAACGTCGCGTTGCTGAAGGTGGTTCGGATCGCCTGATCGAACGTCGAGTTGCCGAAGGTGGTTCGGATCGCCTGATTGAACGTCGCGTTGCCTGAATGAATGGCTTGACCGCAACAACCCAGAAAAAACCCGGCTCCCGTCAGCCGGGTTTTTTTATACCTTTTTGATCGTCCTCAGCCCTTGGCCATGCAGCGCCGATAGCGCTCGTCGACCCGTTTGGCAAACCACGCCGTGGTCAGTTTGCGGGTGATCTTCGGGCTCTGCAGCACGATGCCCGGCAACACCGCACGGGGCAATGTCTTGCCTTCCGCACGCTCCGCCAGCTCAAAGACCCGTTGATACAGTTTGGTCTCCTCGAAAGCCAGGCTATCGCCCTTCTCCAGTTGATCGCGGATCACCGGATTGCGCATGCCCAGTGATTTGCCGAGGGCGCGCACCGCCAGTTCAGTGCTGCCCGGCATGATCGCACCCGGGCGGATCAGGTCGCCATCCAGCGCCAGCGGAATCCCCGACGCCCGGCTGACCGCGTTCTGAAACGCCGCGTTGCGACTGGCGTACCAGCCGGCGTTGAAGTCGGCGAAGCGGTACAGCGGTTCGCGATAACTCACCGGATAACCGAGCAAATGGGCGATGCCGAAGTACATGCCGCCCCGACGGCTGAACACCTCGCGACGAATGGTCCCGTCCACCGGGTACGGATAGTCCTTGGCATGCTGCTCGGCGAATTCGATGCTGACCTGCATCGGCCCGCCGGTGTGCACCGGGTTGAAACCGCTGAACAGCGTACGACCCATCGGCACCGAGCCGATGAAGTCGTCGAAGATCGCGCTCAATTCCTTTTCGCTGCGGGCGGCGCTCAGGCGTTCGCTGTAGGTCTTGCCGTTCGGCGAGCGCACCTGCAAGGCGCCGCTGACCAACAGGCTCGGGATATGCACCTTGGCGGCGCGGCGGTCGATTTCGTCACGGGCGATCTTGCCCAGGCCAGGCACCGGCGGATCGACCTGGAAAGTGGATTCCTGCTCGGTGACGGCCAGCACCGAACACAGATTCTGCGTGGTCGGGCTGATGCCCTGAGCGGCGAAAGCAGCGTAGATGTCGGTGGCCCAGCCCTGGCGGTCGACGGTTTTTGCCGGCAGCAGGCGCACGATCTGCGCCTTGACCTCGGCGGGCGGGCGCGGCGCCGGTTCTTCGCTGCGTTGACCGGCGCAACCGGCCAGTACCAGCAGCGCGGCGAGGCTGACGATTAATCGAGGGGTGTGCATAACGCTTCATCCAGTCCGTTGAGCCGGGTTAACCCTACGCTCAATCGCAGGGTGCAGGATAGGACTGCGGGCCGGCGGCGCTGTTCCATCGTTCCGTTTGGCAGGCCGACTGGCCGCCCTCGCCGTCTGATCCATACTTGCTGCTGCAGTGGCAAGTCTCGGATCAGGACACGCGAGGAGCACAGACCATGAACCGCAATGATGTTCTGATCATCGGCGCGGGCCCCACCGGGCTGGTGCTGGCCCTGTGGCTGAGCAAACTGGGCGTGCGCGTACGCATCATCGACAAGACCTCCGCCCCCGGCACCACCTCGCGGGCGCTGGCGGTGCAGGCGCGCACCCTTGAGCTGTACCGGCAACTGGATCTGGCCGATACGGTGGTGCGCAACGGTCATCGGGTGGCCGCGGCGAATTTCTGGGTCAAGGGCAAACCGGTGGCGCAGCTGCCGCTGAACCGGATCGGCGAAGGCCTGACGCCCTATGCCTTTCTGGAAATGTACCCGCAGGACGAACACGAGCGGCTGTTGATCGACCGCCTGGAAGACTACGACGTGACCGTCGAGCGCAACACGACGCTGGAGAGCTTCACGGAAAACGGTGACGGCCTCACCGCACATTTGCGCCTGCCGGATGGCGAGCAGGAAATCTGCCAGGCCTGCTATCTGGCCGGGTGCGACGGCGCTCGTTCAATCGTGCGCAAGACCCTCGACACCGGTTTTCCCGGCGGCACCTATCAGCAGATTTTCTATGTCGCCGATGTGCGGGCCAGCGGTCCGGCGCTCAATGGCGAGTTGCATCTGGACTTGGATGAGGCGGACTTTCTCGCGGTGTTCCCGCTGGCCGGCGAAGGCCGCGCGCGGTTGATTGGCACGGTGCGCGACGAGCGTGCGGATCGCGCCGAAACCCTCGAGTTTTCCGACGTCAGCAATCGCGCCATCGAACATTTGAACGTGCACGTCGAGGACGTCAACTGGTTCTCCACCTACCGCGTGCATCACCGGGTGGCTGATCACTTTCGCAAGGGCCGGGCGTTTCTGCTCGGCGATGCGGCGCACGTGCACAGCCCGGCCGGCGGTCAGGGCATGAACACCGGCATCGGCGATGCGATCAACCTGGCGTGGAAACTCGCGGCAGTGCTCGGCGGCGCGGCCACGCCCGGGCTGCTCGACAGCTACGAAACCGAACGCATCGCCTTCGCCCGGCGACTGGTGTCGACCACCGACAAGGTCTTCAGCTTCGTCACCGCCGAAGGCCGCCTGGCCGACCTGTTGCGCACACGGCTGGCGCCGTTCCTGATTCCGAAAATGGCCTCATTCGAGAGCAGCCGCGAATTCCTGTTTCGCACGGTGTCGCAGATCACCCTCAACTATCGGGGCATGGCGTTGAGTGAAGGCGTGGCCGGGCACGTCCACGGCGGTGACCGCTTGCCGTGGGCCCATGATGGCGAGGGGGACAATTACGAGCCGTTGCGCCAGCCGTGCTGGCAGGTGCATGTGTACGGCGACACCAGCGACGAGATGATCGCCTGGTGCAATGAACATCACTTGCCGCTGCACGTGTTCGACTGGCGTCCGGCGTTTGAAACGGCGGGCCTGGGGCGCAACGGCTTTTACCTGCTGCGCCCCGATACCTACGTGGCGATTGCCGACAACAGCGCGGATCCGAAGGTGATCGAGCGGTACTTTCGTGATCATGGGATCCGGGCGTTTTTTGGCCTGATCTAATAATCTTTTTTTCGTATTTTCTTCGTTTCCTACAGCAGAGTGGAAAACATAAAAAACCCAACTACTATCCTGAGAGTCAACAGCGAGCGACTATAGTCGAGGAAAGTAATGGCCTTAACAAATGCCTATACCGAAGCCTATGGAAAACTAGGCGAGTTTTTTAACAGAATACGAGATGGACAAGCGCCTCCGCTATTCACTCACCAATTTCTGATAGATCTTGGCTTCAAATCAAACAAACAGCGCGCTTACATTCCTCTACTAAAGGCTTTGGGCTTTTTAACTCCAGACGGAAAACCAACCGCTCGATATAAGGACTACCGGGACCACTCTCAATCAAAAGCAATCATGGGTGAAGCACTAAAAGAAGCCTACGCCGATATATTCCTCATCAAAGAGCACCCAACTTCCGCCGACAGCGCCGCAATTGAAGGAAAATTCAAAAGCTATCACAACGCGAGCGACAATGTTGCTACCAACATGCGACGCACATTTATGTCGCTTTTAGAGCTCGCAGACACCAAACATACCAGCGCAAAAACTCGGACCACCGAAGACACGCAGGAGAAATCTTCTGTTACGGTGGAACAAACACAACCCCCGCCACAGCTTATAAAAACTCCTGGCTTACACTACAACATTCAAATTCACTTACCCGCCACAAAAGACATAGAAGTATACAACGCAATTTTCAAATCACTAAAAGAGCATTTATTTTGAAATACAAAGAACTGCGAGATTTTATGTTTAGGGGACTGCTATTTGAAGCAGAGGCTTCTGTATTTCAGAGAGCGGGGATAAAAATAGGTGCCGATCAAACTGAAACAGAAGAAAGGCTTCTAGCGGAGGCACTTGCCCCTTTTCCTGTCAGTTTGAGAAACAATTCGCTTGAGATGGCAAGACTGTATGCAGTGCTGTTCGCATTCGAGAATCACGTCCGCGACTTTATAAGACAAACGCTCCAAGAAACTGAAGGAGTCGGATGGGTGGAAAAGATACCGGAAAAAATAAAGACCCATGCCCATAACAGACAGACGACTGCAAATTTAGATTCATGGCTTGAGGGAGAAAAAACGGACATCCTAGGTTTTCTGGACTTCGGACACCTTGCACAAATAATAATCAACAAGTGGGTTCATTTTGAATCGATAATCCCATCTCAACATTGGTTAAAACAACGCATGGACGAACTAGAAAAAAGCAGAAATTTCATCGCTCACAACAGAATGTTACTACCAAGTGAATTCCAAAGAATGTATATGTACATTTCCGACTGGAATAGGGTCGTAGGCCTTTAACAACGAACAAAGCTTGTTTAGGGCAAGAGGATCTCTCCATTGAAAAATCAAGAAACCAACACAGAAAACGAATTACTATTGGCCGAAAAACATTTCACTCAACTCAACAGACTAATCTACATAGGAATCACACTTTCCTTAGTGTTTATCTGCGCTTACGCGATCAATTTCTACGGACCCTTATCGCCAAACCCAGAACACTGGGGGCAATTTGGTGATTTTCTTGGAGGCGTACTGAACCCAACTTTTAGTTTTTTAGCATTAATCGCTTTGCTTGCAACTTTTAGTTTACAAATTAAAGAACTAAAGATATCAACAAAGGAGCTAAAAACTCGGCATCGGCGTTAACCAAGCAAAATGAAACACTCCGTCAACAAAAATTTGAGGGGTCATTCTTTCAGTTACTCAACCTACACAACACGATAGTAAACTCTATCGATCTCGATTCCGCAAAAAAACAACAAAAGGTAGAGATTGCTTCAGAGTCTTTCTAAAACGGCTCGAAGGCGAAATCTCAAAAATCAAAAACTGCAACGAACAAGAGTTCAAAGCAATATACTCAGTTTATTTCATAGAACACGAATCCGAACTCGGACACTACTTTAGACTCTTGTACAACATAATAAAACTAATCAAGACCACTCCTGACATTGATAAAAAGTTTTACACAAATATTGTACGAGCCCAATTATCAAGCGCAGAGTTAATGTTGATTTTTTACAACTGCATTTCTGACTTTGGAAACGAAAAGTTCAAACCACTGGTAGAAGAATTTGCACTTCTTAAGACAATCCCACGGACAGTTCTTCCGAACCAGAACTTACTCCATCTTTATCGCGAATCTGCTTTTGGAGGCACCTACCCTATCGCGTCCCTTTAAACAACAACCCCTTCAACCGAAATAGATACTCAACTTGGTATATGAGCATCTATATCAGCTGAAATTTCAGTTGAAGACTTTTATTTTTATATCCCGGCCAAGGCCAGGTCCATCGCGAAGTAGGTGAAGATCAGATCCGCACCCGCGCGCTTGATTGCGCCGAGGCTTTCGCGCACCACGCGATCTTCGTCGATGGCCCCGGCCTGGGCGCCGAACTTGATCATCGCGTACTCGCCGCTGACCTGATACGCCGCCAGCGGCAGGTTCGAGGCTTCGCGGATGTCGCGGATGATGTCCAGGTACGCGCCGGCCGGTTTGACCATCAGCGCGTCGGCGCCTTCCTGTTCATCGAGCAACGATTCGCGCAGGGCTTCGCGGCGGTTCATCGGGTTCATCTGATAGCTTTTGCGATCGCCCTTCAGCGCGCTGCCACCAGCCTCGCGGAACGGGCCGTAGAGCGCCGAGGCGAATTTGGTCGAGTAGGCCATGATCGGAATCTGCGTGAAGCCGGCATCGTCCAGCGCACGGCGAATCGCCCGCACCTGACCGTCCATTGCCGCCGATGGCGCGATCACGTCGGCGCCGGCACGGGCTGCTGCAACTGCCTGTTTGCCGAGGTTGATCAGGGTCTGGTCGTTGTCGACTTCATGGTTGTGCATCACGCCGCAGTGGCCGTGGTCGGTGTACTCGCAGAAGCAGGTGTCGGACATCACGATCATTTCCGGCACGGCGTCCTTGGCGATCCGCGACATGCGCGACACCAGACCGTTTTCGCGCCAGGTGTCGCTGCCGTTGGCGTCCAGGTGATGGGACACGCCGAAGGTCATCACCGACTTGATTCCGGCCCGGGCGTAACGCTCGATTTCGCCGGCCAGTTTGCGCTCGGGAATGCGCATCACGCCGGGCATGCTCTTGATCGGCACAAAATCGTCGATCTCTTCTTCGACGAAGATCGGCAGCACCAGATCGTTGAGGGAAAACTCGGTTTCCTGGAACAGGCTGCGCAGGCTCGCATTGCGGCGCAGACGGCGTGGACGTGCTTCGGGGAACTGACTGGACATGGGGCCTTTCCTGAAAACAGCGGATGAGACGAAAGTCGTAGGGGGCGAAGCTTATGCCTTGCGGGGATCGGGGTACAAACCTGGATCAATCAACAGTGCGTTACCGGGTACGCAACAATCTGCGCACCCGGTTCCCGCCGGGTCAGGAAGGAATGGTCAAGCCGCGTACAACCGCCGGCCGCGCGAGGAAGCGCTCCAGCACCCGGGTGACGTTCGGGAAGTTATCGATGCCGACCAGATCGCCCGCCTCGTAGAAGCCGATCAGGTTGCGCACCCACGGGAACGTGGCGATGTCGGCGATGGTGTAGCGCTCGCCCATGATCCAGTCGCGCCCTTCCAGGCGGGTGTTCAGGACGCTGAGCAGGCGGCGGCTTTCTTCGACGTAGCGGTCACGGGGACGCTTGTCTTCGTAGTCCTTGCCGGCGAATTTGTTGAAGAAACCGAGCTGGCCGAACATCGGGCCGATCCCGCCCATCTGGAACATCAGCCACTGGAGGGTTTCGTAGCGCAGCGCGCCTTCCTGGGCCAGCAACTGGCCGCTTTTGTCGGCGAGGTAGATCAGGATCGCGCCGGACTCGAACAACGGCAGCGGTTTATCCTCTGGACCGTGGGGGTCGATGATCGCCGGAATCTTGTTGTTCGGGTTCAGCGACAGGAACTCCGCAGACATCTGGTCATTGGTGTCGAAGCCCACTCGATGCGGCTCGTAGGGCAGGCCGATCTCTTCAAGCATGATCGAGACCTTGACGCCGTTGGGGGTCGGCAGGGAATAGAGCTGAATCCAGTCAGGGTACTGCGCCGGCCATTTCTGGGTGATCGGGAACGCGGACAGATCAGTCATGTGTAGCATCCAGTCACAAAATGAAAGGCCTGAGCATAATCCACGATCAGCGCTCTGGCTCGGGTTCTTTACACGCCTGACCCGCAGGCTTACTTAAATCCGCAACATCCTGTGGTTAACCTTCCCTCCAACCGCACAGCCTCAACGGTAAAGTGCGGCGCACTCAAGCGGATCGAACCAAACGGGCCTCAGGGGGCTCCAAGCAAGCCAGTGATGACAGGGAAAACAGCCGGCGCACAGGCACCGGTGCAGAGGTTTGTCAGCCTTAACCGAACAGACTGAAGACTCCTTATCCCATGACGAACTTGATGAAAGTCGCCAACCGCTTCAAACATCGCGCCTATGTGGCCCTGCCCACCCTGCTGGCAGTCAGCGCGCTGTTCCTGTCGCTGGAATCCAGCGAAAGCCGTGCGCAACCGGTGGACGGCACCCAGACCCTGGTGTTCCTGCGCCATGCGGAGAAACCGGCCGGTGGTCTCGGCCAGCTCAACTGCCAGGGCCTGAACCGGGCCATCGACCTGTCGACCCTGCTGCCGGAAAAATTCGGCAAGGCCGACTACGTGTTCGCCGCCAATCCGACGCGCAACGTCGAGGAAGGCGAACTGGACAACTCTTACAGCTACATCCGCCCGCTGATGACCATCAGCCCCGCCGCGATCAAACTCGGCCTGCCGGTGAACATCGAGTTCTCGGCCAACGACACCAGTGACCTGGCCCGGGAGCTGATCGACGACAAGTACCACAACTCGACCATCTACACCGCGTGGTCCCATGGCTACCTGCCGGAGCTGATCAACAAGGTGGCAGACAAGGCGGTCGGCGGGAAGCAGAAGATCACAGAGGATTGGGAATCCAGCGATTACGACTCGCTGTATGTGCTGACCCTGACCTGGCACAACGGCAAGGCCAGCCTGCAGAGCCACAGCTACAAACAGGGACTGGATAACGGCCAGGAAAGCTGTCCGACCTGAGTTTGTCCGGGGCCCGCTCGGGTCCCGTCAGGCCTTGGGTTTGACCCGCTCACGCAGGTACTCGATAACGGCCTGCCGCTCCCCGGCAAACTCGATCCGCCCGCCCTTCTTCTCGCGCTGGAACACATACATCGGGTCGTAATACTCGCGCAGCAAACCCTCGATCCACGCGCGATGCAACTCCACCGCCCCGCTGCGCCCCTGCTCCGCCAGCGCCTCCTCCATCAACACCCGCATCCGTCGATGCCGCTCGCCGCCCAAGCGCTTGTGCACGTTGTCGAGGCTTTCCAGCAAGCGCTCGCAAAACCGACCGAAACCTTCCTCCCCATGCACGGCCTGAAACTCGGCAGACAAATCCACCACGTAATCGCGCAGGATCCGCTCGACGCGCTGCTCGAAACGATCTTCGAGCCAGACCATCGGGTACTGCTGCATGCCCTGATACAACGGCAAGGGCAGCGCGCAGCTGCCGACCACGCGGCTCTCATCCTCCAGCACAAATTGATCGATGCCGGCCGCACGCTTTTTCAGGAAGTCGATGGCCAGCCGGTTCTCGAAATCGATGTTCGACGGCTGACCGGTGGCGCGCTTGCCGAAACTCGAGCCCCGGTGATTGGCATGGCCTTCCAGATCCACACTGTTGCGCAGTTGCACCAGCACTTCGGTCTTGCCGGTGCCGGTCATGCCGCCCAGCAGCACGAAATCACACTCGTCCATAGCCGATTCGAGGGTGTCGATCAGAAAACCTCGCAGCGCCTTGTAGCCACCGCCGATACGCGGGTAGTCGATGCCGGCTTCCGACTTCAGCCACTGCTGGACGATTTGCGAACGCAGGCCGCCACGAAAGCAATACAGATAACCCTCGGGATGCGTCCGGGCAAACTCCGCCCAGGCCTGGAGACGCTCGGCCTTCACCGCGCCGGAGACCAGTTGATGGCCCAGTTCGATGGCGGCCTGCTGACCGTGATGTTTGTAGCAAGTGCCGACCCGCTGCCGCTCAATGTCGTTCATCAGTGGCAGATTGACCGCCCCGGGAAACGCGCCCTTGTGGAACTCGACCGGCGCACGGGCGTCCATCAGCGGCCGGTCGTTGAGGAAGATGTCGCGGTAGTCGGTGAAGTCGGCGGCCATCAATTCACCTCGACCGCGTGGCTCTGTCGCGCGATCAATTCACCGATCGGCTCAAGCGCAAGGCCGAGTTCGGCAGCGACGGCGAGAAATTCGGCATTGCCTTCGGGGGTCACGGCCACCAGCAGCCCGCCGCTGGTCTGCGGGTCGCAGAGCACGCGCTTGTGCAATTCCTGCACTCGCCCGACGCGGTTTGAATAACTGTCGAAGTTGCGCAAGGTGCCGCCGGGCACGCAGCCCTTTTCGAGGTAGTACTCGATGCTCGAAAGCCGCGGTACCCGGTCATAAAAAACCCGTGCCGTCAGGTGACTGCCGTCGGCCATTTCCACCAGATGCCCGAGCAGCCCGAACCCGGTGACATCGGTCATCGCGGTGACCCCGGCCAGTTTGCCAAAACGGCTGCCGGGCTTGTTCAGCGTACACATCCAGTCCCGGGCCACGCCGATGTCGTCGGGGCGCAGCTTGCCCTTCTTCTCGGCGGTGGTGAGGATGCCGATGCCCAACGGTTTGGTCAGGTACAGCAGGCAACCGGCGGTGGCGGTGTCGTTGCGTTTCATAAAGCGTTTTTCAACCAGACCGGTGACGGCCAGACCGAAGATCGGCTCCGGCGCATCGATCGAATGCCCGCCGGCCAGCGGAATCCCCGCCGCATCGCACACCGCACGTCCGCCGCGAATCACGTCTCGCGCCACTTCCGGCGCCAGCACGTTGACCGGCCAGCCGAGGATCGCAATCGCCATCAACGGATCGCCGCCCATGGCGTAGATGTCGCTGATGGCATTGGTGGCGGCGATCCGGCCGAAGTCGAACGGGTCGTCGACGATCGGCATGAAGAAATCCGTGGTCGACACCACCCCGCGCTCGGCATCGATTTCATACACCGCCGCATCATCGCGCGACGCGTTGCCGACCCACAGTTTCGGATCGAGGTTCTGCGCCCCGCTGCCGGCCAGAATCACCTCCAGCACCTTGGGCGAAATCTTGCAGCCACAACCCGCGCCGTGGCTGTATTGGGTCAGACGGATGGGCTCGGTCATGGGGGCAGTCTCCGGGAGGCAGTGGGGCAAATACTAGCAGAGGGGATGGGAAGCACGTTTCTGCCGCTCAATGCAATCACCACCCTACGTCTCTACTGCCCCCGGAACTAGCGCTGCACCTCGGCAAAGATCTCGGTGATCGGTCGATGCGGCTGACGTTTTTGCATTTGGCGTACTTGCTCACTGAGTCGCAGCAACTCTTCACTCGGCTTGGCCCACTGCTCTTTCGGCAGCGGTTCCGACCATTGGCGCATGGCTTCGGGCAGTGCCTGTTTGCCGACTCTTTCGAGGCGGCGCACTTCCCATTCGACGAGGTGGTTGGGAATCGTCCACAGCGTCATGACGTGGTACAGGTACCAGAAAAACCCGGATAGCCGAGTGCGCGAACCTTCACGGATCTGCTGATGCATGCGTGCGCGGGCATTGCGGAAGGTGTGCAGTCCTTCGTGGGGTGGGTCGTCGGGGCCTTGCAGGTCTTGCAGATCCTGAATCGATTTGAGGTCGTGGATTTCGTATTCCATGTAACCGCGAATGGCCTCCCAGTGGCTGATGGCAAGCGGCAGGCCGGCGCATTGGAATTCGAGGCTGGTGAGGGTTTCGCCGTGGTAGAAGCCGATGCCCATGCCGTATTGGCGGTGGATGCCGTATTGGGTGGCGCCCTGGGCTTCGATGATCCACGCCGAAAGGGATTCCCAGGGGACGAAGACCGGTTCGGTGGCGCCTTCGGGCATGAAGCAGACTTCGCGGCGTTGGCGGTTGAAGCGGGTTGGGATGATTGAGGCGCGTTTTTTGTGGTTGTGGTGCCAGACGGCCAGTCCTATGGACAGCATTGCAAATGCGGTCAGCAATCCCAGTTTTGATGACGGAAAAAATAATTCCTCCGCAAACTCCCAGGAATACAGCCAGTCGTACCCCAACACGAGACCAAAACAAAAACTGAATATAGGTAGTAAGACAGACCACATGAAGGTCATGGTTAGTGCCCCCCCTAAAATCACCTGCCACGAAAATATTTGCGGTGAACCTAATCCGAAATCCATGTACACATCATTCAACTCACCGATATG
Organism: Candidatus Pseudomonas auctus; assembly: GCF_048654275.1. NCBI lineage: Bacteria > Pseudomonadati > Pseudomonadota > Gammaproteobacteria > Pseudomonadales > Pseudomonadaceae > Pseudomonas > Candidatus Pseudomonas auctus. Next base: position 27,732 of record NZ_JBJYZK010000007.1, on the reverse strand, counting down.
TGGGCCGTAAGGTGGCATTAGTGTTGGTAATGGCAGCGGAGAGACATGAGTAATTTTTCCACTAGGAAACGGCTCCGTATCTCCTGCCTTTCTGGGTTGTTCAAGCTGCTGCACAGCTAATGGCTCGACGAGATTATTCGGCATGATCGGCCCGTTCCAAAAACTGCGTTTCAACTAGTAGAACCGGCGGCTTGTCTTTTACCAGTTGTGGAGTAAGCACTGCAAAGTGCCCCTCTCCCCTTAGGATCGATATGAATGACACGGGTGCGACATGTCCATTCACCTTTGTCGTTCAAGTTCTGAACAAAACGGCCAACTCCTGAGTTTCCTTCGCTGGCGTGAATTCGGCCCCCGTGCGCTGTTTGGGAAAACAATTCATGCACGGCGCTTACCCGTAGATGCCGTGCGCTGCACCTCGGCAAAAATCTCGGTGATCGGCCGATGCGGTTGGCGTTTTTGCAGTTGGCGTACTTGCTCACTGAGTCGCAGCAACTCTTCACTCGGTTTGGCCCATTGATCTTCCGGCAGTGGCTCTGACCATTGGCGCATGGCTTCGGGCAGTGCCTGTTTGCCGATTCTTTCGAGACGGCGCACTTCCCATTCGACGAGGTGGTTGGGAATCGTCCACAGCGTCATGACGTGGTACAGATACCAGAAAAACCCGGATAACCGAGTGCGCGAACCTTCACGGATCTGCTGGTGCATGCGCGCTCGGGCATTGCGGAAGGTGTGCAGGCCTTCGTGGGGTGGGTCGTCGGGGCCTTGCAGGTCTTGCAGATCCTGGATCGATTTGAGGTCGTGGATTTCGTATTCCATGTAGCCGCGAATGGCCTCCCAGTGGCTGATGGCGAGGGGCAGGCCGGCGCATTGGAATTCGAGGCTGGTGAGGGTTTCGCCGTGGTAGAAACCGATGCCCATGCCGTATTGCCGGTGGATGCCGTATTGGGTGGCGCCCTGGGCTTCGATGATCCACGCCGAAAGGGATTCCCAGGGGACGAAGACCGGTTCGGTGGCGCCTTCGGGCATGAAGCAGACTTCGCGGCGTTGGCGGTTGAAGCGGGTTGGGATGATTGAGGCGCGTTTTTTGTGGTTGTGGTGCCAGACTCCCAAGGTTATTGGGAGCATGAGAGGGCCTGTGAACATTATGTTTTCCAATGCCTCTTCAAAGATTGCTGCCATCGAATCCCATATGGCTTCCTGGCCATATCCAAAAATGACTCCAAGAAATCCTGTAATCAGCGGGAAGAGAAATAAAACCGTACAGGTCACGCTGAATGGTCCACCTAAAGTCATTTGCCACATAAATACTTGCGGTGATCCCAAACCAAAATCCAGGAAACCATCATTCATCTCCCCGACATGAGGTCCATAAGCCGGTATAGAGGTCGGCAATGGCAACGGTGCGAGATAAGTGACCTTACCGCTCGGAAATGGCTCGACATCTCCTGCTTTTCGAGGTGTCTCAATTTGCGAGATAACTACAGGTTCAATGTGATTATTCAGCATGGTCGGCCTGCTCCAGAAACTGTGTTTCAACCAGCAGAAGCGGTGGTTTCTCTTTGATCAGTTGTGGAGCAACCACTGCAAAGTGCCCTTCCCCCCTTGGGTCGATATGAATGACACGGGTGCGCGATGTCCATTCACCTTTGTCATTCAGGTTTTGAATACAGACGGCCAGCTCCAGCGTTTCTTTCGCCGGGGTGAATTCGGAATCGGGATCTACCGGATACTGCAGGCAGAGTACTAAGCCTTCCGCTGAAGACTTGACGATACGCAGGCTGCGGAGGACTTCTTCGCTGACCACATCCTTGCGCTCTCGCGGGGCTCCGCGACTGTGAAGCGGCATCGAGATACGATGGGCGCCTATGCCCAGCAGGTGAGTTGACTTGCCGCCAAGAGGTGGCAATAGATCACTCAATGTCAGCCTGGGCAGCACGAGATGGATATCGCTGGGTCTGGTTTTGAACAGCAGGTTCTTCAGCCAGGAGTCATACGGATTGGGTCCCAGCTGGGCGTAAGGCGCGTGAATCAGAAAAGCCAGATAACTCTGATAGTCCTCCAGCGGGTGGTCCCCGCGCATTTCGGCATCCCGGCTCCAGGGAGTGATTTTCAGCCACTTGTCATGAGCGTTGAGGTTGTAGCGATTGAACAGCCAGGTGCCGCTCAGCTCCAGGATGGTGAACAGGGCCCCGGCCAGATTGAAGCGGAAAAACACAGTAGAGAGACGCGTGCCCGCAGCGGCCCAAGCGGCTGTTCGTGCGGCCTGATTTGGTGACGAGAATACGGTGTAACCCGCATGCAAGGTGTTGGATAAACCATAAGCATTGGCAGCAGTCATTCCTCCAGCACCAATAGTGGCTAACTCAGCGGCTCCCTGCGCCAAATGGTTGCCGCTGCGAACCGCCTGCTGCCAATTCTCTATCTGTTTCTTAAGACTTATTGCGGAGGGCGCCAGCCCCAGACCATAGCTGAACAAGCCCAGCCCAATATGCAACTTCCCCATCTGTGCATGCACATTCAGCAAGGCATGCCGCTGTAACCCCGCAACCAATTCAGCACTCCGTGCCCTCATCGCCGTATCCGCTAGACTTTGCGCAGCTGTAAATCCAGCAGCTCCTGTTGTGAGTAGTGCAGTAATAAAATCCGCCCGGTTCTTCCTGTTTTTTGTCTGCCCCATCAATTCCCGATAAGCCCCCACCAAATTCACCACCTGCACCAAAACCACCACCAACCCCATCCCTTCCGTCTTCACCAAACTCCCCGCCGACACCGCGCCCAATCCCGCCCGAATATTCCCCAACAACCCGCGCAGTTCCTGCTGCTGCGCCGGCGGAAATACCACCGTCACCCCTGCCCTCGCAGGCGTCGCGCCGTACAACCGGGCCGAGCGATCCGGCAGTTCTTCAATCGGGCTTAACGCTGCCGCCAATCGCCCTTCGATCTGCGTCAATTGCGCCCGCACCCGCACGATCTCTTCCTGCAGCTCCACCGCTCTCGCCGTCTTGTGCCCCTGACGATTCTTGTTGTGGGTGATCTGGTTGCGCTCACGGTTGAGGGTCTTGAGATATTCGCGTTCGCGCAGAACTTCCTTGATCACCGTTTGCAGCGCGGACTGCTCAGCCGGGCTGGCGACGGTGAAGGTCACGCCGCTGGTTTTTGCCGCGTCGAACAGGCGCAGGCGCAGTGCTTTGGGCAGGCGCTGGAACAGTTCATCGAGGTCGGGGATTTTTTCGGCCGAGAGGTCGAAGCCTTCCAGCACGCGGTTCAGGCCCAGGTTCAGTGCCGGGCTGTAAGTGTCCTGCACCGCCGCCGCGACGACGCGGGTGTGTTCGGGCATTTCATCGAGGGCCGGCAGTTGCGGTTGTTCGATCCTTTTCAGCTTGGCCAGCCAGTCCGGCAGGTTGTTGAACGTGGCCATGAGGGCGTTGAACAGCGTTGAGTATTGCCCGCTCTGCTCCGATTGCAGGCGCAGCGGCAAGGTGTAGAAGACCGTTCGGGTCAGTTCCGGGTGTTCCTCCAGATAACCGAGCATTTTTTCGCTGGCTTCGTCGCTGCGGCACAGGTCCTTGAGGCAGGCGTATTCGGCGCTGAGGGCTTGATGGAGTTGCGCCGCCACTTGCGCGTCGTAGTACCAGGCTGAACGATGGAAGCGTCCGCCGACCAGCAGTTGCGTGCGGTCGGCGGTGATGCGTTCGAGCAGGCGGTTCCAGCGACCGAGGTCGTCACGCAGGAGGTTCAGTCGCTCGTCCATCGCCGGGCGGTCGATCAGGTCGTTGATCCCGCGTTTACCGCTGAGTAGCGGGCCGTCGAGCACGTCTCTGATGCGCCGATCCTGATCCTTGCCGAGGCGGATCAGCGTCTCCAGATGCTGTTCGACAAAGTCCTGGGGAGCGACGGCTTCGAAGTACTGGCGCGTGTAAAAACGCCGATCCACCTCAGCCGTAGGGGCCAGACGATTCTGTCCCATGCCGTCATCAAAACCCTGAGCGCGCAGTTTTTGCAGTTCGGGCGGCGCCGGCGCATCGGCCTGGACATCCCCGCCCTTGTTCAAATAATCGAGCAACGCCTTGCGCGTATTCTCGCGATCCGGCTCGGGCAACTGTTCCAGATCGGCAAACAGGGCTTTGGCCTGCGGCTGTTCGCTGGTCTTGGCCAATCCGTCGACATCGGTCTCGCTCAGTTGGCTCAGCGACTCGATGTAGCTGGCGAGCAGATAATCGCGCGCGTTGTTGCCGGTGTTGCTCCACTCATCGACCCAGCCGACCACGGTGTCCTGATACTCGGCCAGATCGCGCATCACACCCAGATCGTCGTTGACCAGCAGAAACAGCGTGTCGTCCTGATAGGGCCCGCGCACCCGGCCGAGGAATTCGCCGATGTGCGCTGGGCGAAAACGCCGTGGTTGCTCCCACAGATAAGGTTCGCGTTCGTGCTCGGGAGCGTCGCTGACCTGCACGGTTGGCATCCGCGTCGCGTCAACCTCCGCGACAGGTTCCGCGCCGGCGGCCACCTCCGCCAACCACTGTCTGGTCTGCTCCACGGTGAGTAAATGCTCGCCACCGGTCAGACAATTCACCGCTGCAAGATCGACCGCCTGCATGAAGTGCTCGCGCTCCTCGCGGCTGTCCAGCACCTGATGGCACTTGCCCGCCGTCCACTGCACCTCGGCAAAGGTCACGTACAACGTACTTTGCCGGGGAAAGATCAGCGCCGGATGCGCTTCAATCGCTGCGCGCTGATCCTCGCTGACCTGTTTGCCCTGGTGCAGCAGGGCCGTGACGATACCGTCGAGCATTCGGTATTCGTACAACTCGCCGCTGAGGCTGTCGATGATGTACAGCCAGCCATCGCGCAGCCGGCGAATGCCCAGCGGGCGGGCGGTCAAGGTGTACGGCAATTTCAATTCGGTGCCCGGATCGAACGCTCTTTCCACCAGGCCGTAGCTCAACGGCAGCAGTTGCACATGGGTTTGTTGCAGCGGGCAAGCCGCGGGCGCAACGATGGGGGCTTTCGAGGCGGCGGCAGCGTCGAGGATGGCGGGATGGGTCATGGGCGTTCCCTTTGACTGGCCCAACGCTGCGCCACATCAACGGCCAGCGTGAGGCGCTCGCCCGGTGATTGCAGAGAAGGCGTGTGGAACAAGTGGTGGATTTGCGGGTGTTGGGCGATATCGCGGCTGTCGAGCAACGCCAGCAGGTTGGCGAAGTTGAACAACTCGGATCGGCTGCTCAGGCCAAGCGCGCTGGCCTGGGCTTCCATTTGCTGCAGCGTTGGCCAGCGCTGGGTCAGGGTTTCTCCGACATGAAATCGGGAAAAGTGCTTCAACAGATGCGCATCCAGATCCAGCAACGCTCGGCGCCGATCCACCTGATCCAGCGCCGCGTTCTGTTCCGGGTTCAGACAATAAGGGACAGGCAGCTCCGGACACTCGGCCTGCCGAGGCCGATGGACGTGCCAGGCATCGTTGACGCAGTCCGCCGTCACCACACAGGTCAAAGGCCCGAACAAACGCTGATCGCCACTGGCATACAGCGCATGCACCACCCCGGCATCGGCCAACCGCAACAACGCCGATTGCCCGGCCGGCAATTCGACGCTCAGCAGTTTGCGCAGGTGTTCACCAACGCTGTGCATCGGCGCGCAGCTGAACAACAGCACGCCCCACTCTTGCGCTGCGTGTTGCAGGAAGAACCGTACCAATGGCTCGTCAGCCCGCTCGATGGCCACGAGCAGAGGCGATAGATCGCGCAGTGCCGCGAAGGGTGGCTGGTCATACAGAGCAAATGTGCTGACCGAAGGGCTAATCTGCTTCAACCGCGTTGGCAGATCACTGATCGTCGCCCCATCCAGCAGCAAAAAGGCCTGGTGTCGGGTCCATGGCAAATCGTCGGGCAGACCGGTCGAAAGGCTCACGCGCGGGCAGCCTCGCAGATCAGACAACGCGAAGTGCGCGTAGACACCAGGGCGTGGCGTTGCTGAACCGGATCAAATGCCACTTTCAACAACGGCAACGCCCCCGGCACCAACGGTTGCGCCGCCATTCCCGGCGCAGGCGCGCCGCCCTGAAGAATCGGCACGCTGCTGCAAATGCCTTCGGGCCCCAGCGTCAACCAATGCCCGCCGGCCTGGATCGTCACATGGGTGCCGCCGTCGATGACCACTTGCTGACCGGCCCCGAGGTGGATTTGCTGACCGGCGCTGAGCCGTTGGCTGGCGACCCGAATGTGGCGGTCGCCATGCACCCACAGGTGATCTTCCTGTTTGAGTTCGGTCAGGCGATTGCCGTGGGTCAGATGGTGTTCGTCGCTGTGCAGCTCATGACTGGCAATGCCGCCAACGACCACAGTGCGTTGATTGTCGACCTGGACGCGCTGGTCATTGAGCACAAGCTGGACAAGGTCACGTTGCGCGCGGATGGCGATCTCTTCGGCGCCTTTTTTGTCCTCGATGCGCAACTCGTTGTAACCGCCACCACCGGGGCTGCTCTGGCTGCGCCAGATACTGCGGGTCTGCTCTGCTGGCAGATCCAGCGGCACTGGCGTCACGGCGTTGGGCAGGCAACCCAGCACGAACGGCTTGTCCGGATCCCCCTCGGTGAACCCGACCAGCACTTCCATGCCGACGCGCGGAATCTGCACGCTGCCGTATTGGTCATGAGCCCAGCCTGTGGCTACGCGCAACCAGCAACTGGATTGTTCATTGAGCTGGCCTTCGCGGTCCCACAGCAGTTGGACTTTCACCCGGCCGTAGGCATCGCAGTAAATCTCTTCGCCGGGCGGCCCGGTCACCACGGCATGTTGGTTGCCGTTGATTCGGGGTTTACGGTGTTCGAGGGCGGGGCGAAAAATGACGTCCCAGGGCGTCGCGACGAAGTGGTTGCGATAGCCCTGAGTGAAGCCGTCTGCGGTAGCAAGATCGGTCGCCGACTCTTCCAGCACTTGCGGCTGTCGGCCAACGTGATCGACACGGGTCAGCAGCCATAAACCGTTGTGATCGGCGCGCGGATGTTCCCTGATGTCGACGAAGCTGCCACTGCGCATCAGGCTCTGATCGCTGCGCCCCTGTGCTTGACGGTAATCGGCGCGATGCCGCTCAAGGGCGCGTTGACTGAGATGTCTACCCTGATCGCGATGAGTGAACTGACCGGGAAAGCGGTAATCCTCAAGCACTGGAAGCCGTGTTTCTTTGGCTTCGGCGTCCAGTTGCACGGTTGGCTTTTCGAAGTGGTAATCACGGCGACTGACGTGCGTGGTGCGGGTTTCCAGGCGGACGTTGAAGCGGTCTATGACCGCAGTTTCGGCAACCATGCCGCTGCCTTGTGCATAAGCCGTCGGTGCAGCCGGCGTGGGGAAAGCGCTCTGATCATCACCGAATACCAACAGGTGCCCGTCGCGACTGTGCTGAAAATGAAAGTGCAGTCCCTCCTCCTCACACAAGCGCTGGATGAAGAACAAGTCCGTCTCTTCAAATTGCACGCAATACAGACGAGGCTGGTAATCGGCGCTGAGCTGGAAACGCCAGGCATCCGGCTGCATGCCGTGGTCGCTCAACACGCGGGCGATGATTTGCGGCACGCTCTGATGCTGGAAAATTCGTTGGTTATGACGATGGGCGAGGTAGGCCAGATGGGGCACCAGAACAATCTGGTAGCGGGTCAAGCGTGTGCCCGAATCACCTTGGGCGACTCGATGGATCTGGCCGTGAATGCCAGAGCCTTCCGGGCAAAATGACAAAAAGGCAGGCCGGTGCAGCAGGGCTTCGAGATCAAGGTCGCGGCGTTCACTGACCAGCTCGAGTACAACCTCGTAGATTTGGTTGAGCGCTTCCCGGGCCCGGAATTCGAACACCTGAAGGTCGTGGGGAAAACCCTCTATCTCGAGTCTGAATACAACGGGTTTGCTGGCGCCAAACATCCACTTTTTCCTGTGCCTTTTTCAGGCTCGGGACTTTGCGTGGGTCTACGGTTCGACGCAGTCAGGACAATCGTTTAATCATGTAGGACATGTCCGTGATGCCAGAAACAAGCCTGCCGCTTTAGCAAACTCCTACAGCAAGATCCGAGTTGCGGTGAAAGCACGTCCGCAGCCTGTGATCGGGCAAAAAAAAACCGCCCTTGCGGGCGGCTGAAGTGCTTCGCTCCTGAATCAGAACCCGAGGCTGAAGCTGATGGTCATCGCATGGTCGTTGCTCTCGTTCGACAGCTGCCCCGAGTAACCGATACCGAGTTTGCCGGTCGGGCTGATCTGGAAGTCCACGCCCGCTTCGACAACCGCGCTGTCCTTGGCAATCGGCACGCCCTGCGTGTTGAACGAGGCGCCGCCGTCGATGAAGGTCAGGTCGGCGTCAGGCTTGGTATCACCGAAGGCATGCCGCCAGCCGAGGGCCGCGCGCGGGGTGAACTGCCCGCCGTTGGCCAGGGTGATGACCTTGCCGGCGCGCACGCCCAGGGTCGAGAAGGTGATGTCCTGATCGGACTCGGCGCGCAGACGCCCCACCCCGCCTTTTTCCTTGGCCTTGTCGCTGTCGTAGTTGACGTACGCCAGACCCGCGAACGGTTCCAGGGCAATCCCGGCCGCTTCGATGGCATAGCCGACTTCACCGAACACCTGGGCGCTGCGGGCGTCGTAATTGGCCTTCAACCGATCGTTGTAGGCGCCGACGCTGACGTCGCGTTTGGTCTCGATGTCGTGCCAGCTGTACGCCGCACCAAGGCGCACCGCCAGGGCATCGAATTGCGAGTTGAGGTACGCCGCCAGGTGGTAGCTCTCGACCGTGGCATCCGAGCGACGATCATGGGCATCCAGATCGCTGCGGGTGTAGCCGGCGGCCATGCCGACGCGCCATTGGTCGTCGAGCTGCTTGTCGGTGCCGAGCATGAAGCCGCTCAGGTTGCGATCCAGCTTCGCACTGTTGCTGTTGCCGTCCGACTCGCCCCAGGCGCCGAGTGCGCGGGCCCAACCGACCATCTCGCCGTGGCAGCCGTTGCTGCTCAGCTGATTGTCGCTCGGGGCCAGCGCGCGGCGTGGGTCGTCCGGCGCGCTGCACGACGGCTGGCGCATACGGTCGTTGACCGCGTCCCGCACGTAGCGCGAATCCTCGAGGATTGCGCTGGCGGTGCTGGCATGGATTTCCCCCGACAGACTGTCGAAGGCGTTACGTGCCCCGGCTACGCTGAGGTTGACGATTTCGTCCTGCAACGCACTGCCCGCCGCACCGTTACGCATCAACGCCGAGGCGGTGTTGCGCTGGTTGCGGGTGGCGGCGACGTCGACGAACGAGTTGCCGTTGCGGCTGACCACCAGGTTCACTGCGTTCGGGTCATACACCAGCGCCGTGTCAAGGAATGCATATTGCGGCAGGTCGGCGGCGCTGAAGGTGCCGGTCACTCCGCCACCGGCGGTGATCAGCGAGTACACGGTGTTGCCGGTGAACGGTGCCAGGCTGTTGACCTGCAGACCGCCGCCCAGGGTGGCGGTACCACCGACCGCCAGTGGGGTGGCGGTCGGCGAACTGACGGTCAGGGCCAGCACACCGTCGGCGGCGTTGGTCAGGTTGCCGGCGACACTCAAGGTGCCAGCCTCGGCACCGGATTGCACCACGCCATGGTTGACCAACGAACCGACGCTGCCGTTACCGCTCAACCCGGCGCCGTTGGCCACGGTGACCTGCCCGCCGAGCGAAGCCCGAGCCGAACGGCTGCCGACCTGCAACACGCCTTGATCAACCGCCACCGTGCCACTGAACGGCTGATTACCGGTCAACAGCAGGGTTCCGGCCCCCCGCTTGGCCAATGCGCCGGTACCACTGAGCACACCGTTGAACTGACCATTGGCGTTCTGCTGGAACACCAGCAATGCGTTGTTGAGGATGTTGCCCTGCAGGCTGGTGGTATTACCGATCAGCGTACCGCCGCTGACCGTAGTCCCGCCGCTGTAGGTGTTGGCGCCGCTGAGGACCAGAGTGCCGGAGTCCAGCTTCTCGATGCCGCCACTGCCCACCAGCGGTACGGAGATTTCCGCACTGCCACCGGCATTCACCCGTACCGGCGCGAGGCTGCCGCCCGGGCCGTTGACCGGGGTCAGCGTACCGCCAGCGCCTGGAACCAGGCTGTAACCGCTGGAGAGGAACTGCAACCCGGTGAAGTTCTGATTGCCTTGCACCGTGACTGTGCCGCTCTGCCCGCCGAACACCGCGAACTGACCGTTCGACGCCAGCGCCTGAGTACCGCTCGGATCGGTCCAGTTGGTGCCCGGCCCCCACACGCCGCTGCCGCCACCGATGCTGCCGTCCGGATTGGTGGTGCCACCGTTCCAGAACTGCACTTCGCCCGGGGTGTTTTGCACCAGCAGGTTGACCTGATTGGCCAGCGCGGTCTGCAGGGTCAGATTGGCCGCCGACACCGGCAGGCTGCCGTAGACCAGACCGTTGTTGGTCAGGCTGCCGCCGTAGCTGAACAGTTGATAGACCCCGGTGCCGAAGCCGCCGGCGTTGCTGATGTTCAGCGTGCCGTCGAGGGTCAGGTTGCCGGCGACGTTGACCACCGTTGTAGAACTGGCGGCCGAGCCGAGGCTGAAGTCCAGGTTGGTGCCTGAAGACAATGCCAGCGAACCCACCGACAACGGCGTTGCAGTGCCGCCGCCGGTCAGCGTCGCACCGTTGGCCAGTTGCACGGCGCCGCCGAACTGGCCACTGCCGCCGATTTTCGCCCCGCTGGCCACGTTGACGTTGGCACTGTTGAGCACACCGTTGACGTTCAGCGAACCGCCCTGCACCGCGGTGTTGCCGGTAAAGGTGTTGTTGCCGGTCAGCAGCAAGGCGCCGGTGCCGGTTTTGTTGAGTGTGCCGGCGCCGGTCAGGTTGCCGGTGTAGCTGCCGTCGCTGTTCTGCTCGAAGGTCAGCGTCGCGTTGTTGGCGATGGCGCCTTGCAGGCTGCTGGTGTCACCACGGGTGCTGCCGCCGTTCAGCGTCGTGCCGCCGCTGTAGGTGTTGGCGCCGCTGAGGACGAGGTCGCCACTGCCGTTTTTCACCAGGCTGCCGCTGCCGGTGATCGCCCCGATCAGCGTGGTGTTCTGGTTGCCGGCCAGGGTCAGTTGCGCCCCCAGGTTGATGGCGTTGGCCAGTTGCAGCGCGCTGGTGCTGTCGAGGGTGCCGTTGCCCAGCACGCTGAGGGCGCCGCTGCTGATCGCGCTGTTGTTGCCCAGGATCAGCGAACCGCCGGACAGTTGAGTGCCACCGCTGTAAGTGTTGCTGCCGTTGAGGGTCAGACTCGACGCGCCGGTCTTGATCAGACTGCCGCTGCCGCTGACCACTCCGCCGAGAGTCAACGCGTTGGAGCCGGCGACGGTGAGTCCGCCATTGAGCACCACGGCGTTGGCCAGGCTGACCGCCGTATTGCTGTCCAGCGCCGTGCCATTGGCGGCGGTCAACACGCCGGTGCCGAGGGCGGCGTTGTTGCCGACCACGATCTTGCCGCCATTGAGCGCGGTGCCGCCGGTGTAGCCGTTGGCCGCGTTGAGCACCAGCGTGCCGGTGTCGTATTTGCCCAGCGTGCCGGCGCCGTTGAGCGCCACGCCCACGGTCGCGGTGACGTTGGGATCGACCCGCACAGTCGCATTGCCCAGCGAACCGTTGACCAGATTCAGCGACCCGGCCGTGCCGTTCTGCAGGCTGTAGCCATCAGTGACGAACTGCATGCCAGTGAGGGTTTGCGCGCCGTTGACGGTGACGGTGCCCGCCGTGCCCTGGAACACCGCGAAGCTGTTGGTCCAGGCCTGATTGGTGGTGCCGTTGACGTCGGTCCAGTTGGTGCTGCCGGTGCCCCAGGTGCCGCTGCCGCCATCCACCGAACCATTGGCGACAAGCTGGTTGCCGTCCCAGAACTGCACGGTAACGCCCGGTGCGGTAACCAGCAGGTTGATCTGGTTGGCCAGTGCGGTTTGCAGGGTCAGGTCGCCCGGGGTGACGCTGCCCGGCACGGTGCCGATCAGCATGCCGTTGTCGGTCAGGCCACCGGTGTAGTTGATCAAGCGGTACACGCCGCTGCCGAAACCGCCGATGTCGCTGACGTTGAGAGTGCCGTCCAGGGTCAGGTTGCCGCCGACGTTGACCAGCGCGTTGCCGCCACCGGAGACCGGTGTGCCGAGGCCGACATCGAAGTTGGAATTGGCGTTGAACACCAGCGAACTCACCGAAAGCGTGCTGCCGGTGGCGCCGGCCAGATGACCGCCATCCGCCACGGTCACGGCTCCACCGAGCGAGCCGCCGCCGGTCAGGGTGCCGCCGCTGTTGACCAGCACACTGGCGCTGTCCAGCGAGCCGCTGACGTTCAAGGTGCCGGCGTTGACCGTGGTGTTGCCGGTCAGGCTGTTAAGGCCGGTCAGGGTCAGCGTGCCGGTGCCGAGTTTGCTCAGTTCGCCGGTGCCGGTGAGCACACCGCCGAAAATGCTGCTGGCGTTGTTGCCGCCGATGCTCAGCGTGTTACCGCCGCCGATCAGTGCGGTGCCGCTGCCGGTCAGGCTGGCGAGGCTGCCCGAACCGCCGAGGTTCAGCGTCGCGGCATTGCCGAGATTGACTCCGGCGTTGCTGCCCAGTGCCGAGTTGCCCAGGGTGGTCAGGCTGCCGGACTGCACGTCGAAGGTGCCGCTGAAGGTGTTGTTGCCGGACAGCGTCAGGTCGGCCAGACCGTTCTTGGTCAGGGTGCCCGCCCCGGCGATCACGCCGCCGAGCGTCAGGTTGTTGTTGCCGGCCACGCTCAGGTTGGCATTGACGTTGAGGTTGTTGGCCAGCACCAGCGGCGCCGTGGTGTCGAGGGTCGACGCGCCTGCAACGGTCACCGCGCCGGAACCCAGGCTCGCCGCGGTGCCGAGGGTCACGGTGCCGGCGTTCAGCGTGGTGCCGCCGCTGTAGGTGTTGATGCCGTTGAGGGTCAGGTTAGAGGCGCCGTTCTTGATCAAACCGCCAGTGCCGCTGACCACGCCGCTGAGGGCCACGTCGCTGTTGCCGGTGTTGGTCAGATTGGCGTTGAGCACCACGTTGTTGCCCAGCGACACCGAGGTGTTGCTGTCCAGCGCCGAAGCACCGGCCACCGTCAGGTTGCCCAGACCGAGGGCGCCGTTGCTGCCGGCGGTCAGGGTGCCGGCGTTGAGGGTGACGCCGCCGAGGAAGTTGTTGGCCCCGCTCAGGATCAGGTTGGCCGCGCCATTCTTGGTCAGGCTGCCGGCGCCGTTGATCGCACCGCTGAGTGTCAGATCGTTGCTGCCGACGATGCCGAGGTTACCCGCCAGGTTGATCGCGTTACCCGCCGTGACAGCACTGCTGGCATCCAGAGTAGTGCCGTTCGCCGCGTTCAGGGTGGCCGAACCCAGCGCGCTGTTCGACGCCAGAACCAGTCCGCCCGCGTTCAATGCCACCGGGCCGAGGAAGGCGTTGTTGCCACCAAGGGTCAGGTTGGCCGAGCCGTTCTTGATCAGCCCGCCGGTGCCGTTGATCACACCGTTAAGGGTCAGCGCGTTGCTGCCAACGATCGTGAGGTTACCGTTGAGCGTGGCCGCGTTGGTCAGGGTCACGGCGGTGTTGCTGTCCAGTTGCGTGCCGGCATTGGCGATCAACGCACCGCTGCCCAGCGCGGTGTTGCTGCCGACCACGATTTTGCCGCCATCGAGTTGCGTGCCGCCGGTGTAGCTGTTGGCGCCATTGAGCACCAGGGTGCCGCTGTCGAGTTTATTGAGAATGCCGCTGCCGTTGATGTTCACGCCGACCGTGGCGGTCACGCCCGGATCAACGCGCATCGCCGTGGTGCCGCCGGCACCGTTGACGGCGGTCAGCAGTCCCGAGGTGCCGTTGACCACGTTGTAGCCATCGGTGAGGAACTGCATGCCGGTGAACAGTTGCGTGCCGTTGACCGACACCGTGCCAGCCGTGCCCTGGAAGACCGCGAAGTCGCCGGCCCAGGTCTGATTGACCAGACCATTGGCGTCGGTCCAGTTGGTGCCGGCGCCGTTCCAGGTACCGCTGCCGCCATCGACAGTGCCGTTGGCGATGGTCTGGCTGCCGTCCCAGTAACGAATGTCCGAATTCGGCGCCGAGACCTGAATGTTGATCTGATTGGCGACCCCGATCTGCACCACCAGATCGCCCAGCCCATAACCGACCGGCACGCTGGCAACGTCCAGGCCCAGATTGGTCAGGGCACCGGTGTAGTTGAACAGACGATACACACCGACGCCGAAACCACCGGCATCGGTGACGTTGAGATTACCGTCGAGGGTGAGGTTGCCGCCGACGTTCATCAGCGACGTGGTCGAAGGTGCCCCCAGCGCCGCATCGACATTGCTGCCGGCCGCGAGCGTCAACGATCCGGCCGAAAGTGTATTACCCGACGACAGGGCCAGGTGACCGCCGCTGTTGATGGTCATCGCGCCGAGTGCCGAACCGTTACCGGTGAGGGTGCCGCCGGTATTGACGTTGACCTGGGCACTGGCCAGCGAACCGCTGAGGTTCAGGGTGCCGCCGTTGACGGCGGTGTTGCCGACGATGCCGTTGATCCCGGTCAGGTTCAGGGTGCCGGTGCCAACCTTGGTCAGACCGCCGTTGCCGCTGAGGTCACCGTCGAAGGTGCTGGTGCTGCTCACCCCGCCCACGGTGAGGGTATTGCCGCCACCGATCTGCACGCTGCCGCTGCCGCTCAGGCCGTCGAGGCTGGCGCTGCTACCGAGGTTGAGGCTGGCGCCGGCGCTGATGTTGGCGCCGGAGGTGTTGCCCAGCGCCCCGCTGCTCAGGGTGGTGACGCTGCCGGCGGCAATGTTCAGCGCGCCGGTGAAGGTGTTGGTGCCGCTGAGGGCCAGGTCGTCCAGACCGGTTTTGGTCAGGCTGCCGGCGCCGTCGATCACGCCGCTGAGGGTCAGGCCGTTGTTGCCGGCCACCGTCAACCCGGCATCGAGGGTGATGTTGTTGCCGAGGGTGAAGGCGCTGCTGTTGTCCAGCGTCGCGGCGCCACCGACAGTGAGCGTGCCGCTGCCCAGTGCGCCGGGCGCGCCGACGGTCAGGGTGCCGGCGTTGAGCGTGGTGCCGCCGCTGAAGGTGTTGGTGCCGTTGACGGTCAGGTTGGCCGCCCCGTCTTTCACCAGTTGGCCGGTGCCGCTGAGCACGCCGCCGAGGGTCAGGTTCTGCGTGCCGCCGACGCTCAGCGCCGCATTCAGCACGACCGCGTTGGCCAGGCTGACCAGCGGCGAACTGCTGTCGAGGGTTGCTGCCCCGCCAACGGTCAAGGCGCCGGTGCCGAGCGCCGAGCTGTTGCCGACGGTCAGAGTGCCGGCGTTAAGAGTGGTGCCGCCGACGTAGGTATTGGAGCCATTGAGGCTCAAGTTGGCGGCACCGTTTTTCACCAGACTACCGGCGCCGGCGACGGTTCCGGTGAGACTCAGATCCGCACTGCCGCCCACATTGAGCGCCCCGGCGAGGTTGACCTGGTTGCCCAGAGTGACGGCAGTATTGGTATCCAGCGTGGTGCCGGCCGCTGCGTTCAGTGCACCGCTGCCCAGCGCGGTGTTGCTGCCGACGATCAGTTTGCCGACGTTCAGCGCGGTGTTGCCGAAGTAGGTGTTGGCGCCGTTGAGGATCAGATCGGCCGGGCCGCTCTTGATCAGGCCGCCGACACCTGAGACCACACCCGCGAGGGTCAGCGCATTGCTGCCGCCAATGGTCACGTTGCCGCCAAGGTTGACGTTGTTGGCCAGGCTCGCCGCCGTGCTGGCATCCAGTGTGGTGCCGTTGGCGGCGTTGAGTACGCCAGTGCCGAGGGCGGTGTTGGAGCCGACGACCAACGTCCCGGCGTTCAGCGAAGTAGCGCCGGTGTAGGTGTTGTTGCCGGTCAGGGTCAGGGTCGAAGCACCGGTCTTGATCAGGTTGCTGCCGCCGCTGATCACACCGCCCAGATTCAGCGGGTTGGCGCCGCCGGTGGTGAGGTTGGCGTTCAGCGCGATGGCGTTGTTCAGCGTCACGTTGGCGCTGCTGTTGAGCGTGCCGCCCGCCCCGCCCACGGTCAGCGTGCCGGTGCCGAGCGCCGCGCCATTGCCGACGGTCAGGCTGCCGGCGTTGAGTGCGGTGCCGCCGGTGAAGGTATTGGCGCCGTTGAGGGTCAGGTTGGCCGTGCCGTTCTTGATCAATTGACTGGCGCCGCTGACCACCCCGCCAAGGGTCAGTGCATTGCTGCCGCCGATCCCCAGATTGTTGTTGAGAATGACGTTGTTGTTCAGCGTCACCGCGGTATTGCTGTCGAGGGTCGCCGCGCCGCCGACAGTGATATTGCCACTGCCCAGCGCAGCGTTGGCACCCGCTGTGATGGTGCCGGCGTTCAACGCAACAGCACCGAGGAACGTATTGGTGCCGTTGAGAATCAGGTTCGCCGCGCCGTTCTTGGTCAGCCCGCCGCTGCCGCTGACCACGCCGCCGAGGGTCAGGTTGGCGCTGCCACCAATGTTCAGATTACCGCCGAGGGCGACGGCGTTGCTCAGTGCCACAGCGGTGCTGGCATCGAGGGTGGTGCCCGCCGCCGTGGTCAGCGCGCCGGTGCCCAGCGCGGTGTTGGAGCCGACGATCAGCGTCCCGGCATTCAGTGCCGTGCCGCCGGAGAAGGTGTTGTTGCCGCTGAGGGTCAGGTTAGCGGTGCCGTTCTTGATCAGGTTGCCAGCGCCGCTGATGACCCCGCTCAAGCCCAGCGCCTGAGTACCGCCGATGGTCAGATCCGCCGCCAGCGCCACCGCGTTAGCCAGGGTCACGGCGGTGGTCGCATCCAGCGTAGTGCCGGCCGCCGCGTTCAACGCACCCGTGCCGAGGGCGGTGTTGCTGCCGACGAGCAAGCTGCCGCCATTGAGCGCGGTGGTGCCGCTGTTGGTGTTGTTGCCGGTCAGGGTCAGGCTGGCGCTGCCGCTTTTGGTGATCGCGCCGGTGCCGGAGACGATGCCGGCCAGGGTCAGGGCATTGCTGCCAAGCACGTTTAACGCACCGGTGATGCCGACGTTATTGGCCAGGGTCACGTTGCCGGTGCTGTCGAGGCTGGTGCCGTTGCTGGTGTTGAGTACACCGGTGCCCAGCGCGTTGTTGTTGCCGACGCGCAAGGTGCCGGCGCTGAGGCTGGTGGTCCCGGTGTAGGTGTTGATGCCGTTGAGGGTCAGGCTGCCGCTGCCGGTCTTGGTCAGGTTGCTGGTACCGCTGATCACCCCGCCCAGGGTCAGCGCTCCGGTGCCGGTTGCGGTCAGGGTGCTGTTGAGCGTGATCGCGTTGGCCAGCGAAATCGGCGTCGTTGCCGAGATGCTCGAAGCGCCGCCAACGGAGATGCCGCCGGTGCTGAATGCCTGGTTGTTGCCCACCAGCACCGTCCCGCCGTTGAGCACGGTGTTGCCGGTGTAGGTATTGATGCCGTTGAGGTTGAGCTGACCGCTGCCGATCTTGGTCAGGCCGCCAGTACCGGAAATCACGCCGTTGAGGGTCGTGCCGTTGATGCCCTGCAGGGTCAGGCCGCTCGCGCCCAGATTGATCTGGTTGGCCAGCGACAGTCCCGCGTTGCTGGCCTGGAGGATCCCGCCGTTGGACGTCAGCACACCGCTGCCGAACGCGGCGTTGTCGTTGAACTGCGCGACACCGCCATTGAGTGTGGTCGCCCCGCTGACCAACGGCCCCTGCAAGGTCCAGGTGCCGCTGTTGAGGGTCAGGTTGTTGAAGTTGACGTAGGTCGCGCTGGACGCGGTGCCGGTCCCGGTGACGCCACCACCGACGCCGCTCGGGTTTTGCAGGATCAGCGTGTTGGTGCCCCCCGCGCCGCCATCGATGGTGCCGGTCGGGGCGAAGGTCAGGTTGATGCCGACCAGGCCACCGAGGCCGACGGACACTTGCACACCGTCACCGACGTTAACGCTGGAACCGGTGATCGCGTAGAAGGTGTTGGTGCTGCCCGCACCCATCGACAAGCCGCCAGTGATGTTACCGGCGTTGGTGAAGGTGTTGCCTGCTGCCGACGTCTCGAACGCAATCCGGCCGTTGATCGTGCCGCTGGCACTGTTGGTCATGTTGACTTGCGAACCGCCATACACCCCGACCACCGGGGTATCGGCCAGGGTGATGCCGCCGACCGACAGCCCTGTGGACGTAATGGTGCCGTTGTTGGTAATGGTCGTGGTACCCGCCGCCGCGTTGTTCACGCCGATAGCCAGGCCGTCAATGCTGGTCAGGTTGAGGCCGAGCAACATCCCCGTGCCACGCATGATCCCGCTGGCATTGTTGACCACGCTGACCGTGCTGGTCGCGCCGGTGCCGATGAATGCACCGCCACTGAGGATCGACACCAGGCCCAGCAAGGCCGGGTCGACGGTGCCGGAGTTGTTCAGATTGATATTGGCCCCGGTCAGGTTGATGACCTTGCCGCCCAGCGTCGCATTCATCTGCGCGCCCGAGTTGACGTTGACCGTCAGGCCGCTGGTGGCACTGCTGTAGTCATTGAGAAACAGCGGCAGGCTCGGAACGCCCGTACAGGTAATCGTGGAGCCTGCCGCCGAACAGGTGGCTAACGCCTGCTCGCTGACGCCACCGAACAGCAGTCCGACGACGCTCAGATGCACAGCAAGGGACAGTGGGGAAAAACGCGAAACGAGGGCGACACCAAACCTTGCTTCCACGGGCTACTCCTTTCGTGGCCGATTTCGTCCTTGAAGGCGTGTAACAGCTGCAAGATCCAACACGCGTATCAAGCGTATGACGGTCATCAGATAAACCGTCCTATTCCAGACACACGCTAGTTGATGCCCCGCGAAGGGGCACCGGTTAAATAGTGTTAATACTTTTGTGCGATAAGGCCCTGCATCGATACTTCCGGCCGTTCTGAGCAAGGGCTTGAGGATGATTTGAGGCGCTTTTGAGGGGAGTTGACCGAGTCGCCAGGTAATCCCACCAATCAATCGAATTTTCAGCCACTTGAGAAACTGGTACGGCTTATGCAAACGTTTGCGAGTCGCTGTTGACCGCCTTTTCGTTACAAAACCGTACAGGCCCATGATTCCGGGTCTTGATCCGCAAAAAGGACTTTGAATGCACGCTTCTTCCTGCAACCGCCTTCGCGGTGCGCGCACTTTTGCTGTTTCCCTGCTACTGGCCGGCGTTACCGGAGTTCTCAGCCACACCGCACTGGCGCAACCGGTCTTGCCCGATGAATCCGCCCAGGGTGAAGCCCTCAGCCCTGAAGCCAGTCCGCCAAAAAAAGGCGCGTACCTGTCGGACTGGTACAACCAGGATCTGATGCTGATCGGCAGCAAGGACATCAGCTTTGGCCCGCAACCGGCCGACGACATCTACCTGGAATATGAATACTTCGGGCGCAAGGGCCCGTTCGAGCTGTATGGCTACATCGACATTCCGAAGATCTTCAATATCGGCAACAGCCACGACAAAGGCGTGTGGGACCATGGCTCGCCGGTGTTCATGGAGCACGAACCGCGCATCTCCATCGACTACCTCGCTGGCCGCAGCCTGGCCATCGGGCCGTTCAAGGAATGGTACGTGGCGTTCGACTGGATCTACGATCACGGCAGCCGCAAAGAGAACCGCGCCAACACGCTGTACAGCGGCTTGGGCACCGACATCGACACCCATTCAAGGGTCAATCTGTCGGCCAACCTGTACGGGCGCTACCAGTGGGAAAACTACGGCGCCAGCAACGAATATTCGTGGGACGGCTACCGCGCGCAGCTCAAGTACATCGTGCCGATCGACACATTCAGCAACGGTGCCTCGCTGACCTACATCGGCTTCACCAACTTCGATTTTGGCTCGGACCTGCACAAGGACAATCCGGCGCGCACCGCCAATGCCACGGTGGCGACCAACGTCTTGCTGTACTCGTTCACCCACCTGCGCTTCACCCTGGTCGGCCGTTATTTCCACAACGGCGGCAACTGGGAGGACGGCAGCGAGCTGAATTTTGGCGACGGTAATTTCCGTGCGCGTTCCAATGGCTGGGGGTATTACGCGGGGGTCGGGTATCAGTTCTGATGCGATTGCAAACCCGCCAAAAAAAATGTGGGAGCTAGCCTGCTAGCGATGGCGTCAGCACAGTCAATATTTTCGTCGACTGCACCAGCGCTTTCGCTAGCAGGCTAGCTCCCACAGGGTTTGTCACTATTTCTGCAGACTCAAGGAATCAGGATGACCTTGTCGCCACTGCCCTGATCCACATCGGCATACCGCGCCAGCCCTTCGGCCAGCGGCGCTTCGACAAGCCCTTGCGGCAGTGGCAGCAGGTCTTCGTCGAAGAACCGGCCGAACTGTTCCAGCATCGCCGCGCAGGCTTCAACGCCATACAGCAACGAGTTGATGCCGACCACCGAACCGCCCTTGCGATACAGCGCCAGCGCCGGCAGCTGCACATGCCCATCGACTGGCGCGGCGATGATCGCGATCCGGCCGAAGGTAGCCAATGCCGCCACCGATGCCGGCAGCCAGAAACCGGTGGTGTCGAAGATCACGTCGGCGCCGCCGCGATACACCGCGTTGACCTGCGCACCCAGATCCTCGGGTTTATCCAGCTGGATCGTCTGAAAACCCTGCGCCTGCAAATCCTTGACCTGCTCCGGCCGCCGCGCCGCCGCCAGCAACTGCGCGCCGCGCACCTTGGCCAGCGCCAGTGCCGCCGTCGCCACCGCCCCGCCGCCAATCACCAGCAAACGGGTTTCGGCACTGACCAGGCTGCGCTCCAACGCATCCCACGCCGTGGTGTAAGGCACCCCAAGGCTGGCGGCCTGGGTGAAACTCAAATGCGAAGGTTTGTGCGCCACGCCATTGGCCGGCAGTTTGACGAACTGTGCATGGGAGCCATCGGCGAAAAAGCCCAGCTCACGCCCGGTGCCCCAGACCTCCTGACCGATCAACGCCTGCGGACCTTCGACCACGACACCGGCAAAGTCCCGACCGGGAATACGCGGCAGCGTGGTGTACGGGAAACGCCCGAGCACGTTCTTCACGTCGCTGGGATTGAGACCAGCAGCCTTGATCTGCACCAGCACCTCGTCAGTGCCCGGCACCGGCGTCGGCACCTCGACGAAGCGCAGGGACGACAGGTCGCCGGTTTTATCGAATTGCAGTGCTTTCATGGAAATCTCCACCGAAGGGAAAAGACAGAATTCAGGACAGCCAGCCACTGACCAGTTGCCGGCCCATCGGCCACAACTGCTCGCCCGCCAGCATGCCCAGCAGGCCTACCAGCGCGATGGTCGGCGGCGCCGGAGAACGGACATCCAGCGCGCCATACAGCAGGCCGACACCCAGACCGACGGCCAGTGAAATCAGGTAATTCATGGGATCACTCCGCCACAAAAGGAATGGGCAAAGTCTAGGGAAAGGCGGCGACCGGCATCGGCCAAGGACTTCTGAATTTCTGCCAAATCAGTCGGCGAGCGGCCCGCCATCGAATTGCGAAGGGGCGACACCCAGTTCCCGGCGGAACATGTCGCTGAAACTGCTCGGCGAATAACCCAGCTCACGGGCAATCGCGCTGACCGGCACGCCCTGGATCAACTCCGCCACCGCCGTCGCCAACTGCACCTGCCGCCGCCACTCGGCGAAGCCCATGCCCAACCCTTCCTTGAACAACCGTGCAAGCGTACGCACGCTGGCCCCGGCGTTTTCGGCATGCTGCTCGAAAGGAATATCCAGCGACGGCGCGGCCATCACCGCCTGACACAGGCTCATCAACCGCCGGTCGGCATCGTCAGGCAGCGGGATCTTCAGCTGTGAACGCCTTGCGCGTTTCAGCTCCAGCAGCGCCAGCCCGACCAGTGCCTCGTAATACCCGGCATCGCCGCTGTCGCCCTGCGCCACCAGCCCGACGATCAACTCACGCAGCAAACCGCCGACCTCGATCACCTGCACCGTCTCATCCAGCGTCGCCGCCAGCGCCGGGCGCAGGTAGATATTGCGCATCTGCAGATCCGACACCACCCGAATCCCATGCGGCACCCCCGGCGGCAACCACACCGCCCGCTGCGGCGGCACCACCAGCGCCTCGTGCGGCGTCTCGACCCACATCACGCCGCTCATCGCGTACAGCAACTGCCCCCAGACATGCTCGTGCGGCTCGATGAACAACCCACGCGGATACGTACGCGCCAGCGGTTGCACCGGCACATCGGTATCACTCAAATCAGGGGGCGCAGCGAGGGCCATGGCGAACATTCATCGGGGTTGGCGAAAGCGCCATGGTAACCAGTCCGACCGGGACCTCGCCATTGATAGATACCGTCGGACAATCCGAGTGAATTTTCCCGGAGCGCAGCGATCCTTCTATTACCACAGGGAGGAAGATGGGCTTTATGAACAACGCAAAACTGTACGTCATCGATTACACCCTTCACGGCACGCCAAAGTCGTTCATTATCCGCTCGGACAAAATGGACAACACCGAGGCGTGGCACTGGGCAAGCTGCGACGCAGGGGTCGGCCGCATCCCGCGTTTCGGCCGGGAGAAAGTGCAAAAGACCAGCAAGCCGATGGCAGAAAAATTCGGCGTGGAAAACGTTACATGGCGACCGGCCAGCTAAGCTTGCGCGCAGGCGGGGACACTTTCGGGGGAACACACATGACAACCATCAACAGCCCGGCACACCTGGACTACGGCCTGGACACCCTGTTCGGTCGCATCACCAAAAGCGTCGACTGCCCGGTTGGCCTGGAACCCGTCGAAAACGACCCCTACCGCTTCGCCCTGCGCGTCCCGGCCCCCTTGCCGGAAGACCTTGAAAAGGCCAAGACCATCGTCGTCAACGTCGGAGGCCGCCGCCTGCATGGCAACGTCCGCCACACCGAACGCCTGGACGACGACAGCCTGAAACTGGAAGTGGAGCCTGATTAGGCTCCACCTTTTCAATACCCGAGATTACTTGGGATGCGCACACTGACACCCCTTACC
Source organism: Candidatus Pseudomonas auctus (assembly GCF_048654275.1). Lineage (NCBI taxonomy): Bacteria > Pseudomonadati > Pseudomonadota > Gammaproteobacteria > Pseudomonadales > Pseudomonadaceae > Pseudomonas > Candidatus Pseudomonas auctus. The sequence continues at coordinate 4,784 of NZ_JBJYZK010000007.1, read as the reverse complement.
CGAACACTCCTCACCACTCTTGTGATGATGCGCACAGGCCTCACAGCAATAATGCTTCCCGTGCGCCACATAAGAATGCTCACCCTCCTTGATCGTGCAACGACATCCCGGACAATCGCATTTTCTATCTGCCATGAAACAGACTCCTCTGGTGGTGGTTGTCTGAGGCCGAAAGAACAGCCGTGCTACCAGTGTAGAACGTGAAAACCACCTAACGTCCCAACCCACACCACTCACCACTCACCACTCACCAGTCACCAGTCACCAGTCACAACGATGAGCGTTAGCTCGAGTACCGCTTTTGACGTGCCGGCCCCATCGGCAGGCTGAGTGGAGGGATTTATCCGGGGGTGGGAGCGCAGCGACCGTGCGGCGAAGCCGCATGCATCGAGAGGAGGTGCAGCGAAGCAAACCGTAGGCGATGCCCCCGGATGAATCCCGGAACGAAGGAACCCCGAGCCCCAGCGAGCGGGCCGTACGCCGGGGCCCAGACCTTTGGTTACTTTGGGGCGTTTGCCAAAGTGACTCGCTGTAAGAGCGAAACCGCCAGCGGCCGCACCCGAAGAAACGGATATACACGCAAAACGAACAAGAGCCTGGTCGGCCCAAAGGCCGCCACGCTCAAACAGCCTGACGCACGCTACTGCGATACATGAACACCAGCGCCAGCCCCAAACAAACCATCGCCAAAACCCGACTCGAAGACAACTCAATAGCGGGATTCCCCAACCAGCCAAAATTGTCGATCAACATCCCCATCCCAAGCTGCCCGACAATCACCGCCACCGTCGCCACAGCCGCACCAACGCGCGGCACTGCACCAACCATGACCATCATATAAACCACCCCAAACAGCGCACCGCTAAGCTGCCACTTCGGCACCTCCAGCAAACTCACCGCCTGAGCAGGCTCAAAAAACAAAATCAACAACCCCGTAGAAACAGCGCCGACGACAAACGTCAACAAACTGCTGCGCAACACACCAACGGTTTCACCAAGACGCCCATTGATCGCCGCCTGCACACTCAACACCGCACCGGCCAACACTACGACCGCCAACAAAATAACCAGACTCATCGCATCAACCCCGCGCAATCAAAATCAGTGCCGCCACAATCAACACCAAGGCCAGCCAACGTTCGGCATTGACCTTCTTGCGCGTAGCCCCAAACCACCCGAAATGGTCAATCAACACACTCTTGCCAACCTGCCCCGACAGAATCGCAATCATCGTCATCGCAATCCCGATATGCGGCGTGGCCAGCGTCAGCACCACCACATACATCGGCCCCAGAAACCCGCCGATCAACTGCCAGCGCGGCAGATCCGTCAGCGCCGGCCCCTTCTGCGGCCCCGCAAACAACAACAGCAAAAACAGAATCGCCGACCCAACCCCGAAAATGCTCAAGGTCGCCCACAAATGCCCGACCTGCTCACCCAACGGCCCGAGCAACCCCGCCTCCACCGACAACCCCATGCCGGCCAGGATCACCAGCGGCAACAGCAACAACCGCAAACCGGGCCGGGCGACCGGGGCCGGCGCGGCACTCACTTCATCTAACGACTGCATCTGAAAAACCTCTGAAGGAAACGATGGCGCGGATTATCGGCTGGCGCAGCTGTGCGATAAATGGGAGCATCCGGACAACACTTTTGCGCAATTCGCACAGCAGGACACACAATGCACGGGCTCAACGAACTGGGATTCAAGGCGCTAAGGCTGTTTGTAGCGGTGCTCGACCACGGCAGTTTTTCCGAAGTCGCCCGCCGCGAGGGCGTGGCGCCCTCCTCGATTTCCCGACAGATCCAGTTGATGGAGCAGGCACTGAACCAGCAATTGCTCTACCGCCACACCCGTGCGGTGACGCCAACCGAAGCCGGGCGCATGCTCGGCCACCACGCGCGGCTGGTGCTGGTGCAACTGGAAGAAGCCGAACAGGCCTTGCAGGAACAGCAAAGCGAACCGACCGGCCTGGTGCGGATCAACGCCCCGGTGGTGTTTGGTCAGCGCCATCTGGCGCCATGGCTGGGTCGTTTGTGCGAGCGTTATCCGAAGCTGCAACTGGATATCCAGCAGACCGACCACTACATCGATCCGTTGCAGGAAGGCGCCGACCTGCTGTTTCGCATCGGCCCGTTGCACGACTCAAGCATGCAGGCGCGGATCCTGGCACCGCACCGCTTTCAGGTCGCGGCCAGTCCCGCGTATCTCAAGCGCTTCGGCACGCCACAGCATCCCGAAGACCTCGCCCGCCACCAGTGCCTGGCCTACAAGGGCGCGACGGGCCTGCAGCGCTGGTTCTTCCGGCAGGATCAGGGCGAGTGGACGCCGTATTCAGTCAAGGGCCCGATCACCGGCAACCACGCGGACACGTTGACCCAGGCCGCTGTGCAAGGGCTGGGGCTGGTGATGTTTCCGTCATGGCTGATCGGCGAGGCGGTGCGTGCGGGCACGCTGGTGCCGGTGCTGGAGGATTATCAGGTGTCGAACAGTGTCGAGCCGCAGCAGATTTCGGTGCTGTGGCCGGGGAGCCGGCGGTTGTCGGTGAAGGTGCGGACGGTGATTGATTTCTTTGTTGAGTGTTTTGGCGAAGTCCCCTACTGGGACAGGCCCTGAGCTCGCCAAAGTCAAAAGCCGGCCCTCACCCTAGCCCTCCCGAAACGTCGGACCGCCCGGAGGGAGAGGGGACTGACCGAGTTGTCTTACGCTATACGCCGACCTGAACGACCGAATCGATTATGGATTCAACGTCGATCGTTCACGTCGGCGTACCTCTCCAATATCCCCCAATCGGTCCCCTCTCCCTCCGGGAGAGGGCTAGGGTGAGGGCCCGCTTGAGGATTCACACAAATATCAGATACGGAACTGCCCAACCAACTTGCCCAAACGCTGCCCCAACTCCGCCAGACTCCGCGAAGTCTGCGCCCCCAACTGTGTCTCGTCCGCCACGTTATCCACCGCCACCGCAATCTGATGCACGCTGCGGTTGATCTCTTCGGCCACCGCCGTCTGCTCCTCGGCAGCACTGGCGATCTGCGCGTTCATCGAATTGATCGTCGCAATCAGATCCGCCATCGCATCCAGCGACGCCCCCGCCTGATTGGCCTGGGCCGACGTGCCGTCACCCGCCTCGCTTGAGCGGCGCATGGCCTCGACCGCCGACTGCGTCCCCGCCTGCAAGCGGTCGATCATGCCCTGAATTTCCTGAGTGCTGATCTGCGTGCGCGACGCCAGCGCCCGCACCTCGTCCGCCACCACCGCAAACCCGCGCCCGGCCTCGCCGGCCCGCGCCGCTTCAATCGCAGCGTTGAGCGCCAGCAGGTTGGTCTGCTCAGCAATCGAACGGATCACCCCGAGCACGCCGACAATCGACGACACGTCCTGCTGCAGGCTGTCGAGGGACACGCCGCTGCTGCGGATGTCGTCCACCAGCGCATGAATCTGCTTGATGCTGCCAGCCACCACGCGCTTGGCGGTCTGGCCTTCTTCGTCGGTCTGCTGCGCGGCGACGGCGGCGTTCTGCGCGCTCTTGGCGACTTCCTGGGCAGCGGCGGACATTTCGTTGATCGCCGTGGCGACCTGATCGGTTTCATGGCGCTGACGCTCCATGGCCTGATCGGAGCGCTGGGCCTGATCCGACACTTGCGTCACCAGCCCGGTCAGTTGCGAGGTCATCTCGGTGATCTGCCGCACCAGGCCGTGGATCTTGTCGACGAAACGGTTGAACGAGCCGGCCAGTTCGCCGAGTTCGTCCTGGCTGGTGATGGTCAGGCGCCGGGTCAGGTCGCCCTCGCCCGCCGCGATGTCATCGAGGTTGGCTTTCATCAGGGTCAGCGGTCGCAAAATGGTGTTGGCCAGCAGCATCCCCGCCGCCGCGATCACCAGCAGCACCACCACCGCCACGCCGACGATGCTCAGCACCACGCCCTGCATGCGCTCCTGCACCTTGGCCTCGACCACCGCCACTTGTGCTTCGATGCCATCGAGGTTGACCGACGTCCCCACCGCCATGTCCCACTTCGCCAGGTATTCGGTGTAACCGAGTTTCGGCACCAGCACTTGCGCGTTGCCCGGCAGCGGCGAGCTGTATTGCAGGTAATGGGTGCCGTCCTTCGCGACTTTCACCAGGTCGCGGTTGACGTAGACGCCGTTCGGGTCGCGGTTGTCCTTGAAGCTTTTGCCCACGCCTTCGGGGTCGTTGGCCTTGAACAGGCGCACGGTCTCGGAGTCGTAGCCGAAGAAGTAGCCATCCTTGCCGTACTTGATGCTCGACAGCAGTTTGATCGCTTGCGCCCGCGCATCGGCGTCGCCGGGAGCGGCAGCGTCGTACAACGGTTTGATGGTGGTCATGGCCACGGCGACGTAGCTGGCCAGCGTGGCTTTGGCATCGCCGAGCAGGCGTTCGCGGGTCTGCTGGACTTCATTGCGCGCCTGTTCCTGAAGGATGAACAGCGTGGTCAGGCTGATCACCAGCGCAAAGAGCAGCACCGGAAGGACGGCAAGGGACAGGACTTTAGCCTTGAGACTCAGGCGCATGGGGGCTCACTCTTTTGGTTTTATTGGCGTGGTTAAAGGCTTTAACGGCACGCGAAACCAAAAGTTGAGCCTGGAGACACCTCATGTCCTTGTGGGAGCGGGCTTGCCCCGGGCGGCGATCCGACGATAGCGGTGTTTCAGTCACATAAATATTGAATATGCGGACGCCATCGCGGGCAAGCCCGCTTGTATGTTTAGACTTGAAGGGGTGGGCGGGACTAAAAGCTCGATTCCGACTCTAGCCAGT
>NZ_JBJYZK010000006.1:224752-311820 GCF_048654275.1 Candidatus Pseudomonas auctus | reverse complement strand
GCGTCCCCTAGGGGACTCGAACCCCTGTTACCGCCGTGAAAGGGCGGTGTCCTAGGCCACTAGACGAAGGGGACACACTACAACATTCACTCCCTGCCGCGTTTCGCTGTGTGCTTTACGCTGCAAGTGGCGCGCATTCTATGGATGGATTGAAAGGTCGTCAACCCCCAGATATAAATTTATTTAAATCAATGACTTCGACCTGCTTTACGCACCGTTTCCGGCTTTTGCGTCGCCCGACGATTGACGCCTATATTCCGACACTCGCCAAGGCGTTATAGTCCACGGCACAGGTGATGGCAATCTGCACCCCAAGGGCCAGCATTTATATAAGCCGGTTCCTGGCCGATACAGATTCAGCTTCGCCGATCCAAACCCGTCGAGCGGCGCTAGGCTCCTGTATGCCAAGCCACTACACTCGCACGCGAACCCTATAAAGAGGTCTTACCGGTGACACCACTCATGATCACCCTGCTAGTCATAGCCGGGATCGCAATCTTGATCGCCATTGGCTACATGAACCATGTGGTGGAAAACACCAAACTGGAGAAGGCCCGCACCAAGGTCGAACTCAATGACCGCCTGCGCCGTTGCGGCGAACTGACCGAAACCTTCCCCGGCCAGTTCATGACCCCGGCCCTCAAACTGCTGCTGACTCGCCTCGAGCTGAACGTCTGCCAGCGCCTGCTGAACCTGGAAAAGACCAGCGCCACCACCAAGGCCCGCATCACCGAACTGAGCGCCCTCGTCGCCCAGGGCGAATCGATCCCGGTCAACAACCCGCCGGCACCGATCCAGACCGAAGCCAAGGCCAAAGACGTCCGCTTCCTCCTCGAAGCCCTCCACGGCCAGATCACCCGCGCCGCCCAGGACGGCTTCCTGCCACCGAACGAAGCCAAACACTGGATCCGCGAAGTACGCCACATCCTCGTGCTGCTGCACATCGAGTTCTTCAACAACCTCGGCCAACACGCCCTCCAGCAAAACCAGCCAGGCCAGGCCCGCCTCGCCTTCGAACGCGGCGTGCAATACCTGCGCAAACAGCAGGACCCGCAAATCTACGCCGAACAACTCCAATACCTGGAAAAACTCCTGGCCCGCGCCAACGCCCAGGTCATGGACAAGATCGCCCCGGTCGAAGGCGAAGAAAACCAACTGACTGCCGGCCTCAAGGATGTCGAGGCTGATGCGGACTGGAAGAAGAAAGTGATTTACGACTGAGTACAGTCAAAGAGAGAAGCCACCGGGAGGTGGCTTTTTTATTGCCCGCGGGAAAGATCAAAATCAAAAGCGCCCTCACCCTAACCCTCTCCCGGGGGGAGAGGGGACTGACCGCATTGCTTGGGGGAGGTACGCCGACGTGAAAAACCGAGTCGCACTCGGGTTTTGAAACACATGCAACTCAACTCACACTGCCGCACCTTCTGCCTCTTCTACTCTTGCTTCTGCTTTGGCATCGGCTTCCCACCACTCAAAACGATGAGCGTTAGCTCGAGTACCGCTTTTGACGTACCGGCCCCTTCGGAAGGCTGAGTGGAGGGATTTATCCGGGGGTGGGAGCGCAGCGACCGTGCGGCGCAGCCGCATGCATCGAGAGGAGGTGCAGCGAAGCAAACCGTAGGCGATGCCCCCGGATGAATCCCGGAACGAAGGAACACCGAGCCACAGCGAGGTGCCGAACGCAGGGGCCCAGCCTTTTGGTTCCTTTTTGGCGTCTGAAAAAGGGACTCGCCGTAAGGGCGAAACCGCCAGCGGCAGCACCCGAAGCAACGGATATTCACCCCAAACAACCAACAACCTGGTCGGCCCAAAGGCCGCCAAGGTCAAAGCCGGAAATGCCCCACCATCCCCCGAAGCTCACTCCCCAACCGCGCCAGCTCAACACTCGAAGCCGCATTCCCGCGCATCGCAATCGAAGACTGATCCGCACTCGCCCGAATACTCGTCACACTGCGATTGATCTCCTCGGCCACCGAACTCTGTTCCTCGGCCGCCGCCGCAATCTGCTGGTTCATCTGCTGAATCAACGAAACCGCCGCCGCAATACTCCCCAGCGCACTCTCGGTCTGCAACGCATCGCTCACCGCCAGTTTCACCAGTTCGCCACTGCTCTGAATCTGCTGCACCGACGAATGCGCCGCCGAACGCAAGGCACTGACCAGCCGCTCGATTTCCTCGGTCGACTGCTGCGTGCGCCGGGCCAGCGCCCGCACCTCATCGGCGACCACCGCAAAGCCCCTGCCCTGCTCGCCCGCCCGCGCCGCTTCGATCGCCGCGTTGAGCGCCAGCAGATTGGTCTGCTCGGCGACACTCTTGATCACCCCCAGCACCGTGCCGATGTTCTGGATTTCCGCACTGAGGCTTTCAATGCTCGAACTGGCCGAGGTCGCCGAATCCGCCAGTTGCTCGATCCGCGCCATGCTCTGACGCACCACCTGCTGGCCACTTTCTACCTTGCCATCGGCGGTCTGCGCCGCGAGCGCCGCCTCTTCGGCATTGCGCGCCACATCATGAACGGTGGCGGTCATCTGGTTCATCGCCGTCGCAACCTGCTCGGTTTCCTCTTTTTGGCTGCTGACCTCAAGGTTGGTCTGCTCGGTCACCGCCGACAGCGATTGCGCCGAACTGGCCAACTGTTCGATACCCGCCTGCAACCCGCTGACAATCGTGCTCAAGCCCGCGCCCATCTGCTGCATGGCCAGCATCAATTGACCGATTTCATCACGGCGCGATACCTCGATCGTTCCACTCAAATCACCGGCCGCAATCTGTTGCGCCACGTGAATCACGCTGCGCAACGGTGCAACGATCAACCGGGTAATCACCCACGCCGCAATCAGCCCGACCAGCAACGCCAGCGCCGATGAGCCAATGATCAGCACCGAATTCTTTTTCAGTTCGCTCTGCATGGCGCCGTCTTGCGCAACATAGGCCTGTTGGACCCGCGCCACGACTTCGTCGGCCCGTTGGTGCAGCTGTTGATAGACAGTCTTTTCCTGGGCCAGCAACCCGGTGTACTCGGCCAGCTTGTCGCTGAAACCGGCAATGTGCCCGGACACTTCATTGAGCACCGTCAGATAGCCTTCGTCCTTGACCGTGGACTTAAGCTGCTCGGCTTGCGCCTGGGCTTGCGCAGCCTGCTCGATATTGCCCTGACCTGCGCTGTCATCACCCTTGCGGCTTTGATCCAGGCGTACCCGCGCCTCGTTCATCGCCTGCAACATCAACCGTGAGACCTGACTGACCTGGCCGGCCTGCTCGATGAATTGCGCCCCGTCCTTGCCCTCGCTGTCTTTCAGAGTGTACGCGCCGTCGTCGGCCAGACCGGCCTGCAACACATCGAGATTGTTGGCGACGCTGGACACCGACCAACTGGCCATCTCCAGCGCCAGATCCTTGGCCTGGGACAACGAGACGAATTCATCGAACGCCTTGCGGTAAGCGCCCAATGACTGTTGGACGTCGTTCATGACCGACTCATTGCCCGGCGACAAAATCTTGAGTTGGTCGGCCATGGCGACCAGACCGTCGACACCTTCGTGCAAGGCCTCGACGGTTTTCGGGTTGCCATGCAAGGCGTAGTCCTGCTCCAGCAGCCGCACCTTGAGCAGGCCACTGTTGAGCGATGACATCTGCTTGAGGCCATCGAAGCGCTGGCTGATGGTTTGCAGGGACCAGACGCCAATCGCCGCCACCAGTGCAGTCAGCAACAACACCAGCACAAACCCGATACCCAGTTTTTTTGCCATACCGAGGTTGGCAAAACGTCCTTGCACGGCCGAAATCATTGCGCGTAGTCCCCTGCCATAGTCTGTTGTCGAAGATTCGCAACGGCCTTGAACCAGCACAAGTCTCTGGCGTCGGAATAATGGCAAAAAGCTACGCACGCGTCGTTTTCAGAACGTTCGAGGTCGATCCATGGCTGTATCGCGAAAAAACTGCCGTGCCCGGGGATCGCAGGCGTAAGCCACGTTGATCCGCTGCCAGTCGCAGGCTTCGCCACTGGGACTGAACGACGTTGCGCAGGACAACTGCACACCGCATCGCAGAGCATGCCTGCGCAGGCGCGCCTCATCGGCCACTGGCGAACGTGCCCAGATGAACAGGCCGCCCGTGGGCTTGCCGAACACCTCCCAGTCAGCGTCTTCCAGCGCCTGAAGAGCAGCCGCACGATCAGTGGAAAGCCGCTGACGCTGACGCTGTACCAGTTTTCGATAGGCACCACTGGCAAGCATCCCGGCCAGCACCGCCTCGCAGAACCTTGGGGTCCCCATGCAACTGATCATCTTGACCCGCGCCATCCGCTCGATCAGCTCGCCATCGGCCAGCACGAAACCCACCCGCAGCGAGCTGCTCAGGGTCTTGGAAAAACTGCCGACGTAAATGACCCGCTCCTCGTCATCCAGCGCTGCCAGACGAGTGCCGCTGCCGTTGTGCAGGTCGGCATAGACATCATCTTCTATCAGCCGCAGGTCGTAGATCCTGCTCAGCTGCAGGATGCGTCGGGCGACCGCCGGCACCAGGCAACTGCCCGTGGGATTGTGATGATGACTGTTGATGAACAGCGCCGAGGGTCGGAACTGCTGCAGCAACGCCTCGAGGGCCTCGACATCCGGCCCGCCCGCCATGCGGCGAACCTCCAGCATGCGCACGCCATGCAAGCGCAGGAGATCGAACAGCGGCGCATAACCGGGGGTTTCTACCACGACGCAATCACCGGCCTTGAACAAGGTCCGCACGATCAGGTCCAGTCCGTGACTGGCGCCGGCGGTGGTCATCACCTGTTCTTCAACGGCCTTGATACTCAGCAATCCCAGGCGCTTGACGATCTGCTCGCGCAACGCCGGCAGCCCCAGTGGCGTGCTGTAGTTGAACAGGCTGGCCATGTCGGCGCGCGTCACCTCGCGGATCGCATAGCCGAGATCATCGGGCTCGCGCCAACTCTCTGGCAGGACGCCACTCCCCAGCGTCAAACCGCCGCGCCATCGGAGGGCCGGATCGCCCCCGGTGCGCTCCCCCTCACACCCGGAGCCATCGATCGCCTTGCAACAATCGGGCGACGAAGCCGCCACCATGAATCCCGAGCCCTGACGCGAGGCCAGAACCCCTTGCGCCACCAGCCGCTCGCAAGCCTCCATGACGCAGGACTGGCTGAGCAAATTGCACCGTGCGATCTCGCGCACGGAGGGCAGACGCGTCGTCGGCGGCACCTGCCCCTGCATGATCCACTCGGTCAACCCGTCAACAATCTGCTGTACGACCGGCACCATTGCCTGTCGGTCAATTCTCAATTCCATGAGCACGCAAACTCCTGTCCGTTTTTGCTGGCGGCAGTAAATCACAGCCACGCCCTTGAGGCTGTGCGACAAAACCGCCAAAAGGCTCCGTTCTCACCATTTGAAACACATTGTTTAGCGGGCTAAAGGAACCGCTCCCGAGGCGAAAAAAAACCCGCCAGTGGGCGGGTCGTTTATTGACTCGGTCGACGCCACCTTAGAAGGCGGTCACGCCGCCATCCACGGCCAGCGAATGGCCGGTGGTAAAGGCCGCACCGTCGCTGCACAGATACAGCACGGCACTGGCAATTTCCTCGACCTTGCCAATGCGCCCGACCGGGTGCATGGCGTTGGCGAATTCACCTTTTTTCGGGTCCGCTTCATAGGCGCGACGGAACATGTCAGTGTCGATCACCGCCGGGCAGACGGCGTTGACGCGGATTTTCTTCTTGGCGTATTCGATCGCAGCCGACTTGGTCAGACCGATCACCGCATGTTTGGAAGCCGCGTAGATACTCATCTTCGGCGCGGCGCCCAATCCAGCCACCGACGCGGTGTTGACGATCGCCCCGCCACCCTGAGCCAGCAGCAACGGCAGCTGATACTTCATGCACAGCCAGACGCCCTTGACGTTGACGCCCATGATCGCGTCGAACTCGTCCATCGAGCCTTCGGCCAGTTTGCCTTTCTCGATTTCGATCCCGGCATTGTTGAAGGCGTAGTCGAGACGGCCGTAGGTATTGATCACCTCGTCCATCAGATTTTTCACTTCGCTTTCGACGGTCACGTTGCAGCGCACGAAGGTCGCTTCGCCACCGGCTGTACGAATCAGCGCCACGGTGCCCTCGCCCCCGGCCGCATCCAGATCGGCCACCACCACTTTCAGACCTTCGGCGGCGAATGCCTGGGCCGTCGCGCGGCCGATGCCGTTGGCCGCGCCAGTGACGACGGCTACCTGACCGGAAAACGTCATGCTCATTGTTATGTCCTCGAATGCGGGGGAATGGATGAAGGCAGCATAGCCACAGGGGCCTGAGTGACGTCAGCACTATCAGAAGGCCGGTTAGGCTTGCATGAATCGCAGTGATGAAACCCAGGCCTGCACTATCACCGTACTGGATCAGCCTGCATTCGCCCCGTGAGCCAACCTTGCGGCATCGCTCATGAAGGTCTATCAACAAGGCTTCATTCAATTCGAGTGCCTGTCATGACCAACCAGACCAATCGCCAGTTCCTGCTCGCCAAACGCCCAGTGGGCGCCGCCACCCGCGAGACCTTCACCTATCAGGAAGTACCGGTCGGCGAGCCGGCGGCAGGGCAGATTCTGGTCAAGAACGAATACCTGTCCCTCGACCCGGCCATGCGCGGCTGGATGAACGAAGGCAAGTCCTACATTCCGCCGGTGGGTCTGGGCGAAGTCATGCGCGCGTTGGGCGTAGGTAAAGTCGTCGCGTCGAACAATCCGGGGTTTGCCGTCGGCGACTACGTCAACGGTGCCATTGGCGTGCAGGATTATTTCCTCGGCGAGCCAAGAGGTTTCTACAAGGTCGATCCGAAACTGGCACCGCTGCCGGTTTATCTGTCCGCACTGGGCATGACCGGCATGACCGCCTACTTTGCCCTGCTCGATGTCGGCGCGCCGAAGGCCGGGGACACCGTGGTGCTGTCCGGTGCCGCGGGCGCGGTCGGCAGCATCGCCGGGCAGATCGCCAAAATAAAAGGCTGCCGGGTGGTCGGCATCGCCGGCGGCGCCGACAAGTGCAAGTTCCTGATCGATGAACTGGGCTTCGACGGTGCCATCGACTACAAGAGCGAAGACGTGCTGGCCGGTCTCAAACGCGAATGCCCGAAAGGCGTGGACGTGTATTTCGACAACGTCGGCGGCGACATCCTCGACGCCGTACTCAGCCGTATCAACCTGAAAGCACGCGTGGTGATCTGCGGCGCGATCAGCCAGTACAACAACAAGGAAGCGGTCAAAGGCCCGGCCAACTACCTGTCGCTGCTGGTCAACCGCGCGCGGATGGAAGGCTTCGTGGTGATGGATTACGCCACGCAGTACGCCAGTGCCGCCCAGGAAATGGCCGGGTGGATGGCCAAGGGTCAGCTCAAGAGCAAGGAAGACATCGTTGAAGGCCTGGAAACATTCCCCGAGACCCTGGGCAAACTGTTCAGCGGCGAGAACTTCGGCAAGCTGGTGTTGAAGGTCTGAAAACAATGAAGGGAGCCATCGGGCTCCCTTCATTGTTTCTTCAGCTGTTCGCTCAGGCCAGTTCGGCAACCACCGAGGCCAGTGCCTTGGCCGGATCCGCCGCCTGGCTGATCGGACGGCCGATCACCAGATAGTCGGAACCGGCATCCAGCGCCTGACGCGGGGTCAGGATGCGACGCTGGTCGTCCTGGGCGCTGCCCGCCGGACGAATCCCCGGGGTCACCAGTTGCAGCGATGGATGCGCGGTTTTCAGCGCAGTGGCTTCCAGCGCCGAGCACACCAGACCGTCCATCCCGGCCTTTTCGGCCAGCGCCGCCAGACGCAGCACCTGCTCCTGCGGCTCGATGTCCAGACCGATACCCGCCAGATCCTCACGCTCCATGCTGGTCAGCACGGTCACGCCGATCAGCAACGGCTGCGGACCGCTGCGCTTGTCCAGCTCTTCACGGCAGGCCGCCATCATGCGCAGGCCGCCGGAGCAGTGAACGTTGACCATCCACACGCCCATCTCTGCCGCGGCTTTTACCGCCATCGCCGTGGTGTTGGGAATGTCGTGGAATTTAAGATCCAGGAATACTTCAAAACCCTTGTCACGCAGGGTGCCGACGATTTCCGCGGCGCAACTGGTGAACAGTTCCTTGCCCACTTTGACCCGGCACAGTTTCGGGTCCAACTGGTCGGCCAGCTTCAGTGCGGCGTCACGGGTAGGGAAATCCAGGGCGACGATGATAGGAGTCTGGCAGGCGGACATGGATGGGCTCTCAGGCAAGTCGAAATCGGCGCGCATTGTAGCGGAACCGGCGGCGGCGCGGCACCCGATGATCGGTAAATCGTCGCGCCAACCGTGATCAGCATAGCCTTGCAGAGTATTGTGTCGAACCCGATACACAACCGACACGCCGACAACATGCGCCCGCGCTAGCCTCGCCAGCCGCAACAAGTCCTTACAGCAGCCCTTCCCGCCTCACGGCCGGACGCCTATGCTGAAACCACAACCTCGCAGCCTATCTTTGTGGTTGGCGGCCTACTGGCAGATGAACAGCCTCATGCACAACTCCCAAGCCTCCGTGAACGACGAGCAGAAAGACGACAAGCGCTGGAGCATTCGTGCCCTGATCGTCGACGATGACGTGCCGATCCGTGAATTGATGATCGACTACCTGGCCCGCTTCAACATTCACGCCAGCGGTGTCACCGACGGCGCGGCGATGCGCCAGGCGATGCAGGCCGAACATTTCGACGTGGTGGTGCTCGACCTGATGCTGCCCGGCGAGGACGGTCTGTCGCTGTGCCGCTGGCTGCGCGCTGAATCGGACATCCCGATCCTGATGCTCACCGCCCGCTGCGAACCCACCGACCGGATCATCGGCCTGGAACTGGGTGCCGATGACTACATGGCCAAACCGTTCGAACCCCGGGAACTGGTGGCGCGGATCCAGACGATTCTGCGTCGGGTGCGCGACGACCGCAGCGAACAGCGTGCGAACATTCGCTTCGACAACTGGCGCCTGAACAGCGTCCTGCGCCAGTTGATCGCCGACGATGGTCTGGTGGTGCCGCTGTCCAACGCTGAATTCCGCCTGCTCTGGGTGTTCATCGAACGCCCGCGCCGGGTGCTCAGCCGCGAACAGTTGCTGGACGCCGCCCGTGGCCGCTCGATCGAAGCCTTCGACCGCAGCATCGACTTGCTGGTCTCGCGTCTGCGGCAAAAACTCGGCGACGACCCGAAAGCCCCGCAACTGATCAAGACCGTACGTGGTGAAGGCTACCTGTTCGACGCCCGGGACATCGGCTGATGCGGGCGCGCTTCGACACGCTGTTCGGCCGCCTGTTTGGCATGCTGTTGGTGGCGATCGTCCTGGCGCACCTGCTGGCCTTCGCCTGGTTCCGCCTCTACGGCCCACCGCCCCCGCCACCGCCGCCGGAGTTCTCGCAAAACCTCGACGGCCAACAGCCGGCTCAGGATCCACGCTACCCGCCCCGTCCACCGCGACCCTGGTTCGGCGGGCCGATCGTGCCGCTAACCTTCCAGTTCATCTCGCTGATCATCGCCGCCTGGTACGGCGCCAAGCTGCTGACCCGACCGATCCAGCGTCTGAGCGATGCGGCCGAGCGCCTGAGCGAAGACCTCGACAGCCCGCCGCTGGACGAAACCGGCCCCCGGGAAGCACGGCAGGCTGCGTACACCTTCAACCTGATGCAGCAGCGCATCCGCGAACAGGTGCAGCAACGGGCGCGGATGCTCGGCGCCGTCTCCCACGACCTGCGCACCCCGCTGTCGCGACTGAAACTGCGTCTGGAAAATATCAGCGACGACAAACTGCAGGGCCAGATGCGCCAGGATCTGGACGACATGATCGGCATGCTCGACGCCACCCTCACCTACCTGCACGAACAGCGCACCAGCGAGGCCTTGCAGTTGATGGACGTGCAGGCGCTGGTCGAATCACTGTGCGAAAACGCCCAGGATCAAGGCGCCGACGTTCAGGTCAGCGGCCACTGCGCCCCGCTGCAGGTGCAACCGATGGCACTGCGCTCGTGCATCAACAACCTGATGGACAACGCCCTGCGCTACGCCGGCCAAGCGCACATCGAACTGCAAGACCAACGCGAACAACTGCTGATCCGCGTCATCGACCACGGCCCGGGCATCGCGGCGGACAAGCGTGAAGCGGTATTCGAGCCGTTCTTCCGCCTCGAAGGCTCACGTAACCGCAACTCCGGCGGCGTCGGCCTGGGCATGACCATCGCCCGGGAAGCCGCGCAACGACAGGGCGGACAACTGACCCTGGCAGAAACACCCGGCGGCGGCCTGACCGCCGTGATCCAACTGCCCCGCCACTGATCCCGACTGTGTACCGGCCGGTACAAACCCCACATACCCACGACACCTTGCAACTTGAGGCTGCATAAGCCGGTACACCCACCGGTTTTCCAGTCCAAGGAGTGAGCCCGATGATCGGTAGCGTCAGCAACTACACGAGCTATACCAGCACCAGCAGCACCTCCACCCAAAACGCCCGCAGCCAGCAACTGCAAAAGGAACTGTTCGCCAAACTCGACAGCAACGGCGACGGCGCGGTGGATCAGGACGAACTCGGCAGCGCCCTGTCGCAGAAGTCCAACGACGGCCTGCTGGTCAGCCTGAGCAAACAATTCGGCGATCTGGACAGCGACGCCAGCGGCAGCCTCAGCACCGAAGAAATGACCGCCATGGCCCCGCCCCCACCGCCTCCTGGCGACCAGGCCCCCAACACCGAACTGGCCGACGCCCTGATCAGCGCCCTCGACGCCGACGGCGACGGCGCCATCAGCAGCGACGAACTGAGCAACGGCCTGACCAGCGCCGGCAGCACCGCCGACAGCAGCAAAATCTTCTCGGCCCTGGACAAAAACGAAGACGGCGTCGTCAGCCAGGACGAACTCGCCGCCAGCCTCACCCCACCGCCACCCCCGCAAGCCTCCAGCGACGAACTCTTCAGCCAACTCGATGCAGACGGCGACGGCACTGTTACCGCCACCGAACTGAACAGCGCGTTGCAGGTCAGCGACAGCAACTCACCGAACAACACCGACACCGCCGCCGCCCTGCTCAAGATGCTGGACAGCGACAGCAGCGCAGGCGTCAGCAGCGACGAACTGAAAGCTGCACTGCATGCAGGTCGCGAACGCCCGGATGACGAACAGACCGCCAGCAATACTCAAACCACCACCGAAGCGCTGAACCGGATGATTACCAATCTGAGCAAGCAGTACTCGCTCGAAAGCACTGCGTCGGTGGGCAAGTATTTGAATGTGGCGACTTGAGATTGGGTGAGGATTTGAGGGACGACTGAGGTTGGCTGGGTGAGTGGTTTGCTTTGGCTCTGCGATGTGTCATCAAAGCTGCCCTCACCCTAGCCCTCTCCCAGAGGGAGAGGGGACCGACCGAGGTGTTTAAGCGAACTACACCGACGTGAAATACCGAAGTGAACTCAGGTTTTCAAAAACATATACAACCCCACTCCTGATTTGGCTTTGGCTTTCGCTTTGGCTTCCCACCACTCAACACAATGAGCGTTAGCTCGAGTACCGCTTTTGACGTACCGGCCCCTTCGGAAGGCTGAGTGGAGGGATTTATCCGGGGGTGGGAGCGCAGCGACCGTGCGGCGCAGCCGCATGCATCGAGAGGAGGTGCAGCGAAGCAAACCGTAGGCGATGCCCCCGGATGAATCCCGGAGCGAAGGAACGCCGAGCCACAGCGAGGCGCCGAACGCAGGGGCTAAGACCTTTGCTTCCTTTGGGCTGGGCCGGCATTCCGGCGTTTGCCAAAGGGAGTCGCTGTAAAAGCGAAACCGCCAGCGGCAACACCCGAAGAAACGGATATTCACCCAATCCCAAAGAGCCTGGTCGGCCCAAAGGCCGCCAAGTCCAAAGCCTCAAACCCGAGCCTGACTCTTACTCCAATCCGTCAACAAACTATAAGCAACAGCCAAAAGCGTAGGCCCAATAAACAACCCGATAAACCCAAACGCAATCAAGCCGCCAAACACCCCAAGCAACACAATCACCAACGGCAGATTCCCACCCCGGCTGATCAGATACGGCTTGAGTACGTTATCCACGCCACTGATGATGAACGTCCCCCAGATCCCGAGAAACACCGCCATCCCGTACTCGCCCTTCCAGGCCAGCCATGCCGTGGCCGGAATCCACACCAGCGGTGGCCCCATCGGAATCAGACTGAGCAGAAACGTCACGATCCCCAGCACCAGCGCCCCCGGCACCCCGGCAATCAGGAACCCGATCAGCGCCAGCACCGCTTGCGCCGCCGCCGTACCGATCACCCCGTTGACCACCCGTTGCACGGTACCGGCCACCAGATCGATGTAGTACCCGGCCCGGTCACCGATCAGGCGTTCCAGCAGACTGTGTACGAATGCCGCCAGCCGCGGCCCGTCGCGGTAGAAAAAGAACACGAAGACAATGCTCAGGGTCAGCTCGAGAATCCCGCTGCCGATCTGCGCGCTGCGCGCCAGCAGCCAGTTGCCGACCTGCCCCAGATAGGGTTTGACCGTCACCATCAGCGCCGCGCCCTGCTGATCGATGCTGTTCCAGATCCCGACAAGACGCTCACCCACCAAAGGCACGCCGCCCAGCCAACTCGGTGCCTCGGGCAGCCCGTCGACCTGCACATCCTTGATGAACGCCGTAGCGTCACGCACGTGATCGGCCAGGTTAAAGCCGAGCCACACCAGCGGCCCCGCTACCAGCAACATCCAGCCCATGGTCAGAACCAGGGCCGCCAGCGATTCCCGGCCATTGAGCCAGCGGGTCAGCAAACGCATCAGCGGCCAACTGGCGAACGCCAGCACCGCGCCCCAGAACAGCGCCGACCAGAACGGCGCCATCACCCAGAAACTGGCACCAAACAGCACCAGCAACAGGATCTGCACCAACAGACGATCATTATTGGGCATGTGAAATCTCGAAAAAAATCAGTCAGGCAAAGAGTAGGCGAACACGTCGAGCGTGTCCGCCAAAGACACCTTATCGCAACAGATCGATGCGCAGACCTTCGCCGTCGACACTGCCGGTTTCCATTCGCGCGGCGCGCACGCCCTGCCCGATCAGCGCCTGCCGCCAGGCCTCGGCTTTCGGCCCGGACACCGTCACCCGCAAGGTGGTGTCGAGGTTCAAACCACGGGACAGCAGGCGCAGCCAGGTGTCATCCGGATCGCCGGCCAGCTTTGGAAAGTCCAGCTCACCGGTGCTTTTCAGCTCCCGCAGCAGCGTGGCCGAAGTCGGCAGCAGGTCACCCAGCGGGGCCAGCGCCTCGAACTGCTCAACGTGCAGATAGGCTTTGCGATTGCCCCGGGTGATGCTGTACAGCGCCACCAGCGTGTTGTCGCGCGGGGCCGCGAGCCTCAGCAGCAGATAGGCCTGCTGCTCGTCGGCACCGTACAGCTTGGCGTTGCCGAACACCTCGTTGGCCCACAGGCTGCTCTCGCCGCAATCCCGGGCCTGGCACCAGAACAACAGCTGGGCCTCCTGCTTTTGCAGGGCTTCGCGAGCGAGAGTGAAGGCTTCGGTGGCGGAATGTTCCGGCGGCAACTCATAGGTTACCGAGGTGGTTTGCCCCCGGGCGCTGACCTGGCCGTCGAAACGCAATTGACCGCTGATCTTGCGGATCGAGCCGAGCGGGTAGATCCGCTCCAGCTCCACGGCGGGGCGATAGTCGACGATCTGCGCATCGGCCACACGCGGCACGATCGGCAAGTCCTGACTGCCCGGCAGGTCGGCAGCGAATAGAAAGGGACTGAAACAGCACAGCGCCAGCAGACTGATAGATCGCATGGACAGGCTCATCGCAGGGACATGGCCTGGATGCCTTGGGGGCAGTTCGAAGTCGCAGCGGTGTAGAAATCCATCTTGGTTGTCTCCCATTTCAACCCGCCCAGCCTCGACAGTTGCCGGGAGCAAGTCAAGGAATGGCGAAGAACCGATTGAAACAGTCTGCGACAAGCTCGGCCCCGGCCTCATCGTTCAGGTGCAGATGATGCCCGCCCGGCAGCTGTTCCCGGGCAAAGGGTAGACGTTCCAGCAGCTCGGGATGCTTGGCCAGCATGCCATCGGCGGCGACCACCAATTGTGCGGGGCAGGCAATGCGCTGCACGAACGCCATCGCCTGTTCCTGGGTCAGACGCAGCGGCGAAGGCAAAGTCAGGCGGTTGTCGGTGCGCCAGGTGTACCCACCGGGCACCGGCATCAGTCCGCGTTGCGCCAGCAGTTCGGCGGCTTCGCGACTGACCGCCACCAGCCCTTTCATCCGCGCTTCGATCGCCCGGTCGAGGGTGTTGTAGACCGGTTTGCGCTTTTCCCGAAGATCGAGCTGCGCCTGTAAGGCCATGCCCATGCGCTCGGCGGCATTTTCGCCTTTGTCGGTAGGAGGAATAACCCCGTCGATCAACGCCAGATGGGTGATGCGTTCGGGCAACGACCCGGCCAGCACCAGCGAAACAATGGCGCCCATGGAGTGCCCGAGCAGGCCGAAACGTTTCCAGCCCAGTTGCTCGGCGACCTGCAGCACGTCGTGGGCGTAATCCCACAGCGCGTAACCGGCGCCGTTCGGCCGGTGCCCGGAGTGCCCGTGACCGGCCATGTCCAGCGCCACGATGCGCAAGCCTTTGAGCTTCGGCGCCAGGCGCGCGAAGCTGTTGGCGTTATCCAGCCAGCCGTGCAGGGCGATCACCGGCAACCCATCTTCCGGGCCGAACAGGTGTGCCGCCAGTTCGATATGCGGCAGGCTCAGGCGCACTTCTTCAACGGCGGGGTTCATGCGCAATCCTTGTCTTGCCGGCGCTCCCAGCGATTGAACAGGTTTTTCAGTAATTGTGCGGTGTCCTGCGGACGCTCAAGCGGAAACATGTGCCCGCCGGGCACGGTCAGCGCCTCGCCCTGAGGCAGGCGTCCGACAAATCGGGTGTGGTGGTTCATCACCACGCGGCTCTTGTGTCCACGTACCACCGCCAGCGGCACTTTCAATTGCCGGGTATGCGCAGGACTGGTGTGCGGCACGCCGCGATAGATGCTGATCTCGGTCGCAGGATCGAAGCGCAGACGCAGCTTGTCGCCGACCTTGTGCAGACCGTGCTGCAAGTAGGCATCGAAACATTCCGGATCAAAGCTGCGGAACAGGGTCTTGCCAGCGAAATAACCACGGGCACTGTCCAGATCGGCAAATTCTTCGCGCCGTCCCAGCGTGCGGCCGGCCGGGGTCAGTTTGTCGATGAAACCAAAACGCTTGGCGGCCCGGATCACCCATTGATCGGTGCGGGTCAGCACCGGCGAGTCGAGCATCACCACGCCCCGATACAGTTCAGGGCAACGCAGCGCGGCGTGCAAATGCAGCATGCCGCCGAAGGAATGGCCCACGCCCCACACCGGCTCGTCTTGCTGTTGAAGATGATGGATGAGTTCATCGACCAGGTGATACCAGTTATCACCTGCCGGGAAACGCGGGTCATGGGCATGTTGTTCCAGATGCGCGACCCGGTACTCGGGCGCCAGCGCCGCGAACAGTTTGCCGTAGGTGCCCGAAGGGAAACCGTTGGCGTGGGCGAAGAAGATCGGTTGCGACATACCGGCAAATCCATGAGCGGAAAACAGGCGTTGATTGTCCGTAAGACCGCGTCCTACAGCAATGACCGTAACTGCCAGGAATGATGACAGTCCGGTCAGGGCTATGACGCTGCGGCCATTAACGCGCCGGCGGTTGTTCTCCCAGCGGCACCACCGCCATGGTCAGGCGCGACACACAACTGGCCTTGCCTTCATCGCTGGTCAGGCGGATATCCCAGACGTGGGTGGTGCGGCCGATGTGGATCGGTTTGGCCACCGCCGTCACTCGTCCACTGCGCAGGCCGCGCAAGTGGTTGGCGTTGATTTCCAGGCCCACGCAATAGAACTTGCTGGCGTCGATGCACAGGTAACTCGCCATCGACCCGACCGTTTCCGCCAGCACCACCGAGGCGCCGCCGTGCAGCAGGCCGTAAGGCTGATGGGTGCGATGGTCGATGACCATGCTGGCCGTCAGCGATTCCTCGTCGAAGGACTCGAAGCGAATGTCCAGCACTTCGCCGATGGTGTTTTTCTGGATTGCGTTCAACTGCTCGATGTTCGGAGTGGTGCGCCACAAGGTCATCGCAGGCTTCCTTTGTTGTTTTGATCGACGCTCAATCCTGCCACAGCACCGCCTCGCTGCGCTCGCTCCATTCTTCGAAACGTGCTCCGTAGGTGTCTTCGATGATGTTGCGTTTGATCTTCAAGGTCGGCGTGAGGAAGCCGTTCTCCACCGCCCAGCTGTCCTTGACCACCACCAGCCGGCGCAGGCGCTCGTGCTTGTCGAGGACGGCGTTGACCTCCTCCAGCAATTTTTCCAGGCTCGAATGCAGCGGTGCGCGGGGCTCCTCCCGGCCCACGGCCGAGAGCACGCACAACCCCAGCGGCGCACTCAGGCCATCGCCGACCACGCAGACCTGCTCGATCCGCGAATGCACCGCCAGACGGTTTTCGATCGGCGCCGGGGCGACGTATTTGCCCTTGCTGGTCTTGAAGATTTCCTTGAGCCGCCCGGTCAGGCGCAAACGCCCTTCGGCGTCCTGTTCGCCCTTGTCGCCGGTGCGCAGGAAGCCGTCTTCGGTGAGGGTCTCGGCGGTTTTCTGCGGTTCCTTGAAATAGCCGAGCATGTTCGCCTGGCTGCGCACCTGCACTTCGCCGGACTCATCGATGCGCACTTCAACTTCGGGGCACGGCCGGCCAATCCAGCCTTCCTTGTATTGCCCCGGCAGGCAGATGTGCGAATAACCGCAGCTTTCGGTCATGCCGTAGACCTCCAGCACGTCGAGCCCGAGTTTCTGATACCAGCGCAACAAAGTCAGCGGCACCGGCGCCGCACCGGACAGCGCCACGCGCAGGGCATCCAGTCCCAATCCGGCCAGGACCTTGTGGCCGATCCGTCGGCCGATAAAAGGCAGACCGAGCAGCAAATCCAGGCGTTTCGCCGGGATCTTGCTGTAGACACCCATCTGGAACTTGGTCCAGATCCGCGGCACCCCGAACATCGCCGTCGGCCGCGCCCGCTTGAGATCGGCAAGAAAGGTGTCGAGGCTTTCAGCAAAAAACACCGTCTGCCCGGTATAGATCGACGCCAGCTCGACGAACATCCGCTCGGCGACATGACACAGCGGCAGATACGAAAGCAGCCGGTCGTTCTCATTGAGGCCGAACAGCTGCGTGCCGCGCGTCGTCGCAAACCCGAGATTGGCGAAGCTGTGCATCACGCCCTTGGGCTGGCCGGTGGTGCCGGAGGTGTAAATGATCGTCGCCAGTTGCTCGGCGGCGGGACGCGGATCGTCCTGGATCGGCGAGCTGCGTTGCAGGTCATCCCAGTTGAAATCGAATGTGCCCGGTGGATGCAGCGGCAGGCTGACGGTGGTCAGGCCGGCCGGTATGCCCGCTGACATGCTCGGCCAGTCATCGAGTTTGCCGATGAACGCCAGCACGCTTTCCGAGTGGGTCAGCACCTGATTCACGGATTCGGCGGTGAGGTTCGGATAGAGCGGCACCGAAACGTGCCCGGCCATCCAGATCGCCAGGTCGGCGATGATCCAGTGCGCGCAGTTTTTCGAGATCAGGGCGATGTGGCTGCCTTGCGGCAATTCCCGGGAGCGCAGCCAGTGCGCGGCGCAGCGGGCCTGATGGCCGACGTCGGCCCAGGTCAGTGTCTCGACCTGCCCGCCGCCGATCGGCTGCACCAGAAAACGCTGACGCGGGTGCCGGGCCTCGCGTTCGTAAAACACGTCCAGCGGCAAACGGAAGGCGGAAGACATTCGACTCGCTCCTGTTTTTTGGTCTGGAGCAAGCGTAGTCAACCAAGCAAGTGCTTGGTTGACTATTTCATACAAAAAATTTCAGGGATGTTTAAGGCTGTTGAGCGTCATCGAGCCGATCAGCAACTCGCTTTGTTCGAGCTCGGCCAGCCCGGCGGTGCTGACTTTTTCCGGTGGGTAGCCCGCACCGTGTTGCAGGTAGCTGAGCAGATTGCCCACCAGCGGATTGTGGCTGACCAGCAGCACGTTGCTCACCGACACCAGTTGCTCGGCCACGCGGTCCGGGTCAACTTCCGGGGTCAACCACTCGACTGTACGGATTTCCGGCTCGAAGCCGAGCGCTTCGCGTACCAGTTGCGCCGTCTGCTGCGCCCGCAGGTACGGGCTGGCGTAGATCGCCGTCAGCGGCTGGCCCATCAAACGGGCCGCGCTGCTCAACACTTCCTTGCGACCGTGGTCGGTCAGTTCCCGCTCGGAGTCGGGGCGCGAGCCATAGGGCTCGGCCTCACCGTGACGCAATACCCAGAGTTTCATAGCTTGGGTTCCTCATCCCGGGCCGGATGCGGTGCCGGCGCAACAACGTGTGGCGCTTCACCTTCCGGCGTACGCGGCGCCGGCCAGTCGGCGAACGGCCAGGGTTTCTGGTCGCTGTGGAAGCTGCCGAAACGGCCGATCTGCGCCAGAAACTGGCTCAGGCTGTCGCCGAAATTCATCAGGCTGGCGCTCGGGGCGCCATAGAACAAACGATAGATCAACTGCACCAGCACCACCGCGCCGAGGATGAACTGCGCCACCTGCCAGACCAGGATGTAAACAATCATCCACAACACCCGCAGGAGGATGGATTCATATTTGGCTTCGGTTTTCGGATCGTTCATGGCCTGCTCCCTGCTGAATCAGTTGAAACCACTGGTGGAAATAAAGTCGACATCGGTTTTCGGTTCGGCACGCATCAGCAGACCGATCACCTGCTCAAGCGTGCGCCCTTCGAACAGGATTGCATGCAATCCGGCGACCAGCGGCATGTACACGCCAACCTCCTGAGCCTTGGCCTTGAGCACTTTCAGGGTGTTGACGCCTTCGGCCACTTCACCCAGGCGCGACACCGCTTCGTCGAGGCTCAAACCCTGACCGAGGGCGAAACCGACCTGGTAGTTACGGCTTTTCGGCGACGAGCAGGTGACGATCAGGTCGCCGACACCGGCCAGACCGAGGAAGGTCATCGGGTTGGCGCCCTGATTCACCGCAAACCGGGTCATTTCGGCCAGCGCCCGGGTAATCAGCATGCTCTTGGTGTTCTCGCCCATTTCCAGCGCCACCGCCATGCCGGCGATGATCGCGTAGACGTTTTTCAGTGCGCCGCCCAACTCCACGCCGAAACGATCGGCGCTGGCGTAGACGCGGAAAGTGCGGCCATGCAATGCGGCCTGCACGGCTTTGCAGAGTTCTTCGTCTTCGCTGGCGACCACGGTGGCGGTCAGTGCGTGCTCGGCGATTTCCCGCGCCAGGTTTGGCCCGGACAGCACGCCGATACGCGCCTGCGGGGCGATCTCTTCGAGGATCTGGCTCATCAGTTTGAAGGTGTGGGCTTCGATGCCCTTGGTCAGGCTGACCAGCATCTTGCCGCTCAGGCGTTCGGCGTGCGCTGCCAACACCGTGCGCAGCGCGCTGGACGGCAACGCGACGAAACACAAATCGCAGGCGTCGAGGGTTTCCTGCAGGTCGGTGACCGCGGTCACGCCGGGCAGAATCCTGATGCCTTTGAGGTAACGCGGGTTCTCGCGATTGACCCGGATGGCCTCGGCCTGCTCGGGGTCACGCATCCACTGCCGGACTTGATGGCCGTTCTCGGCCAACAGATTGGCCACGGCGGTACCGAAACTTCCGCCTCCCAGGACCGCAATCGGGCGCTGTTCAGTCATATGTAATCCGTTAATCCATACCAGTGGCGATGCCGGCATTATACGGAGCGTCCCCTTCTCGGACAGCCCCGGCGTCAATTACCCGCACTTGTAGGAAGAAGACCAATAAAACCGAGGAAAATGCCTGCAACGTGACTGGAAAAGTCGTCGACCTCGGTTAACATGCGCGCCAATTCTTTGCTATCAAGGCTGCGTCGTGTTTTCTGGCCCCCCTTCCCCGCGTTCGTCCCTGCTGCTGGCGCTGCTGTTCAGCCCGGTGCTGCTGGCGGACGACCTGTTTGTCGACAGTGAGGCCTTGCCGCAGATCCTGACCGCCACGCGCCTGAAACAGTCGCCGGCGGAAGTCCCGGGCAGCATGACCGTGCTCGACAGCGAACTGATCAGCGCCAGCGGTGCCCGGGACATCAGTGAACTGCTGCGCCTGGTGCCGGGGATGATGGTCGGCAATATCAGCGGCAATCAGGCGGCGGTGAACTATCACGGGACCAACGCCAGCGAAGCCCGGCGCATGCAGGTGTTGATCGACGGCCGCTCGGTGTACCGCGCCGGTCTGGCGACCGTGGACTGGAGCGATATCCCGGTGGCCATGGAAGACATCGAGCGCATCGAAGTCTTTCGCGGCCCGAACACCGTCAGCTACGGCGCCAACGCGCTGATGGCGGTGATCAACATCATCACCCGCAACCCGGCGGACAGCCACGGCACACGACTGAAGCTGACCCGCGGCCAACGCGGCATCAATGATTTCTATGCCAGCCAGAGCACCGGCTGGAATGGCGGCGACCTGCGTCTGTCGCTGTCCGGCCAGGAGGACGACGGTTTCGACAGCGACCGCACCGGCGCCGATTACCGCGACAACCGCCGCTTGAACCGCTTCAGTCTCGCGGTCAGCCAGACCCTGAACGACAACCAGAGCCTGGACTGGCAGGTCAACGCCAAGGACGGGACCAATCAGCGGCCTTACACCTACCGCCCGGTGTTCTCCGGGATTACCGCTGCCGGGAACAATTCCGACGTGGTAGCCAAGGACTACGCCGGCTCGGTGCGCTGGAACCTGGACCTCAATCCCGATCACAGCCTTTACGTGCAAGGCTCGGCACAACACTGGGATCGCCAGCAGACCTGGCGCGCCTGTGACGCCGAAGTGTCGTTCAGCCCGCAATTGACCGAGCTGTGGCAACTTAACCCGAACTACACCGAGCGCCTGGCCCGCAACATGACCCTGTTCACCGGCCCCGGCGCCCCCGCCGGTACACCGCAGGAAATGACCCTGGCCAATCAGGTGCTGGATCAGTGGCGCAACGGCGCGCGCCAGACTCTGTGCGGTGACATCGACCAGAGTGCCCGGGAATCGCGCTACGACCTGGAATTGCAGGACACTCTCAGCCTGTCCGATAGCCTGCGTCTGGTCAGCGGCCTGAACTATCGTTACGACCGTGCCGATTCCGAGACCTATTTCAACGGCACGCTGGACGACACCACTTGGCGCGCCTTCGGCCAACTCGAATGGCGCGCCAGCGAACACTGGCTGTTGCAGGGCGGCGCCATGTTCGAAGACACGCAATTGATCGGCAGCTCGCTGACGCCCCGGTTTGCGGTCAACTACCTGTTCAACCCGCGGCACAGCCTGCGCGCGGTGTATTCGGAAGCCATCCGTTCACCGGACATGTTCGAGAACAACGTCAACTGGAGTTATCAGGTGACCAACCTGCGGCCCGCCGCCTATGGCCAGTCTTCGGCCCGCTACTTCGTCAAGACCCGGGGCCCCGGCGATCTGGACCAGGAGCACATGCGCTCGCGGGAACTGGGCTACAACGGCTTTTTCCCGGAATGGGGCCTGGCCCTGGACGTGAAGCTGTTCTACGACGAAATTACCGGGATGATCAGCGAGCCGCTACGCAACAATCAGTACATCGCCAGCAACGCCAACGATTCGCGGTTTCGCGGCACCGAAACGCAAATGGACTGGCGCCTGAGTGCGGCTGACCGCTTGCGCCTGACCTACGCCTTCGTCGACGCCGAGGCGAGCAACCCGCTGGACCAGCAATTCACCGCGCGCAACAGCGGCTCGGCCGGCTGGCTGCGCGATTGGGGCCACGGCTGGAACAGCGCCCTCTTCTATTACGGTGACAACGCGCTCAACGGTTACCGCTTCGAGCGGGTCGACACCCGGATCGCCAAACGCATCGCCCTGGGCAAGGCCCAACTGCAACTGGCCGGCGTGCTGCAACAACGCCTTGACCATGAGGCGACCACCTTCGTCGACAACAATTACGACGAACGCCGCGTGGTGTATTTCAGCGCCGAGCTGGAGTTCTAGATGCGTTACGCCATGTCACGGAAGATGCCAACGCTCGGCCAATGGCTGGCCGGGCTCTGTCTGTTCCTGACAGCGTGGCTGCATGGCGTGGCGGTGCAGGCGGCCGATATTCTGCTGACCGGCGCCGAGGAAAGCCCCGGTGTGCAGTCCTTCGTTCAGGCCCTGAGCGAACTGCGCCCGACCGACCGCGTGCATTTCCAGCCGCTGGCCAGCCTGCCGGCGCCGGGCAAGTTGCCGTCGAGCCTGCGCCTGATTCTGCTGGATCTGCCGAGCCTCGACTGGCGCATGCAGGAATCCCAAGGGCCGGCGACGTTGGTCCTGCGCATCAGCCGTTTGCAGGCCCGGCAACGCTTCGGCGACGCGCAACCACCCCACTTGAGCCTGCTGTGGGCCGATCCGCCGCTGAGTCGTCAGTTGCAACTGATCCGCCGGATTCTGCCCCAGGCCGGGCGCGTCGGCGTGCTGTTCGATCAGCACAGCGAGTTCCTGCTCAAGGAGCTGCAATCGGCCGCCCAGCCGCTGAATCTGCAAATCGTCCCGCAGCGCTGGGACAACACCCACGACAGCCGACCCTTGCAGACCGTGCTGAAAAACAGCGACGTGCTACTGGGCCTCGACGACCCTGACCTGTACAACCCGAAAACCGCGAAGAACCTGTTGCTCAGCAGTTACTCTCGGCAACTGGCACTGGTCGGGCCGAATGTCTCGTTCGTTCGCGCCGGCAGCCTGGCCAGTACCTACAGCGATCAGAACGACTGGCTGGCCGTCCTCGACGAATTGCTGGACCGGCCACCGGCCACCTGGCCGCGCACGCTCTACCCCGGGCGTTTTAAAGTCTCAAGTAATGCGCAGGTGGCTCGTTCCCTAGGGATAGAACCGATCAATGAAGTGTCTGTCGCCGCAGAGCTGGCCGAAGGAGAGCGCCGCCCATGATTTTCCGCCGTTGGGACATCAACACCCGCACCCAGTTGATCAGCCTGGGCCCTGCGCTGTTGCTGACCTTGCTGCTGATCAGCTTTTTCACCTTCGTGCGCATTCAGGATCTGCGTCAGGAGCTGAATCACACCGGCCAGTTGATCGCCAACCAACTCGCACCGGCCACCGAGTACGGGGTGATTTCCGGCAACAACGAAGTCCTGGAAAGCCTGCTCAAGGCCACGCTGGCCACGCCGAACGTACGGTTTCTGGAGGTGCAGGACAGCGCCAACCGGATTCTGGCTTACGTCGAACAACCGGCGGATGCGCACAATCGTCCGCATCAGGTCGAGGTGTTCCAGGCACCGGTGCGGCTGCAACGCATCGCCTTGCACAACGATTTCTTCCAGGACGGCAAGAGCAGCCCCGGCGTGGCCAGTGAGGATTATCTGGGGCGGGTGATCGTCGGTCTGTCCAACGATGCCTTTAGTCAGCGCCAACAGGAGATCCTGCTCAAGGCCGGGATTCTGGCGTTGTTCGCCCTGCTCTTCACCTTTGTGCTGGCGCGGCGGCTGGCCGGCAGCCTGTCGCAGCCGATCCGCGACATCGGCAATGCGGTCAAGGCGATTCAGGAGGGCGACTACAAGACCCCGCTGCCGATCGTCGATGACACCGAGCTGGGCGCACTGTCCCAGCACATCAACAACCTGGCCCAGGCGCTGGAGCAGGCCAGCCGCGAACAGCATCAGGCGATGGCGCAACTGATCCAGACCCGCGAAGAGGCGGAAAAGGCCAACAACGCCAAATCGGATTTCCTGGCGATGATGAGCCATGAGCTGCGCACCCCGATGAACGGCGTGCTGGGCATGCTGCAATTGCTGGAAACCACCGACATGACCGAGGAGCAGGTCGAGTACGCGGCGCTGGCTTCCGAGTCCACCGAGCACTTGCTCAAGGTGATCAACGACATTCTGGATTTCTCGCGCATCGAACGTTCGGAGCTGGAGCTGGAGCACATTCCGTTCAACCTCGCCGACCTGATCGGCGCCTGCGCCCATTCCTTCCAGCACAGCGCGGCGCAACGCGGGCTGGCCCTGCAACTGCGGATCCCCGATGACATGCACGACTTGCAGGTACAGGGCGATCCGACGCGGATCCGGCAGATTCTGGTCAACCTGGTCGGCAATGCGCTGAAGTTCACCGAGCAGGGGCGCGTCAGCATCGAGGCGCAATGGCAATCGCTGGATCACGAATTGCTGTGGTTCACCTGCGCGGTACGTGACAGTGGCATCGGCATTTCGCCGGAAAGCCTGGAGCTGATGTTCAACGCGTTCCAGCAGGCCGACAGCTCGATTTCCCGTCGATATGGCGGCACCGGTCTGGGCCTGCCGATTGCCCGCACCCTCGCCGAGCGGATGGGCGGCACCTTGCGTGCCCAGAGTGAAGAAGGTCGCGGCTCGGTGTTCACCCTGGAAATACCACTGGCCCTATATAAGCAGGCACTGCCCGCGCTGGCGGCACCGCGCGCATTGAACGGCAACGGTCACGGCGAAGGACGCCATGTGTTGCTGGTCGAGGACAACCCGGTCAACCAGACCGTGATCGAAGCGATGCTGCGCAGCCTGGGCTTTACCGTCAGCGTCGCCACCGATGGCGTGCAGGCGGTGCGCAGTGCCGGGGACAGCCGTTTCGAAGCGATCCTGATGGATTGCCGCTTGCCACTCATCGATGGATACGAGGCGACCCGACAGATCCGCCGCCTGCCCGGCTGCGGCCAGGTGCCGATCATCGCCCTGACCGCCAACGCGTTGCAGGGTGATCGCGAAAACTGCCTGTCGGCGGGGATGAACGATTACCTGGCCAAGCCATTCAAACGCAATGACCTGCAGCAGATTCTGCAGCGCTGGGTGCAGTAGAGAGGCCCTTTCGAGCATCTGCGACTGGCGTGAAAAGCGAAAGTGCGGCAGTCTTAGGCACCCGAACGGGCCTCAAAAGGGGCTTGATTAAAAATTTCAGTGCACAAGTGTACATTCATGTCCTTGGTGCTGTGACTTTCACCACAACGCAATAGTCTATGAGTAGGCTGCCGGTTCGAGGCATGAACGCGTCGATCGGCCGGGAAGATTTGCCCCACCTGCCGCATGGGATTATTGAGGAGCTCGCATGACCAAACAAAACGCCTTTACTCGGGAAGACCTGCTGCGCTGCAGTCGCGGTGAGCTGTTCGGCCCAGGTAACGCGCAACTGCCCGCCCCGAACATGCTGATGGTGGATCGCATCACCCTGATCAGCGAAGAAGGCGGCAAGTACGGCAAAGGTGAATTGGTCGCCGAGCTGGATATCAACCCTGACCTGTGGTTCTTCGCGTGCCACTTCGAAGGCGATCCGGTGATGCCGGGCTGCCTGGGTCTGGACGCCATGTGGCAATTGGTCGGCTTCTTCCTGGGCTGGCAAGGCCTGCCGGGCCGCGGCCGTGCGCTGGGTTCGGGCGAAGTGAAATTCTTCGGCCAGGTCCTGCCGACCGCCAAGAAAGTCACCTACAACATTCATATCAAGCGCGTCCTCAAGGGCAAGCTGAACCTGGCCATTGCCGACGGTTCGGTGACTGTCGACGGTCGCGAAATCTACACCGCCGAAGGCCTTCGCGTCGGCGTGTTCACCTCCACTGACAACTTCTAAGGGTTATTCGCATGCGCCGCGTCGTTATCACTGGTCTGGGCATCGTTTCGTGCCTGGGCAATGACAAAGAGACCGTCTCCGCTAACCTGCGTGCAAGCCGCCCTGGCATCCGGTTCAACCCGGAATACGCCGAAATGGGTCTGCGTAGCCAGGTTTCCGGCTCCATCGACCTCAACCTTGAAGAGCTAATCGATCGCAAGATCTATCGCTTCGTCGGCCACGCAGCGGCTTACGCCTACCTGGCCATGAAAGACGCCATCGCTGACTCCGGTCTGACCGAAGAGCAGGTGTCCAACCCGCGTACCGGCCTGATCGCAGGTTCCGGCGGCGCGTCGACCCTGAACCAGATGGAAGCGCTGGACATCCTGCGCGAGAAAGGCGTCAAGCGCGTCGGCCCATACCGTGTAACGCGGACCATGAGCAGCACCGTTTCGGCTTGCCTGGCCACCCCGTTCAAGATCAAGGGCCTGAACTACTCCATCGCTTCTGCCTGCGCCACCAGTGCTCACTGCATCGGTACCGCCATGGAACAGATCCAGATGGGCAAGCAGGACATCGTGTTCGCCGGCGGCGGTGAAGAAGAGCACTGGAGCCAGTCGTTCCTGTTCGACGCGATGGGCGCCCTGTCCAGCAAGCGTAACGACACCCCTGAGCAAGCTTCCCGCGCCTACGACGCCGACCGTGACGGTTTCGTCATCGCTGGCGGTGGCGGCATGGTGGTGGTCGAGGAGCTGGAACACGCTCTGGCCCGTGGCGCGAAGATCTACGCGGAAATCGTTGGCTACGGCGCGACTTCCGACGGCTACGACATGGTGGCTCCAAGCGGCGAAGGCGCGATCCGCTGCATGCAGCAGGCGCTGTCCACCGTCGACACCCCGATCGACTACCTGAACACCCACGGCACTTCGACTCCGGTCGGCGACGTCGCGGAAATGAAAGGTGTGCGTGAAGTGTTCGGCGACAAGGCCCCGGCCATCAGCTCCACCAAGAGCCTGTCGGGTCACTCCCTGGGCGCCGCCGGCGTTCACGAAGCGATCTACTGCATGCTGATGATGGAAGGCAACTTCATCGCCGGTTCGGCCAACATCGACGAACTGGACCCTGAAGTGGCCGATCTGCCGGTGCTGACCAAGACCCGCGAGAACGCCACCATCAACACCGTGATGAGCAACAGCTTCGGCTTCGGTGGCACCAACGCCACCCTCGTGCTGAAGCGCTGGGAAGGCAAGTAATTCCCTCCCGCTGAGCCGCACATGAAAACGCCCCGACTGGTTCGGGGCGTTTTTTTTCGCCAGCCATAAACACAACCTCCTGTGGGAGCGGGCTTGCTCGCGAAAGCGGTGGGTCAGTCGACAAAAAATGTTGAATGTTAAATCGCATTCGCGAGCAAGCCCGCTCCCACAGGGTCGGTGTATTGCTTGAAAATCGCCGTCAGGAACATGAAGCTTTTGTCATGAAACTCAATGCCCTGCGACTGAATGTCACGGTTTCCGCGGGCTCCAGCGCTGTTGCAGATTTCGCAAGAATACATTGCACGAATCGGGCGTTTACTTAGCAGGCTAACAAAATCTATAACAGAGTCCTGCACACGCCTTGCTGCAGATAACTTGAGATTTGGAGCTAGCAGATGACTGTAAAAGTAACTGAACGCGACGATTCACACATGTCCCATGAAGGCGTAGCCGCCGGCGTACGGATCTGGGATGTGCATCAACAAGACTTGCTGGTCGGCATGTTCCACAACGAGATCGACGCCCACAACTACAAGGCCGAACTGGAACTGCAGGAACAGCAGCGGGATCGGAAATCCGCCTGAAACAAAACCACAGCATTGAAAACGACAAACCCCGCCATGAGCGGGGTTTGTCGTTTTGGGGATTTCAGGGCCGCTTCGCAGCCCGGCGAGACCCGATTACCACATCAGATCATCAGGGATCACGTAGGCCGCGTACGGATCGTCCTCGGCATTGACCTCTTCGACCTTCTCGTTGAGCTGGACGATGCGCTGTGGATCGCGCTCCTGAATCTTCAGGGCGGCCTCACGAGGAATCACTTCGTAGCCGCCGGCGTGGTGCACGATCGCCAGCGAGCCGCTGCTGAGCTTGTTGCGCATCAGCGTGTTGACCGAGATGCGCTTGACCTTCTTGTCGTCGACGAAGTTGTAGTAGTCCTCGGTCGTCAGCTTCGGCAGACGCGAGACCTCGATCAACTGCTTGACCTGCGCGGCGCGGGCCTTGGCTTCCGCCTTCTCCTGCTGCTGGCGGTTCAGCTCCTGGTCGCGCTTGACCTTCTCGGCCATGGCTTCCTGGGCAGCACGCTGCTGGGAGTCGTCCAGTTCGATCTGACCTTTGTGGGCCAGGCGCTGTTGTTTCTGTTTGTCTTTGCTGACCTGCTTGGCCTGCTTTTGGTTGACCAGTCCTGCCTTGAGCAACTGGTCGCGAAGGGAAAGGCTCATTGATGCTTACTCACTTGGGCAACGGCTCAGCCACAGCTGGGCGAATTCTTTTCCTGACGTTTGGCTTCGCCCCACAGGGCGTCCAACTCTTCGAGGGTGCAATCTTCCATGGGTCGGCGGGTATCGCGCAATGCCTGTTCGATAAAACGGAAACGTCGCTCGAACTTGGCGTTGGCGCCACGCAATGCGGTTTCCGGATCGACCTTCAGGTGCCGGGCCAGATTGACCACGGAAAACAGCAGGTCACCGATCTCGTCGGCCACCGCTTGCGGGTCATTTTCGGACATGGCTTCGAGCACTTCATCGAGTTCTTCACGGACCTTGTCCAGCACCGGCAAGGCATCCGGCCAGTCGAAACCGACCTGCCCTGCGCGCTTCTGCAACTTGGCCGAGCGGGATAATGCCGGCAACGCAGCAGGCACATCGTCGAGCAGTGACAGTTGCTGCGGCTCGGTGGATTTCTCGGCGCGCTCCTCGGCCTTGATCTCCTCCCAGCGCTGCTTGACCTGCTCTTCACTCAGACGCGGCACGTCCAGCGACGCATACAGATCGCCAGTGGGGAACACATGCGGATGACGACGGATCAGTTTGCGGGTGATGCCGTCGACCACGCCGGCGAATTCGAATCGCCCTTCTTCCCGGGCCAGCTGGCTGTAATACACCACCTGAAACAGCAGATCGCCCAACTCGCCCTGCAAGTGGTCGAAGTCGCCGCGCTCGATGGCGTCGGCGACTTCGTAGGCCTCTTCAAGGGTGTGTGGAACGATGGTCGCGTAAGTCTGCCTGATATCCCACGGGCAACCATACTGCGGGTCACGCAGACGGTTCATCAGGTGCAGCAGGTCGTCAAGGCTGTAGGTCGGTTTCATGGAGTCCGGTTACGCCGCGTTTCGATGATGTTCGGCAACTGGGAAATCCGCCCCAGCAACCGCCCCAGCGCGTCCAGACCCGGAATCTCGATGGTCAGGGACATCAGCGCGGTGTTGTCTTCCTTGTTCGAGCGGGTGTTGACCGCCAGCACGTTGATCCGCTCGTTGAGCAGCACCTGCGAGACGTCACGCAGCAGACCGGAACGATCGTAGGCGCGGATGACGATGTCCACCGGATAGGTGAGCACCGGCACCGGGCCCCAGCTGACCTGGATGATCCGCTCCGGCTCGCGCCCGGCCAGTTGCAACACCGAGGCGCAGTCCTGGCGGTGAATGCTCACGCCACGGCCCTGGGTGATGTAACCGACGATCGCATCGCCCGGCAACGGCTGGCAGCAGCCGGCCATCTGGGTCATCAGGTTGCCGACGCCCTGGATCTGAATATCGCCGCGCTTGCCCGGTTTGTAGCCGGTCGCCTTGCGCGGAATCAGTTCCAGCTGTTCGTTGCCGCGTTCCGGCTCGACCAGCTGTTGCGCCAGATTGACCAGCTGCGCCAGACGCAGGTCGCCGGCACCGAGGGCGGCGAACATGTCTTCGGCGGTTTTCATGTTGGCCTTGTCGGCCAGCTTGTCGAAATCCACCGCCGGCAGGCCGAGGCGATTGAGCTCGCGCTCGAGCAGGGTCTTGCCCGCCGCGACGTTCTGGTCGCGCGCCTGCAACTTGAACCAGTGCACGATCTTCGCCCGCGCCCGGGACGTGGTGACGTAGCCGAGGTTCGGGTTCAGCCAGTCGCGGCTCGGAGTGCCGTGCTTGCTGGTGATGATCTCGACCTGTTCACCGGTCTGCAGGCTGTAGTTGAGCGGAACGATGCGCCCGTTGATCTTCGCGCCACGGCAGTTGTGGCCGATTTCGGTGTGCACGCGGTAGGCGAAGTCCAGCGGCGTCGCGCCCTTCGGCAAGTCGATGGCGTGACCGTCCGGGGTGAAGATGTAGACCCGGTCCGGCTCGATATCGACCCGCAGCTGTTCGGCCAGACCACCGATGTCGCCCAGCTCTTCGTGCCACTCGAGGACCTGACGCAGCCAGGAGATTTTCTCTTCGTAGTGATTGGAGCCGGACTTGACGTCGGTACCCTTGTAGCGCCAGTGCGCGCAGACGCCGAGCTCGGCCTCTTCGTGCATCGAATGGGTCCGGATCTGGACTTCCAGCACCTTGCCTTCCGGACCGATCACCGCCGTGTGCAGCGAGCGGTAGCCGTTCTCTTTCGGGTTGGCGATGTAGTCGTCGAACTCTTTCGGGATGTGCCGCCACAGGGTGTGGACGATACCTAGCGCGGTGTAGCAGTCGCGCATTTCCGGCACCAGCACGCGCACCGCACGCACGTCGTAGATCTGGCTGAACTCCAGACCCTTGCGCTGCATTTTGCGCCAGATCGAATAGATGTGTTTGGCCCGGCCGCTGATGTCGGCTTCGACGCCGGTGGCCTGCAGTTCGTCCTTGAGCTGGGTCATCACGTCGGCGATGAAACGCTCGCGGTCGAGCCGCCGCTCATGCAGCAGCTTGGCAATCTGTTTGTATTGATCGGGCTCCAGGTAACGGAAGGACAGGTCCTCCAGTTCCCATTTGATATGACCGATGCCGAGTCGATGCGCGAGCGGCGCATAGATGTCGAACACTTCCCGGGCGACCCGGTTACGTTTTTCGTCGTCGGCGGTTTTCACCGCGCGGATCGCACAGGTGCGTTCGGCGAGCTTGATCAGCGCGACACGCACGTCGTCGACCATCGCCACCAGCATCTTGCGCAGGTTTTCCACCTGGCCCTGAGTGCCGAGCACCATCGACTGGCGCGGGCTGAGGCTGGCACTGATCGCCGCCATGCGCAGCACGCCGTCGATCAGCTTGGCGACCACCGGGCCGAAGCGCTGGCTGACCGCTGCGAGTTCAATCTGGCCTTCGCGTACGCCGCGATACAGAACCGCGGCAACCAGCGAATCCTGATCGAGCTTGAGGTCGGCGAGAATCTCGGCGATCTCAAGGCCCGTGCTGAAACTGCCGCTGCCTTCGGACCAGAGATTCTTCGCGGCATTGGATTGCTGCTCGGCCTGGCGAGCGTACTCGCAGGCCTCTTTCAAGGCTTCGCGATCCAGTGCCAGATCGACACTGACCGCGTGATCGAGCCAAGCCTCGAGATTGATACTGCCGTCAGTGTTGATCGGCTGGTGTGCTCTCACCTGTACCATCTTGCTTTACCTTCCCTACGACGCAGATTCAATGCGTCAAATCACTGACCGTCAATGCCCGTTCGCGCTCGCGGGGCCAAGGCGAGCGCTACGGACGACCAGTCGGATCAGACGAGCCATCCTGGCTCGCTTCAAATAACGCCATGGCCTCGACATGTGCCGTCTGAGGAAACATATCGAGAATCCCGGCACGTTTTAACCGGTAGCCCTGCTTGATCAATTCGACCGTATCGCGCGCCAGAGTTGCAGGGTTGCACGACACGTACACCAACCGTTTGGCGCCCAAGGCCGCCAGCTTGCGCACCACCTCGAAAGCACCGTCGCGCGGTGGGTCCAAGAGTACCGCAGAAAAGCCGTTTCCGATCCACTGGGCATCGGTCAAAGGCTGGGATAAATCGGCCTGAAAAAACTTTGTGTTATGCAAATTGTTGCTGGCGGCATTGGCCGCCGCGCGATCGACCATGGTCTGCACGCCTTCGACCGCCACCACTTCACGCGCAGATTTTGCCAGCGGCAAGGCAAAGTTGCCCAGACCGCAAAACAGGTCGAGCACGCGCTCATTGCTCGTCGGTTTCAACCACTCCAGCGCCTGGGCGACCATGGCCTCGTTGACCCCGGCGTTGACCTGGATGAAATCCCCCGGCCGATAGGCCAGTTGCAGGTCCCATTGTTCCAGGCGATAACCGAGCGACTGTGCATCATCCACCGGCTGCGGTTCGCCTTCGCCATGCAGCCAGAGCTGCGCTTCATGGAACGCGCAGAAATCCTTGAGGATCGTCAGGTCGGCCTCGGACAGCGGCGCCATGTGACGCAGCAGGACGGCGAGTGACGAGCCGCTGAACAGTTCGACATGCCCCAGCGCCTGAGGCTTGCTCAAGCGCCGCAGCATCTCCGGCAAACGGGTCATGATCGGCTGCAAGGGCTGTACCAGCACCGGGCATTCGCTGATCGCGACGATGTCCTGACTGCCGGCGGCACGGAAACCGACTTCAAGCTGTTTGGCCTTGCTGTCCCAGCGCACGGCGATCCGGGCGCGGCGACGGTAGCCGAATTCGGGACCGGTCAACGGCGCCGCCCACTCCTCGGGCTCTGCACCAGCGACTCGCGACAACTGCTCGGCGAGCATGCGCTGTTTCAGGGCAAGCTGTTCGTTGTGGGGCAGATGCTGAACGCTGCAACCACCGCAACGTCCGGCATGCTGACAAGGTGCGGGACGACGCAATTGACTGGCGCTGAACACGCGCTCGGTACGCGCCTCGACCACTTTGCCGTGGGCGCCGAGCACTCGGGCTTCGACTTCTTCACCGGCGAGGGCGCCGAGGACGAACCATGTCTTGCCTTCAAAAAACGCGATGCCGCGACCGTCATTGGCCAGGCGCTCGATGCTCAGGCGCTGCTTTTTGCCGGTCGGGATTTGTGCGGCCTTGCTGCCGCCGGTGGGCTGGAAGCGCAGGCCTCTCTCGTGCTTGGCCATCAGTTGGGCGCGTCGAAAATGCCGGTCGACAGGTAACGGTCGCCACGGTCGCAGATGATCGCGACGATCACCGCGTTTTCAACTTCTTTGGACAGGCGCAGCATCGCTGCCACCGCACCGCCCGAGGACACGCCACAGAAGATGCCTTCTTCGCGGGCCAGACGCCGGGTGACGTCCTCGGCTTCGCTTTGCGCCATGTCGACGATGCGGTCAACGCGGTCGGCCTGATAGATCTTCGGCAGGTATTCCTGCGGCCAGCGGCGGATGCCGGGAATGGCCGAGCCTTCCATCGGTTGCAGGCCGATGATCTGCACCTTGTCGTTCTGCTCCTTGAGGTAGCGCGACACGCCCATGATGGTGCCGGTGGTGCCCATGGAGCTGACGAAATGAGTGATGGAGCCTTGGGTCTGACGCCAGATTTCCGGGCCGGTGGTGGTGTAGTGCGCTTCAGGGTTGTCGCCGTTGGCGAACTGATCCAGCACCTTGCCACGGCCTTCGGCTTCCATCCGCTGGGCGAGATCGCGAGCGCCTTCCATGCCCTCTTCCTGGCTGACCAGAATCAGCTGCGCGCCGTAAGCGGTCATCGCCGCCTTACGCTCGGCACTGGAGTTGTCCGGCATGATCAGGATCATCTTGTAACCCTTGATCGCGGCGGCCATCGCCAGGGCGATCCCGGTGTTGCCCGAAGTCGCTTCGATCAGCGTATCGCCTTCGTGGATCTGCCCGCGCAACTCGGCACGGGTGATCATCGACAGCGCCGGACGATCCTTGACCGAACCCGCCGGGTTGTTCCCTTCGAGCTTGAGCAAAAGGGTGTTGCTGGTGACACCGGGCAGGCGCTGCAAACGCACCAGCGGCGTGTTGCCGACGCAATCGGCGATGGTTGGGTACTGCAAGGTCATGGCGTTTTTTCGCAATCCGGACTGCGGGGGCGCCTATCATACCGGCAAACCTGCGCAGGCCATATCACGCAAAGTGTGGTGCTTATGGTTTCTTGGAATAAGCAATAAAAGTCGCGCCAGTGGCGAGACTTTTGTGGTGTTCACACAATCTGCTGGCGACTCATGTCCACGGTGGGAGCTGGCTTGCCAGCGAAAACTTCAGGACTGACAGCACTGTCATCCGCCACCAACCGCAGATTCAAGCGCAATCCCGACGGGCCGTTCTCGGCCCACAGGGTTCCGCCCTGGCGTTGCACCGCGTTCCTCGCGATGCTCAGCCCCAACCCAAAACCACCGTCCCCCGGCCGCGAGCCGTCGAGTCGGATGAAGGGCGAAAAGATCCGCTCAAGGTCCGCTTCGGCCACGCCGCCGCCCTCGTCCTCCAGCCACAGGTGCCAGTAATCGCCGTCCCGTCGACCGTCGAGCCGCACGATGCCGCCCGGTGGCGAATGTCGAATCGCATTGCGCAGAATGTTTTCCAGTGCCTGGGCCAGGGTGTTGAGATTGCCGCGCACCCAGCATGAGGCCTCCACCCCGCACTGCAACTGCCCCATCGGACAGCAGCTTTCGTAGCAGGCGTTTTCCGTGAGCATTTCCCACAGTGCCTGAATCTGGATCGCTTCGTCCGGCAACGGCGCGCGTTCGGTGTCGAGCCAGGCCAGCTGCAGGGTGTCCTCCACCAATCGCTGCATCACGTCGACTTCGCGACCGATACGTTCGCGCAGCGGTTGCAGCTGCTGCTCGCTTTCGCTGGCGACCCGCAACCGACTCAGGGGCGTGCGCAGTTCGTGGGACAGGTCGCGCAACAGTTGCTGTTGCAGGGCCACGGTGGATTGCAGGCGTTCGGACATCGAATCGAAAGCACGGGCCAGTTCGCCAAGCTCATCGGGGCGCTGGGTGATGCCGCTCGACAACCGCACATTCAATTGATCGGCACGCCACGCATTGGCCTGCTCGCGCAGATTGTTCAGCGGCACCACGAGCAGGCGATACAGACCGACGCACAGCAGCAAGGTGAACAGACCTGGAATCACCCCGTTGGTGATGACGCGCCAGAACACCCGGTATTTGCCCGGCAGAAATCGCTCGGGCAACTCGATCACCAGACTGCCGGCGGTCGGGTCAGTGGGAAATGGAACCCGCAGCCACGGCCGGCCCTTTTTGTGAATCGGCCAGTCAAGGCCGCGCAGGAAGGTCAGGCGTTGAAGCTCTTGAGCGTTCAACGGCTGGCTGCCCAGCGACTGCAGGTTGCCGCCGATCACGCCGACCCAGCCGGCTTCGCGCAACTCCATGCTCTGTAACCAGCTATCGATGCCATCGCGCCCGCCCTGCTGCCAGGCGCGCTCGGCCTCGGAGGCATAACGGCTCAGCGTGCGACGGGCGTCGTCGGAGAGGAACTGATTGCGCTGCTCCATGTACCGGCCCCAAGACCAGCTCAGCCAGATCATCAACAGACAGAACGCCACCAGCAGGCAGGCGAGTTTCCAGAACAGCGAGTGCCGGCCCGGCAGGTCAGACACTTTCATCGACGGCACTCAGGACGTAACCCTTGCCCCACACCGTGCGTACTTCCCGCTCGGTGTAACCGACCGACTTGAGTTTGCGGCGGATCTGGCTGATGTGCATGTCGAGGCTGCGGTCGTGGGCCGCATAGCCGCGTTGCAGAACGTGCTGATAAAGGAAGGCCTTGCTCAGCACTTCCTCGTCGTTGCGGTTGAGGGTTTCCAGCAGACGGTATTCGCTGCGGGTCAGGCCGGCCGGTTGATTACGGTAGAACACATCGCACTGCTCGTCGTCGAAATGCAGTCCGCCGACCGGCACCACCGGAGCGATGGCCGCCGGACGACGGTCGAGGGCGACCCGGCGCAGGATCGCTTCGATCCGCACATGCAGCTCGGCCATGCTGAAAGGTTTGGGCAGGTAGTCGTCGGCGCCGAGGCGGAAACCGCTGATACGGTCGGCCTCGGCACCCAGCGCCGACATCAGCAGCACCGGCGTGGAATGGCTCTGGCGCAGCTGGGTCAGGACGTTCAGACCGTCGAGCCCCGGCAACAGAATATCCATCAACACCACATCGAACGGCTGGCGCCGGGCAATGCTCAGGCCTTCGCTGCCGTTCTGGCACCAGGTGACCTGGAAGCCGCTGCGGCCCAGTTGTTCATGGACATAGGCACCGAGGACGGGATCGTCTTCGATGGAAAGAATGCGGGGTTGGCCAATAGAGACAGGAGTCATGACTATCTGCAAATAATTCTCAGTTGGGCGATTATTCAAGATTGCCCGGCGCCCGGCAACCCAAGCTTGACCTGTCGGACAGATGACCGGCCTGAGAGTGAACAACCACGACATCATTTTTCCCAAGATTGCCCGCAAGCAAATCGCTACACTGCGCCGATACCGCGTGCCGGACGCACGTGTGAGTCAACGATCAGCGGGATGCAGGAGAAAGGCGTGCTCAAGAAACTGGGAATCAAAGGTCGCGTATTGTTGCTGACCCTGTTGCCGACCAGCCTGATGGCACTGGTGCTGGGCGGGTACTTCACCTGGACGCAGCAATCCGACCTGCAAGCTCAACTGATGCAGCGCGGCGAAATGATCGCCGAGCAACTGGCTCCGCTGGTGGCACCGGCCATGGGCCACGGCGATGCCGAACTGCTCGAGCGCATCGCCACCCAGTCCCTCGAACAACCAGACGTGCGCGCCGTGACCTTCCTCGCGCCCGACCGCTCTCCTCTCGCCCACGCCGGCCCGACCATGCTCAATCAGGCGCCGAGCGGTGACAGCGCGCACCTGCTGCGACGCAGCGGCAACGATGCCACCCGCTATCTGCTGCCGGTCTTCGGCAAACACCGCAACCTCGCCGGCGAGTTGATCCCGCAAGAATCCGACCGCCTGCTCGGCTGGGTTGAACTGGAGCTGTCGCACAACGGCATGTTGTTGCGCGGCTACCGAAGCCTGTTCGCCAGTCTGTTGCTGATTGGTGCGGGGCTGGCCGGCGCCGCGTTGCTGGCCTTGCGCATGGGCCGCACGATCAACCGCCCGCTGAGCCAGATCAAACAGGCCGTCGCCCAGCTCAAGGACGGTCATCTGGAAACCCGCCTGCCACCGCTGGGCAGTCAGGAACTGGATGAACTGGCGTCCGGCATCAACCGTATGGCCGGCACCCTGCAGAACGCCCGGGAAGAATTGCAGCACAGCGTCGATCAGGCCACTGAAGACGTGCGCCAGAACCTGGAAACCATCGAGATCCAGAACATCGAGCTGGACCTGGCCCGTAAAGAAGCGCTGGAAGCGAGCCGGATCAAATCCGAATTCCTCGCCAACATGAGCCACGAGATCCGCACGCCGCTCAACGGCATTCTGGGGTTCACCCACCTGTTGCAGAAAAGTGAACTGACCCCGCGCCAGCTCGACTACCTGGGCACCATCGAAAAATCCGCCGACAGCCTGCTGGGGATCATCAACGAGATCCTCGATTTCTCGAAGATCGAGGCCGGCAAACTGGTGCTCGACCATATTCCGTTCAACCTGCGCGACCTGTTACAGGACACCCTGACCATCCTCGCCCCCGCCGCGCACGCCAAGCAGCTGGAACTGGTGAGTCTGGTGTACCGCGATACGCCGCTGTCGCTGGTCGGTGATCCGCTGCGGCTCAAGCAGATCCTGACCAACCTTGTGAGTAACGCGATCAAGTTCACCCGCGAAGGCACCATCGTCGCCCGCGCCATGCTCGAAGAAGAAAACGACGACAGCGTGCAGTTGCGCATCAGTATTCAGGACACCGGCATCGGTTTGTCGAACCAGGACGTGCGCGCGTTGTTCCAGGCCTTCAGCCAAGCTGACAACTCACTGTCGCGCCAACCCGGCGGCACGGGTCTGGGGCTGGTGATTTCCAAGCGCCTGATCGAACAGATGGGCGGCGAAATCGGCGTCGACAGCACCCCGGGTGAAGGTTCGGAATTCTGGATCAGCCTGAACCTGCCCAAGACCCGCGACGATGCCGAAGACCTGCCCGCCGCGCCGTTGCTCGGGCGCCGGGTGGCGGTGCTGGAGAACCATGAACTGGCGCGTCAGGCCCTGCAACATCAGCTGGAAGACTGCGGCCTCGATGTCACGCCGTTCAACACGTTGGAAAGCCTGACCAATGGCGTTACCGGCGCCCATCAGACCGATCAGGCCATCGATCTGGCGGTGCTCGGCATCACCAGCAATGACATGCCGCCGGAGCGCCTCAACCAGCACATCTGGGACCTTGAGCACCTCGGTTGCCGGGTGCTGGTGTTGTGCCCGACCACCGAGCTGACGCTCTATCACCTTTCGGTGCCCAACCCTCACAGTCAGTTGCAATCGAAACCGGCCTGCACCCGCAAACTGCGCCGGGCTTTGTCGGACATGGTCAACCCGCGCCAGCAGCGCAGCGAACCGGGCGAACCGTTGTCGAGCCGCGCGCCGAAAGTGCTGTGCGTCGACGACAACCCGGCCA
The DNA here is from genome assembly GCF_048654275.1 of Candidatus Pseudomonas auctus. Lineage (NCBI taxonomy): Bacteria > Pseudomonadati > Pseudomonadota > Gammaproteobacteria > Pseudomonadales > Pseudomonadaceae > Pseudomonas > Candidatus Pseudomonas auctus. The sequence continues at coordinate 273,664 of NZ_JBJYZK010000006.1, read as the reverse complement.
ACCTGTTGCTGGTGCAGACGCTGCTCGAAGACATGGGCGCCAAGGTGCTGGCCGTGGAAAGCGGTTATGCCGCGGTCAAGGCAGTGCAGAACGAAACCTTCGATCTGGTGCTGATGGACGTGCAGATGCCCGGCATGGACGGACGCCAGAGCACCGAAACGATTCGCCAGTGGGAAAGCGAGCGGCACTGCACGCCGCTGCCGATCGTCGCCCTCACCGCCCACGCCATGGCCAATGAAAAACGCGCGCTGCTGCAAAGCGGCATGGACGACTACCTGACCAAGCCGATCAGCGAGCGGCAACTGGCGCAGGTGGTGCTGAAGTGGACGGGCCTGGCATTGCGCAATCAGGCGCCGGACCGTGGCGGCGAAAGCCTGCTGGGCAATCAGGAACTGCCGATTCTCGATCACGAAGAAGGTTTGCGCCTGGCCGCCGGCAAGGCGGATCTGGCGGCGGACATGCTGGCGATGCTGCTGGCTTCGCTCGAGGCCGATCGCGAAGCCATTCGCACCGCCCGCGACAGTCAGGATCAGAACGGTCTGCTGGAACGGGTGCACCGCCTGCATGGTGCCACCCGTTACTGCGGCGTGCCGCAATTGCGCGCCGCCTGCCAGCGCAGCGAAACCCTGCTCAAGCAGCAGGACCCCAAGGCCTCGACCGCGCTGGACGAGCTGGAACGGGCGATCAATCGTCTGGCGGCCCAGGCGAAGATCAGCGCCTGATCCACGGCAATGCCGGTCAACGCCGACGCGGCTACAGTTGTCGCGGGTGAATTGCGCCCGCGTCGATGCTCCAGGAGGATTTCATGCGCACGATCGTTTTCAGCAGCCAGACCTACGACCGCGACAGTTTCCTCGCCGCCGACTGCCCGGACGGGATCGAACTGCACTTCCAGCCGGCCCGGCTCAGCCTCGATACCGCAGCGCTGGCCGAACATCACGAGGTAGTCTGCGCCTTCATCAACGATGACCTCAGCGCGCCGGTGCTGGAACGTCTGGCGGCCGGCGGCACTCGCCTTATCGCCTTGCGTTCGGCCGGCTACAACCACGTGGATCTGACCATCGCCAAACGTCTGGGGCTGGCCGTCGTGCGTGTACCAGCCTACTCGCCCCACGCGGTGGCCGAGCATGCGGTGGCGTTGATCCTCGCCCTCAACCGGCGCCTGCATCGCGCCTACAACCGCACCCGCGAAGGCGATTTCAGCCTGCACGGTCTTACCGGTTTCGATCTGGTGGGCAAGACGGTCGGCATCGTCGGCACCGGACAGATCGGCGCGACCTTCGCGAAAATCATGCACGGCTTTGGCTGCGAACTGCTGGCCTACGACCCTTATCCGAATCCCGCCGTCGAAGCGTTAGGCGCGCGCTACCTGAGCCTGCCGGATCTGCTGGCACAGTCGCGGATCATCAGCCTGCACTGCCCGCTCAACGAACAGAGCAGACACCTGATCAACCGCAATTCGCTGGCACACATGCAACCGGGGGCGATGCTGATCAACACCGGGCGCGGCGGTCTGGTGGACACGCCAGCGCTGATCGACGCCTTGAAGGACGGCCAGCTCGGTTATCTGGGACTGGATGTGTATGAAGAGGAAGCGCAGCTGTTTTTCGAGGACCGTTCCGACCTGCCGCTACAGGACGACGTGCTGGCGCGGCTGCTGACGTTCCCCAATGTGATCGTCACCGCGCATCAGGCGTTTCTGACCCATGAGGCGCTGGGCGCGATTGCCGCGACCACCCTGCACAACATCGCGACCTGGGCGGCGGGTGCGCCGCAGAACCAGGTCGAAGGCTGAACGATCGGACTCAGACCGGAGGCGGCGTCGGGGTAATCGCCACGCACAGGATCAACAGCGCCAGCCAGCCGAACCCCAGTAAACGCTGCTTGAGGGAGTGCCCGCTGCGCAGCAGGAACCAGACAAACACCAGCGGCATCAGAAACGCCATGATCTTCAGCCAGCCTTCCACCGGGCGCGAGCCGTCCGGGTTCAGCACCGGCTCGACCGGCTGCGAACGACGGCGTCGCCCCGCAGCGGCCGGCATGATCTTCGGCCGCTCGGGCGCCGGCGGCGGAACGTAGGCCTCGGGCACTGCCTTGTTGCGCGGCAGGCTGCCAAAGGAAATTGTCGACGTGCCCGTCTGGGCGTGCGAAGCAGGCGCCTCTGCCAGCGGGGCCCCGCAATGAATGCATGCCGTGGCTTCGGAGCTGATGCTCCGCTTGCATTCATAACATTCGATCAGCGCCATGTTCCGTTCCTTGAAAATGAAGGCGGCAGTTTGCCACGACTGCGGTGTCGATTTGAACCGGATCGAAGGTCGCACGCGCGCATCATTCTGCAATCAAGCCCGTGCTAGCATGTCGCGCATATTTGGAGGACCCATGGTCGAACACGATTTCCGCTACACCCTGATGAACCCGCAACACACCCTCACCGAATGCCGCGCCCTGGTTCCGGGCCGTTATCAGGTCACCGGCAACGGTGGCTCGATCCGCATCGGCGACGTGCTGGTCGTAACCCTCAAAGGCAGCAAGGACTTGTCCATGCGCCTGACCGTCGACACCGTCCGCCACCTGATCAACCCGCCGGGTCAATGGACTGCCATGACCACCGGCCCGGTGTTTGGTGAGCTGGCGATCCACACCTGGCAGGTCAACTGCGACAGCTGCGCCAGGGAGCTGAGCTTCGAATTCGCCGTGGACGCCAAGTTGGGCAAGCCTGCGGAAAAACCGGCCGCCACCGCACGCATCGCCGAGCTCGGCTGGAAAGCCGTTGGCGACAAGCACCTGTGCCCGAAATGCCAGGAGCCGGCGTGATGAAACACCTGGCCCTGACCGCTGTTGTCGGCGCCGGCCTGATGGGTTGCGCCGCGGAGCCTGTGCAACTGCAACAGAACCGCAGCTACATTCTGGAGTGGATCGGCGAGCGACCGCTGATGGACTACAGCCACCTGACCGTGACCCTTGGCGATGATGGCCGGGCGTATGGCAATGGCGGCTGCAACCACTGGTTCGCACCGTACACCCTGGAAGGCGACAAGCTGAGCTTCGGCAAGATCGGCAAGACCCGCAAACTCTGCGCACCGGCGCTCATGGAGCAGGAGCAACGCTTCCTCCAGGCCCTGGAACACGTGGAACGCTGGGATATCTCGCCGATCGAGCAGATGCGCTTCTGGCCGGCTGAAGGCAAGCCATTGCGCTGGTGGCTGGAAGAGGGTTGATCCTTTAGATCGCCAAGCCCCTCACCCTAACCCTCCCGAAACGTCGGACCGCCCAAAGGGAGAGGGGACTGATTGGGGGATATTGGAGAGATACGCCGACCTGAAAGACCTTCACCGAATCCATAACCAACCGGATTCCGCTCTGACGAATCTTCAGTCGACCTGATCCTCCAGGTCGATGCAAATCGCCAGACACCTCGGTCGGCCCCCTCTCCCTCCGGGCGGTCCGACGTTTCGGGAGGGCTGGGGTGAGGGATGCTTTTTAGCGGCAACTCAATTTGTAGCCTGCAACGCCTCAAGCTTCGCCATCACCCCCGCCGCCGTCTGCTCACCCATCAGCTGCTCCCGCACCTTGCCCTTGTTGTCGATGATGTAGGTCACCGGCAAGGCCTCACTGCGCGGCAGCTCGAACAGTTCCGACGGATCCTGCGCCAGCACCGTGAATTTGATGCCCAGTTTTTCGCTGGCGCTCTTCAGCTCTTCACCCTGCACATTGTCGAAGTTGACCCCGAACACGCCGATCTTCTTGCCCTTGAGCTCTTCGGCCAGATGGTTGAGTTCCGGGATTTCCGTGCGGCACGGGCCGCACCATTCGGCCCAGTAGTTGAGCACGACCCATTGTTTGTCGAGGCGCTCGGACGCCACTTTCTGCCCGTTCTGGTCGATGCCGTAGTCGTTACCGCAGCCCCCCAGCATCAACGCCCCGATGATCGTCAATGCCGCTGCCAGTGCCCGTGTCATGTCGTGTTCCTTGTGAAAAATTGAATGCGCCTGCGACCGATCGCCTCCCAAGGTTCTGGATTGCGCGCTGCACAGTTAGAATAGCCGCCACTCTACGCAAGAAGCGACCCGCCCATGACCGATCTGACGCTTTATCACAACCCGCGCTGCTCGAAATCCCGCGGTGCGCTCGAACTCCTCGAAGCCCGTGGCCTGACGCCAAACGTGGTGCGCTACCTCGAAACGCCGCTGGACGCCGCGCAGATCAAGGCTTTGCTCGGCAAGCTCGGAATCAGCGCACGGCAACTGCTGCGCACCGGCGAAGACGAATACAAGACCTTGAACCTGGCCGATGCCAGTCTCACCGAGCAGCAATTGATCGAAGCCATCGCGGCACATCCGAAGCTGATGGAGCGACCGATTCTCGAAGCCGGCGACAAAGCCATTATCGGCCGTCCACCGGAGCAGATCCTGGAGCTGCTGCCGTGAGTGCGCCGTACATTCTGGTTCTGTATTACAGCCGCAGCGGCTCGACCAACGAGATGGCCCGGCAGATCGCCCGTGGCGTCGAGCAGGCCGGTCTCGAAGCACGCCTGCGCACCGTGCCGGCGATCTCCACCGAGTGCGAAGCCGTGGCGCCGGACATTCCGGATGAAGGCGCGCTGTACGCCACATTGGATGACCTGAAGAACTGCGCCGGCCTGGCCCTCGGCAGCCCGACCCGTTTCGGCAACATGGCCGCGCCGCTCAAGTACTTCCTCGATGGCACCAGCAACCTGTGGCTGACCGGCGCGCTGGTCGGCAAGCCGGCCGGAGTGTTCACCTCCACCGCCAGCCTGCACGGTGGTCAGGAAACCACCCTGCTGTCGATGATGCTGCCGCTGCTGCACCACGGCATGCTGATCACCGGCCTGCCTTACAGCGAATCGGCGCTGCTGGAAACCCAGGGCGGCGGCACGCCTTACGGCGCCAGCCATCACGCTGGGGCCGACGGTAAAAGTGGTCTCGATCAGCACGAAGTGGCGCTGTGCCGCGCCCTCGGTGCACGTCTGGCCAAGACCGCCCAGAAACTGGGGAACTGAGATGGCCAGAAAGCCGAAAGTCCTGCCCGCCGTCGAGTGGCTGGAGCCACGGGTGCGGGCGATGCGGGTGATCAGTCTGCTGTGCTTTTTCGGCCTGGCCGGACTGCTCGCCGCGTATTACCTGGTGTTCGCCGACCTGCACGGCGCGCGGCCGTGGGTGATTCTGCTGATCGAGCTGATCCCGTGGATCGTGCTCGCACCGGGCATGATCATGGGCAGCGCACGCGGGCATTCGTGGATGTGCTTTGTGGTGAACCTGTATTTCATCAAGGGCGCGCTGGCCGCATACGACCCGAGCCGGCAGTTGTTTGGCGTGCTGGAGATGATCGCCAGTCTGGCGGTGTTCTGCTCGGCGCTGTTGTATGTGCGCTGGCGGTATCAACTGAACCGCAAACTGGCGGGCGAAGGCGAAGTCTCCGTCGCCTGACAGACCGCTATCGCTGGCAAGCCAGCTCCCACAGGTTTCGGGATCATTCCCACGCAGAGCGTGGGAACGATCACTCTGAGCTCAATGGTTGACGGTGTAAGCCAGCATCATCGAGATTTGGCTCATCGGCCGTCCGCCACTCTCTTCATGCCACTGGTTGAACGCGTTCTGCACCGTCGCCAGATCCCGCAGGCTGGTGGGTGCCTTGTCGACGATCTTCTGTGCATTCAACGCCGCGACCACGTCGTAGCTCGGCACAAAGGTGTCCTTGCCAACCATCCGCAAAAACCGAGGCGCCGACAGCCCGCCCAATTGATGGCCGTGCTTTTTCAGGTAGGTCCACAGGCCGACGATGTCGGTCACCGGCCAGTCGGCCAGCAACGCACCGAAACTGCCCTTCTCTTTCTCGACGTCCAGAATGAACTGCGCATTGCGCGGCACGCTTTTCAGCTTGCCCAGGTGACGGATGATCCGCGCATCCTGCATCAGCCGTTCAAGGTGTTCGGCACTCATCAGCACGACCTTTTCCGGGTCGAACTTGAAGAACACTTCTTCGAAGGCCGGCCACTTGGCGTCCACCAGGCTGTGCTTGAGCCCGGCACGAAACACCCGCAGGGCCATGGTCGAGAGATAACGGTCGTCGCTGATCTTGCGCAGTTGCGCCGGGGTCTTGGGAACGGGCAGATGGGCTTCCAGTTCAGCCGCCGAACCGAAGCGGTTCAGACAGTATTCGTGCAGCCACTTGTAGTCGCGCATGCCCTCTCCTAAAAAATGAATTGAAAACGGCGCCCGCGAGCGCCGTTTCTTTCGAGCGATCAGATCACTTACAGGTTCACCACATTGACGAAACGCGAAACCGCCGTCTCGTCGATCTTCAGGCTGGTGAAGTCAAACAGGTTACGGTCGGCCAGTTGCGACGGGATCACGTTCTGCAGGCTGCGGAAAATGCTCTCGGTACGGCCCGGGGTCTTGCGTTCCCAGTCCACCAGCATTTCCTTGACCACCTGACGCTGCAGGTTTTCCTGGGAGCCGCAAAGGTTGCACGGGATGATCGGGAATTGCTTGAAGTCCGAGTAGGCCTGGATGTCTTTCTCGTTGCAGTAGGCCAGCGGACGGATCACCACATTGCGACCATCGTCGGCGCGCAGCTTCGGCGGCATGGCCTTGAGGCTGCCGTTGAAGAACATGTTGAGGAAGAACGTCTCGACGATGTCGTCGCGGTGATGACCAAGGGCCATTTTGGTCGCGCCGATTTCATCGGCAAAGGTGTACAGCGTGCCGCGACGCAGGCGCGAGCACAGCGAGCAAGTGGTCTTGCCTTCCGGGATCAGTTCCTTGACCACCGAGTAGGTGTCCTTCTCGACGATGTGGTACTCGATGCCCAGCTCTTTCAGGTAGGCCGGCAGCACGTGTTCGGGGAAACCCGGCTGCTTCTGGTCCATGTTCACGGCGACAATCTCGAACTTGATCGGTGCAACCTTCTGCAGGTGCATCAGCACGTCGAGCATGGTGTAGCTGTCCTTGCCCCCGGACAGGCAGACCATGACCTTGTCGCCGTCTTCGATCATGTTGAAGTCGGTGACGGCTTCGCCCGCCAGGCGGCGCAGGCGCTTTTGCAGTTTGTTCTGGTTGACCGTAAGAGTGCCCATGACGCGAAATCCGTGAGGTGTGACGAAAGGCGGGCATTTTACGCAAAAACACTGGGCTTGTGGCCACAGGTTGTCGCCGCTCGCAGCGCCCTTCTACACAGACCTCGACGCGATTACCCCGAGGTTTTACAGCGCGATTTGCTCTAAGCCCCTATCACCTGTGCGGTTAAGACCTTTCTATACTGCGACATAAGGTCGCACACAATCTGAAGACCTGTATTTGCTCGGCCGCATTGGCCCGTAGGCGCTCCGCTGGGGGGCGATGGCAATAACGAGAGGAGTGACTGGCATGATCCATCACGTAGTGGGACTTTTTACCCACCCCGATCAGGAATGGAAGGAAATCCGTGGCGACCAGGAAGAAAGCATCAGCCACATGTACCTGACGCACACGCTGATCCTGGCGGCGATCCCCGCAGTTTCGGCATTTATCGGCACCACCCAGGTCGGCTGGGTGATCGGCAACCGCGCACCGGTGATGCTCACCGTCGAAAGCGCGTTGTGGATGACGATCATGTCTTATCTGGCAATGCTCGGCGGGGTCGCGGTCATGGGTGCCTTCGTGCACTGGATGGCCCGCACCTATGACGCCAACCCGAGCCTGGCCCGTTGCGTGGCATTTGCCACCTACACCGCGACACCGCTGTTCGTCGGCGGACTGGCGGCGCTCTACCCGCACATGTGGCTGGGGATGATCGTCGGCACGGCGGCCATCTGCTACACGGTGTACCTGTTGTATGTGGGGCTGCCGACCTTCATGAATATTCCGTCCGACGAGGGTTTCCTGTTTTCCAGCTCGGTACTGGCGGTGGGTCTGGTGGTGCTGGTGGCCATCATGGCGTTCACCGTGATCGTCTGGGGACTGGGCGTGGGGCCCGTCTACACCAATTAGCAATCGGTTCATCCCGAGAAAAACAAGATCCGCCAACACAGGCCGCCACAAGGCGGCCTTCTCGTGCCGGTTGAAAAAGAGCGACGACCATTCGGCAGTTCGACGATTCGCAACGCCCCGGGGTTGCGGCATACTCGACGCCTCTGGAGATCCATCAAGCATGCCCGAGCAACTCAATACCCGCGTCGAAGACTGTTTCCAACTCGCTGAATCCTTTTTCAAACGTCCTTTCAAACGCCCCGTGGTGAGCCTCAAGCTGCGCGGGCAAAAAGCCGGGGTCGCGCATCTGCACGAGAACCTGCTGCGTTTCAATCCGCAGCTGTACCGGGAAAACACCGAACATTTCCTCAAGCAGACCGTGGCCCACGAAGTCGCGCACCTGATCGCCCATCAACTGTTCGGCGATCGCATCCAGCCCCACGGCGAGGAGTGGCAACTGATCATGCGCGGCGTTTACGAATTGCCACCGGATCGCTGTCACACCTATGAAGTCAAACGCCGCAGCGTGACCCGCTACATCTATAAATGCCCGTGTGCGGACAGCGATTTTCCGTTTTCGGCGCAGCGTCACAGCCTGGTCCGGCAAGGTCGGCGCTATTTGTGCCGGCGCTGTCGCAACACGCTGGTGTTCAGTGGTGAGATGCGGGTCGAATAACCTGGATTTTGTGTTGTCTGGTCGGGCCTCTTCGCGGGCAAGCCCGCTCCCACAGTGTCCGGTGTGTTCACAGCCTCTGTGTACGACACGTAACCTGTGGGAGCGGGCTTGGTCCGGGCGGCGATCCGACGAAGAGGCCGCAACAGGCACTAGAGAACTACCTTTGCCCGCCGCAGCTCGGCAATCCGCTCCGGGCTCAACCCCAACTCCGCCAACACCTGATCCGTATGCTGTCCCAGCGCCGCGCCAACATGCCGTGGCGCCGGCAACGCCTCGGAAAACTTCAGCGGGCAAGCGATCTGCGCCTGCGCCGAGCCATCGCCACGGGGCACCTGCGTCACCAGTTCCCGCGCCTGCAATTGAGGATGCCGCAGCGCCTCGCCCAGATTCAGCACCGGTTCGACACAGGCATCGATTCCGGCGAACAGCTCGCACAGTTCGGCAAAGTCATGCTTCTCGAACTCGACCTTCAAGGCGTCCTTGAGCGCCCGTTGCTGTTCGGGTTTGAGTGACAGGCCCTGCGCCGCCAGTTCCGGCCGGCCCAGCGCCGCACACAGTTGCTGCATGAAGGCCGGTTCCAGACTGCCCACCGACATCCAGCGCCCGTCGCGAGAGCGGTAGTAATCGTAGAAACTGCCGCCATTGAGCATCTGCTCTTCCCAGCCCGGCTCTTCGCCGCAGGCCAGATACCCGGCTCCGGCCATGGCATTCAGGCTGAACGCGCAGTCGGTCATGCTCACGTCAAGATGGGTGCCCTGCCCGGTTTGCTGACGGGAAATCACCGCCGCCAACAGACCGATCACCCCGTGCAGCGAGCCGCCCGCGACATCCGCGACCTGCATGCCCAGCGGCAACGGCCCGCTGTCGGCGCGCCCGGTGTAACTGGAGAGCCCGGCCAGTGCCAGATAGTTGATGTCGTGGCCGGCGCGATCCTTGTACGGCCCGGTCTGGCCGTAACCGGAGATCGACACATAAATCAGCTTCGGATTGATCGCCTTCAGCGCCTCGTAACCCAGCCCCAGCCGCTCCATCACACCGGGGCGAAATTGCTCCAGCACGATGTCGTAATCCGTCAGCAACTGCTTGACCAGCTCCAGCGCTTCGGGCTGCTTGAGGTCCAGCGCCAGGCTGCGCTTGTTGCGGTTGAGATACGCGTGACTGGCCGAGACGCCGTGATCGTGAGGCGGCAACACCCGCACCAGGTCGAGGCGGGTCGGCGATTCGATGCGCAGTACCTCGGCGCCCATGTCCGCCAGCAGCAGCGAGGCGAACGGCCCCGGCAGCAGGGTCGAGAAATCCAGAATCTTCAGTGAGGCCAGCGGTGCAGACATGGGCATTCTCCATCAACGATGCATGCAGCCTAGGCAGCCATCGGCGATGGGGCAATTACCGGATGCATCAGTTGCGCTGACCGTTGCGCTCAAACAGCAGACAAGAAAAAACCCGCCGAAGCGGGTTTTTCCATTCGAGCGATGCTTACTTCACATTGCTCGGGGTCGGGCCTTCGGCCACGCCCAGGTCGTCTTCTTGACGCTCGTCAGAGATACCGCGACCGCCCGAGGCCAGCTCGGATTGCAGCACGTCGGTGTCCAGCTCCTTGACCCACTTGGCCACGACGATAGTCGCTACGGCGTTGCCGACCAGGTTGGTCAGGGCGCGGGCTTCGGACATGAAGCGGTCGATACCGAGGATCAGCGCCAGACCGGCCACCGGCAGGTGACCTACGGCCGACAGGGTGGCCGCCAGTACGATGAAGCCCGAACCGGTCACACCGGCTGCGCCTTTGGAGGACAGCAGCAGCACCAGCAGCAGGGTGATCTGATGGGTGATGTCCATGTGGGTGTCGGTCGCCTGAGCGATGAACACGGCCGCCATGGTCAGGTAGATCGAGGTACCGTCGAGGTTGAACGAGTAGCCGGTCGGGATGACCAGACCTACCACCGATTTCTTCGCGCCCAGACGTTCCATCTTGATCAGCATGCGTGGCAGTGCCGATTCCGACGAGGACGTACCCAGTACGATCAACAGCTCTTCACGGATGTAGCGCACCAGTTTGAACACGCTGAAACCGTGAGCCCGGCAGATCGCACCCAGCACCAGCACGACGAACAGTACGCAGGTGATGTAGAAGCAGATCATCAGCTGACCCAGCTGCACCAGCGAGCCGACACCGTAGGCACCGATGGTGAACGCCATGGCACCCAGCGCACCGAGTGGCGCCAGCTTCATGATCATGTTGATGATGTTGAACATCACGTGGGCGAAGCGATCGATCATGTCCAGCAGCGGACGACCGTATGAACCCAGGCGATGCAGCGCATAGCCAAAGATCACCGAGAACATCAACACTTGCAGGATGTCACCGGTGGCGAATGCGCCGACGATGGTGTTCGGGATCACGTTGAGGAGGAAGCCAACGATGCTCTGGTCTTTACTGGCCGTCACATAAGTAGCGATTTTCGAGGCGTCCAGGGTGGTGACGTCGATGTGCATGCCGGCGCCCGGCTGCACAACGTTGACCACGACCAGACCGATCAGCAGGGCAATGGTGGAAACGATTTCGAAGTACAGCAGCGCGTAGCCGCCGGTCTTGCCCACGGATTTCATGTTCTGCATGCCGGCGATGCCGCTGACAACGGTACAGAAGATGATCGGCGCAATGACCATTTTGATCAGTTTGATGAACCCGTCACCCAGTGGCTTGAGCGCCACACCGGTCTGTGGGTAGAAGTGACCGAGCAGGATGCCGATGGCGATGGCAACGATCACCTGGAAATACAGGGATTTGTACAGTGGCTGACGAGTCGTCATTGCAAAGTTCCTCAAGAGTCCCGCGTGGCAACATCCATCTGTTGAACGCGACACCTGAATTGCGAACCCTCCTGCACTGGAGGGATTTGTTGTGTCGAACGGCGCTTTTCCGGACCGGCTCGGCGCACGCTTCTGTCGCTCTTATCGCAAACGTCGTGCCACTTTGGTGCAAATCGCTGCAAGCCTTTTGATATCAGGGGATTCGAGTTTTTCTGTGTCACCATTCGGTGACTCAAGTGTGGCGGATTTCCGCCAACTCGCCCGACCTCGTCCTACAATTTGGCGGAAATCCGCCTTGTTACCGATCAAAGGCAGCCGCTACCATCGGTCGCCAGAGGAAGGATCTGCCGCTTATGCGCGAACGCACCATCGCCAGTCACTTTGCCCGCGCCGCCCTCGGTGGCGCGCGGCGCTCGGGTTACGACTATTCGGACCTGCTGCAGCAACTGGGCATCAGCCCCGAACTGCTCGACGAGCCGCGCGCGCGGATCGCCCCGGAACAATTCACCCAGTTGATCCAGAACCTGTGGCTGGCCCTGGACGACGAATACCTGGGCTTCGGCAACGCACCGAGCAAACCCGGCAGCTTTGCCATGATGTGCCACGCGATCATTCATTGCCGCAGCCTGGAGAAGGCTCTGCAACGCGGCTTATTGTTTTATAGCCTATTCCCCGAAGCCCCGCGCCTGACCCTGACCCATGAAGACGAATGGGTGCGCCTGAGCCTCGACGATGCGCAATTGTGGGACCCGGATCACTTTCTCAGCGAGAGCCTGCTGGTGATCTGGCATCGCCTCGGCAGCTGGCTGATCGGCCAGCGGATTCGTCTTGAACAGGCGAGCTTCAGCTACCCGAAACCGGCGCACGGGGCGGAATACGATTTGCTGTTTTCCTGCCCGCTGGAATTTTCGGCAACGCAAAGCAGCCTGGTATTTCACAGCCGCTATCTGCACATGCCGCTGTTGCAGGACGAACGCACCCTCAAGCATTTCCTCGAACGCTCCCCCGCCGACCTGCTGTCCCGCCCGGACGACGGCAACAGCCTGAGCAGCCGACTGCGTCGCTTGCTCAGCCACGACAGCGCACGCTGGCCGGATCTGGAAGCCGTGGCCGCGCACCTGCACATCAGCCCGCAAACCCTGCGCCGGCATCTGCGCGAGGAAGGCACCAGTTTTCAGGAATTGAAGGATCATCTGCGCCGGGACATCGCGATTTATCACCTGGGGCGGGCCGATCTGTCGTTGCAACAGATCGCCGAACAGCTCGGGTTTTCCGAGCCGTCGGCGTTTCACCGGGCGTTCAAGAAATGGACGGGACTGACGCCGGGGGCTTATCGAGCGCAGGAGCAGTAGGCCGTCACACCGCCGGAAAATGAATCCTGAACGCCGCCCCGCCCATCGGCGAATCCCCCAGGGTCAGCTTGGCGCTATAGCTCTCGATGATGTCCTTGACCACCGCCAGCCCGATCCCCTGCCCCGGGTGCTGGCGGTCGAGGCGTTCGCCGCGTTCGAGTATCCGTGCGCGCTGATCCGGTGGTACGCCGGGGCCGTCGTCTTCGATGCACAGTTCGATTCCGGAATGGCTTTCGCGCACGCTGATGCGCACTTCGCTCAAACACAGGCGATAGGCGTTTTCCAGCAGGTTGCCCATCATCTCCAGCAAGGCGCCCTGCTCGATCGGCACGTAACAGTGCTCCGGCAGATCGAAGGCGACGCGCACGTGTTTGTCGCGGTAGACCTTGTCCAGCGTGTCGCACAGGCTTTGCAGCACCGGGCGCAGGCGCACCTGATGGCGTACCAGACCGCTTTTGCGCAGGCTGGCGCGTTGCAACTGGTAGCCGATCTGCTGGCTCATGCGTTCGATCTGGGTTTGCAGCACCCAGGCCTGGTCGCGGTCTTCGGGGCGCTGGGCCATGTCTTCGCTGACGCCCTGCAATACCGCCAGCGGGGTTTTCAGGCTGTGGGCCAGGTCGTCGAGTGAGTCGCGGTAACGGCTGCGCTGCTGGCGTTCGCTGTGCAACAGGCGGTTGAGGGAGCCGGTCAGGCGCAGCAGTTCGCGCGGGTGTTGTTCACTGAGGCTTTCGAGGGTTCCGCCTTCGATTTCGTCAAGTTCCTGACTGAGCCGGCGCAAGGCTTTCAGACCCCAGGTCAGGCCGATCCACAGCAGCGCCAGCAGCACCAGTAATGCCGCGCCAAAACCGAGGTAGAGATTTTCCCGCAGGCCTTCGAGGGTGGTTTCGTATTCGCGCACCGGTTGCAGGGCCACGATACTGAAGGCCGCGCTTTTGCCGCCGAGCAGTTTGACTTCGACGTCGTAGACGAAGAATTCCTGACCGTTGGCCTCGCGGATCCGTGCGAACTCGTTGCCGAGGCCATCGTAGCGCGGCGTGTAGTTGATCTTCTCTTCCTGGGTGCCCTTCGAGCGCCAGACCAGATGCCCTTCGCGGTCATAGATGTAGCCGAGCAGGCGATTGTCCGTGAGGTTGAAGCGCTCGTCGGGCAACTGTGCCGGCATCATCAGGTGGTTGTTTTCAACCCGCGCGGCGGAGATCAGCGTGGTGACGTCGGACGCCAGTCGCTGCTCGATCGAGTCCTGCAGCGCCAGGCTGAACGCGCCCTGCATCGCCGGGAGCAACGCGAGCATGAACAGCACCGCCAGGGTGGTGGCGGCGAGCATCAGCCGGACGCGAAGGGAACGGATCAAGTGCAGCGCTCATTGAACAGGTAGCCGAGGCCACGCACGGTGTCGATTGGCTTGAACCCGGCCGGGCCTTCGAGCTTGCGGCGCAGACGGCCGACCAGCACTTCAATCACGTTCGGATCGCGCTCGTCGTCATCCGGGTACAACTGCTCCATCAGCCGATCCTTGGGCACCACTTGCTGATGATGGCGCATGAGGTATTCGAGGATCCGGTATTCGTAGGCGGTCAGCGCCAGCGGTTGCTCGTCGAGGGTCGCCTGTTTGCGATTGAGGTCCAGCAACAGCGGGCCGGCGACGATGGTCGACTGGGTGAAACCGCTGGAGCGGCGCAGCAACGCATTGAGCCGCGCTTCAAGCTCTTCGAACTGGAACGGCTTGACCACGTAATCGTCAGCGCCGGCGGCCAGGCCTTCGACCTTGTCCTGCCAGTTGCCGCGCGCGGTGAGGATCAGGATCGGAAAGGTCTTGCCGCCCGAGCGCAACTGGCGGATCAGGTCGAGCCCACCCATGCCCGGCAGGCCGAGGTCGATCACTGCCAGGTCAAAGTTGAATTGCCCGGTCTGGTACAACGCCTCTTCGGCGTTGGCCACGGACTCGACCACGTGACCGCTCTCCGTCAGGCGGGTTTGCAGGTGATGGCGCAACAGCGCTTCATCTTCGACGACCAACAGTTTCATGACGCTCTCCCGGGTAAATCGACAACTCCAAAGGCTTTCGCCTCACATGGCTGCGCCGGATCGCCCCTCGAAGGACGACCCGGCGCGGGCCTGACGCCAGTCGCTTAGAAAGCGTAGTTGGCCGACAGGTAAGTCTGGGCGCTGCTGGTCAAGTCCAGCGAGCCTTGCTTGCTGCCGCCGCTCTCTTTCATCTCGGTGCTGGCGTTGCTGCGCAGGTAACGGTAACCGAGTTCGACCGAGGTGTTCTGCGAGACTTGCTGCAGCACACCGAACTGACCGCCGACGGCGTAACCGATGTCGCTGTCACGGCTGTAGCCTGGCGAATCCTGGGTCAGCTTGGTCAGACCCGCCGTGGCACCGCCGAACAGCTTGGTGCTGCCGCCCACCGGGTAGAACAGATCGTAGCTGCCCAGCAGGTTTTCCTGGCGCAGTTTAATGCCATTGTGCGAGCCCGACACGTTGTCGTAGGTGGCGTAGTAGCGACCCTGGCTGTTTTGCTGACCCAGACGCAGGCCGTAGGTGTTGTTGCCGTCGATGGCCGCGGTGGCGTCCGGGTGGCCGAGGTTGTCGTTCAGGGCGTTGGATTTCTTGATCTTGTCGCTGGTCTGGCCAAAGGTCAGGCCGGCGAAGTTGCTGGTGGTGTCGGCGTGGGCCGCGATACTGGCGCTCATTACGGTAAAAGCCAGCAGCAGTTTATTTAAACGAGTCATGGAGTTTCCTCTTTCACAGTGCTGTTTGGGTATGGCGCAAGGTTACTGAGCCTCCCCTGTACCGCCCCTGAACGCTCTCTGAACCTCGCCTGAATGAAATGAACTAGGCTGTTTTGACCCCTTATTGTCCGGAGACCCGATCATGCGCCTGCTATTGACCCTCGCCCTTCTCGCCTTCAGCAGCCTCAGCCAGGCTGCGATCAAGACCGAGGAAATCCCCTATCAGAGCGCCGACGGCACCAAGCTGATCGGTTATTACGCCTACGACGACGCGATCAAGGGCCCGCGCCCCGGCGTGGTGGTGGTGCATGAATGGTGGGGACTGAACGACTACGCCAAGCGCCGCGCCCGGGATCTTGCCGGGCTCGGCTACAGCGCGCTGGCCATCGACATGTACGGTGAGGGCAAGAACACCGAGCACCCGAAAGACGCGATGGCGTTCATGCAAGCGGCCACGCAAAACGCCGATGCGGCCAGCAAGCGCTTTCAGGCCGGGCTGGATCTGTTGAAGAAACAGCCGCAGACCGACAAGGATAAAATCGCCGCCATCGGTTACTGCTTCGGCGGTGGCGTGGTGTTGAATGCGGCGCGTCAGGGTGTGCCGCTGGCCGGCGTGGTGAGTTTCCACGGCGCGCTGGCCACCAAGACCCCGGCTGCGCCTGGCACTGTGAAGGCGAAAATCCTCGTCGAACATGGCGCGTTGGACAGTATGGTCACCCCGGACAACGTCACGGCGTTCAAGTCGGAAATGGACAAGGCCGGCGCCGACTATCAATTCGTCAGCCTCGACGGCGCCAAGCACGGTTTCAGCAATCCCGACGCGGATCGCCTGAGCCACGGCGATCACGGTGGCCCGGATATCGGCTACAACAAGGCTGCAGATGAAAAATCCTGGGCGGACATGCAGGCGTTTTTCAAGAAAATATTTGGCTAGGCAGAGACATCGCGGCGCGGCCATCGCCAGCAGGCTGGCTCCCACATATGCATGGCGAGCGTTTGTGGGAGCCAGCCTGCTGGCGATGATCGCGCCGCCGATTTAAACCTTGCCACTACCCAGCCCTGACGCTTACCGGCAAAATGCCCGCCATGAATGCCAGCCCTTTCCTCCCCGCCTGCTGCACGCCGCTCGATGCCCATTGGCCACTGCCGACGGTGTTGCCCGAAACCGTATTTCTGAGCACCCATTTCGACCCGTCGCAACTGCTCGGCGATGACTTTCGTCGTAGCGCCATCGAGCCGCCGCCGAGCATTCAGCGTTCGGTGGCCAAGCGGCAGGCGGAATTCCTCGCCGGGCGGATTTGCGCCCGGGCCGCGTTGCAGCAATTGGAAGGCTCAAGCACTGTTCCGGCGATCGGCGAGGACCGTGCACCGGTGTGGCCGGCGCACATCTGCGGCTCGATCACCCACAGCACCGGCCGGGCGGCAGCGATTGTCGCCAACAAACAGCACTGGCGCGGACTGGGAATGGACCTGGAAAACCTGCTCAACGCCGAACGCGCCGAACGACTGGCCGGAGAGATCCTGACCCCGCCGGAAATGCAGCGCATGGCCGCCGGCTCCCGAGATCAGATTGCGTTGTGGGTGACCCTGACCTTCTCGGTGAAAGAAAGCCTGTTCAAGGCGCTGTACCCGATCGTGCAGCAGCGCTTCTATTTCGAACACGCCGAAGTGCTGGAGTGGAATGAACAGGGTCAGGTGCGGCTGCGGTTGCTCACGGATCTGTCCTGTGAATGGCGCAACGGTACGGAGCTTGATGCGCAATTCGGCGTGCAGGACGGCCAGTTGCTGAGTCTGGTCAGCATCCAGGCGTAGGCGGCTTCAGCGCCGTTCCTGATTCCTCGGCCAGCTCAGGCTGAAACATGCCCCGCCCAGACTTTTGCTCTTGCCAATCAACGCCCGGCCGTCGTGCCAGTGGATGATCCGCCGCACGATCGACAGGCCCAGCCCGTGTCCGCCCGACGCCCGGGTGCGGCTGTCGTCCAGGCGCAGGAACGGCGTGAAGATTTTCTCCCAGGCGGTTTCCGGCACACCGGGGCCGTCGTCCTCGACATCCACCCGGCAGCGCATTTGCCCGACCTGATAACTGACCGTGACCTTCGAGCGTGCATGGCGCATGGCGTTGCTCACCAGGTTCTGTAAGGCGCGGTGCAGGTAACGCGGCTCGGCCTCGACCCAGGCGTCATCGCAATCCGCTGCTGACAGGCACAGACCGCGCTGCACCGTGACCTCGGCGCGCAGAGGCGCCAGCTCTTCGATCACCTGATTGACTAGCGCATCCAGGTCAATGCGCTGGAAGGTCAGCGCCGGCGAGCCCTGCTCCAGCCGGGCGTACGTGAGCATTTCGTCGACCAGTTTGTCGAGATCTTCGATGTCGTGGTCCATGCCCTCGCGGTATTTTTCCAGCGCCTGCGGGGTGGTGGCCGAGCCGATCATCTCCAGACCGAAACGCAGGCGCGCCACCGGCGTGCGCAATTCGTGGGACACCGCGCGCACCAGTTCACGCTGAATGGCGAGCAACTGCTGCAAGTGCTCGGCCATGCCGTTGAACGCCGCCGCCAGTTTGCCCACCGAGTCGGCACCCCGGGCCGGCACCCGGGTTTCCAGGCTGCCTTTGGCGATGCGCGTAGCGGCAGCTTCGAGTCCGCGCAAACGCCGTTCAAGCTGACGCACCAATAAATAGACGATCAGGCCGATCAGAGTCAGGCCAAGGGCGGCGATCAAAACCAGCCATTCCGGCGGGTACGGGTTCATCTGATACAACGGCCCGATTTCCAGCACCCACGGCGTGCCGACCATACCGGCGAACACCCGGATCGAATCGCCACCCTTGCCCAGCGCCATCACCGTATCGCCTTCGGACACCCGACGGCTCTGGTCTTCGTCCATGTCCGCGTCGCTGACCGTGACCAGCCGCAAATCGAAGCCGAAGCCTTTGTCTTCTTTCAACTGCGCCAGTCGTTTGGGCTGCTCGCCCACCGGTACCCGCACCAGTTCATCGGCCAACAGGTAAATGGTCGCCCGGGCCAGTTGCTCGCTGATCTGCTGCACCTCGCCCACCAGCACCAGTTGATCCTTGTCGCTGACCAGCCGATAGACCTTGGCCGCGTGCGGGCCGGTCTGTTCGACCAGCGCCTGGCCGCGCTGCACCCGGGTGCGCTGGGTCAGGTCGAGATCGGTCTGGGCGAAAGTCTTCAGCGCCAGCGGAATCCCGAGCAGCCGCTCCCACACCAGCAAGGCGCGATGGCGCTCGGTCTCGTTCATCGGTTGCAGGTTGTCGGCCATCAGCGAAAACGTACCGTGGGCCAGACGCTCGCGATACTGCTCGCTGCGCACCTGATTGAGCAGGTGCAGCGCCAGCACGCCAAGCACCGCCACCAGAATCAGTGCCGCGCACATGCCGCCATAGATGCGCAGGAAAATCGAATTCACAGCGGCAGGTCTGCGCAGGCTTCCGGCACGAACAGATAGCCTTTGCTGCGGATGGTCTTGATCAGGCGCGGATGGTCGGGGTCGTCGCCGATCTTCGGGCGGATGCGCGAAATGCGCACATCGATCGAACGGTCCTGGCCGTCGTAGCCGATACCGCGCAACGCGGTGAATATTTCTTCCCGGGACAGGATCCGTCCGGCGTTGGACACCAGCAGCCAGAGCAGATCGAATTCGGCGCTGGTCAGTTCGATGCCACTGTCGCTGAGCCAGGCTTCGCGCAACGCGTTGTCCACCACCAGCGGGCCGAATTGCAACCGACGCGGATTGCCTGCCGATGGCTCCGGTGTGTCACTGCGTCGCAACAATGCCTGGATGCGTGCCAGCAACAGCCGCGGGCGCACCGGTTTGCACACGTAATCGTCGGCACCGAGGTCGAGACCGAGGATCTGGTCGGCGTCGTCAGTGCGCGCGGTGAGCATCAGTATCGGCCCGTCGTAGCGGTCACGGACCTTGCGGCAGATGCTCAGGCCGTCTTCGCCGGGGAGCATCAGGTCGAGGATTACCAGATCCGGTTGCTCCTTGATGATCCGCGCCGCCGCCAGTGCGCCGTTGCCTTCGATCTCCACGCGCAATCCGTTGGCTTGCAGGTATTCACGGGTCAGTTCGGCCAGACGCTGGTCGTCCTCGACTATCAATACCTGCCAGGCTTCTTGCTCCACGGGTGACCTCTGCTTGCCGATGCTGCTTATAAAGGAAGGATCCTCCCGTCTTTTTGTCATCTTTAAGGAGGATAAGAATGCGTGCGCATGGGCCGATTGTATAAACGGCGAACAACCAGAACACAAGTCGGTAAATGCGTTCGGACAAGGCGGATTTTTGTGATAGGGTTCGCGCCCTCAAAATTCCGCCGCGGCATTTTTTTGCGGTGAAAAACAGTGACAGACGGTCTAGCTCAGCAGGTTCGCGGCCTACACGGGAATTCCTGGTTTCTTACACAATTTACGCACAGGTTTATCCACAGCTCGTACGTTGCAAGCCCCCTCGAAACGCATTATCTTGTAGCACGGCGCGAGGACAGACCCTACATATAGGGTTTTCCATTCCAGAGCCCAACCACATTTCGGACCTGAAACTCAAGTGCTTTATTGCCAGTTTCCGGTTGAACCAAGCAAGTTTTTCAAAGCCCAAACCGCACTTGCGGATGGCACCGTTTTTCAGGTTGGCAACGACCGGAACGGTACGGGTGTTGCAGTCATTACTGTCACCCTGGAAGTAATCCGGCTCGAGCCTTGGCTCGTGGCCGAAAACTTCGGCAAGGATGCGGCGTCATTAGCCTTTTTCCTACTGGTCCGAAGTTGTTATGCCCGACGCCCGTCGGTTGTAGTGCTTCGGACCAGAACGGTGAGCACCATGATGGTGCCCAAACAAACATAGAGAATGTGGAGATCACCCCCCATGCAAACCGACACAACTCGCGAGAACCCGCAGGGCACCTTGCCGCAGGCCGCCGATTCGAATTCGGATCTGGCTGCCACCGCGCCTGGCCAACTGCGTGTGATCAAGCGTAATGGCACTGTCGTTCCTTACACCGATGACAAGATCACCGTCGCTATCACCAAAGCGTTCCTCGCAGTTGAGGGCGGCACCGCTGCCGCTTCGTCGCGAATCCACGACACCGTTGCCCGCCTGACCGAACAGGTCACCGCGACCTTCAAGCGTCGCATGCCGTCGGGCGGCACCATCCACATCGAAGAAATCCAGGACCAGGTCGAACTGGCCCTGATGCGTGCCGGCGAGCAGAAAGTGGCTCGCGACTACGTGATCTACCGTGACGCCCGTTCCAAGGAACGCGCCACCCGCACCACCGCCGAAGCACCGGTACAGGCGCACCCGTCGATCCGCATCACCCGCGCCGACGGCAGCCTCGCGCCACTGGACATGGGCCGCCTGAACACCATCGTCACCGAAGCCTGCGAAGGTCTGGCCGAAGTCGACGGCGACCTGATCCAGCGCGAAACCCTGAAGAACCTGTACGACGGCGTGGCCCTGAACGACGTCAACACCGCGCTGGTGATGACCGCCCGTACCCTGGTCGAGCGCGAGCCGAACTATTCGTTCGTGACCGCCCGCCTGCTGATGGACACCCTGCGTGCCGAAGGTCTGGGCTTCCTGGGCGTGGCCGAGAGCGCCACTCACCACGAAATGGCCGACCTGTACGCCAAGGCACTGCCGGCCTACGTTGCCAAAGGTATCGAGTTCGAACTGCTGAACCCTGTGCTGGCCTCCTTCGACCTGGAAAAACTGGGCAAGGCGATCAACCACGAGCGCGACCAGCAATTCACCTACCTGGGCCTGCAGACCCTGTACGACCGTTACTTCATCCACAAGGATGGCGTGCGTTTCGAACTGCCGCAGATCTTCTTCATGCGCGTGGCCATGGGCCTGGCGATCGAAGAGAAGCAGAAAGAAGACCGTGCGATCGAGTTCTACAACCTGCTGTCCTCGTTCGACTACATGGCTTCGACCCCGACCCTGTTCAACGCCGGTACCCTGCGTCCACAGCTGTCGAGCTGCTACCTGACCACCGTGCCGGATGACCTGTCGGGCATCTACCACGCGATCCACGACAACGCCATGCTGTCGAAATTCGCCGGCGGCCTGGGCAACGACTGGACCCCGGTTCGTGCGCTGGGCTCGTACATCAAGGGCACCAACGGCAAGTCGCAGGGCGTGGTTCCGTTCCTGAAAGTGGTGAACGACACCGCCGTCGCCGTTAACCAGGGTGGCAAGCGCAAAGGCGCTGTCTGCGCCTACCTGGAAACCTGGCACATGGACATCGAAGAGTTCATCGAGCTGCGCAAGAACACCGGTGATGACCGTCGTCGTACCCACGACATGAACACCGCCAACTGGATCCCTGACCTGTTCATGAAGCGCGTCTTCGATGACGGCAAGTGGACCCTGTTCTCGCCGTCCGAAGTACCGGACCTGCACGACCTGACCGGCAAGGCCTTCGAAGAGCGCTACGAGTACTACGAAGCCCTGACCGAATACCCGGGCAAGATCAAGCTGTTCAAGACCATCCAGGCCAAAGACCTGTGGCGCAAGATGCTGTCGATGCTGTTCGAAACCGGCCACCCATGGCTGACTTTCAAGGATCCGTGCAACCTGCGCAGCCCGCAGCAGCACGTCGGCGTGGTTCACAGCTCGAACCTGTGCACCGAGATCACCTTGAACACCAACAAGGACGAGATCGCGGTCTGCAACCTGGGCTCGATCAACCTGCCGAACCACATCGTCGACGGCAAGCTGGACACCGCCAAGCTCAAGCGCACCATCGACGTCGCCGTGCGCATGCTCGACAACGTGATCGACATCAACTACTACTCGGTACCGCAGGCGAAGAACTCCAACTTCCGTCACCGTCCGGTCGGCCTGGGCATCATGGGCTTCCAGGACGCGCTGTACCTGCAGCACATCCCTTACGGTTCCGACGCTGCCGTCGAGTTCGCCGACAAGTCGATGGAAGCGGTCAGCTACTACGCGATCCAGGCTTCCTGCGATCTGGCCGACGAGCGCGGCTCGTACGAGACGTTCCAGGGTTCGCTGTGGTCCAAAGGCGTACTGCCGCTGGATTCGCAACAGATCCTGATCGAAGCACGTGGCCAGAAGTACATCGACGTCGACCTGACCGAGTCCCTGGACTGGGCACCGGTTCGCGCCCGTGTGCAGAAAGGCATCCGTAACTCGAACATCATGGCCATCGCACCGACCGCAACCATCGCCAACATCACCGGCGTCTCGCAGTCGATCGAACCGACCTACCAGAACCTGTACGTGAAATCGAACCTCTCGGGCGAATTCACCGTGATCAACCCGTACCTGGTTCGCGACCTGAAGGCTCGCGGCCTGTGGGACTCGGTCATGATCAACGACCTGAAGTACTACGACGGTTCGGTTCAGCAGATCGAGCGCATCCCGCAAGAACTCAAAGAGCTCTACGCGACCGCGTTCGAAGTGGACACCAAGTGGATCGTTGACGCCGCCAGCCGTCGTCAGAAGTGGATCGACCAGGCCCAGTCGCTGAACCTGTACATCGCCGGCGCATCGGGCAAGAAGCTGGACGTGACCTACCGCATGGCCTGGTACCGTGGTCTGAAAACCACCTACTACCTCCGTGCCCTGGCCGCGACCAGCACCGAGAAGTCGACCATCAACACCGGCAAGCTGAACGCCGTATCCAGCGGCGGCAACCACGGCGACGACTCGGTCCTGGCAGCCCCTGCCGGCCCGGCTCCAGTACCGAAGGCTTGCGCCATCGACGAGCCGGATTGCGAAGCTTGCCAATAAGCTGAGCTGAATCGGGCGTTGTAAAACGCCTGACCCGATAAACCCCCGACAGACTTCTGGTTTGTCGGGGGTTTTCTTTTGCCCGCGCAAAAAGCAAAAGCAAAAGCCGCCCTCACCCTAACCCTCTCCCGGAGGGAGAGGGGACTGACCGAGGTGTTTTATAGAGATACGCCGACGTGAAATACCGAGGTGAACTTGGGTTTTGAAACGCATACAACTCAACCCCTGCTTTCTCTGTTCCTGCTTTCTCTGTTCCTGCTTTCTCTGCTCCTGCTTTCTCTGCTCCTGCTCCTGCTCCTGCTTCCACTTCCGCTGCTGCTTCTGCTTCCGCTCTCCACCACTCAACACGATGAGCGTTAGCTCGAGTACCGCTTTTGACGTGCCGGCCCCATCGGCAGGCTGAGTGGAGGGATTTATCCGGGGGTGGGAGCGCAGCGACCGTGCGGCGCAGCGGCATGCATCGAGAGGAGGTGCAGCGAAGCAAACCGTAGGCGATGCCCCCGGATGAATCCCGTAACGAAGGAACATCGAGCCAAAGCGAGGTGCCGAACGCCGGGGCCCAGCGTTTTGGTTACTTTTGGGCGTTTGCAAAAGTGACTCGCTGTAAAAGCGAAACCGCCAGCGGCAGCACCCGAAGCAACGGATATTCACCCAATCAACCAAAGCATGGTCGTCCACCTGGACGCCACAGCAGACAAAAAAAAGCCCCTCAAAAAGAGGGGCTCCTTAACCAGCCAAAACCCAGAAATCAGGTCATCTGAATAATGGTCTGCATGATAGTGCTCTGAGTCGAAATGGTCTTGGCATTCGCCTGATAGTTACTCTGCCCCTTGATCAGATCAACCAGCTCATTGGTCAGGTTAACGTTCGACTCCTCCAGCGAGTTCGAAACCACCGACCCCAGCGTACCGGTCTCCGGCGCATCGTAGCCCGGAATACCCGAAGCGAAAGTCTCTTTCCAGCTGGTACCACCGATCGGCTGCAGGCCCTGCTCGTTGGTGAAGCTCGCCAGCGCAACCTGGCCGATGGCCTTGCTCTGGTTGTTGCTGAAGTTGGCGAACAGCGTACCGGTACCGTCGATGGTCAGGTTGGTGATCTGGCCAGTGGCGTAACCATCCTGAGTCGGGATCGAACGCGCGGTGTCAGCGTTGTATTGAGTGGTCTTGGCCATCGAAATAGTAATGCCGGCCGGGTTAGCCGAAGCACCGTTGGCCGTCCACACACCGTTGGTGACAGTGCCCGGTACCCAGCCAGTGAGTTTCAGGTCGCTGCTGATCACGGCAGGCGGAGTACTGACCTGAGTCAGCTTGCCAGTGGAGTCAAAGGTCATGGTCGATGCGACAGGCGCAGTGACTTTCGGGTCGCTGCCGGTAGCATCCGGGTTGCGACCGTCCACCAGGGTGTAGACCTTCCAGGTGTTGGCGCCGGTCTTCACCATGTACTGATCCATGACATGGGAGTTGCCCTGGCTGTCATAGATCGGAGTGCTGAACGACTTGGTGTAGGTCGCGAGGTTGGTCGGGTCGAACTTGCCGGCCGCTACTGTGTCGTCGATCACCGGAGCGGTCGAGTTCAGGTTGATGGTCGAGGTCACCAGCGAGGTGGACTTCGGCGCCAGGTTCGAGGTGTCGATCTTCAGATCGGTCAACACGCCGTTGATGATCTTGCCGTTGGAGTCCACACCGTAACCTTGCAGACGCGAGGTGTAGTCGGTGTTGGTGATGAAGCCGTCCTTGTCGACCTTGAACGTACCGGCACGGGTGTAGGAGATCGAACCGTTGTTGCTCAGGGTGAAGAAGCCCGAACCGTTGATCCCCATATCCAGCACGTTGCCGGTGTTGTTGATGTCGCCTTGGGTGAACTGCTGGGAAACGTTGGCCAGACGCACGCCGTTACCAATGACCTTGCTGCCGCTGCCCAGGCGAGTCGCCGAGTAGACGTCTTCGAATTCTGCGCGGGACGATTTGAAACCGGCGGTCGCGACGTTGGCGATGTTGTTGCCGGTCACGTCCAGTTGCTTGTTGGCTGCATAGAGACCGCTAAGGCCGATATTGAAAGACATATTCCACTCCTTTGTGCCGGTTAGTCGGCTCTATATACCAATGGTTTGTACTTTGGACAGGGCGACGGTGCCTTTGCCGGACAGGTTGAGCATCAGCTCGCCGCCGGTCTGGCTGATCGTCACGCTGGTGACCGTGGCTGGCAGATAGGTCGCCAGGTCGGTCGCGGTGCCGTTGATCGAGGCGTTGGCCTTGACGGTGTAGGTACCGGTTTTCACCAGGTTGCCGTCCTTGTCCTTGCCGTCCCAGGTGAAGCTTGCATCGCCTGCGGCGCGACTGCCCAGATCAATGGTGCGAACGGTGGCGCCGCTGCTGTCGGTGATGGTGACGGTACCGCCGGCAATCGACGACGGAACGGTGACCGAACCGGTCATGCCTTTGCTCGGATCGTCCAACTGAACCGTGTTGGTCTGCACAATCACATTGCGACCCACCAGCGACGACGCCTGCAGGGCTTGCGACGAGTTGTAGTTGCCGGCCAGCGAACTGACGGTGCTGTTGAGGGTGGTGATCCCCTCGAGGCTGCTGAACTGCGCGAGCTGGGCAACGAATGCGCTGTTGTCCTGCGGGTCGAGCGGGTTCTGGTTCTTCAGCTGAGTCACCAGCAGTTGCAGGAACGCGTCCTTGCCCAGGGCCTGGCCGCCGGTCGAGCTGTTGGTGGCCGAAGCGATGCCGCCGGTGGTCGTGCTACTGGTCTTCTTCGAAGAGTTGGCCAGTATGTCGTTCATCGTCAGGCTGCTGGTGGTATCGGTAACACTCATGGCAGTCGCCCCTTATTACTGACCGAGGGTCAGTACCTTCTGCATCATGGTTTTGGCGGTGTTCATCATTTCGGCGTTGGTCTGGAACGACCGGCTCGCGGAAATCATGTCAGCCATTTCTTCCACCACGTTGACGTTCGGGTAGTAGACGTAGCCTTTGGCGTCGGCCGCCGGATGGTTCGGCTCGTAGCGCGCTTCGAGGTTGCTCTGGTCTTCGACCACGCCCATGACCTGCACGCCCTGGCCCGCAGCATCCTGGTTCTGGAACAGCGAATTGCTGCCGCCGCTCTGGCCGCCCTGGAACATGGTGGCGAACACCGGGTGACGGGCGCGATAAGTCTGGTCGATGCTCGACGAGACGGTCTCGGCGTTGGCGATGTTCGAAGCCACGGTATTGAGACGGGTGGTCTGGGCGCTCATGCCGCTGCCGGCAATGTTGAAAACGCTGGACAGGGACATGGATTACTCTCCGCGCAGGGCTGAGACCAGCCCTTTGAATTTGCTGTTGAGCAGGGTGAAGCTGGCCTGGAAGCCGACGGCGTTTTCCGCGTAGTTCGACTGTTCCAGTTGGGCGTCCACGGTGTTCTGGTCGATCGACGGCTGCATCGGCGTGCGATACATCAGCGACTCGTCGCCATTGCCCAGACCTTCAGCTTCGATGTGACGGCTGTTGGTCATGTTCAGGGCGATGGTGCCGTTGGCGTTCTTCTGGCTCTGTGCTTCGAGCACTTTGGAGAACTCCAGATCCCGCGCCTTGTAATTCGGGGTGTCGGCGTTGGCGATGTTGTTGGCCAGCACTTCGGCACGCTGGGCGCGGAAGCCCAGAGCCTTTTCGTGAATGCCGAGCGCTTTATCGAAGCTGATGCTCATGTCGGGAACCTTCAGGTGACCGGATTTTTCGTAACTGGGTTATAGCAAGCGGCGTGCCAGCTTGAGAAAGCCCCGGATTACGGGGCTTTGCATGCAATCGGCAACACGGCAATGCCAGAAAAGCGGCAACCGGTTTCCGCCGGATGCCGCTTTTCTGCCGCCTGCCACCGGCAAAAACCTTCAGGCATAAAAAAACGGGAGCCCCTGAGGACTCCCGTTTTTTTTGTCGCCAGTGTTTCACTTCGCCTGGTAGATGATCCCCGGGCTGCACTGAACCATCTGGTAATGATCCGGCAGACCGTTCAGCGCTTCGGAAGCGCCAAGGAACAGATAACCGCCCGGCTTCAGCGTGCTGTGGATGCGCAACAGGATGTCCTTCTTCACCTCGGCGGAGAAGTAGATCAGCACGTTGCGGCAGAACACGATGTCGAACTTGCCCAGGCTTGCGTAGCTGTCGAGCAGGTTGAACGAGCGGAATTCCACCCGGTTCTTGATCGGCGCCTTGATCACCCAGCGCCCCGGCCCTTTCGGGTCGAAGTAGCGCTGCAGACGATCGGCGGACAGGCCGCGGCCAATCGCCAGGCTGTCGTACTCGCCGGTCTTGCAGTTGGTCAGCATGCTGCCGGACAGATCCGTGGCGACGATCTGCACGCCCATCTTCAACTGACCGATGTTCGTCCGCTCGAACTCGTCGATCGACATCGACAGCGAATAGGGTTCCTGACCCGACGAGCAGGCCGCCGACCAGATCCGCAGACGCTGGTTGGGAGCGGCCTTGATCGCCTCGGGCAGCACCTTGTTCTTCAAGACTTCAAACGGATAGGTGTCGCGAAACCACAGGGTTTCGTTGGTCGTCATGGCATCGACCACCTGCTCGCGCAAACCGCTGCGCGGCTGGGTCTGGATGCGCTGTACCAGCTCACCCAGGGACTTGATGCCTTGCTGCTCCATCAGTTTGTTGAGACGGCTCGAGACCAGATACTGCTTGTTTTCACCGAGCAAAATGCCACAGGCTTTTTCCAGGAAGACCCGGAACTGTTCGAAATCCAAATTACCCGTAGACAAATGATGCCGCCTCTTAAATCGTGTTGAACGCCAGGGGCAGAAGGCCCTTAGCTGATGTCTGCTGCTTTGATCCGGTCGACTACCCGGGATGCCAGGTCATCAGGACGGAACTTGGCCAGGAAGTCATCGGCACCGACTTTCTTGACCATCGCCTGATTGAACACACCCGACAACGAAGTATGCAGGATGATATGAAGCTTTTGCATGCGAGGGTCGCTGCGAATCTCGGCCGTCAGGGTGTACCCGTCCATCTCCGGCATTTCGATGTCGGAGATCATCATCAGGAACTCTTCTTCCGGCTTCTTGCCCTCGTCGACCAGCTTGCGCAGGTAATCCAGCGCCTGCCTGCCGTCGTTCAATGCCACCACTTCGACACCGACCGTCTGCAGGCAACGCGTCACCTGCTTGCGCGCCACCGACGAGTCATCGACCGTCAGCACCCGCAGCGACAACGCCTTGCTCTGGGTCTCGACATCCACCACGCCGACCGAAATCGCTTCCGGGGTCGGCGCAACTTCCGCCAGCACCTTCTCGACGTCGATGATTTCGACTAACTGATTGTCGACCCGAGTCACAGCGGTCAGGTAGTGATCGCGTCCGGTGCCCTTGGGCGGCGGATGAATCTCTTCCCAGTTCATGTTCACGATACGTTCCACCGAGCGCACTAGGAAACCCTGGGTCTTGGTGTTGTATTCCGTGATGATCACAAACGGACTGTTCTTGTCTTTCAAAGCACCGGAGCCGGTCGCCATCGCCAGATCAAGGATCGGAATGGTCGCCCCCCGGATATTCGCCACCCCGCACACGACAGGACTGGACTTGGGCATCAGCGTCAGTTGCGGGCACTGCAGCACTTCCCGAACCTTGAACACGTTGATCCCGTAGAGCTGCTGACCGTCGAGACGGAACAACAACAGCTCCAGGCGATTCTGCCCCACCAGTTGCGTGCGCTGGTTCACCGAATCCATTACACCAGCCATGCCCAGACTCCTACACCAACGCCAAGTGTTGTTGCGACGCACATTCATTGCTAAACGGCACGGCGCTTGCTTTTTAACTCGTATGAACGCTCAAACGACATTTTTCCGACGCCTGACATCTCCCCTCCGCAGAGGGCTTTGCGCGATGTCCGCCGTTTGCCTGTCTTTCGCTGGCAGCCCTGCCGTTGCTGATGCGGTTACCATGCCTGACATGCTTATCGGCGTCACTCAGGGCTTTCTTGAATTCACCGTAGAAGACTATCTGGCCACCAGTCAAACGGAAGGCCGATATGAAATCGAGGTCAACCAGCTCGATCCACGCATGCGCATGCCTATGTGCGACAAGGAATTGACAGCGACACTGGAGAGTCCGGCACGTCCACTGGGCCGTGTCACGGTCAAGGTCCGCTGCGAAGGCGCCTCCCCCTGGACGGTGTTCGTGCCCGCTCAAGTCCGCCTGTTTCGCGAGATTGTCACCACCACGCGGCCACTCAAGCGCGCCGGCATCATCGAGCCGCAGGACGTGACCTTGCGCGAGCGCGACGTCAGCACGATCAATCAGGGTTTCCTGACGTCGGTGGATGAAGCCATCGGCCAGAAATTGACCCGACCAACGGTAGCCGATCAAGTCATTACCCTGGTGCATCTGGAACAGGCGGAAGTCGTTCGCAAGGGCGATCAAGTGGTGATCACTGCCCGCAGCGGCACCCTCGCCGTACGGATGCCGGGCGAAGCGCTGGCCAACGGCGGCCTGAAAGAACAGATTCGAGTGAAGAACCTCAACTCCCAGCGGGTCATCAAGGCGCAGGTTGTGGCGCCCGGCCAGGTGGAAGTAGCGATGTAAGCGGCGAGTGAGCGGCAAGATGAACGGATATTTGAAAAGCCCCTGAGCGTTTGGCAGAAAACTGGCGCTGACCAGAGCTGTTCCCTAAACTGTGCCGCAGCAGGATCTGCAACGGCGCATGCAAGCTCATTGCTAAATGGGCCTAAAGTTTTCCAGGGGATGGCCGAGAACATGGCAAGCGTCCAAATTCCCAGAGGTTTTTAACATGGTCATCGATTTCAGCCGTTTGAACAGCTCCTCGTCACTTACGGGCAGTACACGTACCAGCAACGCCAAGGAAACCGCCGAAACCGGCACCTCCGCGCCGCTGAATACCCCGGCCGAACAGGCCAGTACCGCAAAAAGCGGGGAATCGGTACACCTCAGCAATGAGGCTCAACAGTTGCAGAAGGTCACTGACAAGCTGCGTGATCAGCCTGCCGTCGACAAGGCCCGCGTGGCCGAGTTGAAAGCAGCGATTGCCGATGGCAGCTACAAGGTCGACAGCAACCGTGTAGCCAGCAAACTGCTCAATTTCGAAGCCCAGCGCTAGGCCTCGGTCAGCGCCAGGCTTTTGGACGCTTAAAACCCAAGGCCAGCCATGCACGACACTAATTTATTGCAACTGATCATCGACGACTTTGCTCCAGCTCAACAATTGCTGGAGTTACTGCAAACCGAGTCCCTCGCCTTGCACGGTCGCGACATGCCTCTGCTGGAAGAAATTCTGGCGAACAAGCAGGCATTGATCATTCTGCTCGAACAGCATGGCCGCAAGCGCAGCGAAATCCTCGCCAGTCTCAATCTGTCGCTCGACCGCGCCGGCCTGGAACAACTGGCCAGCCAGTCGAGCATCGGCGACCAGTTGCTCAGCCAGAGCGATGTCCTGACCGATCTGATCGCCCAGTGCCAGGCAGCCAATGCCAGGAATGGCCAGTCGATCATCATGCAACAGGCCGCCACGGCCAATCAGCTGAAAATCCTCACCGGCGGCGAGCCACCCGCGCTCTACGATGCCAGTGGCACCTTCTCCAAACTGCAGAAACCGCGCGCGCTCAGCCAGGCGTGATGCTTTCTTCTATGCTTGCGCCCTATCAACGTGCGAAACATGCTGGCAAAATACTGGCCAGCCGTAGTCAAATTTTGTCTGGAGATTGATTTAACGTGTCCAACGTCCTCAGCGCGGATGATGCTCCGCAGCCCCCAAAGGTGCTCACTACACCTCTGGAAATCTCCAGCAACCTGCGCCAGCTGCAAGAAAGCCATGATCCTCTGATCATCACCTTCCACGAGCGCAGCCAGCGCTTCCAGAGCTACCTGATCAAGGTTGACCGGGAAACCGCCACGATTGCCCTGGACGAAATGATCCCGCGCGATGGCGAACGCTTCCTGCTCGCCGGTGAGCCGTTCAAGGTCGAAGGTTTTCATGACGGCGTGCGCATTGCCTGGGAATGCAACGGCACGCTGAACATCGAAGAATCCAGTGGCGATCGCTTCTACACCGGCGACCTGCCCACCGAAGTGGTTTATCACCAGCGCCGCAATGCGTTCCGCGCCGCTTTGAAGCTGACCGACCTGGTCAGCGTCGAACTGGGCGGCGAAAAGCTCAAGTCGCCTATCGGCGGCAAACTGCTGGATATCTCCGCCACCGGCTGCAAACTGCGCTTCGAAGGCGACATCACCGACCGCCTGCAACTGGGCCAGGTTTATGATCGCCTGATCGCCGCGCCGCTGTTCGGCAACCAGCCGACTTCGGTCGAGCTGCGTTACCTGCACTTCGAAGAAAAACTCAACATCACCTTCGCCGGCCTGCGCTTTCACAACATCAGCGGCCCGGCGGCGCGCAACGTCGAGCGTTTCGTTTATCAACTGCAACGCGAAGCGCGTCGGTTCGATAAAGACGACCTCTGATCGACTGGCATGAAAAAACGGGCAGTCACTGCGGTGACTGCCCGTTTTTTATGCCTGAATCACGGTCTGGCGGGGCTGATGTCCGGCCCCTCACCTTCGATTGTCGAATCGGTTGGCGCGACAGGTTCTGGCTCGGGTTCAGGTTCAGGCTCCGGAGCGACCGTATTCTGCATCTGCTCCTGCACCACCTGCTCGTCAACCCGCGGGTCCAGCGCTGCCACCAACGGCGAACTGGACATGCTGTCCGGCATCGCCACGTGATGCAGCGGTGCATCGTCGACCTGGTGCAGATTGGTCACGGCTTTTGGCCGGATCCGCCACACCAGCACCAACGCGAAAAAGGTGAAGAACGCGTACAGGCTCTGCGGCCCGAAAAGCTTCATCAGCACCCCGGCTGCCAACGGCCCGATACTGGCGCCCACGCCGTAGGTCACCAGCAGCATCGCCGTCAGCGACACCCGACGTTCGCCTTCGACGTGGTCGTTGGAGAACGCCACCGCCAACGGGTACAGGCAGAACTGCACCAGCGAACAGAGGAAGCCGACCACGAACAGCACCTCCAGCGGCACCTGCGGCAGGATCGCCAGTGGCAACGAAGCAACCGCGAGGAACAGCGCGAAACAGCGGATCAACAGCGCCCGGTCATAGCGGTCGGACAACCAGCCCAGCGGCCACTGCACCACCAGCCCGGCAAAAATGCAGCTACCCATGAACAGACCGACCTGTTCGGTGGACAGCCCCTGCTGCGAGGCATACAGCGGCGCCAGACCGTAGAACGAACCGATGATCAGCCCGGCCCCGAGCACCGTGCTCAGCGACTGCGGCACGCGCTTGATAAAGAAGCGCGGCTCCATCGGCGCCGGGTGCAACGGCGCCGGGTGAATCCGTCGAGTCAGCGCCACCGGCACCAGACACAGGGCGAAGCACAGCGCGACCAGCATCAACAGTTCCAGACCAAGGCCCGGGTGCATGACCAGAATCAGCTGACCGAGTACCAGCCCCAGATACGACGCGATCATGTAGCCGCTGAACACCAGTCCCCGCTGATTGGCGTCGGCCTGCTCGTTCAGCCAGCTCTCGATGACCATGTACTGGCACATCATGCCGAGGCCGACGATGGTCCGCAGCACCAGCCAGGCCGGCAGCCAGTCCACCAGCCCATGACCGAGCACCGCCGCGCCGACAATCCCGGCACACGCCGAGTAGGCGCGGATATGCCCGACCCGGGCAATCAGGCGGTGACCGATCTTGCCGCCCAGCACCAGACCGAAATAGTTGGCCGCCATCAACGCACCGACCCACAACCCGTCGACATGGTCGGCAGCCAGACGCAAAGCCAGATAAGTAGATAGAAGGCCCGAGCCGATCAACATCATCAGCGAGGCGAAATACAGCGCTCGAAAGGATTTCCAGATTTGGCGCATCGGCGTTCCGAGCGGCTCCTTGCAGTAAGTATCGGGCTATCAAACGATAGCCCGACGGCGACATTTCGTCAGGCCTGGGCTGCTAGAACACGGCGTTCCCAGGGAGTGATTTCATCAAAGAAACTGGTCAACTCCATGGTCTTCGAAGCGATGTAGCCTTCGATGAACTCCGTGCCGAACAGTTCCTTTGCAAGCTGGCTGCGTTTCAGACGTTCGAGCGCCGCGTGCAAGGTACACGGCAGCGAAAGATTGTCCGGCACTTCGAACTCGCCCTGAATCGCTTCGCTTGGTTCGAGTTCATGCTCGATGCCGTACAAGCCGGCGGCCAGGCTTGCGGCAATCGCCAGATACGGGTTGGCATCGGCGCCCGGCAAGCGGTTCTCGACCCGACGGGCAACCGGCGAACTGGCCGGGATGCGCAGGCCGGCGGCACGGTTGTCGTGGGACCAGCAGGCGTTGTTCGGCGATGCAAACGGATGGCACAGGCGCTGGTAGGAATTGACGTTCGGCGCAAACAGCGCGGTGAAATCAGCCATGCCCGCCTGCTGCCCGCCGATGAAGTGGCGGAACATTGCAGTCGGCTGACCGTCCGCATCGCTGAACACATTTTTGCCGCTGCCGATCTCGACGATGCTCTGATGAATGTGCATCGAACTGCCCGGCGTGTGCGCCAGCGGCTTGGCCATGCACACCACGGTCAGGCCGTGCTTGAGCGCGACTTCCTTGAGCAGATGCTTGAACAGAAAGGTCTGGTCGGCCAGCAACAGCGGATCGCCGTGCAGCAGGTTGATCTCGAACTGGCTGACGCCCATTTCGTGCATGAAGGTATCGCGTGGCAGGCCCAGAGCCGCCATGCATTTATAGACTTCACTGAAGAACGGTCGCAGACCGTTGTTGGAACTGACGCTGAACGCCGAATGACCGTCCTCGCGACGACCGTCGAGACCGACTGGCGGCTCGAACGGTTGGGTCGGGTCGGTGTTCGGAGCGAACACAAAAAATTCGAGTTCGGTTGCCACCACCGGCGCCAGACCGAGCGCCGCGTAGCGGGCAATGACTTTTTTGAGCTGGCCACGGGTCGACAGGTTGGAGCTTTCGCCGGTCAGTTCGTCGGCATCACAGATTGCCAAGGCCCGTGGCTCTTCGCTCCATGGCAACGGATGGATCTGCGCAGGATCGGCCACCAGCGCCAGATCGCCGTCATCGCTGCCATAGAATTTCGCGGCAGGATAACCGCCCATGATGCATTGCAGCAGCACCCCCCGGGCCAACTGCAGACGCCGCCCTTCGAGGAAGCCCTCGGCGGTCATTACCTTGCCCCGTGGCACGCCGTTCAAATCCGGCGTGACACATTCAATCTCATCAATGCCCGTCAATCGCTGCGCGAGTGAACGCTGGCCATCGGTTGTCATGACGCAATCCTTGTTATTGTGCGAGCCGCGAACGGCGACCCGGACAAAATAGGCTTCGGCTGTTCGGAATATCAAGCAGCAGCCAACAAAAAGAATTCCGGTCGATGAATCGGTGATTCAGGGCAGGTAAATACTGAACACGCCGCCGCCCAACGGGCCGCCATTGCGGATCTCGGTCCGGCCGCCAACACCGTTGCGCTGATGCAGCGCGGCGATGCGTCCGGCGAAGTACAGACCAAGGCCGGTACTGCCACTGCTGTGGTTGAGGCCCTGCACGTAATCGGACTGACGCTCAAGCATTTCGGCCGGGTAACCGTCGCCGTCATCGTTGATGCTCAGCACCAGTTGCCCGGCTTCGTCGCTGACGGTGATCAGCAGCGATTCGCGGGCGTAACGGATCGCATTGTTGATGCAGTTGCCCAGCACCGAGGCGATCAGCTCACGATCGAAGAAGCCCAGGGGACTGAGCGGATCGACTTCGTAAGTGGCGAGGATTCCACGGCTGGCGAACACTTCCTGATGCGCCGCCAGTTGCGCCTCGATGAAGTCGTCCAGCTCGTGATAAGCCGGCTGCAACGGCATCTGATTGACCCCGAGCTTGTACAGCCCGAGCAACTGCACCAGCATGCCGTTGAGGTGGGCGAACTCGAAGTCGATCACGCCCTGCTCCGGCCCCTGGCGATGTGCTTCGGGCAAGCGCGCCAGCCATTGGCTGTGGGCCTGCATCAGCATCGCCAGAGAGTTTTTCATGTCGTGCACGGTGGAGGCGATCACCGTGGAAAAATCCAGTGCCTGCTCGTCTTGGTTCATTCGCCAAACGCCTTGCTTTTCAGCTTCTGATAACGCGGATAACGCGCGTCGGTATCGGGCATCATGCCCACCAGTTTCAGGCAGGCCCGACATTCTTCCAGCTCCGCCGACGGCACATTGGTGTCGGTGCCGTGCAGCAGCGACTGGGCCATGTTCAGCGCAATACTGATGTTCTTCGGTTGCATCTTCAGCGCCTTGCGGAACACCTCGCGGGCCTCCACCAGGTTGCCGGTCTTGTACACGCGCACGCCCTGCCGGTTGAGGTCGGCGGCCGCGTTGCTGGAGCTGAGAATAGTCGGATCGTCAGTGAGCTTGGCGATGTCTTTCATCACCGTCGGGTCATCGCCGTAGATTTCCGCACAACTCTTGAGCATCGAGGTGCCCGCCTCGGTCTGGCCGAGCATCTGCAATTGCTTGGCCACCAGCAACGCGGCCTCGGGGCTCATGAACTGCTCCATGCCGTCCAGGCGCATCAGCGCTTGTTCGGTGAGTTTTTCGGCGGTCTCGGCATCGTTGAGCAACAGGCTCGTAGCCTTCATCAGACGCGCACGAATCTGCAGGCCCGGATCGGTCGGGTTTTCCTTGGCCACGGCGCTGAGGGTGGTGTTGATCTCCAGACGCGTACGGGTGTCGAGCCCGCGTTCGCTGCCCTTGCTGATCAAGGCATGGGCCAGGCCGAGATTGCTTTCCGGATCCTTGAACCGCGATTGCGCGCCCTGATTCACCGCCTGGCGATAAGCCCGGGAGGCGGTGTCGAAATCTTCGTTGGCCATCGCCAGCTTGCCCAGCAATGCCTGACGGCGCACCGCCAGCGGCGACAGGCGAATCGCTTCCTCCAGCACTTGCTGCGCGCCTTTGGTATCGCCTTCGGCGACCAGCACGTCAGCCATGCCGTCATACAGCGCCGGCATCATCGGGAAGACCTTCAGGGCTTTTTCGTAAACGCCCTTGGCCTGACTGACCTGCCCACGCTTGAACAGCAACTTGCCTAACCCGGCAAACGCCCACGGCAACGGCCGGTCAGCGATGATGCTGTCGTAAAGGCGCTCGAGCGCTTCGTTCTGATTCATGTCGCGCAACGCATCGGCGCGATAGCGCAGGCACAGCGGCGAATAGCGGATGTCCTGTTTGCACAGGGCGATGCAAGCGTTGAGCACTTCCATCGGTTTGCCACGGTCGAGGGCTTGCAGAATCGGCTTGAGCAGGGTCTTGCGCTGCTCCAGACGCTCCAGCCGCTGAGCCAGGCCAGAGCGGTTGAACGGCTTGGTCAGGTACGCGTCCGGTTCGTGCTCCAGGGCACTGAGCACCATCGCCTGACTGGTCTCGGCCGTGACCATCACGAACACCGCTTCGTGGCTGATCAGCTTCTCCATCATCAGGTCTTCCAGCACCTGCTGGCCGTTCTTTTTGCCGTCACCGAGGTGGAAGTCCTGAAGGATGAAATCGTAGGACTTCTGCGCGCACATTTTCAGCGCCTGCTCACCCGTGTCGGCGGTGTCCACATCCTTGACGCCCAACTCGCGCAACATCGAACGCACGGAACTGCGGAAATCCGAGAAATCATCGACGATCAGAAAACTCTTTTGGTGATACGACAGCATCGAGGATTTCCAGGCAATTGAAGAAGATGGACCATTTCCAGGCGCGCAGATGATAGCTGCCGGCCAAATGCTATCAAGCGATTTCGCGCGACTCTGAAGTCACCGAATGGGTTATCGGCCGGATCAGCGGTTCTCTTGAAGCGGGGGTTCAAGATTCGTTGCGCAAGGATTACCCTGCGCGGCGGTTCTCACCTTCCAATGGCAAAGGATTCATCGTGCACATCAAGGGACGCTACATCGTATCGGCCTGTGCGCTGCTGTTTTTTCAGCAGGTACTGGCGAGCGGAATGGACTGCACAAAGGCTGCGAGTGTTGTGGAGAAGGCGATTTGCACGGACAAGCCGCTATATGAGTTGGATGTGCAGATGGGGGCGGCTTACCGAAAGTTGATGAAAGCTGCCCCGGAGCAGGCCGAAGTGAAAAAGGCTCAGCGTCAGTGGCTGAAAGAGCGTGATCGATGTGGCGAGGAGTTCGGTTGTCTGAACCAGCGTTATCAGGATCGTTTGCCGGTCTTGCACGCGCAGTGGATCGAGGCTGTCGCTTACAAACCGGACGACGTTGATAAAAAGGTCATGGAGGATTTGCAGCAGCGGGTTCGAGAGATGAGCAAGGAGAACCCGGAGTTTGCGCTGGAGCGGGCGCTGGATTCTCTCTCGAGCGACAACGGCGAAACTTCATTCTCCGGCGATCCCAGTGACGACAACACTTACGATCAGACCTTGTTTCCCAAAAGCATTCCCAAGGGTGTAACCCATAATGAATGGAAGGCGCTTAATGCTTCCGGCCTTGACGCTGATGCCGAGCAGGGCCAGGCGAATTACTCATTGATAGACCTGGACGGCGACGGTCAACGGGATCTGATCGTTTCAACCTACACCGGTGGTACAGGCCTCTTCAGCTTCTATGAAACCTTCCATCGCGATGGAGAACGGTTCACCAGAAGGCTGGCTCCCTATGATCCGGACGCCAGCGCCGGGAGCTCGTTGTTCTCCACCAGTGATCGAGGCGCCAACCAATCGGCAGCCTGGATCAAATCTCATGGAAGGATGTATCTCGCCTATCGCAACGGGTCATACGGTGTCGATCAGGTCTACCTGCTCAATCCCCTGAAGATCAACAGCCAAATACCAACAGTAATGGTTCGGTATGACTACAAGTTGATCGTGCCGAGTAATCAATACTCCGAGCAAAGCAGTACCAGCTACGTACTGGACCCAGTCTTGCGAAAGACTCTAATGAAAGCCCTGACCCAATCGGGTGCAGGTAAACCTCAACAACCCAGCCAACACAAAGGCCCCCTCTGCCCCATTCCTGCATCGGGCTCGGGAGACGACGACTATTACAGTTACGGCGCAGGTTACTACGCAGTAGAAACCGTCATGGACTTGCCAGTCTTCATCGACGACGAGTGCTTCATCGCAAGGCTGAACAATTGGTTTGGTAGTTACAGCGAGAAAGACGGATTGCCCGCCTTGCTGACTTTGCGCAAGCCCGGGTCTCAAGATCCCGAACGGGGCTTCTCAGTCAACGGCCGCCGACATTTCACGAACGTCACAACCTCGATTGGAAAAGCAGAGGGTGGAGCTGAAATTTTCTAGCCCTTCCTCCTGCAAGATTGAAAGACACAAAAAAGCCCCACCAGACACCTCTGCGTGGGGCTTTGTACTTCAGGGCGCTTCTCAGACCTCCGCCACCAACACATCGGCAATCCGAATACTCAATGCCGCACCTGTCAGCGTCGGGTTCACGCAGGAGGACGATGGCATGACGCTCGTGCCTGCGATGAACAGGTTGGAATGGTCGTGACTGCGGCAATCGCGGTCTACCACCGAGTCTTTCGGGTCATCGCCCATGATGGTGGTGCCCATGATGTGCTGACGGTTCTGGAAGCCCGTGTCGGTGCTGAGGATGTCGGCGTCGAGCAGTTTTGCAAACTGCTTGAAGTCTTCCAGCGCCTTCTCTTTACCGGCGTGCCAGTAGTCGGGAACGCTGTAGTAGATCTCGGGAACCGGCAGGCCGATAGCGTCGAACTTGGTCTTGCTCGGGGTGACCCGGTTTTCCGGCAGTGGCAGGGTTTCGAAATCGACGGCCCAGTTCAGGGAGCGCGCCGATTGCAGGCGGATCTGCTCATCGAGCTTCGAGCCCAGCACGCCTTTGGCAATCAGGTTCGAAGTGATTTGCGACGTCGGCACGGTGTTGCGCACCTTGATCTTGTAGCTCGGGTAATCGTTGCGAAACGCGCCATCGCGACTGTTCAGATAGACCAGCAATTGCGTCGGCCCTTCGCCCGGCCACATGTCTTCCTTGGTCATGACGTTCATGCTGATGCCGGTGTGGTCCATCAGGTTGCGCCCGACCTGATCCGAGGAGTTGGCAATCCCGTTCGGGTACTTTTCCGAGGTCGACATCAACAGCAGCTTCGGCGACTCGATACCGTATGCCGCCAGCACAAAGGCCCGGGCGGTCAGTTTGTGTTTGGACTTGTCGGGGCGCATGTACCAGATCGCGGTGATCTTGCCGTCGTCGCCCGCCTCGATCTTGTAGACGACAGAGTTGTCCAGCACCTTGGCGCCATGGCGCTCGGCTTCATCGATGTGCATCGAACCATCGTACTTGGCGGCAATCGGGCACACCGGGTTGCAGTTGTTGTTGCCGGCACAGGGAGGCCGTTTGCCATAGGGACGGGTCGCCCGGCCATTCGGCTCGAGGATCGGGTTATACCCGC
Organism: Candidatus Pseudomonas auctus; assembly: GCF_048654275.1. NCBI lineage: Bacteria > Pseudomonadati > Pseudomonadota > Gammaproteobacteria > Pseudomonadales > Pseudomonadaceae > Pseudomonas > Candidatus Pseudomonas auctus. Next base: position 233,902 of record NZ_JBJYZK010000006.1, on the reverse strand, counting down.
CCTTGCTGAGCAATTCGGAAAGGCGTTTGAACATGTAGCTCGGCTTCAGGCCCTCCATCGGATAGGGAATCGAGCGCGGCGGATAGGCGTCCCCGCCCTGCCCGCTTTCGTCCTGGCCGTCGACACCGGAAACGCCCAGTTCGATTTCAGCTCGAGCGTAATACGGTTCCAGTTCGTCATAACTGATCGGCCAGTCACGCCCACGGCCATACAGCGACTTGAGACGAAAATCATTGGGCAGCATGCGCCACAGCGAGGAACCGAAATGCCAGGTGGTGCCACCCACCACACGCAGATAAGAGGTGTTGTATTTCACCGGCCCTACCTGCTGCAGATAGTCGCCATAGGTAGAGGGCGCGTGGGGCAGGCTCGGATAAGGCGACCCGGCGCCCTGCAACTTGGCGTTGGCCAGCGAGAGTTTCACCGGGGCATTGCGGAATGTTTCCACCACATCACGGCGATTCACTCGGGGACCGGCCTCGAGCACGATCACCGACTTGTTCGCTTTGGCCAGGCCCGTGGCGATCAGACCGCCCATGACACCGGAACCGATGATCACCACATCGGCATCGAATTGATCGCTGCTCATACTGTCGAGTCCTGAATGACTGCTGGTTTGGGACCCCATGAATCCGGGCCGCCACCGTAGGTTGGAATGATGAGAATGCCGTGAGTGGGCTGATACATCATGGCGAGGGAATAGCTGATCAGCTCCGCATCCGCCGGCTCACCGACGATGCCCAGATACCAGGCGGAAATGATGCTGGTGGCCGTGGCCCGCAGCGACGGATCCGGATTCGGCTGCGCCAGGTATTCATCGACATGCTTGTAACCCTGTGCGCCGATCAATTGCTTCAAGGCAATCACGTTGGTCGAGAAATTCGGCGCGCGCTTGTCCAGCGCAGCGTAATAACGACCGGCCAGAACCGGATTGACCGCACGGCTGACCAGAAACTGCGACAGCGCAATGAAATCGTCGCTCGATACCTGGGCTGCCAGTACCGACTGCCAGGGCAGCGCACTGCCGATCATCGCGGCCAGCCCCAGCGTCACGGAACCGCGCAACAGATTGCGGCGAGTGAGCCCAGTCGAGCTTTCGATTTGCGTTTTTTCGTGTTTGTGCATCATTGAAGTGTCCATTGCTCAGGCCCCCTTGCGCCGACGTGCAATCAAGGCCCATGCGCCCAGGCCGATCAACACGCACACGAGAATGATGACCGGGGTCGTAAACTTCGCCATCACTGCCAGTGGCGCCTGGGGCCCACCGTTGCGTACCTGTGCCACATCGGCGGCGGTGACAACCGTGTCGGCATTGCCGTAGCGCGACAGCACGTAGTTGCTGACGTCGGCAATCTGCTGGTCGTTCAGGCGATCGGTGAACAACGCGTCCGGGCCGAAACCCGGCATGTCGATGGCCACACCGTCGACTTCACGATGCACGCCGTACACGATGGCCGCGATCAGGTTGTCGCTGCGACTGGTGGCGGTGTTGTGAAACAGCGATGGGTATTCCCGCGTGCCTTGACCGTTCGGCTGATGGCAGTTGGCGCAAGTGCCACTGAATATGTGCCATCCCGGATTGTCCCCCGGTTTGCCTCCGCGCAGCGTCAACTCATCGACCGAAGCCTGACCGTACTCGTGCCGGGCCTTGCTCTCCCCGGTCTTGATCGGCGTGGTCTGCAACAGATAGGCCGCGATGGCTTTGAGATCCACATCGCTCAGATGCTGCAGACTGTTCTCCACCGCCTCGGCCATTGGGCCTGCCGCCTGGGCCTTGCCCTCGACGTGACCGGTACGCAGATAGGCCACGATCTCGTCGCTCGACCAGGCACCGATGCCGCTGACTTTGTCGGAAGTGATATTGGGGGCATACCAACTGCCCAGTGATCCGCCGGCCAACGGTTTTGCGCTGTCGGCCGCCATCAGGACATTGCGCGGTGTGTGGCAGGTATCGCAGTGAGCCAGGCCGTTGACCAGATAGTCGCCACGGTTGACCTCGGCAGACTTGGCCGGATCCGGCGTGAAGCGTGTTTTGCTGTGGAACAGCGCGTTCCAGCCAATCATCGATGCGCGGATATTGAACGGGAAATCCAGAGCGGTTTTCTGGTTCAGCGTATCGACCGGCGCCACTTCATGCATGAAGTAGTCGTAGAGCGCAGCAATGTCGCTGTCGGTCATCTTCGAATAAGAGGTATAGGGCATCGCCGGGTACAGCCGAGTGCCATCGGCCGCCACCCCGTCACGGACCGCACGGGCGAATTGCTCAGACGTGTAATTGCCGATACCCGCCGTTTTCGAAGGCGTGATGTTGGTCGAGTAGATCGTGCCCATCGGTGAGCCGAGCGGATAGCCACCCGCAAAAGCCTTGCCGCCTGGCGCCGTATGACAAGCCACACAGTCAGCGGCTACCGCCAGACGCTTGCCCACCGACGCGGTGCTGTCGAGCGCCTCGCCGTACGCGGTGCCAGCTATGGCGATCAGCAGCGTAACCAATCCGGCAGAGGCGTACCCCCTGCGTTTCCCTTTATCAATGCGACGCGACATGAGTCCTACCCTAGGCTGCTTCGTTCTTTTTTTTCACGGTTCTGGAAATCACGAACACAGCGTCCTCGTCATCTTGAGCGACAAGGACGAAGAGGTACGATGTCGTACGTATTTATTGGAATATTCCACACAATGTAACACTTGGCAACAAATAGAAAAGGCCAAGTGCCATCTTTTGTATGTATGTGCTGAATGCTCTAAAACGCTGGTTACAAGGGGGTTTAATGCGGAATATATTTAGATAAGAAACAACTGGTAACCCTACAGTTGTGGACTCCGCAGCCGAAAGATGTACGACGACGAACCATTTTCGTACGAGCTGCGCTCGATATTGCTCCGCCCCCACATGTCAGCAGGATGCCCCTTATGAGCTGGTTGAATGACGCAAGACTTTCCACGAAATTGATCACGGCCTTCGCGGCGTGCGCCTTCATCACCCTGGGGGTGGGCCTGCTGGGAAGCCGGGGAGTGACCGAACTCTCGACAAGCCTCAGATCGGTGTTCGGCAACAACCTCGTCGCCGTCGCCAACATCGCGCAGACCAAAATCAAGGCTGTCGGACAGACCCGTGACATGTATCGGCTTTACGTCGCCACTGCCGCCAACCTGCCCCAGAGCACCAAAGACGAATTTCTCGCCTCGATGAGCGCCAACCAGTTGGCGAGTGAAAAAGCCTTTGCCGAATACCGGAAAACCGAGCTTGCCGACGACGAACGTGCAGCCGGTGACCGGATGGAGAAGGCCTGGCCCGTTTACCAGGCGATCGTGCAAAGGTATCTGGGCCTGATGAAGGCCGGCGACCTGGAAAATGGCCGCGAACTGCTGCTCGGCGACCTGCAGAAAAACTATCGCGTCGTCATGGACGAATTGACCATCATGACCAACTCCAACGACATGCAGGTCAGCGAAGCCGCAAAGCGATCGGTTCTGACGGAGTCCTCTGCCAAGACATCGCTGTACATCGGCATCGTGCTGGCCTTCGTCGCGGCGATTTTGCTTGGCCTGTTCATCAGCCGACTGATCAGCCGCCCCATCTCCAAAGCCGTTGAAAGCGCCCGAAGCATCGCTGGCGGCGACTTGACTCAAAACATCGTCAGCACCGGCCGCGACGAGGCCGGCCAGCTGCTCACAGCCCTGGCCGAGATGCAGGGCAGTCTGAAAAGCACTATTCAGCAGATCGCCAGCGCGGCGGATCAACTGGCTTCCGCCGCCGAAGAACTCACCGCCGTCACAGACAATGGAAGCCGCGGACTGATTCGTCAGAACGACGAGATCCAGCAAGCAGCGACGGCTGTCACGGAAATGACCTCCGCCGTGGAAGAAGTTGCACGCAATGCGGTATCCACCTCCGAGGCCTCCCAGACCACCAGCCGGGAAGCCAGCAATGGACGCGATCAAGCGCGAAACGCCGTTGCCGCGATCAACCATGCAACCACGGAAATCGCCACCTCCACCACCATGGTCAAGGATCTGGCGGAGAAAGTTCGAGACATCGGCAAGGTTCTGGATGTGATCCGGGGGATTGCCGAGCAAACCAATCTGCTGGCGCTTAACGCTGCCATCGAGGCTGCGCGCGCGGGTGAGCAAGGTCGAGGTTTTGCCGTGGTCGCCGACGAGGTACGAGCCCTGGCGGCAAGAACCCAAGCTTCGACGGGGGAAATCGAAGGCATGATCAACGACGTTCGCAACAGTGCAGACGAAGCCGTCGGCGCCATGGGGAAAAGCCAGGCGCTGGTCAGCGAAACCCAGTCACTGGCGCAAGCGACCGGCCAGGCATTGGAGCTGATTGCCGACGGCATCTCGCAGATCAATGATCGCAACCTCGTCATCGCCACAGCCTCGGAAGAACAGGCACACGTAGCTCGCGAAGTGGACCGAAATCTGGTCAACATCCAGGATCTCTCCACCCAGACGGCGGCAGGCGCGCATCAGACCAGCGCCTCGACCCAGGAACTGTCCAACCTGGCGGCGTCGTTCAACACCCTGGTCAGTCGCTTCCGCTTATAAGTTCCTGAAAACAAAAAGCCCCGCCAGATCACTCTGTGCGGGGCTTTTTCAATAGATGGTGTCCCAGGGCAGGTTCGAACTGCCAACCTTCCCCTTAGGAGGGGGATGCTCTATCCAATTGAGCTACTGGGACACAAATCTGTCGGTGCGACAGACGGCGTGCATGTTAACGGCCGGGCCCTGTTTTGTCATGTCGTCCGCAGGGCTTTTTAAGTGTAGGCAGGCGCCTTGCAAGGGTGCCCGACGTTTTACCGTGCAATTTGCATCGCCGCAAAAAGCTACCATTGCAAAATGCAATGATCCACCTCCGAAAAACCCTGATAAATGCTTGTTTTTAAAGGACTTAACAGCGGTTAGACTATTGGCACGACGGCTGCTTTACCGGTTCTTATACAAGTACAATCGGAGACTCGTCTCATGAACAGCGCCCTCGTGTTCGCAAATGCAATCGCATTGGCCGTTCTGGTCGGCTTTCACTTCGCCCCCGCGGATAACGAAAAAGTGGCCGGACGCATGCCGCACTACCTGCAAGTGCAGAAGGCGCCGCAATGGGCGGTGTTGAGCGATAAGAGCTTTGCCCCGCAAGCAGTCAGCGAGTCTGAACAGGCGTTGCCGACGCATTCGACTGAACGTCTGGTTTTTTGAAATATCTTCAGGAGTACAGCATGTCCAAGTCAGCTGCAGGATTTCTGATCCTCGCCTTATTGAGTGGCCTCGGGCATTTTTCGCTGTTCGAGGAAACCGAAATATCCCTACCCCTGATCGGTTGCGGCGTCTTTTCGGCGCTGTTCGTATTGGCACTGGTGGCCGGACGCAAGATCAAGTTTGATCCGGTATTGCGCTGAACCTGACCAGCTCCAGCAGATGATTGACGGCAATGGCCAGGTCGCCCGAGTTGTCGATCAGGTGCACAGGGCTGTCGGTTGAACGCCTGTCCTTGAACAGCGTGTTGCGGGCCAGCCTCGCATCGATCTGTTCCAGCGTCTCCCGCCCACGCCGAAGCAGGCGCTCACGCAAGACGTCGTCTCGCACCGTCAGCAACACCGGCACCAGCGTCGGATAGCGTTCCAGCGCTTGCCTGAGGTTCGCCCGAGAACCGTTCACCAGGACGTGTTTACCGGCTTTCAACCATTGGTCCATTTCCACCGGTATCCCGTAGGCGAGACCATTGGCCTCCCACGCCAGCGAAAAATCGCCAGCGCGCTGAAGTCGTTCGAACTCCTGCGGCGTTACGCCGATCGCATCCTCACCCACGGATTCGGCCGAACGGGTGATGACCCGGCGCATGACTTCACAATTCAACGCCCGCAAAGGTTCGCGCGCAGCCTCAATCAGACTGTCCTTGCCGGAGCCGGAAGGTCCCATGAGGTAAATCAGCCTGCCATCCATCCTGAAAACGCCCTCCGGCGGGCATTTGCCCCTAGTAAATCGGCCATTTGCCACTATCCTGTACAAGGTAAGGAACAACGATTCAAGCCGCATAGCATGCACGTTCTGAAGCCTTTGGGCATCAGTCGACGTGCTTCAGGACGCGGTCAGCGATACGGGCCGACGCTTTCTTTTCAAACCAGTCCGCATTTCTGATAATTGGTGCTGGCATTACGCCTTTACCCGGATCAATATTTGTCACAGAATTGACGCCAATGATCTGGCAATTTTGAGGCATGATGCGCGCCTCTTAACAATTCAGGTTGAACCATTTGGCGCGGATGCTTGTCCTACCACACATCCTGCGGCCAATCCCGAGAACCGCTCCCCTGAACTAACCGGTTAAATATATGCGCCCATTGAAACAGGCAATTTATTCCAGCCGTACGGCTGACAAGTTCGTCGTACGTCTGCCAGACGGAATGCGTGAACGCATTGCCGAGGTGGCTCGCAATCATCATCGCAGCATGAACTCCGAGATCATTGCGCGCCTTGAGCAGAGTCTTATTCAGGAAGGTGCACTGGGCGAAGAGCTGAGCATGCGCCTGGACAGCCCGGAGCTGTCGCTGCACGAACGCGAGCTGCTGCAACGCTTCCGCCAGCTCTCCCACCGCCAGCAGAACGCGCTGGTTTCTCTGATCGCCCACGACGCCGAAATGGCCGCAGACGCATCCTGAGCCACACCGAACACCTCAAGCCAGCATGAATGCTGGCTTTTTTTGGCCCGCAATTCGGGTTTTTCAGGGGCGAAAAAAAGCCCGCCAATCGGCGGGCTGTTTCAATGCAGTCGGTCAGAGCAGGAAGATCGTCGCCAACCCCAGGAAGATGAAGAAGCCACCACTGTCGGTCATGGCCGTGATCATCACGCTGGCACCCATTGCCGGATCCCGGCCCATCTTGGCCAGGGTCATCGGGATCAACACCCCCATCAACGCTGCCAGCAGCAGGTTCAACGTCATGGCGGCCGTCATCACCACACCCAACGACCAACTGCCGTAGAGCAAGTAAGCGACCACACCGATCACACCGCCCCAGACCAGGCCATTGATCAACGCCACGGCTAGCTCTTTGCGCATCAGGCGCGAGGTGTTGCCGGTGCTGACCTGGTCGAGCGCCATGGCGCGAACGATCATGGTGATCGTCTGGTTGCCGGAGTTACCGCCGATGCCCGCCACGATCGGCATCAGCGCCGCCAAGGCCACCAGCTTCTCGATCGAACCTTCGAACAGACCGATCACCCGCGATGCGACGAATGCCGTGATCAGGTTGATCGCCAGCCACGCCCAACGGTTGCGCAGGGATTTCCAGACGGAGGCGAAGATGTCTTCCTCTTCACGCAGACCCGCCATGTTGAGGACTTCGCTTTCGCTCTCCTCACGAATCAAGTCGACCATTTCGTCGATGGTCAGACGGCCGATCAGCTTGCCGTTCTTGTCGACCACCGGGGCCGAGATCAAGTCGTAACGCTCGAACGCCTGAGCGGCGTCGTAGGCGTCTTCATCCGGGTGAAAACTCACCGGGTCACTGGCCATGACTTCGGAAACCTGCTTCTCCGGGTCATTGACCAGCAAACGCTTGATTGGCAGCACGCCCTTGAGCACGCCGTCGTAGTCGACCACGAACAGTTTGTCGGTATGGCCCGGCAGCTCTTTGAGGCGGCGCAGGTAACGCAGAACCACTTCGAGACTCACATCCTCACGGATGGTCACCATCTCGAAGTCCATCAGCGCACCGACCTGCTCCTCGTCGTAGGAGAGAGCAGAACGCACACGCTCGCGTTGCTGCTGGTCCAGAGTCTCCATCAGCTCATGGACGACGTCTCGCGGCAGCTCGGATGCCAGGTCAGCAAGTTCGTCGGCATCCATGTCCTTGGCCGCAGCCAGGAGCTCGTGATCGTCCATGTCGGCGATCAGCGTTTCACGGACGGAATCGGATACTTCGAGAAGAATGTCGCCGTCGCGATCGGCCTTGACCAGTTGCCAGAGCGTCAGACGATCGTCCAGCGGCAGAGCTTCAAGAATGTAGGCGACGTCGGCGGAGTGCAGATCATCGAGCTTGCGTTGCAACTCGACGAGGTTTTGCCGGTGGACCAGGTTCTCGACCCGGTCATGATGCGGGCCTTCCTGGCGATGAGTCAGGTCTTCGACGACCCGTTGGCGCTGCAGCAGCTCGACGACCTGAGCCAGGCGATCCTGCAGGCTTTCCTGTGTTTTCTTTACTTCGATTTCGGACATAGGCGAACTCCACTCCCAGCAGCGGGGCACGCCGGAAGGATCAATCAGTCAATTCATGATTGGTGAAACGGGTTACTGAATAACTACTGGGTAAGTCCATGGAGGTTTTCCATAAGCCCCGGCGGGGCTGACGGGCGCAATGATACACCGCCTGACGGTTTTAAACGTTAAAAAATAGTGGCTGAAACAAGCGCTTGCGAGACAAAGCTGAGCACTGTCCTGATCCTTCACACTGCGACGACTCATCCTGAAAAGAAAACACACCGGCGGTGAAAAAACTGCCGGCTAAGCTTGAGAAGGATCGTCATGGAGGACGCCGAATGCCATCGAAAACATCCCGATTCATGCTGACCACCCTGCTCTGCCTGCCCGCCATCGGGAACGCAACGACACTTCATCGTTGCGAAGCCTCTGATGGTAGCGTCACGTTCACAACGCTGAGCTGTCCGAACGACGAGCACCTTTCGTTGCAGGAAGTTCGCCCCTACTCGCCAGGCTCGACAGTCAACCTGATACCCGAAGCCCGGCACGAAGAAATATCCGGTATGAATATCAGAAAACGAGAAATGGCCGTCGTTGGGCGCACCCAGGACAAATGCGGAGATCTGATCGATGCACGACAGAAGCGCGAGGCGATCATCAATCAACGAATCATCGCCGGCATGAGCCAACAGGATGTTGAAAGCGCTTTGGGCAAACCCGACAAGGTGAGCATCCGCAATTCGGCAACGAGTTATCGTTACGACCTCAAGCGAGGGCGCAGTGCTCAAATCGATTTTGATGAGAAAGGATGCGTGACAGGAAAAGCCAAATCCAGGACAGCAAAAAGCCCGCGTTAAACGCGGGCTTTTCGGTATATGGTGCACTCGACAGGATTCGAACCTGTGACCGCTCGGTTCGTAGCCGAGTACTCTATCCAGCTGAGCTACGAGTGCAT